>JAWOHH010000034.1:0-35285 GCA_046496215.1 Desulfobacterales bacterium
GAGACCCGGATGATGGGCAGCCCCAGAGTGATGTTTACGCCCGCCATCTGCCCCCAGGTGCCGGTCTTGTCGTCATACTGAAAGCCCATGAGCTTGGTGGGGATGTGGCCCTGGTCGTGGTACATGACGACGACCAAATCGAACATGCCCCCGCGCATCTTGGAAAAGACCGTGTCGGCCGGCAGCGGCCCCTCGGCCCGGATGCCCTCGGCCCGGGCGGCCTGCACCGCCGGGGCGATCTCCCGGTCGTCCTCGTCGCCGAACAACCCCCCCTCCCCGCAGTGCGGGTTGAGCCCGGCGACGGCGATCCGCGGCGAGTCGATCCCCAGCTGCCGCAGCGCCCCGTCAGCCAGGCGGATGACGGTGAGCACCCGCTCCTTCTTGACACGCTCGCACGCCGTCTTGAGCGAAACGTGGGTCGACACGTGCGCCACGCGAAAGCTGCCCTCGGCCAGCATCATCGAGTAGTCCCGCGTGCGGGTCAGCTCGGCGTAGATCTCGGTGTGCCCGGCATAGTGGAACCCGCCGGCGTTGATGGCGGCCTTGTTGATGGGGCCGGTCACAGTGGCGTCGATCTCGCCGGCCATGGCCAGCTCGATCACCTTCGCCACGTATTCGAAGGAGGCCCGGCCCTGCTCCGCGGTCACCTGCTTGTGGCGGAGCTGGCCGGGCGGCAGGTTGGCCAGGTCGAAAACGTCGATCGTGCCGGGCGAGAAGGCCGCCTCGGCCGTCTTGTTTCTCGCAGCGGTTTTGATTTTCAGCCCGCAGAAGCGCACGGCGTCGGCCATGACGGCCGCATCCCCCACCACGATCGGCCGGCAGATACGGTGGATCTCCTCCAATGCCAGCGTCTTGGCGCAGATCTCCGGCCCGATCCCCGCCGGGTCCCCCATGGATATGCCGATGATCGGCAGCTTTGTCTGTCCCAAACGAACCCCCTTTCCGCCGTAATTGGGCTTATTACAAAGTCGACTCCCGGATCGGCAGCAGATCCGGCGCATGGGTCAGCACCGCCACTCGGGCACCCGCCCCCTGCCGCCGCAGGGCCTCCTCGACCGCCCACTGCAGGCTGGGCGCGTGGGTGTGGCCGAGCTTGGCCTTGTGCTCGGGCGGAATCCCGGGCGAGAAGGTGATCACCGAGGCCTTCTCGCGCACCAATGCCCAGGCCACGGCCAGGGCCGCGGCCACCCCGTTCTTCAAACGCCCCTCGCGGTAGGCCTCCTTGATCCGGTGCGAAGGCCAGGCGGTGTAGTCGAGCAGGTCGGTGTGCACCGGGCTCACCCCCTCGGGCGCCGGCGTGCAGACGATGATCGTGCCGCCGGGCTTCACCATGCGCTGGGCCGGGTACTGGGACTTGTGGGACTGCCAGAAATCGAGGTCGCAGGGGCAGGAGTTGGCGATCACGATGTCGGGTGCCTCGCGGTAGGCGACGCCGTAGATCCGCCTGGCCGCCCGGACCCCGGCGTTGAAGGCCGCGCGCATCTCGCCGAAGAAAAGATCGGTGACCCGCCCCCGACTGTCCATGACAACGTTGAAGATGGTGCGCATCCCCACGCGGCCGGCCATGTCGTCCATGTCCCGGCGCACGGGGTTCTCCTCGACCCCGAGAAACGAGTCCCCGCCGCCCTCGCAGGAGAGCATGTGGGTCTCGGCCGTGGTCCGGGGGCCGCAGACGCCCGGCTGGATGATCTTGGAGCTGCCCGAATAGCCCGGGATGTGGTGCGGCACGATGGCCCCCAGGCCGATGACGACATCCGCCTCCACCACCGCGCGGTTGATCTGAAGCGGCGTCCCGGCGGCCGAGCGCCCCAAATCGACCAGGTTTTCCGCCTCCCGCCACTCGTGGTTGAAGACGCGGATCCGCCCCCGGACCGCAGGCCCCACCTTGGCATCGATCTCCGCCGCGCTCATGTAGCGATGGGTGCCCAAGGCCATGATGCAGGCGATCCGGGAATCGGGCACCCCGGCCGTGTTCAAGCGGTCCAACAGCGGGGGGATCATGCGGTCGGCCGGGGTCAAGCGGGTGTTGTCGTCACTCACCAGCAGCACACGGTCGGCCGGCCGCACCCACTGCTCGATCGGCGCCTGCCCGATGGGGGCTGCCAGCGCTGCCGCGATGGCCGCGTCCAGATCCGCCAACGGGGTCGAGGCATTGGGGGAGATGACCTGCGCCAGGTTCTCTTCCGCGATCTCGCAGCCCAGCGTTTTGCCGTCGAAGGGGATGGTGACGGTTGTCATGCCGGATCCTGTTCAGGCAGTATGGGTCGGGGTTCGGGGTTCAGGTGTCGATGTTCGGCAACTGCAGGCTTGCCGCTGCCCGGTTCGGGAAAAGGAGTTACCCGATTCGACAGGGTGAGTCAACCGTGCGACTCACTCGCTGCCTGCGCCCAACAGCTCCCCCACGGTGACGAGCTCGAACCCTTTTTGGTGCAGCCCGGAAAGGATGGCGGGCAGCACTTCGGCCGTCTTCCATCCGCGGCCGTTCATGTGCATCACCACGATCGAACCTCCGCGTGCGCCCCCCGTCACATAACGCACCAGGCGCTCCGGGGTGACCGCCGGGTCCGGGTCGCCGGAGGCCAGATCGAACTGGACGGTGACCAGCCCCGATTCAGCCGCGATCGCGGCGGTGCGTTCATCCTGCTCCCCGTAGGGCGGCCGGTAGTAGGCGGCGACCCTTCCCGTCAGGGAGAAGAGCACAATTTGGGTCCACTCCAGCTCTCGGCGCACCTCCTGGTCCGAGAGCCGGGTCATGTGCGGGTGCAGGAAGGAGTGGTTCCCCAGTTCGAAAAACGCGGTCTGCGCAAGCCTGCGCGTTGCCTCCGGATGGTCCAGCATCCACTTGCCGCCGAGAAAAAGCGTGGCCGGCGTGCGGGTGTCGGTCAGCACCCGGATGAGAGCCTCATCGCAACCGCTCGGCGCTCTCGTGGCACAGGCATCGAAGGTCAGGGCGACCCGGTTCCGGGTACGGTCGCCGTGAAAGACCACCCGGGGCGGCACCGGCTCCGGACGCGGCGGCGTTGCGATGGCCAGCGGCAATGAGGCGTGGTGCAGGATGCCGGAGCGGGTCTTTTCCCAGCCGGGCCCCTCAGGGCCGGCCCCGCCGTCGGCGGCAAACGACGCGGCTGTCCCCAGTAAGATCATCCCGATGCACAGCAGGCGTTTCATCTCGTTGACCACCCCGGCACGTGTAGGCTATCATAAACCATTTTTCATCCGGCGGCGAGGTTTTATGCACATCCCCCTTGCAGACCTGAAAGCGGATCACCTGGCCGGAAGGCGCGGGGGGGCGTACGCCGTGTGCTCGGCCCACCCCGATGTGCTGGCGGCGGCCCTCGAGCTCTCCGCCGAGAGCGGCGGGCCGCTGCTGGTGGAGGCCACGGCCGGCCAGGTCAACCAGTTCGGCGGCTACACCGGGATGACGCCCGCGCGGTTCGCCGCCTTTCTGAAAAGCATCGCCCAGGGTCTGGGGTTCCCGCGCGAACGCCTGATCCTGGGGGCGGATCACCTGGGGCCAACCGTCTGGCGGGCGGAACCGGCAGCGGCGGCCATGGCCAAGGCGGCCGAGCTCGCACGCCGGTGTGTGGCCGCCGGTTTCGCCAAGATTCATTTGGACACCGGCTTCGGCTGCAGCGACGATGAAGGGCCGATCCTGCCCCCGGCGAAGGCCGCTGAGCGCGCGGTGGCGCTGTGCCGGGCGTGCGAGGAGCAGGCGGCCCGGCTGCCGGCCGGCCGGCCTCCGCCGATCTACGTGATCGGTGCCGAGGTGCCCCTGCCCGGCGGCGCCCTGGAAGCGCCGGAAGACATCGCGTTGACCCGGCCCGAGGAGGCCGCCGCGTTCATCCGCCTGGCCGAGAGAGGCTTCCGGCAGGCCGGGCTCGCTTCGGCCTGGGACCGGGTGCTCGCGGTCATCGTGCAGCCCGGGGTCGAATTCGCTGATGCGGGCGTCGCCCGCTACGCCCCGGCCCGGGCGCGGGCCCTGTCGGATTTTCATGCCGAACTGCCGGGGATCATGACCTACGAGATCCACTCCACCGACTACCAGTCGCCCGAGTCCCTGGCGCACCTGGTCGCCGACCATTTCGTGCTGCTCAAGGTCGGGCCCTGCCTGACCCACGCCTTCCGGGAGGCCGTCTTCGCTCTTGAAGAGATCGAAGGCGAAGTGCTCAAGACCCGGCGGGGCGCCGTGCCGTCCGCATTGCGCCGGGTCATGGAGCAGCTGATGATGGAGAACCCGGCGCACTGGCGGTCCCATTACCGCGGCTCGGAGGAGCAGCTGCGCCGCATGCGCTCCTCCAGCCGCCTCGACCGGATCCGCTGCTACTGGCACCGCCCCGAGGCGCAGGCGGCCCTCGACCGGCTCCTGCGCAACCTGGCGCCCGCGGTCCCGGCCGAGCTGGTGGCGAAATATTTCCCGCAGGGGGCCGGCCGGCCGGCCGCGGGAGCAAGCAGCATCGAGGCCTCCGGACTGATCCGATGCCGGGTCCGCGCGGCGTTGGAGCCCTATGCCCTTGCCTGCCGGTAGAGAGTTCGACCGGAGCGTCCGGCAGGGCCTTGCGGAACGTTGCTGCGGCACTCGCAGGGCGCCGGCGCCGGATCCAGCGTCCACCTCAAAGGCGACCCGGAAGTGCAGGCTGTGGCGCAGGGCGCCTGCTTGTGTTACACAAACTCAAGCACCGGCGGGGGTTGCTTCCAGCCAGGACGGCTTCGCGGCAGGATGCCGCTCCCACAAAAACGGTAGACTTCATTTAGGAGGTGGGGAATGGCCAAGCGGGCGCTTTGCATCGGCATCAACGACTACCCGGGAACCGGCAGCGATCTGGCCGGGTGCGTGAACGACGCCAACGACTGGGCGGCGGCCTTCGCCAAGCGCGGGTTCAGCGTGGCGACGCTTTTCGACCGCAAGGCCACAGGCGCCGGGATCCGCGCGGCGGTCCGCAGGCTCCTCGACGCCTCCAAACGCGGGGACAGCCTGATCATCCAGTTCTCCGGCCACGGCTCCTTCGTGCCGGACGAGGACGGCGACGAACCCGACGGGACCGACGAGTGCATCTGCCCCTACGACATCGGCAGCCGCGGTCCGATCACCGACGATGAGCTCTTCGAGCTCTTCAGCTCCAAGGCGCCGGGCTCGCGGCTGGTCATGGTCTCCGACTCCTGCCACTCGGGCACCGTGGCGCGGTTTGCCCCGATCTCGACCCCGCCCACCATGCCGGGGTTGGTCGCGCCCCGGCGCATCGTGCGCTTCCTGCCCCCGGCGGTCTTTCTCTCCCGCCGCGAGGCCGGCAAGCTGGGGCTCTCGCGCGCGCTGCACCGCTCCAGCCCGCCGGGCCGCTACGCCGCGCTGCTGATGTCCGGCTGCCAGGACACCGAATACAGCTACGACGCCTGGTTCCAGGGCCGGCCGAACGGGGCCTTCACCTTCGTGGCCCTGCGCGCCCTGAAAACGCTCCCGGCCAGGGCCACCTACCGCGACTGGTACAACGAGATCCGCAACGCCCTGCCCTCGCAGCAGTACCCCCAGACGCCCAACCTCTACGGCTCGTCCGGCACGAAACGCTGGAAGGCGCTGGGGTGATCGGAGGAGGAGTCATGAGCGAACGCAAACCATCCATCAAAGTGTCATCGCTTGATTTCGAGCGCATCGAGGCGCTGTTGGACTCCTTGCCGCCCAACAGCTTCCCGGAAGCGGACCTGCTGGCAGCGGAGTTGGACCGGGCCCAGAAGCTGGATCCGCAAAAGATGCCGGCCGACGTCGTCACCATGAATTCCAAAGTGCGGTTCGCTGTGGAGCCCTCAGGGAAGGAGTACGAGCTGACCCTGGTCTACCCCAAGGCCATCGATGGGGCTGCCGGCAAGATCTCCATCCTGGCCCCCGTCGGCAGCGCCCTGCTGGGCCTGTCGGTCGGCCAGGAGATCGAATGGCCGGCGCCAGGCGGGAACATCGTCCGCGTGCGGATCATCGACATCCTGTACCAGCCGGAGAGAGCCGGGGATTTTCACCTTTAGCGACGGGGGCTGCGATGTTCGACTACCTGCTATCCAAGGAAGCCTTGGCCCTGCGGGAGGAGGCGCGCGATCTGGTCCACTGGGTCCCGCGCCAGATGGTCCTGGACATGGACCAGGACCGCATCCGCTTCCCCAAGGAGTTCCTGCGGGAGGCCGGGCGCCGCAATCTGCTCGGCTGCCGCTACGACCGGCGCTGGGGAGGGCGCGGACTGGACTGGGTTGCCACCTGCATGCTCATGGAGGAGATCGGCACTCTCGGGTACGTGTTTGCCTGCGTGTTCGGGGTGGGGGCGGAGCTGGTCTGCGATGCGATCGTGCGGCACGGAACGGACCGGCAGCGCGAGGTGTATGTCAAGCCGCTGCTCGCGGGCGAACGCTTTGCGGCCGAGTGTCTGACCGAGCCGCGTGGCGGCTCGGACTTCTTCGGCACCACCACCGTGGCCGAGGACATGGGCGATCACTTCCGCGTAAACGGCCAGAAGCGCTTCATCGTCGGGGCCGAGGGGGCGGATTTCTTCCTGGTTTACGCCCGCACCGACCCCGCGGCCGAACCCCACAAAGCCCTGACCTGCCTGATCGTCGACCGCAGCCCGGGGGTGGAGACCCGGTACCTCTACGGGTTGATGGGCTGCCGGGGCGGGGGCGCGGGGCGCTTGGTCTTTCGCGATGTGCGGGTGCCGAAGGAGAACGTGGTGGGCGGGGTCAACGGGGCCTATGCCGTCTTCAACACGATGATGATCCCCGAGCGGCTCGGGACGGCCGCCATGACCATCGGCGCGGCGCGGCCCGCGCTCGACGTGGCCACCGCCTACACCACCCGCCGCAAGGCTTTCGGCCAGACGATCGATCAATTCCAGGGAGTGAGCTTCCAGGTGGCCGAGGCGGCCACCCTGCTCGATGCCGCGCGCGCCCTGGTCTATGCCACGGCGCGCGCGGTGGACACCGGGGTCGACCCGCACCGCATCCGGCGCATGGTTTCCGAGACCAAGAAGTTTACGACCGACTCCTGCCAGAAGGCGGCCCACCACGCGATGCAGGTGATGGGGGGGATCGGCTACACCAATGTCTTCCCGGTCGAGCGCATCGTGCGCGACCTGCGCCTGGCCTCGATCTGGACCGGGACCAACGAGATCATGTCCGCCATCATCGCCGGGGAGTGGTACCGCGAACACCGCGAGGGGAAGAGGCCGCCCCGAGATTACGAAGCCGACGCTCAGGAGGCCTTCGCCGCGGACGAGAAGGTGTTCGAATAGGGGATGCCGGAACGAGTGCGGTGGGTTTGTCCGCCTGTCGCTGCCGGAAGGTCGCCGGGGCCATGACAGCTCATTGCGGCTTGCTGCGGCGGATGGCGTCGAGACGCTCCTGCAGCGATCGGGCTTTTTGAAGGTTGCTGCCCACATCCCGGTACCCGGGGTCCAGGGCATGCACCAGCTCCCACTCCTGGATCGCCTCGCTCAACTTTTCGTTCTGGAAATGGGTCAGCCCCTGGACATAGTGCTGAGCCTTGTAAGTCTCCTCGCTCTTGCGGATATACTCCTCGCACTTCGCGCAGCTCTTGTCGTATGTCAGGGACGATTTGAAGTGCTCGACGGCTTCCAGGAAGGATTTCTGCTCGAAGGATTTGACCCCGAATCCGAAATGGGCCTGGGAGATGTGCTGGAGGGCCGCCGGGTCCCTGGGGTTGACGCTTAACACCTTTTTGAACTCCGCGATGGCGGCGGGATAGTTATTCTCTTTCAAAAACTCCAGCCCCTGCTGACGATAGCCTGCCGTCAGATCCACCGGAACCGCCGCTGCGGCAGGCGGCGGTTCTTTCAACGGAACCGGCGGCGGTTCGGCCTTCCCCTCGGGCGCGGGTTCTTTAGTTTCGGGCGGCGGTTTGGGCGCGTCAGGCGGAGGCCCGGGCAAGGCGGCGGCCTTCGGCGCATCCGCAGCGGCCGCGCCGGAAAGAGGCGCCCCCTGCACCTGGGGGATCAGCAGCTTGCGCCCAGGCTTGAAACCGGATGGCTCGTGGAGGTTGTTGTACTTGGCGATCAGGTCCGCCCGGTCTTTATTGCCGTAATATCGCTGCGAGAGCTGGGGCAGGCTCTCCCCGGCTTGGGTCGTGTGGGTGACCACGGCCTTGACGACGACCACCTCGGGCGGCAGATGCCCCGCCAGGTGCCGGGAAAGCGCATCCGCCTCCTCCGGAGCCACGAAGCATGCGATGCCTTCGACCACGGGGACCTTGATCGTCTGGCCGGCGCCGATTTTGGCGGCGTCTTCCACTTCGTTGTAGGCGCCGATGAGATAGTGCTTCAGGTAGTCGCGGTAGTAGCGCTCGGCCACGTTCGCCAATAGCTCCCCCGGTTTGATGACATGCAGGAAATAGGCTCTGACCGTGTACGAGTCGATGCGCTCCGCCCGGAGCATCGCAACGGCTTCGGGGTAATCGGGTTTGTACCGGACGGCGGTGAGCAGCTTTTGCCGCGCCTGGGCGTACTTTCCCACGCGCTGCAAATTGACCCCGGCCTTGTAGTTTTCTATGGCCATGGCGTTCAGCCGGCTTTCGATCTCTTTCACGCGCGCCGCTGCTGCCGAATTGCCGGGGTCCACCGTCAGCGCAACCCTGTAGCTCTCCAATGCTTCGACCAACTCGCCTCTCAATTCATGCTGCTGGGCCTGGTCCAGATAGGTCTCGGCAAGCTTGGGCGCCTCTTCTTTGCCTGCTTCCTTCCTTAGATCCGGGGTGGAACAGCCGGAGGAAAGGGCAGCCAAAACTAAAAGCGCGGGAATGAGGGCGTGCGTTTTCATGGCGGTCTCATTCGAGCTTTAGAGGGGTGAACGTCTTGAGGCGCTTGACGAACGTCGCCATGTCTCTTTCAAGGACCTGGTCCCGGCGCAGCGTCAAGGCATCGGCGAAAAAGGGGTTGCCTCCCCGTTTCACCGACAGCCCCATTGTATAACCGGCCTGTCGGGCGGAGGCAACCACTTTCTGATCGTATTTGCCGTAGGGGTAGGCCAGAACCCAAGTGCTCTGGCCCAGTTTACGATCGAGGGCCTGCTTGGATCCGGCCAGCTCTTTTTCGATGCGAGCGGCATATTCCGGCTGAGATTCGCCCTCTTTGGGTTGCGTGAGGTCGCTGTGGTGGATCGTGTGCGACCCGATGGTGAACCCGTTCCGGCTCATTTCCAGGATCTGACTCCACGTCAGCGCAATCGGGGCCGCATCGATCAGTTCGGTGTAGATGAACAGGGTGGCGACGAACCCCAGCTGGCGCAATATCG
Source organism: Desulfobacterales bacterium (assembly GCA_046496215.1). Classification (GTDB taxonomy): domain Bacteria; phylum Desulfobacterota; class Desulfobacteria; order Desulfobacterales; family SpSt-501; genus SpSt-501. The sequence continues at coordinate 9,277 of JAWOHH010000034.1, forward strand.
GATAGGCGATGTCGAAGGTGGAGCGGTAGCCGTCATCGATGGTAATCAGCACCGATCTCCTGGGCAGCGGCTGACGGTATTCCAGGAACGCGAGCAGCTCTTCGGGCGTGATGGCATGGTAGCCGTTGGTCTTGAGGTGGTGCATCTGCTCCCTGAAAGCCGCGGTCGGCATGCACAGGGGAGATTGGCACTCTTCGGCGAACCGGTGATAGGTCAAAATCGGGACGGTTTGAAAGCCGTCCGCGTAGAGCCCCCCGATGTTGCGCCGGCGCAGAGGGACCACGACGGCCTGGCCGCCTTCGAACTGCACGCCCGGGTTGGCCTCCTCGATGATCCAGGCCTTGAGGGGATTGCCGAGAAACCGCTCTGCAAGCCGGGCTGAACTTTCGGCGGACTCCAACTGATGCACGATGTAGTCGGGCGATTGATAGAGGGTGGACTCCGGCGGCCGTGAGACCGCAGGGGGTTTGAGGCAGCCGGCCGTGGCCGCCGACAGGCAGGCCAAAAAACAGCAGGCCATCAGGCGACGGGCGGGGTGGCACAACATCCTGCCTGCGGTAAAGCTGCGCCGCAATGGAATCATCGTGGAGTCCTCAGCCCTCAGGATCGAGGTCCGAACCGAGTGCCTTGCGTCAAGTCAAACATAAATTGCTTTTCCCTCCGATGCAACGGCCGAATTGCCAAGGCCTCCTTGAGCCGGCCCGACCCCCTGCATCAGGTAGAAAATGTTTTAATACTTGACAAGGTTCCTCCCAAAACGTAGGCTTTGTGCCACTTCACAGTCCAATCACCACTTGCGCCCAGTCGCCTCAAACACCCTCGCAGGCGAAGCCGCTGCTCGACCCGACGCCGGGGGCAGTATGAGCAATCTGAAGAAGATCAAAACCGCGCTCGTCCAACACCCTCTTCTGGCCATCTTCTGCACCTGGTGGCTGATCATGGCGGCAGCTTATCTGCTCATCTCCCTGCAGGACGCCCTGCAAAAGGAGCGGTCCCGCAAATCCGGCATCGAGATGATGCAGCTTTTATCCAAGCGGATCAGCTTGCCGCTGCTCGAAAAAGACATGGGTCAGATCCGGTCGGCGCTTGCGGATGCCGCCCAACGACCCGGGGTCGCCCTGGCCTGGGCGCTCGACCACCAGGACCAGGTCCTTGCTCTTGCCGCCGGCGAAAAAATCCTGCCGCCCCCGCCGGCATCCGATATCCGGACCGGGGAGGTGGAGGTCCGGGACGCAAACCCGGTGCTGGCGGCCCCTCATTTGAACCTCATCTCTCCCGTCACCTTCGCCGGCACGCGAATCGGGAAGGTGTCCGCAACAGTGGCACCGGATGCAGGCAGCGATCACGAAGCTCTTTTTTCCCGCGTCATCGTCTTGAGCGGTTTGTTTTTTTTGGTCCTGGCAGGGGCGCTTTACGGCCACCGGTTGACCTCCTTCAGCGCCTCGTTCCGGAAGAGCCGCCGGCCCATCGACCCCGGAACCTCCGGTCCGCTCCGCTCAACCGTCTCCTGCCCGCTGTGCGGTCAGACCCACCCTTTGTCCAGAGACCTCTTCGGGGCATCGAGCCTCGATGATCTGCCTGCGGTGAGCACATCGGGGGTCGAGCAGACAACGGGCCCCGAGACGAAAGGGGAAATTATCCGATGGCATGAGGTGGGGGCGCGGGAAGACCTGGCATGGTTCAGGCGGCGCGCGATCCTGCGTTGCGCCGAGATCATTCGTGTTCTGTCCAACTGACGGCCTCCGTTTTCCGGAAAGAGAGGTTGCATGTCCGTCCTCGACATGGCCACCCTGACTTTGGGGAAGGTCAAGGAGTACACCAGCAGCACCCTCGTCAAACTGACCCGCGGCATCTCCGGCGCCGAGTTCATCAAACGCTGCCGGAGGATATTCTGGGTGAGTCTCTGCATCTGGCTCGCCGCCAATACCGCCGGTTTTCTCGTCTACCGAACGGCGGTCAACCGAATGAGCGATGTCTTCTACAGCGAAGGGGTTCGTGCCGCACTTGAGATGGCAATGGTTTCGCGGACCGCGGTGCTGGACAAGGACGTCCTGACGCTGAACCTGGTGGTGGTGCGTTCGGTCGAAAAGACCCAGGGTTTGATTCTGGCAGCGATAGTGGACCATCAAGGCCAGCTCTTGGCCAGGGTGGGCTCCGAGGAGAGCGTGCGGCAATTGCAGCCCTTCGAGGGCAAGGGGTTCCAGACCACGCGCGAGGGGGTGGCGATCTCCGACACCTTCGCCGTCTCCGGAGACCCGTTCGTTCTTTTCTCGATCCCCATCACCTATTCGGATATCGATATCGGCAAGGCGATCGTGGCCTTGTCCGCTGCCGGCCTCTGGCAGGACCTGAATCGGGCCAAATGGGCCTTCGGCACGCTGATTCTCGCCTTGGGAGGGCTTCTGATCGGGTTCGTGCTCTGGTCCGACCGCCGCAAGCGCAAAAAGGCCGAAGCGCTGATGCGCCACGCAGAAAGCGTCGAAACCCTGGGGCCGTACCACCTAATCTCCAAAGTCGCCCAGGGCGGGATGGCGGAGCTCTACCTCGCCGATTACCTGAGGCAGGACGGCTTCCGCCGGCGCGTCGCTCTGAAGCGGATCCTGCCGCATTTTGCCGCACACGAGGAGTTCATCGGCATGTTCATCCGCGAGGCACGGCTCGCGGCCCTGCTGCAGCACCCGAATATCGTCCAAGTCTTCGACTACGGCAGGATTTCGGACATCTCCTTCATCGCCATGGAGTATATCGACGGCAGGAACTTGGGAGAAATCATGTCGCGCGCCGGCGCGGGACTGGCGGTGGAACCGGCGGTTTTCATCTTTTCCGAGATCTGCAAGGGCCTGGAGTATTCACACTCCAAAATCGACGATCAGACGGGAAAACCCTTGAGCATCGTTCACCGCGACATCAGCCCGCAAAACATCCTCGTCTCCTTCCAGGGAGAGGTCAAGCTCAGTGATTTTGGGATTTCTAAGGCCAGGACCGAGCCGAACATCACCCAGGTCGGGGTGGTCAAAGGGAAGCTGATGTACCTGGCGCCCGAGCAGTTGACCGGGAAGGGGGTCGACCACCGCGTGGACCTCTACGCGCTGGGGCTCGTGTTCTACCAAGCGCTCACCGGGGATTTCGCCTACCGATTCGACAGCGAAGTCTCTGCCATCCGGAACATCCCGACCGCGACCGTGGAGCCGCTCAGACACAAAAAACCCGGTATCCCGGAGGAGCTGGACCGGATCGTGATTAAATGCCTTGAAAAAAGCGTCGAAACCCGCTACCAGAGCGCTGCGGCCATCAACGCCGATCTGACGGCGTTCAAGCGGAATCAGAAGATCTCTTTCGATTCGACCGACCTTGCCGCGCTGCTGCGGGGCATCTTCGATCCGGCCGGCCGGCCGTGAACACCCCTTTGACGGCGCACCGCCTGTCAATCCACCATCAGGCAGACCATTGCCAAATCGTCGTTGGGGGGAGTGCCGGCGGCGTGCTCCGCAACCGCCCGGTTGATGGCGGAGAGTATCTCTCCGGGGTGGTTCCCGCCGGAGGCCATGACCTGCTTCAGCCGTTGCGCACCGAACAGGGTCCCCTCCGGGTTCATCGCTTCAGTGACGCCATCGGTGTAGAGCAGGACGCAATCGCCGGGTTTCAGAACGTGCTGCGTTTCTGCGTACGTGTAGTCATCGAAAACCCCCAGGGGGATGTTCCCCGGGATCCTCAACTCGGAAACAGGACCACTCCCCGCCCGCAGCAGCGGCGGCAAATGCCCCGCTGAGGCGATGGTCAGTTTGCGCTTCCCGGGTTCGAGGATCAGCAGCGCCAGCGTTACGAACATCCCGCTTTCCATCTCGTGGGCCAGCGCGCCATTCAACTGGGTCATGATCTTCCCGGCCGACATGCCGCCCCGTGCGTGAAAGCGCATTTCACTGCTGAGCTTCGCCATGTAGAGCGCCGCGGCAACCCCTTTGCCGGAGACATCCCCCACGGCGATCGCCAGGGCGCCCTCCGAAATGGGGACGAAATCGTAGTAATCCCCCCCGATGTGGCGCGCCGCCTGATAGCACTCGGCAAATCGGAATCCGGGCATTTGCGGCGACGTTTTGGGGAGAAAGCTTTGCTGGATCTGCGCGGCCATCTGCAGGTCCTTCTGGAAAAGCATCTGGGCAATCAGCTGCGCGTGGAGCTTGGCTTTGCCGAACGCCAGCGCCGCCTGGCCGGCGATCCCCAGGAACAGAGCCATATCCGCCTTGGAGAACTGCGCCTGCGGGTTGGAGCTGTCCAGCTGGACAAGGCCGAGCACTGCGTTTTCGCAGATCATCGGTGCGCACATCACGGTGCGCAGCCCGTAGCGCACGATCGTGTGCTGAGAATCGAAGCGCTGGTCGCTGCTGACGTCGGCGCTCAAAACGGCGCTGCGCGTGGCAACCACCTCCCCGGCCAGGGAGCGGCTGACCGCCATCCGGCTCTGGACCCCCGGCCGCGCCAGCGCAGCTACCGGGTGCAGGTTCGAGCCGTCCGGCTCGCACACCATGATGCAGCCCCGTTCGGCCTCGGCAAAGACATCCAGCAGCTTCTCCAGCACCATCGGGAAAAGCGTCTCGGCTTCGATCACGTTGGCCAGGATGTCCGCAACTTCGGAGAGCTGCCGCAGCCGCTTGATCATCAATTGGCTGGCGTCTTCCTCTATCCCCTTGGGCAGCAATTGTTCGATGTGGTCGTCCACCGAAACGTTTTCAAGGATGGGGGCCTTCTTGGCATCGGGCTCGAGTGTGACGTCCACGCTGGAATATGCAGCGCCGATCGGCGTTGAAATGAACAGCAGCCTAAGTTGACCCAAACGGATGGCATCGCCGTCCTTCAACGGCGTCGAACAGGAGATGGCGTTCTCGTTGACAAAAGTGCCGTTGGAGCTCTCCAGGTCGATCAGGCTCCAGGTGCGGCCTTCGCTGGCGATGCGGGCGTGGCGCCGCGAGAGGGTTTTTTCCTCGAACTGCAAATCGGCGCTTCGGCTGCGGCCGATGACCGCCCCGTCGTGCACATCGAAGTAGGACCCCGACAGCGGGCCGGAGAGGACCTTGAGCTTGGGCATAGTGGCCGCCTGACGTTGGCGGCAGCGCATAACGGAGCTGCCGATCGAATCAGTCTGAATCCGAGATCAGCCTGCCTTCACCGCAGACGATGATGAGTTCGGATTGCCTGGCGGTGCAGGCGAGGGTCATGTTGAGCGCCCGGCCCATTTCGGCGGCGAGCGCGGTCGGCCGGGACATGCCGACGACAATGGGTATCTTCGCCCGGGCGGCTTTCTGGACCATCTCGTAGCTGATGCGGGAGGACAAAATCAGGAGCACGGCCTCGGAGAGCCTCCGCGCGACAAAGGCCTTGCCGATGGCCTTGTCGAGCGCGTTGTGCCGCCCGACGTCCTCGGCGAAGGAGACCATCTCCAAGCGGCGGTCGATCAGCATGGCCGCATGCGCGCCCCGGGTCCGGCGGTGGATGACCTGTTTTTCGGCGAGCCGATCGATGCATTTCAAAACCTGGTCGATCGAAACTTGAAAGGGGTCCGCGGTGGGGGCGACGACCTGATATATGTCCGCGACCATCTCCTTGCCGCAGATCCCGCAGCTGGTCTGGCTGACGAAGCTCTTGCGCTCGAGCAGGTCGCGTATCTTTTCGCGCCGCTCGGGTTTCAACCGCACCTCGATGACGTTCGGGTCCAGGTCCTCGCAGTAGCCGATGGCCGCAAAATCATCGGGAGAGTCCGCGATCCCCTCCCCCAGGCAAAAACCAGCCGCGTGGACCAGCTCCTCCCCGGGGGTCCGCATCACCACCGAGTAGGGCTTGCCGTCGATGCGGATGAGAAGCGGCTCCTCCCCGAGGAACTCGCACACATCGGGCCGACAAACCCCACCCCCACACCGAAAAACGGAATGCGACTGGGCCACCGGACCCGCCCGCCTCGCAGCGGGCTCGACGTTTTGGTTCTCGCTCATACGGCCGAAGGACTTTTTTCCGCAACCTTGCCTTTGCGGGCGATCGTGCGTTGCTCCTCGGGGATAGTCGCCGGAACCGGCCCGCCTGAAATCCGGCACACCGCCCCGAAGCGCTCGGGGCACGCATCGAAGCAGGTGCCGCACTTGATGCATTTGTCCTGGTCGATGACGTGGATGCGGTTCTTGCCCCCGTCGATGGCCTCCACCGGGCATTTCCGGGCGCAAATCAGGCAAGCCTGGCATTTTTCGGGGTCGATGTAATAGGAGACGACCTCGCGGAAGAGCTGCTCGACCTCCTCCAGCGTGAAGAGGTCCCGGTACTCCTCCTCCCGGGTCAACCTCGAGGCCAGCTTCTCCCGGTTGACAAGCTTCAGGTACGGCACGAGTTTCGCCGCGCTTTTCAGCCTCGCGGCCAGCTCGCCCCGGTCCAGCCCCTCGCCCTCACCCAGCGGCCCCAGGGCCCTCACCCGCTTGCCGAAATCGTTGACCACCTCGGTAAAGAGGATCCCCTCGGCGGCGGACATGAACTCAACCCGCAGCCGCTCCGGGTTCAGCCCGATGTGCTCCATGATCCTGCGGCACAGGAGCGCCATGTTCAGGGCGTGAAAGTTCCCGTGCGTGACGTAGTTGCACTCGTTCAGCCGGCAGCCGCCGATGAGCACCCCATCCATCCCGTTGGCAAAGGCGCGCAGCACAAAGGACAAATCGACCCGGCCGGTGCACATGACACGGATCAGCCGGATGTCGGTCGCATATTGCAGTCTGGAAACTCCAGCCAGGTCAGCAGCGCCGTACGCTCACCAGTGGCATACGAACCCCAGGAGCTTGGGCCTGAATTTGTGTCCTGCGCTCATGTGCGTCCACCCTCTTTTCCGGTCCTGCCGGTGTCCGTTAATGCCAACCTGCCGCTACGCCCCCACCGCCGCATCGATCTGGCTCAGGAGCTCCTCGTCGGTGAAGTGCTTGAGCACGATCGCCCCGGTCGGGCACTTGGCGTTGCAAAGACCGTCCCCCTTGCAGAGCACGGGGTTGACGGCGGCCTTCGGGCCCTGCCGCGTCTCGCGAAACTCGATCGCCCCGTAGGTGCAGGCGGCGATGCACTCCCCGCAGCCCATGCACTTCTTCTCGTCCACCTCGCACACCGCGCCGGAGGCGACGACGGTGTCGTGGGAGAGCAGCGTCAACACCCGCCCGGCGGCCCCGTAGGCCTGCTTGATCGTCTCCGCGATGTGCTTGGGATAGTGGGCCAGCCCGCAGAGGTAAACCCCGTCGGCCGAGAACTCGACCGGGCGCAGCTTGACATGGGCCTCCTTGAAAAAGCCGTCCGGGCTGAGCGACACTTTGAACAGCCCGGCCACCTCCCGGGTCCCCGCGGAGGGGACGACGGCGGCGGCCAGCGCGAGCGCATCCGCATCGATCACAAGCGTCCTACCCAAAATGGGGTCGTTCGCGGTGATTCTCAGAACCGGCTTGCCGCCCTCCTTGACGGATGCCACCTGCGGCTTGTCCTGCGGCTCATAGCGGATGAAGCGCACCTCTTTGGCCGAGGCTTCGCGGTAGTAGTCTTCGCTGAACCCGTAGGTCATCATGTCCCGGTAGAGGATGTAAATCTCCATGCCGGGGTTGATCTCTTTGAGCTTCAAGGCGTTTTTGATGGAGGCGCTGCAGCAGATCCGGCTGCAGTAGTTGCGCTCCTCGTTGCGGCAGCCCACGCATTGGATCATTACGAGCCGCTCGGCGTTGACGACCCGCTCGTCCGCCGCGGCGACCCGCTCCTCCAGCTCGAGGAGGGTCATGACCCGGTCATCCTCTCCGTAGAGGTACTCGGCGGGCCGGTAGAGCTCAGCCCCGACCGCAATGACGGCGGCGCCGTGTTTGATCTCGGCGGCCCCCCGCTCCGATTTGACCCCGGTCACGAAATTGCCGACGTACCCGGCCGCCTCCGTGATCTCGGCCTGGGTGTAGACGTGCACCAGGGGGTGTTGATAGATCGTCTTGACAAGATCGCGCACATAGGCCTGAACGTCCATCCCGTCCAGGGTGTAATGCAGCCGGCGCGCGATCCCGCCCAGCTCCGCCTCCTTTTCCACTAAATGGACCTCATGGCCCTGCCGGGCGATGGAGAGGGCACAGGTCATGCCGGCGACCCCGCCGCCCACCACCAGCGCCGCCTTGTTGACCGGCAGGTCGAACTCCTGCAGCGGCTCCAGACGGCCCGCCCGCGCCACCGACATCCGCACGATGTCCTTGGCCTTGCGGGTGGCATCCTCCTTCTCCTTCGAGTGGACCCAGGAGCAGTGCTCGCGGATGTTGGCCATGTCGAAGAAGTATTGGTTGAGCCCCGCCTCCCGCAGGGTGTCGCGGAACAGCGGCTCCAACGTCCGTGGGCTGCAGGCCGCGACCACCACGCGGTTGAGCCCCTTCTCTTTGGCGAGATCGGTGATCTCCTTGGCGCAATTGGAGGCGCACGAGAAGAGCTGCTCCTGGGCGTAGACGACATTGGGCAGCGTGCGTGCATAGTCGACGGTGGAGGGGACGTCCACGATCCGCCCGATGTTCGCCCCGCAGTGGCACACGAAGACCCCGACCCGCGGCTCTTCCTCGGAGACCTCCTTCTCCGGCGGGTAGGTCCGCTCCTGGGTCAACTTGCCGCGCCGGTAGCCCAGGATCTCGCCGCATTGGGCCCCGGCGCCGCTCGCGGCGAAAACCGATTCGGGGATGTCGATCGGCCCCTGGAAGGCGCCGCTGACGAAAACCCCGGGCCGGCTCGTCTCCATGGGGTTGAAGGGGCTGACCTTGCAGAAATCGTGGGAATCGATCTCGATGCCGAATTTCGCGGCCAGCCCCCGCACGTCGGCGGGAGGGTTCAGGCCGACCGACAGCACCACCAGGTCGAACAGCTCTTCCTTGACGCCCTCGGCGGGGGTTGAATAGCGTATGACCACCTCATGGGTCTCCGGCAGCTCCTTGACGACGGAGACATAGCTGCGGATGAACCGCACCCCGGGGAGTTTCTCGGCCCTCTCGCAGAAGCGCTCGAAATCCTTGCCGTAGGAGCGGATGTCGTTGTGGAATATGGTGCACTCGGCCGCCGCATCGTGGTCCTTGGCCAGGATCACCTGCTTCTGGGTGTAGGTGCAGCAGACCGCCGAGCAGTAGCTGTTGTCGCCCGGGGTGACCCGCCGGGAGCCGACGCATTGGATCCAGGCGATCTTGCGGGGGTGTTTGCGGTCCGAGGGGCGCAGGATCTCGCCCTCGTAGGGCCCGGTGGCGCACAGCAACCGCTCGAAGTCCATGCTGGTGACCACGTTCGGCATCCGGCCGTAGCCGTAGTCGCCCCGGACCTTGGGATCGAAGGGCTCGAACCCTGGGGCCAGGATGATGGCGCCGACCTTGATCTCCATCTTCTCCGGTACCTGCCGAAAATCGATGGCGTCGTTTTTGCAGACGCCCTCGCAGATACGGCACTTTTTCTCCTTGAGGTAAAGGCAGCTCTCGTCGATGTAGGCCACCAGGGGAATGGCCTGGGAGTAGTAGATGTGGACCGCTTTGTTTTGTGACAGCGCCTGGTTGAACGGGTCGGGGTAGTTGACCGGGCAGTACTCGACGCAGGTGGTGCACCCCGTGCACTTCTCCTCCACGATGTACCTGGGCGTCCTGACCAGGCCGACCGTGAAGTCCCCCGCCTCCCCGGCGACGCGCTCGACGTCAGTCAACGTCAGAATCTCGATATTTGGGTGCCGGCCGACCTCGACCAGTTTGGGCGAGAGGATTCACATCGAACAGTCGTTGGTCGGAAAGGTCTTGTCCAGCTGGGCCATGCGGCCGCCGATGGCCGGCGATTTGTCGACCAGATAGACCTTGAAACCGGCGCTCGCCAGATCAAGCGAGGCTTGAATGCCGCTGATCCCCCCGCCGAGGACCATCACATCGCCGAAACGGCTGCCTCCCAAACCCCGGCAGAGTTCCTGAACTTTTTCCTTCAACAGCAGGTCTGTCTCCACATTCCATCCCCTCGTCGGATTTTGAGTGCCGCCGCGCCCTTGCTAAACGGCTTCCCGTATGACCTCCGTGATGTCCTTGACCTCGATCTTTTCGGCCACGCCGGTGGTCAGCCGGCTGTCCTCGAAATTGGCGATGCAATAGGGGCAGGAGGTGACCAGGACCTCGGCTCCGACTCCGATCGCCTGCTCCAGCCGCAGGTCGGAGAAGCGCTCGCCGCGCGGGGTCTCCATCCAGATCCGACCGCCGCCGCCGCCGCAGCACAGGCTCTCCGCGCGCGACTCGGGCATCTCGACCAGCTCCAACCCCGGCACGCCGGCTAAAATCTCGCGCGGTTCGTCGTAGATCCCGTTGTGCCGGCCCATGTAGCAGGGGTCGTGGTAGGTCACCCTCTTTTTAAACTCCCTGCCGACCTCAAGACGGCCCGCACGGATCAGCTCGCTCAAATACTGGGAGATGTGCACCACCTCGAAGTTGACCCTGAATTCGGGGTACTCGTTTTTGAAGGTGTGGTAGCAGTGCGGCGAAGAGACGAGTATTTTTTTCACCCCGTTGTCGATGAAGGTCTTGATGTTTTCGCGGGCCAGGCGCTTGAACGCCTCCTCGTCGCCCGTTTTGCGGATGCTCTCGCCGCAGCAGTTCTCTTTGACGCCCAGGATCCCGAAATCGACCCCGGCCGTGTTGAGAAGATCGGCCGTGGCCTTTGCGACCCTTTTCAGCCGCGTGTCGTAGCTCAAGTAGCAGCCGGGGAAATAGAGGATGTCCATCCCCTCCGCGAATGTCTTGACCGAGAGGCCTTCCGCCCAGTTCGCCCGCTTCTTGCGCTCTTCGTTCAGGGGGTTGCCTTCGCCCATCAGGCTGCCGCGCACGCCGCGGATCGGGCGCGCCGTGGCGGGGAACACCCCGTACTCCGTGGCGATCCGGCGCAAGGCCACACCGGAGTCGATCTGCCGTACGTCCCGCGGGCACTGCTGGGGGCACCGGCCGCAGGTGGTGCAGCGCCAGATGTCCTCGCTTTCGATGTCCGTCATCCCGAAGGCGGCTTCGCGGACGATCTTGCGCATGCTGAAGGCCCGGAACCGGTTCCAGGGGCAGACCACGTCGCACAGGCCGCACTGGAAGCATAGCTTGAAGGCCTCCCCGCCGTTGGCTTTGATGACATCGACGATCTCTTTGTAGTCGGGTACATTGTCCACGGTCTCTTCCGACCCTCTTGCGCCTTGGGTTCAGCCCTTTTTGGCAACCGACATCCGGGCAACGGCCTCCATGATCTTGTCCAGCCCGTGTTTGTCGGCCAGCGCTTCCAGGCCGATGTCGAGATCCTCGGCCCGCGCCTCCTCTTCGACCTCCTCTTCCCGCTCTTCGTAGACCAGGGCGTCGGTGATGCACCACTGGACGCACAGGGGCTGCTTCAGCTCCGGGTCGCTCTCGCACATGTCGCACTTCAGGGGGAGGCCGGAGTCGGGCTCCTTGAAGAGGTCCCGCGACGGGCAGGAGGCGCGGCAGAAGGAGCACTCGTCGTACTCCTTGCCGTCGATCGTGTACTTGTCGCGGCCCATGCACTCGGCCTTGGCGTGCTCGCCGGCATACACGGGGACGTAGATGTCCCTGAGGGGGTCGCGGATCACTCGGATGCGGGAGCGGGCCGGGTTGTTGCTGCTGTACTTGGGCGCCGCGTGAAAAGCGGAGCAGGCGACCTCGCAGGCCCGGCAGCCGTTGCACTTGTCCACATCGACTTTGATGGTCTTGACGATTTTCTTCTTTTTCTCGCCCATGGCGGCTGACACCTCTTCGATTTATTTCGCCCCCGTCCCCGTCGGAGCCTCCGGAAGAGCCGCTTCCTCCGCATCCGTCAGGATGCCCCTCTTCAGGAAGTCGTCGGCCACGTAATCCAACCCCAACCCGCGCAGGGCGGCCTGGGTCGGAACCCCGTCGTTGTTCCACCCCTTGAACGTGTAGTAGGTGTCCAGGAGCTCCTTTTCGAGCTCGGGAAACCGTTTCTTCCAGTGGTTTTCCGGCGGCTTCTCGTCCTTGCGGCGCATGCCCCGCCGGATGTTGATGGCCCTTACCAGCGTCCGGTACCTTCGGGCGGCCTGCGTCAGCTTTTCCTCATCCATCTCGATCCCGGCACCCGCCGAAATGAACTTGGGGTAGTTGTGGATGTGGTAGGGCGGCTTGAGGGGGAAGGAGGAGAGCCCTGCGCACATGCCGAGCGCGTCGTCGATGTAGTGCATCCGCTCCTGCCAGTCGACGATGTCGCAACACATCTGGACGGTCGGGTAAAAGGGGATCGATTTTTCCCCTCGGAGCTCCCAGTCCAGCAGGTACTGCTTGAACTTCTCGTCCGGGACCTGGAACCAGTCCTTAACGAAGTTTTCCCGCTCCTCGCGCGTGGCAAAGGGCGCCTGGGGGAACTGCCCCTCGATCTGGGTGATGTTGATCTTTTCGCCGGTGGCGTACATCAGAAAATAGATGGGGTTCAGCATGGAGAGCTTGAGCGGCAGCTGCTCGTGCTTTTTGATGTTGTTGTGGGCGTAAGCCTCCGCGCCCTTGCCGATCTCTTTGGCCGCCCAGTAGGTCCCGTTGGCCAGGACGTCCCCGATCCCCTCCCGCCGGACGATTCGATCGAGCAGCCAGTAGAACCGCTCCTCGTTGTCGGAGGGCAAGCCCGGCATATCGCTGTCGGTGAGGATGCCGTTTTCGTAAAGCTCCAGCCCGAAGGCCATCACCTGCGGGGTGGAGAACCCGTCCACGCCGTATTCCGTGGCGCGCTGCGCGATCTTCAAGCCGAATTCCAGGTCGGCCATGGCCGCCATGGTGTAGGTGAGCTTCGAGAAGCATTTCATCATGTAGGTCGGAAGCCCCGGGGCGGAGATGGTCGCCCCGCATTTCATCGGGCAGTTATAGCAGCTGATCAACCGCGTCCGCATCTTGTCCAGTGTCTCGGTCCACTTCTCGGCGACCTCCTTGTTCCAGAAATCTTTTCTGCGGACCCTGGAGTTGCCCCACATGAAGTTTTCGGTGTGCCACTTCTCGTCATGCACGGCCATCTCCTGCGGGGAGCCGAGCCCGGCCAGTATGGGCATGACACCCTCGATCGGATTGGCATTTCGGAATTTTATGTATTCCAGCACCTCGGTGCAGAGCTCCATATATTGGGCCGGGCGGGCGACGTTGATGTCCCTGGTGCCGCGCACGGCGATCGCCTTCAAGCCTTTGTCGCCCATGACGGCGCCGATTCCGCCCCGGCTGGCGCTGGAGCGGCCCTGTTCGATGGAGGCGAAATAGACCCGGTTTTCCCCGGCCAGGCCGATGGCGGCCACCTGGGCTTTGGGCTCTTTAAGCTCCTGCCGGATCAGCTCCGCAGTTTCCCCGGCGCCCTTGCCCCGCAGATGAGAGGCGTCGCGCAGTTCCACCTTGTCGTTGTTGATCCACAGGTAGACCAGGTCGGGGGACTTGCCGCGAAATATCACCTTGTCGTAACCGGCATACTTCAATTCGGGCGCCCAGAACCCCCCCATCATCGAAAACGCCATCAGCAGGGTTTGCGGCGAAATGGTGGAGACAATGGTGCGGTTGCAGCCGGTGGCCGGGGTGCCGCACAGAAGGCCGGCGCTGAAGATCAGGAGGTTTTCAGGGGAGAACGGTTCGACTTCGGGCGGAACCCGGTCCCACAATATCTTGGCGTTCGTACCCAACCCCCCCAGGTAGAGCTCGGTCTCTCTCGGGTCGGTCTCCACCCTCTCGATGTTCCCGCGAGTGAGGTCGATTTCCAAATTATACCCGGTCTCTGCGTACCTCATTGGTATCCCCTTTTGACGTGGTTCCGGTCGAACTAATGGCGACGGCAACTCGGCACGGTGTGCCGGTCGACTCTGTTTGTGGGCCTTGCTGATGATTTGGGCCGACCCGAAGGTCGGGCGCAGTTTTAAGCTATATATTAACTACATTTTAGCTGTATTGTAGTTGTATGAGGTTCGGCATGGTTTGTCAATAAGAAACCTCTTTCAGTTCTTCCGTCACCATCCGCAACCACCACTCCTGGCGCCGCGGGTTGTGGAACAGGGAGGTCTCCTCGTCGAACTGGAGCTGCCGTTTCAGGCTGGTCTCGAGGGCGGCGTCGATTCTCTCTTTTATCTGCCGGGACAGCTCCTCGCGCACCTCCTGCTGGGTCCGCTTGATCGCCAGGAGCTCCGGGGCCCAATCCCGGCTCTCTCGGGTCAAGTGCCGCGCGGCGATCTCGGTCAGCGCGAAATGGATCTGCTCGTGCTGCAGCACATAGGCATGCTGGGAGGACGGGAGGTCCGGGTTCCACCAGGAGCGGTCCGGCAGCATGACGGCTTCGAACCCGAGGCGTTCGACCCTGCCGAAAAAATGGACCTGGCCATAGAGGACCCCGGGGGTGATTCGAAAACTCGATTCCGGCGCCAACCGGATCTGAATGGCCGCATGCGCGTTGATCTTCTCCGCATGCCCTGAAAGCTGCCCCGATGGGGATGTTGCGCGAAAATCCTCGGCGGTCAACGCTCGGTAGCGAAAAAAGGCCGGGGCGCCCATCTGCGCCTCTCCCGGCTCAACCATGCGGGGCCTGGCGTACTCGGGCAGTCGGGCGCAGGCGGAGATGATGGCGACAATCAGGGATACCAGGAAAAGCTTGGCGACCGGGTGGATCCTAAACATGGCTCAATGGGTGGGATTATCTACCCGGCAAACGAAAACGTCAACCGCTGCAGCAAGCGGAATCGGCAAGTGGCAGGCAAGGCTAAAAAGGCCGGGTTATGTATTGAGAATGTCCGGCTTCAGCCTAACAACTACTCCCATAGAAGGAGATCTAAGGGATGTCTTTGACGCATCGAACCGACCGCCCGGAGGAGACGGATGTCCAGAAATAGGAACCGTCCACGCCGGAATAATTAATATCAACCCCTCTGCGCCAGGCCTCGACCCCGTTCCATGTCACTAAACTAGAAGTCCAAAAGCTGCCCATGGTGCCGAGGGCGTTATAAACGATACCCCCGTCGTAATAAGAGACCCCCCCCAAAAGGGCATCGAACCCGGAATCTCCGCAAGGTACCCGCCCTTGACAAAGACCTGCCAATTTCAACCGGTCCCCGGCAGGCGATCCGGTGAACGTCTGAGTTGGGTAGTTTCCGCCAGGGTAAGGGTAGGTCGAACCGTCGCCGAGGAAATCAGATAGTTCTACATATTCAGGATCGCTCGGCACGTGCCAGCCCTCCGGGCAGATGCCCTGCGCACCCTCCGTGGCGGCCCCGCACATCGCCTGGTTCCAGGTGTAGATGCCGCCGTAGCCTGTGCAGTTGGACAACATGTCGTCGTAGCAGAACTTGACGATGTCCACACACGATGCGCCCTGGCCCTCGTTGCCTAAAGCCATCGTTCCAACGTTCAGGTTCTTTGCAAACCAGCACTGGCCGCCGATTTGAATGGTGGGGTAGTTCTCGCCCGCATACGTGAGCACATCACCGCAAACAGCCCACTCCGCCACGGTCACGCTCACGGTGTAAGTCTGGGTCGAGGAATCAGCTGCCGTGACCGTATAATCTACCAGATCAGTGAAATCCTGCTCCTCCCCGCTCGCAGGGCTGATGCTTGCGCCTGTAAGCGCGATCGTTGGTGCAAGCGCCCTCACATCCGTCCCGGCGGGAACGGTCACATCGATCTCGTGCGATGCCTCCGAGATCTCTCCATCCACCGAAAGGCCCTCGAAGCGGAACAAGGTGACGGACTTCGCGCTGCTCGGGGCGATTGCAACCGTCACAGTGTAAATGCGGGTTGATGAGTTTTCTGCTCGCACGGTGTAGGTGACCGGCGCCGTGAAATCCTGTGGAAGCCCGCTTTCCGGGTTGATGCTCTCCCCGGTGTGGACGATGGTTGGGGCCAGCGAACTAACGTCGGTTCCGAACGGGACCGTCACGCTGATGGTACGTGTCGCCCCGTCAATGACACCCATGGCGAGCGGTGCTGCGAAGCCAAATTCCGTAATCGACTTGGAGTTGCTCAGGGTGCCGGAAGAGCCTGAGCTTGAACATCCGACGGGGAACAGGAGCAAAAGAACGAGAAACCACCGGCACCGATTTTTCATTTGAGAACTCCAAGACAACAAGGGTCATTACTGAATTATGAGAGCGATCTTCCACACCTTCCAGAACACCATTGCGCCGGAAATGCTTTCATCGCTTGTTGACGTTTAGATGAGAGGTTGTGCAAGCAGCAAGCCAAAACTCGATCTTTTAAATTTCTTAAGAATTCCATATAGATGGAGAGTAACATAAGAAACGCTCTACCCCCTGCCGGCAGCGTTTGGATGCCGCACCGCCAATAATCGGACACTCCCGGGCTCGGCGGCTCCCCGCTCGCTTTTCGGAGGCCCTCCCCTCACTTGGCTATAAAGAGGGCTATTCGCCCTCCCGGAAATGATGAAATTCGAGGGTTTTCTGGAAGATTCGAATTGCAGGTTAGTGCGCTGCGGCCACCGCCTTGACCTGTGATATTTCCGGCAGGATACGATTCCACCTCGAACCGCTCAGTTGCTTTGACCACAGCTCCCCATTGGACAATACCGCAAGCAATTCATCGTTCACCTGAACAAGGCGCTCGACCATGTGGTTGGCCCACGGGATCTTCATGCCTTCGGAGGCCGGGTGCCAGCTGCTCCCCCCGTCCCGCGACTCTTCGACCCGGCCGTTGCGAGAGACCCCGTCAGCCGGCCCGGCGATGATATGCTGGTGGTCGGAGGGGTCGACCCAGGCTGCGCGAATGTAGCAGGGGTAAAGGTTTTTCCAGGATTTGCCCCCATCCTTCGAGCGGAAAAGCCCGCCGCCGGTGGCGGCGGTCACGATCTTAGACGAGGACGGGTCCACGGCGATCGAATGCACATCCGGGTGGATCAGCCCTCCCAGGCGGCGATTCATCTCCGGGCGGCCGTCGCTTCCCGGAGCCAGCCGCCATATTCCGCCGTTGTCATCCGAGATCAATACCCCGCCCACTTCCACCGCCGCGAAGATCCGGCCCGCGTCGGGGCCGGACTCAGCCACGGAAAACCCGCGAACACAGCCTGATCTCGGCGAGTAAGGCAGAAACCAGCCGTTGGCATCGCGAAGCTTGAACACTCCCGGGTCGCCGGACCATGAGACCCCGGAGTTGGTCGAGACAAAAATCCCCGCCGGCTCGGTGCCGGCAAGCACCAGCGAAGGCTGCAGGGGAGAAGCCTCCACCCAGCGCACGCGGCGGATCGCGAGGCCCTCGTCGGACCGACTCCAGCTTTTGCCCTGATCGGTTGAACGCCAGACGCCCTCCGTCGAGCCGGCCAGCACGGATCCCCCCGACACGGCAACGCTGGTCAGAGGCTGATCGTTCAACGCTTGCCTGACTGCACTCCAGCTGCCGTCGACT
Source organism: Desulfobacterales bacterium (assembly GCA_046496215.1). Taxonomy (GTDB): domain Bacteria; phylum Desulfobacterota; class Desulfobacteria; order Desulfobacterales; family SpSt-501; genus SpSt-501. The sequence goes on from JAWOHH010000034.1 coordinate 26,676, forward strand.
TGGGTCGCGATAAAAAGTCCTATGGCGGTTGCAATGTAGAGGGTGGTCAACATGGGTATCTCCAGCATCTTGGTGGTTGGCAGGTCCCGAGATCCAGGCTGCCGAGCAACCGGTGATTCACATATCGATGCAAGGATGAGGGCAAGACCGACCATGCCATTTTTTCCTCCTCCCGGTCAATACGTCGTTCAAGCGTTTACGACTTCATAAAGCGCCCAATCATAGAACGTGTCCATTCAATTTCGAGACGGTTAACATTATAGTATCAAAGTCTTTTTAGAGTATTGTGAAAATATAATTTATTAAAGCATATTCATTTTATTTATTGATTGATTGACATAATTCTAAAAGCAAAATACAAGTGTGAACAAAATTTATTTTTTGATCATACGGCAGCTTGTGTTTGCAGTCTTTCGTATGGTGTCGGACCACTCTGGTTGCATACAAAATCAAAGGAGGTGCACATGAAGACGAGACGTCTTGGTTGCCCGGTTATTGTCTTTCTGGCGGTATTGACGCTGCTGGCCCCCCAGGCCCAGTCCGCCCAGCCCATCGTTTTGGGTTGCCCGCTGCCAACCGCCTTCCTTTACGGCTGGGCGGCCGAGCGCGGCTTTACCCTGGCAATGGAGGAGATCAACACGGCCGGCGGCGTCGCCGTCGGCGGAGCCAAACGGCCTTTCAAGATGGAGGTGATCGACACCCGCGACCTCGAGCCCGGAGTTCCGGTCAGCGAGGCCCTTCTGGCAGTCGAAAAGCTCATCCTGGACAAGAAGGCCGACTTCATTCTCGGAGGCCCGGTCCGCTCGGAGGCCGCCCTGGCGGCCATGTCGCTTCTCTCCAAACACAAGAAGGTCTCCATCCTGACATCGGGCGTGCTGACCCCGAAGTATCATGCGACGGTGGCCGAGCAGTACGACAAGTTCAAGTACTGCTTTCGCATCCACGGGGAAGCCCAGAACCTGGTGGGCGAAATCTTCGCCAACTTCGCCGAACTCAAGCAGAAGCACGGGTTCAACAATCTGTTCATCATGGCCCAGGATGTGAGCCATGCGCGCGGCGCGGCCGAACTCGTCAAGAAGCTTGCGACGGACAAGGGCTGGAACGTCACCGGCCTGGAAATATATCCCACCGGGGCGACGGATTTCTCGATGGGCCTTTTGAAGGCGAAGAGCTCGCAGACCGAGATCATCAATATCTGGATGGACATGCCCGAGAGCGCCATCCTGCTCAAGCAATGGCATGACATGAAAGTGCCGGCCCTGCCCTTCGGCTCGACCCTCGCGGCGGCCGAGCAGCCCGGCTTCTGGAAAGCCACCGACGGAAAGGGCGAATACACGCTCTGCAACGTGGTCAATGCCGGCAACGCCCCTTCCAACGCCACCCCGTGGACGATGAAGTTCTATGACGCCTACACCAAGCGCTGGGGCCTCGAACCCGAGGGGCTGGGGAGCTCCAGCAGCTACATGGCGGTCTATGTGCTGAAGGACGCCATCGAACGCGCCGGATCGCTCGATGCCGACAAGGTCATTGCCGCGCTGGAGAAGGTCGACCTGATGGGGGTCTACGGCCGGCTGCGCTTCGACCCCAAGAGCCATCAGGTCATCCCCGCCAACGACCCGAAAGAGGGCGCCGTCGGAAGCATCCTGCAATGGCAGGCGGGCAAACGCGTGGTCGTCTACCCCAAAAGCATCGCGATGGGGGAAATCCTGCTGCCCCCCTGGATGAAAAAATAGATGGAAATCCTGATCTACGGCACCATCAACAGCGTGGCGCTGGCGCTTTACGCCCTCGGCTTTGCCCTGGTCTACGGCACCAGCCGGCTGCCCAACTTCGCCCACGGGGCGCTCTATGTGCTGAGCGGTTTCATCGCCTGGAGCGCCCTCAACACGCTCAAGCTGAATTACCTGCTGAGCATCGGCCTGTCCATGGCGGCCACGGCCCTCATTGGAGCGCTGATCTACCAATTTTTTCTGATCCGGGTCCGGGGCATGGAGATCTCGGAGATCATCGCCTCCTATGCCATCGGCCTCGCCATCCTGGAGGGCCTGCGCTGGGGGGGGTTCAAGGGCATGACCTACACCCTACCGCCCTTCATCGCGGGCAGCACAACGATTGCCGGCGTCGTGGTCGACTACCAGCGCCTGCTGGTCGTCGGCATCGGCGCAGCGCTGGTGGCCGCTCTGTGGCTTTTCACCCACTACACCCGCATCGGGCTCGCGTTGCGGGGAATGGCCCAGGATGAGAGGGCGGCGTTGATGCTGGGCATCGACTCCGACCTCATGGCCGTGGTGGCCATGGGGATCGGCAGCATGCTGGCCGCATTCGCCGCCATCCTGCTGCTGCCCCTGGGGAACATCGTGGTGGAGTCCGGCTACAACGTCCTCATCCTGGCAATTGCAGTGTGTATCGTCGGCGGCATCGGCAGCTGGGTCGGCGCGGTGCTGGCGGCCTTCCTGATCGGGTTCGCACAGATCCTGACGGTCGTCTACCTGGGCCCCCACTTTCAAACGGTGGTGGCCCTGCTCGCCATCATTCTCACGCTGATCCTCAAGCCCTCGGGGCTTTTCGGCCAGCAGAAGGAACTGGAGGAGCGCGTATGAGCTCCGAGAATCAACCGCGCCGCATGGAACGGATCGACCGTGGCATCAAGGTCCGCACGGCAGGGATCTACGCCCTGATGTCCTGGCGCGAGATGGCCTATCTGATCGCGCCGCGGGTGCTTCTGATCGCAGGCTTGCTCCTGCTGCCGCTCATCCTGCCCGGCATGTACTGGAAGCGAGTGATATCCATCGTCTGCATCTATGCGTTGATCGCCCTGACCTTCGATTTTCTCGCCCACTACGTCGGGCTGGTCTCGCTGGGAGGGGCGTTTTTCGTCGGGGTGGGGGCCTATCTGTCCGCCCTGTTAAACACCAAGCTGGGGCTGCCGCCCATGGTGTGCCTCATGGGGGCGACGCTGCTCGGCGGGATGCTCTGCACGCTGATGCTGCTGCCGTGCCTGCCGCTGCGGGGGGTCTACTTCGCCATCGTGACCCTGATGTATCCGCTCTTTTCGGCCCGGGTGATCGAGGCCCTGGACATCCTCGGCGGCACCGACGGCATCATGGGAATCGACAGTTTCCCGAACCCCTGGGTGGAGCAGTATCTCGTAATTGCAGCCGTTCTACTCCTCCTTTTCGGACTGCGCCGACTGGTGAACACCGACCTCGGACTGATCCTACGCGCGGTCAAAGACAACGACCAGGCGGTCCGGGCCTCGGCCATGAACGTCACCCACTACAAGACGCTGGCCGTATTCATCGCCTCCAGCATCGGCTGCCTGGCTGGCGCCTGTCTGGTGCACATCTACATGTGGGCCGGCATCTCAACCTTCGCCCTCGATTTTTCGGTGCTGCCGATCGCCGCGACGGTGATCGGGGGCAGCGGCACCTTGGTCGGCCCCGTGATCGGCTGCCTCATCCTGGTGCCGGTTTCCGAACTGCTGCGGGACTTCGGCACCCTGCGCATCGTCTTCTATTCCCTGATCCTGCTGGCCTTCATCGTCTTCCGCAGCGAAGGGCTGATGCTCTACGGCCAGCGCAAGTATCACCAATTCCAGCGCTGGAGGGAGATATGAGCAGGGAGCCGATCCTTCAGGTCCGCGAGGTGACCAAGACCTTCGGCGGGATCATTGCGCTGAACCGCTTGAGTTTCGACGTCTTCGAGGGCGAAATCGTCGGAATCATCGGCCCGAACGGGTCCGGGAAAACGACGGTCGTCAACTGCATCACCGGCTTCCTGAAGCCCTCCGCGGGGCGCATCCTGTTCCGCGGCGAGGACATCACCGGCAGGCCGCCGCACCGCATCGCCGATGCAGGGGTAACGCGGACCTTTCAAATCATGCGCCCCTATTACAGCCTGCCCGCCTATAAAAACCTCGTGATCCCGCTCTTTTCGCCCAGGGCGCGCAGAACCGGCGGCTGGCGCGGCGGCGGCCGGATGGGCGACCGCAACACGGTCGGCATCGACATCCTGGAGGAGATCGGCTTCGAGCGCGACTCTTACGTCCCCTACAAAATCACCTCCACCCTGCCGACGGGCTACCTCAAGCGCCTGGAGTTGGCCCGCTGCCTGGCCCTCAAGCCGGACATCATCCTCTGCGATGAGGTTTTTTCCGGGCTGAGCATGAGCGAAATCGCGAGCATGGTGCCGCTCATCGAACGCCTCCAGATGGACGGGATCACCCTCGTCATGATCGAGCACCGGTTGAGAGAGCTGTTTCAGGTCGCCAACCGGGTCATGGTGCTGAACTTCGGTGAAAAGCTCGTCGAGGGCAGCGCCGAGGAGGTCATGGCCGACGCCCGGGTGCGGGAGGCCTATTTCGGCTCCGAGAAGGTCGAGGAGGTGATGCTCCATGCTTGAGGCTTCGGGGCTGATGGTGTTTTACGAAAACATGCTGGCCCTCAACAACGTCGGCTTGAGCTGCGAGGGCAACCAGATCATCGGGGTGTTCGGCGCCAACAGCGCCGGCAAGTCCACCCTCATGTATGCGCTCTCCGGAATCATCCTCGACATCCGCAAAAAGGAAAAAATGGCGGGTGGCGAACGCGTCACCGTCGCCGGCAGCATCCGCTGGGAGGGACGGGACATCACCGGGGTGAAACCCAGCCACCGGGCGCGCATGGGGATCGTCCTGTGCCCCGAGCGGCGCCGCATCTTCGGGGAGAGCACCGTGCTCGAAAACCTGAAGATCGGCGCCTACCTGGCTGGAAGCTCCCAGGCCAGGGAGACCCTGGACTTCGTCTTTCACGTGTTTCCGGCGCTGCAAAAGCTCAAGAAGCGGACCGGGGGTTTTCTCAGCGGAGGGGAGCAGCAGATGCTCGCGATCGGCCGGGCGCTGATGGCCCAACCCAAGATCCTGCTGCTGGACGAACCGCTGATGGGCCTCAGCCCGCTGATGCAGGCGACTCTCATGCGGGCCACGGCCGTCATCCGGGAGGAGCGCCAGATAGCCATCCTAATCACCGAGCAATATGCACGGCCGGTGTTCCCGATTGTGGACTACGCCTATATCCTGGAAAACGGTTCGGCCGTCATGTCGGGAACGCGCCGGGAATTGATGGGCAACCCCGATGTCCGTGCGGCCTACTTCGGGGTTTGACAAGAACACGCCAGAGGGTGCAACGAACCGATGCCGACAGCCACAGACGCCCTGGAGAAAGAACTGACCTTCACCCGCTTCGACCGCATGAGCGCTGCCTACCCCAGGCGAACCGCCGTCGTCTACCTTGGCGAGTCCTTTTCCTACCAGAGGCTTCAGGACTTGAGCGAGCGATTCGCCGGGGCGCTCTCCGAGTTGAAGGTCGGCAAGGGCGACCGTGTGCTGGTCTACATCGCGAACTCGATTCAGTGGGTGATCGCCTTCCTGGGAATCCAGAAAATCGGCGCCGTCATCGTGCCGGTCTCCCCGATCTACACCTCCTATGAAATTGCCTACATGGTTCAGGACTCCGGCGCCGGCACCATCATCTGCATGGACACCAACTACGGCTACGTGAACGACGCCTTGTCCAAGACCGGGCCCAAGCAGGTGATCGTCACCAACTTGACTGACCTCCTGCCGGCCTGGAAACGAACGCTCGGCGCGCTGTTCGACAAAATCCCCTCCGGCCGGGTCGATCGCGCCGCCCACGTGCAGCGCTTCCGGGACCTCCTGCGCCATGCCCCGATCGCCGCACCCGTCCCGATCGATCCCGCGACAGACCTGTCCTACATCCTCTACACCGGCGGCACCACCGGTTTTCCCAAGGGGGTCCCCGGGACGCACATCGCCATGACCTCCTACGTCAACGACGTCACCGAGGACGTGGCCGCCGGCCATCTCCTCGAGGGGGAAGACACCTACATCGCCGTCAACCCGCTTTTTCACATCATGGCGTTGGGGTTGTTCATGGCCGTCGGGCTGAACAAGGCCAACACCGTGGCGCTGATGCCGGTGCCGGAGGTGGATGCCATCCTAGAGACCATCGAGCAACGCCGGGTCCGATGGATGCTCGGGGTGCCGGCGCTCTACCGGATGATACTCGAAAACGACCGGTTGGACCGCTACCGCCTCGACTCCCTGAAATACTGCTTCTGCGGCGGCGATGTTTTGCCCGAGGAGGTCAAACAGCGCTGGCGGGAGCGCTGCGGAACCCCTGTCTACCAGGTCTACGGCTCCACCGAAGCGGGGCATGTGGCCTACAGCCGTATCGGGGAGGAGCCCAGCCCGCGGGCCATCGGCTACCCCCTGAAGAGCCGCTCCTGCCTGATCGTCAACCCCGAGACGCTTGCGCCCGTAGTTCCCGGCGAGAGCGGCGAGCTGCTGGTCACCTCGGACTACACGCTGAAGGAATACTACAACAAGCCCGAGGAGACGCGCCGGACCTTCGTGGAGGTCGACGGCCGAATCTGGTGCCGCATGGGGGATTTTGTCACCGCGACACCGGCGGGTGAGCTGATCTACGTCGAGCGCTCGGCGGACATCATCAAGCATAAGGGCTACCGGGTCTCGGCCTCCGAAGTGGAAGCCGCCCTGCAGGACCACCCCACCGTCATCGGCGCCTGCGTGGTCGGCGTCCCCGACCCCAAGGTGGGAGAGCGCATCAAGGCGATCGTGGTGCTCAAGGAAGACGCCCGCGGGGTCGGCGGCACCGAGCTGGTTCAATGGTGCCGGGAGCGGCTCGCCCCCTACAAGGTCCCATCCTACATCGAGTTCCGGGACATGCTGCCCAAATCCAAAGTCGGCAAATTGCTGCGCCGGGAAGTGCGTGACGAAGAGCGGCGCAAGATGGCGAAGGACGTAAAACCGAAACCTCAACCTCGGAGCGAACCCTGATGGCCTCGGACATCCTGAAGCACAAACGCATCCTGGCTGTGGACGACGAGCCCGACGTGCTCGATACGCTGCAGGATATCCTCGGCGACATCGAGGGGTTGGTGCTCGACCGGGCGACGGACTACGAGACGGGCTTTCACCTGCTGCGCTCCTGGAGCTACGACGCCGTCATTTTGGACATAATGGGGGTGCGCGGATTCGACCTGTTGAACGCCGCCGTCCACCTGGGTTTTCCGACAGTCATGCTCACGGCCCATGCTTTTTCCGCCCAAGACCTCAAGCAGGCCATCGAAATGGGGGCCAGGGCGTATATCCCCAAGGAGAGGATGTTCGACATCACCGCCTTCCTGGAGGACGTGCTGACCCTGGAGCATCAATCCGGATTGAAGCGCATGTTCCAGCGGCTGGGGGGCATCTTCAATAAAAAGTTCGGCTCCGAATGGATGGGGGACGAAAAGGAGTTCTGGGACAAGGTGTCATCCGGCACCTATGAGCCGAGGCCGATCATACTCAAAAAATAGCCGCGCAGAGACCCCCAAGCATTTTCCCTCAAACGATTCCCAACTTTCACACACAGAAAAGAAAGGGGTCACAGACATAAATCTGTAACCCATTGATTTAACTGGTGCGCCCGGCAAGATTCGAACTTGCGACCTACGGATTCGTAGGCAGGATTCTGCGAGCTTCCTAACCTCCTGAAATTTGGTTAGATTATTGATTTTATTGTGTTTTAGCATTTATTGATTTTAGCAGATTTTGGATGCTTTAGCAGATTTTAGCCAATTTTTCCCACACAAATCCCACACAGAGAGTTAACGAATGTTTACTTATATCCAGTAAATCAGCTTCTGCTATATCGCCTTCTCGATCGCCTCCAGCTACAAGGCGTCATCACCAACAAGGCCTTTCTGTAATGTCATCGGTCGAATATTCGTTCAACCCAGGCCTTGATTCTTTCCAAGATCGGCCTGCGCAGCCGCACTTCTAAAAGCAAATCGCCGGGTGTGCCCCCTCCCCTGCCATCATGCCCCATTCCGGCAAGCCGGATGCTCTGGCCCTCCCGCACGCCGGCGGGGATCTTCACCACCAGCTTCTTGGAGCGCTCTCGGAGAAAATACGCGTAAGGGCCCCCGGCGGCCGCCAGACCCGCGTCGATATGGATGTGATCCCGGATGTTCTTGCCGTTCTCATAAAAATCAAACCCGCTGATCCTGCGGAAGGCCCAACGGGCAATCCATCCGAGCGGCCCGGTCCTGAGAGGCGTGGACGGATGCCCCGAGTCCATCGAAAACGGTCGTCCGAAAGTATACGCCTTTACCCTGATCCCGGGGCGTTTAAACTTGAATTGCTGGGAATCCGATCCGTAAAATTCTCTGAAAATGTCCTCGAAGCCCCTGAACCCGAAGGCCCGGGCCATCTCTTCAAAAACCGTGTTGATGTCCGAGCCGTTATAGATGTCCTGTTGGCTATGGGCGGATTGATACCGGCTGTAGGCCGCTGATCCGAACTGCCGGCGCAGTTCGTCGTACTCGCTGCGCTTAACGGGGCTGGAGAGAACGGCATAGGCTTCATTGATCCGCTTCATGGCTTCCGCGGACCTGGGATTGTCGCGGTTGCGGTCGGGATGGTGCTGGAAGGCCAGCTTTCGGTAAGCCGATTTTATTTGCCGTGTTGAAGCATCTTGGGATACACCCAGTGTGGTGTAATAATCATCTGGGCTCACGATAGACCATCCATTGTTTGCCTCATATGCT
>JAWOHH010000044.1:0-34465 GCA_046496215.1 Desulfobacterales bacterium
GAGACGGCGGGCTGCTTCCGCGGCGCGTGGTGCATGAGCTGCTCACCCACGGCCGCCGGTTGGCCGACCGTCTCGCACAGCCGCTTGCGGCGGTTGTCCTGGGGGACGAGCGCCTGGCCGGGCTGGAGCGTCTCTGCCATCAGGGCGCGGATCGGGTCATCTGCTGCCGCCACGCCCTTCTCGGCGGCTACTCCACCGACGGGTTCACCACCGCCCTTTCGGCCGTGGTGGCGAAGGAAAAGCCTTCGGTGCTGCTCTTCGGGGCCACCCCCAACGGACGCGACCTCGCCCCGAGGGTCGCAGCGCGCCTGCGCCTGGGCCTCACCGCCGACTGCACGGGGCTTGCCGTCGACGAGCAGGACCAGCTCGTCCAGACCCGGCCGGCCTTCGGCGGCAATATCATGGCCAGCATCGTCACTCCCTACACCCGTCCCCAGCTGGCCACCGTGCGGCCCAACGTCTTCGCCGCCGCCGAACCTGACCTCATGCGGCCGGTTGCGATCGAAGCGTTCCCGGTGAACCTGTCCAAGGCATCGATCCGCACCAAGGTGGTGGAAACCATCCCGGCAGCCGAGAGCGGTGAGAAGATCGAGGAGGCCCGCATTCTGGTGGCGGCCGGCCGCGGGTGCGGGGAGCCTTCCAACCTGGACCTGGTGCGCAGCCTGGCCCTGCGGCTGGGCGGAACTCTGGCCGGCTCGCGGGCCATCGTCGAGCTCGGCTGGGTGCCGCACACCATCCAGGTGGGTCAATCGGGCACCACCGTCGGCCCGGATCTGTACGTCGCGGTCGGCATCAGCGGAGCCATTCAGCACGTCGTGGGAATGAGCTCCTCGAAAAAAATCATCGCCATCAACAAGGACCCCGATGCGCCCATTTTCAAGATCGCCGACCTCGGGGTGGTCGGAGATGCCATGGCCATTCTGCCGAAGCTGCTGGATGCCATCCAACCATAACGGAAAGGCTTGCAAACAGGATATGTTTTGGGAAGAGACGCTTGAAACCCTGCCGCGAAACCAACTGCGCGCGCTGCAAAGCGAGCGGCTGAAGAGCACGCTCGCACGGGCTGCGGCCGCGCCCTATTACCGGCGCATGTACCAGGCATCCGGGATTGCCTTGTACCGGATCAGCGGGCTGGAGGATCTCAGCCGACTGCCGTTCACCACCAAACAGGACCTGCGCGCAGGCTATCCTTTCGAATTCCTGGCGGTCGAAAAAGAGGCGGTGGTGCGCCTGCACTCCTCTTCCGGAACCACCGGCCAGGCGACTGTGGTCTGCCACAACGCCCACGATCTGGCCAGTTGGGCCAATCTGATGGCGCGCTGCATGTTCATGACCGGGGCCCGGCCCGCGGATGTCTTTCAGAACATGACTGGCTACGGCATGTTCACCGGCGGCCTGGGGTTTCACTACGGCGCCGAGCGGCTGGGGGTCCTGACCGTCCCGGCAGGAGCTGGCAACAGCCGGCGCCAGATCAAGTTTATGCAGGATTTCGGCACCACCATTGTCCATGTGATCCCCAGCTACGCCCTGCACCTGCTTTCGGTCTTTGAAGAGGCCGGGGTCGAACCGCAGCGCGACCTCCGGCTGAAGATCGCCTACCTGGGGGCCGAGCCCTACTCCGAGCACACGCGCAAGCGCGTGGAGGAAGGGCTGGGCGTCAAGGTGTTCAACTCCTACGGTCTTTCGGAGATGTCGGGCCCCGGCGTAGCCTTCGAGTGCCCGGAGCAGAACGGGATGCACATCTGGGAGGACGCCTTTGTCGTGGAGCTGCTGAACCCCACCACTCTACAGCCCGTGCCGGAGGGCGAGGAGGGGGAACTCGTCCTGACGACCTTGGATCGCCAGGCCATGCCGCTGATCCGCTACCGGACCCGGGACCTGACCTCGATTCTGCCCGGCCCCTGCCCGTGCGGCCGCACCCACAGGCGGATCGCCCGGATCAAAGGGCGCTCGGATGACATGTTCATCATCAAGGGGGTCAATGTCTTCCCCATGCAGGTCGAAACACTCCTGATGAGCGTCCCCGAGGTCGGGAGGAATTATCAGATCATCCTGGAAAACGAAGGGCCGATGGACGCGATGACCGTGCAGGTGGAGGTGCAGCGCGAGTTTTTCCACGGGGATGTCAAAAGCTTGAAAGCCCTGCAGCAGCGGATCACAACGGCTCTCAAAGGCGAACTGCTCTTCACCCCCAAGGTGGCCCTGGTCGAGCCGGATGCGATTCCCAAAAGCGAAGGCAAGGCGGTGCGGGTCATCGACCGGCGACGCAAGGAATAACCCATGATCGCTCATCACATTTCGGTATTCGCCGAGAACAAGCCCGGCCGGCTCGATAAAATCACCGGGGTGCTGGCTGAAGCCGACATCAACATCCGGGCCATCAAGATTTCGGACCTCGGTGAATTCGGGGTCGTGAAGATCCTGGTCGACGACCCGGACAAGGCTTGCCGCGCACTGAAGCAGGCCGGGGTTCTCGCTTCGCAGAAGCAGATTCTCGCCGTGGCGGTCGAGGACCGCCCCGGGGGCCTGCACGCGGTGCTGACGATATTGACCCGGCGCCACATCAACGTGGAGGATTCCTACGGGTTCGTGCTGAAAGATCGGGCGGTACTGGTGATCGAGGTGGCGAACGTGGCGGAGGCGACGAATCTGCTCGAAGGGGCCGGCCTGCAGCTGCTGTCGAAAGAGGAAATTTATGCGCTATGACATAAAAAAATGCCCCACCAGCGCTGATCCTGCCGTTGATTTTTACTAAAGGGTCGAGCCGCATCGACCCATCCGACCCGCACCCGCTTAAGGTGTTTATCGAGGACAACCGGCCGGCCAAGGCTTTCCTCGTATGCAATGAAGCGCGCGCCCGCATCCATGCATCGATCCCGATTCTGCCTTGGCGGGAGTTTTTGTCCGCTCTTTAGGGCGGTTCCGTTTTGGCGTAAGGAAACGCAGCCGTCGCGGCAAATGTCCGGCCGTTGGAGATCTCAGGCCACCCGGCGCGCCGGCTGCCGCTGACCGCCGTCGCTGTATTCGCGGGTTTTGCGAAACGTGATCTCGGGCCAGTCCTTGATCGCAAACCCGAGGCGGAATTCGTTGACGCACAGGTACGTGAGATAGCCTTCGGCGTCATATGCCAAATCGGAGCGCTGCATCCGTTCGAACCGCTCGAGCGTTTTCTTGTCCTCGCACTCGACCCACCGCGCCGTGGAATAATCGACCGGCTCATACACCGCGTCCACACCGTATTCCGCCTCCAGGCGGGCCATCGTGACGTCGAACTGCAAAAGCCCGACGGCCCCCAAAATGAGATCGCCGCCCAACAGGGTGCGGAACACCTGGATGGCGCCCTCTTCGGAGAGCTGGACCAACCCCTTGTGAAGCTGCTTGGACTTCATGGGGTTTTTCAAGCGCACGCGGCGGAAGTGCTCCGGGGCAAAATTGGGGATGCCGGTAAACTGCAGGTGCTCTTTTTCGGAGAAGGTATCCCCGATGCGGATGGTGCCGTGGTTGTGAATCCCGATGATGTCGCCCGAATAGGCCTCCTCCACGTTGGTCCGGTCCTGGGCCATGAAGATGGTGGCGTTGTTCAGGGCCACCTGCTTTCCGGCCCGGTGGTGGGTCACCCGCATCCCGCGGTTGAACTTGCCCGAGCAAATCCGCAAAAACGCGATCCGATCCCTATGCGCCGGGTCCATGTTGGCCTGGATTTTAAAGACGAAACCGGAAAAGGCCTCCTCGTCCGGATGGACGATGCGTGTCAGGGCATCCCGCGGCCGCGGCTGCGGGGCCAGCTCGACAAACGCATCGAGCAGCTCCTGCACCCCGAAGTTGTTGAGGGCGCTGCCGAAAAAAACCGGGGTCTGGCTCCCGTTGAGAAAATGCTCCCGTTCAAACGGGTTGGCCGCCCCTTCCAGCAGTTCCACCTGCGCCCGCAGCTCTCCCGCCCGGCTGCCCAGCACTTGATCGAGCTGCGGGTCACTCAGGTCGGTGATCCGGATTCCCTCCCGCTCGCGGGTTTCGAGCCCGGGGGCAAACAAATATAGCTCGCTGCGCTGGAGGTTGTAGACCCCCTTGAAACCCTTGCCCATGCCGACCGGCCATGAGAAGGGCGTGCACTCGATCTGCAGCTTGTTCTCGATTTCATCGAGCAGTCCGATCGGGTCCAGGCCTTCACGGTCCAGCTTGTTGATGAAAGTGATGATGGGGGTGTTGCGCATGCGGCAGACCTCCATCAGCTTTTCGGTCTGAAGCTCCACGCCCTTGGTGCTGTCGATCACCATCAGGGCGCTGTCCACCGCGGTCAGCACCCGGTAGGTGTCCTCGGAAAAGTCCTGGTGGCCGGGGGTGTCCAGGAGGTTGATCTCCAGGTCCCGATAGTTGAACTTCATGACTGAGGTGGTGACGGAAATCCCACGTTCGCGCTCGATCGCCATCCAGTCGCTGGTGGCGTGCCGGGCCGCTTTGCGTGCCTTGACCATGCCGGCCATGTGGATGGCCCCTCCAAAAAGGAGCAGCTTTTCGGTCAATGTGGTCTTGCCCGCATCGGGGTGGCTGATGATGCCGAAGGTGCGCCGCCGGCCGACCTCTTTTCGAACTGCGCTGTTCATGTTTGCTCTCGTCGTGGATAGGCCCCGCAGGAGTGCTAAACTCCAGCGGAGGAAATCTAAAATGATATCAAGGCAATGACGTCAATTTTCTGAACTCAGGGCGGAGGGCAGGGGAATCGGCAACTGGTCGAGGGGTATGCTATCTGTCGGTCGAACCGGATGGGATTCACTGAAAATTACCCTTTAACTTTTCTTCCTTCATACCATATTAGCGCAGAGGGTTTTCAGGGTCAAACTCAAAATGCGGACCTCACAGGTGTTCCAGCACCGCATCGGTGAATTCGCGCGTTCCGGCCTTACCGCCAAGATCGCGGGTCAGCACCTTGCCCTCACCCGTAACAGACTCGATGGCGGCCATGAGCGCGGTGGCGGCTGTCGGTTCGCCCAGGAAATCGAGCATCAGCACTACCGACCACAGGGTGGCGATCGGGTTGGCGATGCCCTTGCCGGCGATGTCGGGGGCTGATCCGTGAACCGGTTCGAACATGGAGGGGAATTTCTTCTCGGGGTTCAGGTTGGCCGAAGGTGCGATGCCTATGCCGCCGGCGCATGCCGGGCCGAGATCGGAGAGGATGTCCCCAAAGAGATTGCTCGCCACCACGACGTCGAACCAGTCCGGGTGCTGGACGAAATGCGCCGTGAGGATGTCGATATGGTACTGGCTCGTCTTGATATCGGGGTGCGCGGCGGCAGCTGCTCGGAAACGCTCGTCCCAGAAGGGCATGGTGTGGATGATGCCGTTGGACTTGGTGGCGGAGGTCACGTGTTTCTTTGCACGTTTGCGCGCGAGTTCGAAGGCGAATTGCTGAACACGGTCCACGCCAACACGGGTGAAAATCGACTCCTGCACAACGACTTCCCGGTCGGTGCCCGGATAGAGACGGCCGCCGATCTGAGAGTACTCGCCCTCGGTGTTTTCGCGGATGATGACAAAGTCGATCTCTCCGGCGCTGCGCCCGGTCAGCGGAGATGCGACGCCCGGCAGCAGCCGCACCGGCCGCATGTTGACGTACTGGTCGAAGCTGCGGCGGATGGGGATCAAAAGCCCCCAGAGTGAAACATGGTCCGGGACCCCGGGCGACCCCACGGCCCCGAGCAGGATGGCGTCGAAGGGCCTGAGCCGGTCGAGCCCGTCTGCGGGCATCATGAACCCGTACTCCTGATAATAACCGCACGAGTAGGGGAACTCGTTGAATTCCATTGTGAATTTGTATCGGCCGGCAAGCTCCTTGAGAACCCGAACGCCTTCGGGAACGACCTCCAGCCCGATCCCGTCGCCGGGGATCAACGCGATGCGATAGTTCATGCTTCCTCCTCACACACCCGATTGGGATGGACGATATTTAGCTGCTATGCGCAGAAGGGTCAAATCATAATTTGACACCGGAGCGCCGGACGAATAGATTCCCCCCCATTATTTTCAGTGGGGCAGGCTACATGGAACAGCGCATCATCTCTCTTCTCGGTGATCTGGTTGCCGTCAACTCCATCAACGCGACCCTCGCCGAGGGGCCCGGAGAAAGCGAGCTCGCCTATTTTATCTTCAACCATCTCAAGCGGCTCGGGATAGATGCCGAGCTTTACTCCCTGGCCGCCGCCCGGGCCAGCGTGGTCGGCGTGGTAAGGGGAAAAACCCGCCGGGGGTCGATCGTCCTGAACGGGCATATCGACACGGTCGGGGTCGAGGGCATGGATTCGCCCTTCGCCCTGTGCCGGGAGGGGGATAGGCTATACGGCCGCGGGGCCTACGACATGAAAGGCGGTATGGCCGTCATGCTGGCCCTGGCCGAGGCCCTGGCGGCTGATCCGCCGGCCGGCGACGTGTGGCTGACCTTCTCCGCCGACGAGGAGGACCGCAGCCTCGGCACCGAGCAGCTGGTGCGCGAATGGCTGCCGTCCGTATCGCCCACGCCGGCTGCCGCTGTTTTCCTGGAGCCTACCGAGGGGGAGATCGGGGTCGGCCACAAGGGGTTTACGTGGCTTGAAGTCGAGATCGAGGGGCGGGCCGCTCACGGCAGCCGGCCGGAGGAGGGGATCGATGCCATCATCCCCCTGCACGGGGCGCTGGCCGAGCTCGACCGCATCCGCTCGGAGCTGGCCGCGCGGCCGCCGGACCCGCTCCTCGGCCGACCATCGCTGCACGGGGGCACGCTGCTGGGCGGTTCCGCGCCCAGCGTGGTGCCGGCCCATTCCGTGCTGTGCTGGGAGCGGCGCACGCTTCCGGGCGAACCGCCGGAAGAGGTCGAAGCCGAACTCGCACGGGTCGCCGGGGCCGTAAGATCCGTCCCCGGCAGTCACCGGGTCAAGCAGGGCATCGTATTCATTCGGCCGCCTTACAAAACCCCGACGGATGCCGCGATCATAAGGCGCCTGCAGTCGGCATCGCCGGCATCGAAACTGACCGGCCTCTCTTTTTGGGCCGACTCGGCCATCATGGGGACAGCCGGGATTCCCAGCGTCCTTTTCGGCCCGACTGGCCATGGCGCG
The DNA here is from genome assembly GCA_046496215.1 of Desulfobacterales bacterium. GTDB lineage: Bacteria > Desulfobacterota > Desulfobacteria > Desulfobacterales > SpSt-501 > SpSt-501. The sequence continues at coordinate 7,089 of JAWOHH010000044.1, forward strand.
CACGCCGTGGACGAGTGGGTCAGCCTAGAAAGCCTCGTGAAGATCCAGGAGGTATTACTAAAGGTGATCATTGGGAGTTTATGACCAACCCCCCGCCCGCCAGCGACGATTTACGAGAATTTATTACTCCGGGAACAAAATAGCGCCAAATACCCCAGCCCGATGGGGGCCTCACTCCCACCAGGCGCGGCCGGAACGGACGGATCCCTGTTCGAACATGTTTTATTGCCGGTTTTTATAATCCCACCGGATTACTTCCTCTTTACCAAAAATCGATCCTTGACAATCCATCCATAGCTGTCCGCCGTGTGGAAAGGCGCCAACGACATGACCCCGGAAACGGCGGTCAACCAGGTGACCCCGGACGCCCTGAAATTTCTGCACCCCGGGGCGCAGAAGTATTTCAAGGAGCAGGGCGTCCTGAAGTAGGTACGGACCGGCGCTCCCTGAGCGCAACCGGGAACTCTGCAAGGTCCAAGGGATCGGCGGATTGGGTTGAACCGGCGCGAAGAGCCTTTATCCCAACCCCGGCCCCTTTGCCTATTGATGGGGCAATGCCATGAAAGCGAAGGTTGCCTTGTCCGCACTGATCGTTATATTGCTGTTCGCCGGTGCGGGCGTCTGGATCTATTCTCCGGCAAGCGGATACACCCGGATCGAGCTCGCGGACGGGTCCACCGGGAAAACGATCGCTGCCGCCGTCCTGCGCGACGGGGCTCCGGTCGTCTTGAAATGGCGAAACTCGCTTTTCGATCTGGACGTCACGGAAAGCTTCAACGCTCAATGCGGAAAGTTGATCCAAGACGGGGTGACGTTTGCCGACCCCCGCGGGCTGCCGCCACCTGAGGCAACGGTGCAGTAGGTGGAGGATCTCTACCACACCGGCGGCCCTTTTTCGGCAAAGGGTTTAAACAGGCCGTTCAGCCGGATCGTATATCGGGTCTCGGAAGGCGGCGCCCCCAACATGAAATTCGGCGGCCGGGTGGTTGATTTTAAGCGGGTGGTGGGATTCGGGGGGGGCGGTCGTCCTCACCGCCTCGCCCCCCAGGCGGTTTGAACTCTTCGACCAATAAGGGCTTTATGCTGAGACAACGAAACGACTTGCGCAATTTGGCCATCATCGCCCACGTCGACCACGGCAAGACCACTCTGGTCGACGCCATGCTCTGGCAGAGCGGGGTCTTCCGCGAGAACGAGCAGGTGGCCGAGCGGGTCATGGACAGCCTGGACCTCGAGCGGGAGAAGGGCATAACGATCATGGCCAAGAACACCGCCATCGTCTACAGGGGGATAAAGATCAACATCGTGGACACGCCCGGACACGCGGATTTCGGCGGCGAGGTCGAACGCACCCTGAATATGGTGGACGGGGTCATGCTGCTGGTGGATGCCACGGAGGGGCCGTTGCCCCAGACGCGCTTTGTGCTCGGCAAGGCCCTGGCGCGCGGGCTGCCCCCCATCGTGGTCGTCAACAAGATCGACCGGCCGGACCGCCGCATCAACGAGGTGCTGGACGAGATCTACGATCTGTTCATCGATTTAGATGCCACCGAGGAGCAGCTGAACTTCCCGGTGCTCTACACCAACGCCAAGGCCGGCATCGCCCTGACCGACCCGGGCGGCCAGGGGCAAGGCCTCAAGCCGCTCTTCGAGGCCATCCTCGCCGCCATCCCGGCCCCGGCGGTCAACCCCAAGGCCCCCCTGCAATTTCTGGTCACGAACCTTCAGCACAGCGACTATGTCGGCCGCATCGCCATCGGCAAGGTCGTGAACGGCACGCTGAAAAAAGGCCCGGGGGTCGCCCTGCTCAAACCGGACGGCACCCGCCGCGACGTGGCGCTCAGCGCCGTCTACACGTATGAGAGCCTCAACCGGGTCGAGCAGGAGACGATTGCCGCCGGGGACATTGCCGCTGTGGCCGGGGTGGAGGACATTTTCATCGGCGACACGTTAGGCGACCCCTTGGACCCGCGGCCGCTTCCGGCCATCACGGTCGAGGAGCCCACCATCGCCATGGTCTTCTCGGTCAACACCTCGCCCCTGGCCGGCAAGGAGGGCCGCTACCTCACCTCCCGGCACATCAAGGATCGCCTGGACAAGGAGCTGCTCTACAACGTGAGCCTGCGGGTCGAGCCGGCCGAGAGCAAGGAGTCGTTTCGGGTGAGCGCAAGGGGCGAGCTGCAGCTGGCCGTCCTGGTGGAAACCATGCGCCGGGAAGGCTTCGAGCTATCGCTGTCGAAGCCCAGGGTCATCACGCGCCAGGTCGCGGGCAAGACCATGGAGCCCAAGGAGCTGGCGGTGGTGGACCTCCCGGAGAAATTCATCGGGATCGTGACCGAGATGATGAGCGCGCGCCGCGGCAAGATGGTCAAGATGGTCAACAACGGGTTTGGCCGGGTGCGCCTGGAATTCGAAATCCCCTCGCGCGGCCTGATCGGCTTCCGCAGCCAGTTCATGACCGACACCCACGGCACCGGGATCCTCAACACGCTGATCGTCGGCCACACGCCCTATGCCGGCGAGATCAGCGGCCGGCCCAACGGGGTCCTGGTTTCGGACCGCGACGGCAAGGCCGTGACCTACGCCATCTTTCACCTGCAGCCGCGCGGCACCATCTTCGTCAGCCCCAACGACCCGGTCTACCCGGGCCTGATCGTGGGCGAAAACTCCCGGCCCCAGGACTTGTGGGTCAACGTCTGCAAGGAGAAGAAGCTCACCAACATCCGCGCCTCCGGCACCGACGAGGCCCTGCGCCTGATCCCCCCGCGGCAGTTCACCCTCGAGCAGGCCATGGAGTACATCGCCGACGACGAGCTGGTGGAGGTGACCCCCCAGTCGATCCGGCTTAGGAAAATGAAGACCCGCTGAGGCGCTTTTTTCAATCCCGCTCCAGGCGAAACCAGACCTGGGCGTCAAAGGGGATCTTGCCTGTTCGGTGCGGCCCTTCAATCTGCGGCACGTTCTCGAAGCCGCCGACCAGGACCTTCTCAACGGTCACGCCGGTTATGCGGTAGCCTTTCGCCCGCAGCGGTGCTTCCAGTTCCCGCACGACCTCCGGAGAAAAGAGCAGTTCGGCTACATAGCGGTTGATGTCGACCTGAGCCGGCTTTCCCGCCCCGACGTCCCAACCGGGATCGCGGGCTGCGCGCAGCGCCAGGAATTGAGCCAGCCAAGGGTAGTCGATGAGGCGGCCCATGGCGAGCGAGGTGAACACCCGGCCGTTCAAGGCCGGGTGCGCATCGCCGAAAGCCCGCTCCAAGAGACTGACCGCATCGGCCTTGCCGATGAAACAGGGCCGGTGGCCCGGGTGGGCGGCGCGCAGCCTCAGGCTCGGCCAGTTATCCACCGCCCCCAGGCTCAGGGTGCACTCTCCCGCCGGCACGGACAGGATGACGCTCTCGCTTCCAAGGCATGGAAGGCTCGCGAGGAGCAACAAACCGCCCGCGAGAAACATCCGCCCAAGGATCGTGAGCCTACGCATCGGCTTCCCCCCGAACATGCTCATCCCCCGCACAGGGCATCGGCGAATCGCTCGACGCCCTTGACGAGATCCGGCTTGTCGTAGAATGCAAAGCTCAAGCGCAGAAAATTCGTAAGCCCCTGCCGGCTGGAGAAAGCATTTCCCGGCATGAACTCCACCTGCCGTGCCTTGGCGCGCCGGAGCAATCCCCGGGTATCGGTCCCTTCAGGGGTTTTCACCCAGATGAAAAACCCGCCTTTCGGTTGCTGAAAATCGATACGGCCGGCGAGGTGCTCGTGCAGGGCTGCGCACATGGCCGCCATCCGCTCGGAATAGGTCCGGCGCAGCAGGCCCAGGTGCTCGGCCAGCAGGCCGAGTTCGATCGCGCTGCGGACGACCCCGGAGGTGAAAGGGTTCAACCCGCCGCCGCTGTCGAGAAGCCCGCATTGGACCAGGCGCTCGATGATCGCCGGGCAGGCCTGAAGCCACCCCAGGCGCAACCCCGGAGCCAGGATCTTCGAAAAGGACCCGAGGGAGATGATCTCTGCTGAAAGGCTGAATTCGGCCAGCGGGGGCGGCGGGGCCGATAGGTAGGAAAGCGGGTGGTAGACCTCGTCGGCCACCACCAGGAGGTCGTGGCGCCGACTCACCTCGGCCAGCTGGGCGCGCCGGGCGGCTGAGAGGCAAACGCTGCTCGGGTTGTGGTAGGTCGGGATGGTGTAGAGAAACGCCGCCCGCGTGCGCTTGAGTTCCGCCTCCAGGGCTTCGATGATCAGCCCGTCGGCATCCATCGGCAAGGCCACCGGCACCAGCCGATGATCTGCGAAGATCTTGCGGGCCAGAAAATAGGTCGGCTCCTCGACGAAGATGACCTCCCCCGCCTTGGCAAACAGCGTGCACACCAAGTCGATCGCCTGGGAGGCGCCGTTGGTGACCAGGAGGTGGCCCGGATCGACGGCCAGGCCGTATATCGGCTCGAGCATCCCGGCCAGGGCCTCTCGGAAGCCGCCGTCGCCCTGCTCGTAGCCGTAGGCGAGCAGGTGGGGCTCTCGGCGGCGGGCATAGTCCGCGGAGGCCCTCTCGATGATGCCCACCGGCAGCAGCCACGGGGAGGGCTGGCCGATGCCAAGATCGATCATCCCGGGGGGGATCCGCTTCTGGGCGGCAGAGGGCATGTTCATATGGCACTCATACACCAGCCGCGGGCCTTTGTGAATGCATGCGGCCGTGCCTTGGATCGGTCCTTTAATTTGCCCTTGACATGCTTGGGCCCTTTTGTCATAGTCGCGCCGTTTGCAGCAAGGTACCTCTCATCTTATGAAAACCACGATCCGCAAAACTATCCGTCGCCGCCGTAACCGTACCAGCCGGCTCTGGCCGGGTGTTTTCTGCGTTGGAGATGAGTAAGGCAACCGATCATTGAAGCGCATGAAACCCCGGCTTCGGCCGGGGTTTTTTTTATCCGAAAAGCGGCGTTTTTGGAAAAATTTCAGCTTGAGAATCTAAGATCTCTCAACTCAACAGTTCAGGGGGAAACGCGAGATGGCGAAAGAGACGGCAAAAAAAGTGGTGCTCTCTTACAGCGGTGGCCTGGACACCTCGGTGATCGTGCCCTGGCTAAAAAACAACTACGGCGGCTGCGAGGTGATATGCTTCACGGCCGATTTGGGCCAGAACGAGGATCTGAGCGGCTTAGACAAGAAGGCGGTCGCCTCCGGGGCGAGCAAACTGATCATTGCCGACCTGCGGGAGGAGTTTTTGCAGGACTATGTCTTCCCCACCCTGCAGGCGGGCGCCGTCTATGAGCGCGACTACCTGCTCGGCACCTCCATGGCCCGGCCGCTGATCGCAAAAAAACTTGTCGAGGCGGCCGAGGCCGAGGGCGCGGACGCGGTCTCGCATGGCTGCACCGGAAAAGGCAACGACCAGGTGCGCTTCGAGCTCACCGTGATGGCCCTGAACCCCAAGCTCAAGGTCATCGCCCCCTGGCGGGAGTGGGAGATCAAAAGCCGCGAGGACGCCATACGCTACGCCCAGAAACACAATGTGCCGATCGCTCAAACCGAGAAGGACATTTACAGCCGCGACAGCAACATCTTCCACCTCTCCCACGAGGGCGGTGTCCTCGAGAACCCCTGGAACGAGCCCGAGGAGAAAATGTACCAGCTTTCGGTGAGCCCGGAGAAGGCTCCGGATACACCCGAGTACATCGAGATCGGCTTCGAGAAGGGCAACCCGGTCGCACTCAACGGGGAGGGGCTTTCCGCCGTCGAGCTCTTCACCCGCTTGAACGCACTGGCCGGCCGCCACGGGATCGGGCGGGCGGACATCGTGGAAAACCGCCTGGTGGGCATGAAGAGCCGCGGTGTTTACGAGACCCCGGCCGGCACGGTCCTGCTGCGCGCCCACCAGGCCATCGAGAGCATCTGCCTGGACAAATACACCATGCGCTACAAAGACGCCGTGGCCGTCAAATACGCCGAACTTGTTTACAACGGCCTGTGGTTCTGCCGGCTGCGCGAGGCTCTCGACGCCTTCGTGCGCACCACCCAGCAGAACATCACCGGCACCGTGCGGTTGAAGCTCTACAAGGGCAACATCATCATGGCCGGCCGCAAGAGCCCCTTCAGCCTCTACCGCGAGGATTATGCCTCCTTCGGCGAGGAGGATGTCTACAACCAGAAGGACGCCCACGGCTTCATCCAGCTCTTCGGCCTGCCGCTCAAGGTCGAGGCCCTGCTCGCCATCGACGGCGGCGGCGAGAGCCGGTATCGCAAGCCGGACTATGACCGCTTCAAAAGAGACTGATGAGGGCAAGGGTTCAGGGTTCGGGTTTCAGGCAAAGATAAAAGCGCAGGTTGACCGATAGAGAGCTTTCACGAAGAAACGGACACGAAGCAACACAGGAGCAGGCACCAGAGAGGGAGTTTTCTCTAAACCCTGAGCTTCGAACCCTGAACCGCTTGTGCCTGAGGTGTTCAGGCGACTGAATGTCACAAAGGAAGAAACCCATGCAAGCGCGTTTGCTTCTTTCGGACGGCACCCATTACGATGGCTTGTCCTTCGGCAAGGAGGGCACGGCCGTCGGCGAGGTGGTCTTCCACACCGCCATGTGCGGCTACCAGGAGATCCTGACCGACCCCTCCTACCACTTCCAGCTGGTCACGATGACCTACCCCCAGATCGGCAACTACGGGGTCAACCCCAAGGACTTCGAGTCCCGCAAAATCTTCGCGGCGGGGTTCATCGTTCGCGAGGTGAGCCCGATCGTCAGCCACTGGCAAGCCAACCGCTCGCTCGACGACTACCTCAAATTCCACGGGGTGGTGGGGATCCACGACATCGACACCCGCGCCCTCACCCGCCATTTGCGCACCCATGGGGCCCAGATGGGCATGATCACCACCTCGAATGAACCGCTGCCCGCCCTGCTGGAAAAACTGCGCGGCGGAAAGACGCTCGTCGGCCGAGACATCGCCAAAGAGGTCTCGACGGACCAGGCCTATGCCTGGCCGCTGGAGCCGGAACCGACACCGCAGAAGAGGCATCGTGTGGCGGTCTACGACTTCGGGGTGAAGTTCTCCATCTTGCGCTCGCTTCACAAGTCCGGATGCGAGCTCGAGGTGTTTCCGGCGCAGACGCCGCCCGAGACGATCCTCGCCTGGAACCCGGACGGGATCTTCCTCTCGAACGGCCCGGGCGACCCGGAGCCCGTGGACTACGCGGCAGCCTCCGTGCGCACCCTGCTCGGCAAAAAGCCCATCTTCGGCATCTGCCTGGGCCACCAGATCCTGGGCCTGGCCTTGGGCGGCCGGACGACCAAGCTCAAATTCGGCCACCACGGGGCCAACCACCCGGTCAAATATCTGCCCACCGGCGCGATCGAGATCACCTCCCAGAATCACGGGTTCATCGTCGACATCGACAGCCTGCCGAAGGACGAGGTGGAGATCACCCACATCAACCTCAACGACCGCACCCTGGAGGGGATGCGCCACCGCAGGCTCTCCGCGTTTTCGGTGCAGTACCACCCCGAGTCGGCCCCGGGGCCTCACGACAGCCAGTACCTATTCGACCAATTCATCAAGGAGATGGACAGGTTCAATGCCTAAACGCAAGGACATCAAGCGCATCCTGGTGATCGGCTCCGGGCCCATCGTCATCGGCCAGGCCTGCGAGTTCGACTACTCCGGCACCCAGGCCTGCAAGGCCCTGCGGGAGGAAGGCTTCATCATCATCCTGGTCAACAGCAACCCCGCCACGATCATGACCGACCCGGAGTTTTCCGACCGGACCTACATCGAGCCGCTGACCCCCGAGGCGGTGGCCAGGATCATCGAAAAGGAGCGCCCCGACGCCCTGCTGCCCACCCTGGGCGGGCAGACCAGCTTGAACCTGGCCGTGGCCCTCGCCCAAAACGGCGTGCTCGCGGAGTTCGGGGTCGAACTGATCGGCGCCAATTTACAAACGATCCAGCTGGCCGAGGACCGCGAGCTGTTCCGAAACGCCATGCGCGAGATCGGCCTGGCCGTGCCAGACGGCGGGATCGTAAAGACGGCGGAGGAGGCCATCCGGCTCTCGGAGGAGATCGGCTTCCCGCTCATCATCCGGCCCTCCTACACCCTGGGCGGGATCGGCGGCAGCGTGGTCTACAACCGCGAGGAGTTCCCGGCCGCCGCCCGCTGGGGGCTGTCGGCCAGCCCCGTGCATGAAATTTTGATCGAGCAGTCGGTGCTGGGTTGGAAGGAGTATGAGCTGGAGATCATGCGGGACCGGGCCGACAATTTCGTCATCGTCTGCTCGATCGAGAACTTCGACCCCATGGGCATCCACACGGGCGACAGCATCACGGTCGCGCCGGCGCAGACCCTGACCGACGTCGAGTACCAGAACATGCGCGACGCCGCCAAGAAGATCGTCGCCCGCATCGGGGTCGAGACCGGCGGGGCCAACATCCAGTTCGCGCTCAACCGCGAAACCGGGGCGATGGTGGTGATCGAAATGAACCCGCGGGTCTCCCGCAGCTCGGCCCTGGCCTCCAAGGCCACCGGCTTCCCCATCGCCAAAATCGCCGCCAAGCTGGCGGTCGGCTATCTCCTGGATGAAATCCCCAACGACATCACCCGCAAGACCCCGGCCTGCTTCGAGCCGGCCATCGACTACGTGGTGGTCAAGGTCCCGCGCTGGGATTTCGACAAGTTTCCCGGCAACGACCAGCGGCTGACCTCCCAGATGAAGTCCGTGGGGGAGGCCATGGGCATCGGGCGCACCTTCAAGGAGGCGCTCAACAAGACCCTGCGCTCGCTCGAAAACGGCTGGTCCGGGTTCCACGCCCGCGACAACGTCGCGATCACCCGGATGACGCGCCCGGCCCTGATGGACGACCTGCGTTCGGGCACCGCGGACCGCATTCTCAAAATCTGGCATGCGCTCACGATCGGGGTCACACCCCGGGAGATCTGCGCCGTCACCGGGATCGACATCTGGTTTCTCGAAAACCTGCGCCAGCTCGTGGAGTTCGAGACCCTCATCACGCGCGAGTTTGCCGAGCGGCACACCCTGCGGACCGAGACCCTACGCCGTGCCAAACGCATGGGGTTTTCAGACAAGCATTTGGGGATCCTCACAGGCAAGAGCGAGCGCGAGATCAGGAGCATCCGCAAGTCGGCCGGGGTCCTGCCGTCCTACAAGATCGTCGACACCTGCGCTGCGGAGTTCGAGTCGTTCACGCCCTATTACTATTCCACTTACGATGCGGAGAACGAGTCCGCCCCCTCCACCGGGCGCAGAAAGGTGGTGATTCTCGGCGGGGGGCCGAACCGCATCGGCCAGGGCATCGAGTTCGACTACTGCTGTGTCCACGGGATCATGGCGCTGCGGGAACTGGGGATCGAGGCCATCATGATCAACTGCAACCCGGAGACCGTGAGCACCGACTACGACGTGGCCGACAAGCTCTACTTCGAGCCGCTCACCTACGAGGATGTGCTCAACGTGATCGAGCTTGAAAAACCCGACGGGGTCATCATCCAGTTCGGCGGACAGACCCCGCTCAAGCTGGCGCTGCCCTTGGAGAAAGCCGGGGTCACCATATGGGGCAGCTCCCCGGACTCGATCGACCTGGCCGAGGACCGCGACCGCTTCGGCGCCCTGCTGGACGCGCTGGACGTCGCCCACCCCCAGTACGCCACGGCCACATCGGTGTCCGAGGCGCTCGAGGTCGCCGGGAAGATCGGCTTCCCGCTCATGGTCCGCCCCTCCTACGTGCTGGGCGGCCGCGCCATGGAGATCGTCTACGACATGGCCTCCCTCGAAAACTACATGCAGCGGGCCGTCAAGGCCTCCGACGAGCATCCCGTGCTGCTCGACCGCTTCCTGGAGGACGCCTACGAGTTCGACGTGGATGCCATCTCCGACGGCGAGCACACCGAAATCTGCGGCCTGATGCAGCACATCGAGGAGGCGGGGGTCCACTCCGGCGACAGCATGGCGGTCCTGCCGCCCTACCTGCTCAGCCGCGAACAGCGGGACGACATCGTCGAGACCACCCGCGCCGTGGCCAGCCACCTCAAGGTGAAGGGCCTCATCAACATCCAGTTCGCGATCCTTTACGACACTCTTTATATTTTGGAAGTCAACCCGCGCGCCTCGCGCACGGTCCCCTTCGTCAGCAAGGCGACCGGGATCCCGGTCGCCAAGATGGCCGTCCAGATCATGGCCGGGAAAAAACTCGGGGAATTGGGGGCCCGGTTCGACGCCCCGACGGACTACGTGGCGGTGAAAGAGTCGGTGATGCCCTTCGACCGCTTCGACAAGGCCGACATCTTTCTCAGACCCGAGATGCGCTCCACCGGCGAAGTCATGGGCATCGCGCCCACCTTCGGCAGCGCGGTCATGAAAGCCTTTCAGGCAACCGGCGTCGACATCCCCAAGTCGGGCAAGGTGTTCCTAAGCGTGAACGACAACGACAAGGCGCGGATCGTGCCCATCGCCGAAAACCTGCACAAACTGGGCTATGAACTGGTGGCAACCCACGGCACGGCCGACTACATCGCCGGAAGAGGCATCCCGGTCAAACCGGTGCTGAAGGTGAGCGAGGGTCGGCCGAATGTGGTGGACGACATCAAAAACGGCACCATCAGTCTGATCATCAACACGCCGCTCGGCTACCGCGCGCGCCAGGACGAGTACGCCATCGGCTGGACCGCCATCAAGTACCGGGTGCCGTTCATCACGACACTCTCGGCGGCCGAGGCGATCGTGCGCGGCCTCAGGGCCAGCCACCGGGCCCCGCTGGAGTACTGCTGTTTACAGGAGTTTTATCGAATCAGGCATGACGCCTGATGGTGAAGGCGAATTGGCATAGGCCAGAGAGCAAAAGGCATAGAGTTAAAAAATGGGTTTTCACGCTCTCCTGCCGTTACCCTATGCTCCACGCCCTATGCTTTTTAGAGAGGTGCCGCCATGGCTGCCGATTACGTCGAACCGCCGCCGAAAGATGCGCCGGACAAGGGGAGGGTGGACGTCACCTACCCGGACGCCGTCAACGGAGAGGAGGAAGCCCACTTCCCCATCCGCAAGGCGCGGGTGTCGGACGTCCAGGAGCTGCTCGAGCTCGTCAACGGCTTTGCCGCCCAGAACCTGATGCTCCCCCGCGGCCCGCAGTACATTTTTGAAAACATCCGCGATTATGCGGTGATCGTCGACGACATGGCCGGCGGCCGGATCGTGGCCTGCGGCAGCCTGCACGTCCTCTGGGGCGACATGGCCGAGATCCGCTCCATGGCCATTCACCCGGATTACCAGCACCGTGGGCTCGGCCGGCGGATTGTGGACTATCTGAAAGAAGAGGCGCAACAGCTTGCGGTCAAAAGCCTTTTCACCTTTACTCTGTCCGAGGAGTTTTTCGCCCGCCTGGGGTTTACACCCAAGCTGCGCGATGAACTGCCGCCCAAGGTCTGGAGCGAGTGCAGCCGCTGCCCGAAGTATTTCAAGTGCGACGAGGTGGGGATGGTGCTCGAGATATAAAAGGGTTCACGGTTCACCGTTGTAACAGCACCGAAAAATAAACCGCTGAACCCTTGAACCCTGAAAATCTGGGCAACCTGAAGGAGAAGACCATGGAGAAGATCAAAATCGACAGCCAGCATGCTTTCGTCTACCCCATGCCGATGACGATCATCGGGGCAATGGTCGACGGCCGGCCGAACTTCATGGCGGCCGCCTGGGTGTCGCGGGTGAACTTCAAGCCCGCCATGATGATGATCGCATTAGGGGCTCACCACACCAACCTGGGCATTGAGAGCGAGGGCGCCTTCAGCATCAATGTCCCGGATGTGGCGCTCTTGGAGAAAACCGATTACTGCGGGATCGTCTCGGGAAAAAAAGTCGATAAATCGAAGCTCTTTGAGGTCTTCACCGGCAGCCTTGCAGGCGCCCCGCTCATAAAAGAGTGCCCCCTCGGTATCGCCTGCCGCCTCACCCAGACGGTTACCCTGCCCTTCGACACCCTGTACATAGGCGATGTGGTCGAAGTCTTCACCGAGGAGCGCTGCCTGACCGACGGCAAGCCCGACGTTCAGAAAATGAACCCATTCACTCTGACCATGCCGGACAACCGCTACTGGCGCGTTGGCGAAATCGCCGGCCGCGCCTGGAGCGACGGGAAAAAGCTCAAATCCTAAAGAGATCTCAAACTCCTTTCAGGTGTTTGACCAGGTGCCTCAGCTCCGGAAAGATAAGTTTGTCGCAGGCAAGCTTGCAGGCATTGAGACTGCCGGGCATGCAAAAAACGACGGTCGAGCCGATAACCCCGGCAGTGGCGCGGGACATGATGGCGGCCGAGCCGATCTCCTGCATGCTCAGCTGGGCAAAAAGCGGCCCGAAGGCGGAGAGCGTTTTGGCGAACATGGGGCCGATCGCCTCGATGGTCACGTCGCGGGGGGCAAGCCCGGTACCCCCGGTCATGAGCATGATTTCAGGGGCGTCGTTTTCCACGATCTCACGCACGGCCATGGTGATGGCGGCTACATCGTCGGGAACCACCCGGTGGGTGAGCACCTCGTGGCCTAGCGCCTCCGCCTGCTCCCGGATCCAGCGGCCGGCCACATCGTCTGCAAGCGTGCGGGTACTGGAGAGGGAGAGGATGGCGATGGTCACTTTTTTGGGCGTCGCCTGCTTGTGTTCAAGGGTCCCCATGGTGCAGTTTCCTGATCATTCCAATCGGTTTTTGATGTCAGAGCGGTTTTTCATCCTACCGGCTTGCTCACTTCAACTGGCTCTCCTTGCTGCCGCGCCGATTAAACGCTGTGGGGGTTGTCTGCCGTCTTTCAATCTCTGCCTGGCAGCTGACGCAAAGATGAACTCCCGGGAGCGCTTTGCGACGGGCGTCTGGAATTACAGACTCGCATCGCTCACAATGAATCGAGCCCTCGCCGTCAGGCAACCGGCTTCTTGCCAGCGATACGCCCTCTTCGACGCTGGCGTCAATTTGATCCTGCACCCCACCATCTCGGGTCCAACCACCGGCCATACCGAGCCCCCAAGCCTAACAGTTCATCAGGATGCAATACCAAAACGGGGAGTAAAGGCCAATCCCTTTCGTTTGTCTCCAAAGACATGGCCGGTTCTGCGGCGACGCAGCGCGGGGGATGTGAGCCGGCCAACAGCCATCCCTTGATTTCACCTCGCAAGTCGCATATTTTGGCTCTTCCCCGGGCGTTTCATGGCCCGACGCCTTGCGGTATATTCCGGTTACCCAGACAGCAGCGGGGCGCATGTGAAGCATTCGTGTTCAGGGGTGATCCTCGCCGGCGGGCTGGGTTCGCGCTACGGAGGTGAGAACAAGGCGTTTCTCAAGGTCGGCGGGGTGCGGATCATCGACCGGCTGGTTGAGATTTTCTCGGCACTGTTCGACGAAATCATCATCGTCACCAACCAGCCGCTAGACTTCCTGGACTGCAACGCCCTGATCGTCACGGATATTTTCCCGGCGCGCAGCTCCCTGACCGGAATTCACACCGGTCTGTTTTATGCCGGCCACCCGTTTGCGTTCTTTTCGGCCTGCGACACCCCTTTCCTCAAGCGTGAGGTGGTCGAAACGGTGCTGGAGCACATCGGCCCTGCGGACGACCTGATCATCCCGAAGACCGCCGCGGGCCTGGAACCCCTTTGCGCAGCCTATTCCCGCCGATGCCTGAAACCGGCGGAGGAGCATATCCGGGCGAACAAGCTGAAAATCCAGCTGGCGCTTCAAAAAAACCGGATCAAATACGTCCCGGAGGCCGCCCTGCGTCAGAAAGACCCGGACCTGATCTCATTTTTCAACATCAACACCCCGGAGGACCTGACGCGGGCCGATGCGCTCGCGGCCGCGGTGGCCCCAAGAAAGGACCCATGGACATCGCAGGAATATTAGCTCAAATCCGCCAACTCCCCGACTTCAACAAGGCGGGGATGGTCTTGGTTCACAATGGAGTGGTGCGCGAGACTTCCCGCGACGGCCGCCGGGTCAAGGGCCTGAGGGTCGCGGTCGACCGGGAGCGCCTCGAACGCATCCTGGCCGAGCAGAAGAAACGCCCGGGCATCGTCGACATCCGCGTGGAGATCGACGCGGACCGCGACCTGGCAGTTGGCGATGACGTCATGCTCCTGGCTGTGGCCGGGGATATCCGCGAAACCGTCATCGCCGTCCTCACGGACACTCTGAACCTCATCAAAAAAACGGTGACCTCGAAGACGGAAATAATGCACGTGGGCATCGATCACCAGGGGCAGGCCTGAAGGGACGGCCGCGCCGTCCTCGTCGTCGCAGGAGGGTAAATCGGGTTTGAGCATGGCCCTCTTCAGTTGTCGGCTCAAGCTGCCGTCCAAACATCAACCGCAGGGATCCCCATATCTTTATGACCCTGAAAGCGCCCACTCTGCAGCCCGGCGGGCGTGAAGGCTCGTCGTGTCGAAGAGCGGAACCGCGCAATCCTGCCGCCCGATCAAGAGCGAAATGGTTTTCATTGGTTTACGCCTTCTCCAAATTGACCCGTGGGTCGGGAGTGGTTTCAACCCGGGCCAGTGCAATCGCAAAACCCGTCATCCTGTCAGCGATTCCACAAAAACACGGGGAGTAGATATCAATGGCACCACACCAGGAGCGGTGTCGAAGAATCATAACATCGAGCCGCTCGCTTGGCAAAGCATCAATCTCCTTTTGCTTGACAATAACTTGCCCAAAATTTAAGTCTAACCGAGGCACGGCCAGGTGCTGCATCGAAGCGGCCTAAACTGCAGGGGCCGAACTTCCGCAGGGGTGAAAATCCGATGGCAGAATTCACGCATCTCGACAACGAGGGCCGCGTCCGGATGGTGGATGTGACCGAGAAGGCGGCCAGCGTTCGCACCGCAGTGGCCGGCGCCAAGGTCAGCATGCGGCCGGACACCTTCGCGCTCATCCGCGATCAGAAGGTCAAGAAGGGCAACGTGCTCGAAACCGCGCGGATCGCAGGCATCATGGCCGCCAAGCGCACCGCGGATCTCATCCCCATGTGCCACCCGCTCAACATCACCCACGTTGAGATCGACTTCATCCCGGAGGAGGAGGCGCATGCGATCGGCATCCGGGCCGGTGTGCGGGCCCTGGACCAGACCGGGGTCGAGATGGAGGCCCTCACCGCCGCCGCCGTGGCGGCGCTGACGATCTACGACATGTGCAAATCGCACGACAGGGACATGGCAGTATCCGAGATCCTGCTGATAGAGAAGAGCGGCGGAAAAAGCGGGACGTACAAAAGGAGTCCCCGCCTATGACCCATGCAGCCAGGCAATGGCGATGGTCCGGGCGGGTGATCGTCGGGGTCATGGCGCTTTACCTTATGGCCGGCTGCCAGGCCCCGCCCAGAGTGCCGGCACCCCCCCTCAGCCCCCCAGCGGCAGAGACTGCCCTGAAGCGCCTGGAGCCCGACGCCTACCCCGATTTCACCGACGACCTGGACTACGAGAGCCTCGAGCGCGCCCTGACTCTCAGCATCTCCTATCTCCGGGACGCAGCACCGGAGCGCGTGTTTCGGTTCGGCCCGGACCAATACGATACCCTCCACGTGTTGAAATCGCTTCAGCATTTCCAGGACTTTATCCGGAACAGGCCCTCGGCCCGCAGCCTGCAGCAGTTTATCCGAGACGAATTTCGCGTTTACCGTTCCGTCGGCCGGGACGTTAAGGCAGACGTGCTCTACACCGGGTACTATGAACCGCTCCTCAAGGGCAGCCTGCACCGCCGGCTGGAGTTCTCCTACCCGGTCTATCCACGACCCGATGACCTGGTCACCATCGATCTGGGTCTGTTTTCCGAAAAGTTCAAGGGGGAAACGATTGTCGGCCGCCTCACCGGGGGGAGGGTGATCCCCTATTACGACCGCCGTGAAATCGTGGAGGATGGGGTCCTCTACGGCAAAGTGGAGCCGATTGCATGGGTCGAGGACCCGGTGGATCTTTTTTTTCTGCACATCCAAGGGTCCGGCCGGATTGCACTCGAGGACGGACGCACCCTCCATCTCAACTACGCCGCCAAGAACGGGCGTCCTTACCGCAGCGTCGGGCTGCTGCTGATCGAGGAGGGCCGCATCACCCGCGACGAAATGTCCATGCAACGGATCAAGGCCTATCTCAGGGAGAACCCTTTCGAGACCCAGCGGGTGCTCAACCACAACCCCAGCTTCATTTTTTTCAGGATCGTCCCCGACGGGCCGCTCGGCGCCTTGAACTTCAAGTTGACCCCGGGCCGCTCGCTGGCGCTGGATTTGAAGCTGTTCCCACCCGCCGCGTTGGCCTTCATCGAGACGTCGAAGCCGGTCGGAGATGCGTTCGGCCGGGTCCAGGCATGGACGCCCTGCCACCGGTTCGCCCTGAACCAGGACACCGGGGGCGCCATTACGGGGCCGGGGAGGGCCGATCTCTTCTGGGGCAGCGGCCCCTATGCCGAGCTTGCCGCAGGCCACCTCAAACACACGGGGACGCTTCACTTTCTTGTGCTCAAACCCGAACCCGGCCGCGCCTTGACAGAAATTCCCCAAGCAAGTAAAGATTGATGCTCTTTGCGGGCCGTGCCCCGGCAAATGTATTCGCGCGGGGGCGCGCCCGGTCATCTTTGGCGAGGAGCCCTCTTATGTTCGGCATAGGCATGCCCGAGCTCATCCTTATAGCCGTGGTGGCGCTGATCGTCCTCGGCCCTAAAAAGCTGCCGGACCTGGCAAAATCCATGGGCCGGGCCGTGCGCGAATTCAAGAAGGCCACCAGCGAGCTCAAGGAGACCCTGCAGGTAGACAGCGAATTCTCCGAGGTCAAAAAAGCCTTCACCGATTTTCACTCGGACGTGAACAAGACCATCCAAGACGAGGAAAAGCCGCAGGCAGCACCCGCATCCGAACCACCGCCCCAGCCTGCCGACTTGACTCCCCTTGCAAGCCCTGGACAGGCCGAGGCCCCCCAGGAGCCGGGTGCCGGGCAAAAACTGGATGATCTCGAGAAGGCGTTTGAAGCCTGGAACGCTGGCAAGCCGACGCCACCGGATCAAAACACCGATCCGACCCAGGCCGCCGCGGCGCCCCCAACCAAAGACGAAACCAAGCCCGCCTGAGCCCTGGCAGATCATGCTGCGCGAAGATGAAAAACTGCCCTTCACTTCCCATTTGGAGGAGCTGCGCTCGCGGCTCATCAAAAGCGCCGTGGCGGTTGGGGCCGGGTTTGCCATCTGCTACGGGTTCAAGGAAATCCTCTTCGAAATCCTGATATTCCCTCTGATCCGGGTCATGCCCGAGGGTGGGAGTCTCATTTTCACCGGGCTGCCCGAGGCCTTCTTCACCTATCTCAAGGTCTCCTTTCTGGCAGGGATTCTGCTGGCCAGCCCGGTGCTGCTCTATCAGTTCTGGATGTTCGTGGCGCCGGGTCTGTACAAAAAGGAACGCCACCTGCTCGGGCCGATCATCGCCATCACCTCGCTGTTTTTCATCGGCGGCGCGCTGTTCGGTTATTTCGTGGTCTTTCCCTCCGGTTTCAAGTTTCTGCTGGGATTCGGCACGGATTACATCCGCACCCTGCCCTCGATGCGCGAATACTTGGATTTTTCCACCAAACTCATGATCGCCTTCGGCCTGGTGTTCGAAATGCCGGTGCTTTTGACATTCCTGGCCCGGCTGGGGGTCACTTCCGTCGAGGCCCTCAAACGCAACCGGCGCTATGCGGTCGTCCTGTCTTTCGTGGTGGCCGCATTCCTGACCCCCGACGTGGTCTCGATGCTGCTCATGGCCGTCCCGCTGATGATTCTCTACGAGGTGGCCATTCTGGGGGCCCGGCTGGTGACTCGGAACAAACCGGCAGCGGCAGACGTTGAAAAGACTCCGGCCTGAACCGCCATAGGCCGCGGGATGGGGTTGAATCATTATTGACATGGGGGGTCAAGCTTGATAAAAATTAGGGTGTAATCTTCTGCGGTGCCGGACGCGTCATAACACGTCATGACAGGTGTATTTAATCGAGAGCGTGGTTTATCGGCGGCCATATTCATCTTCCGCCGTTTTTGCTTCGAACTGGGTAATCAGGAATCAACCGGCAAGAACCACTAACTCAAAGGAGGCAGAGGGAGAGGATATGAAGAAGCGCATTTGGGTTTCCGTTCTGGTGGTGGCGGTGAGCCTGCTCTTTGCGGCCGGCATCTACGCCAAGGTGGCGGACGTGATCAAGATCGACAACAAGGCCTGCCCGAACACCAAAGGCCAGATCTCGTTCAGCCACAAGGCGCACGCGGAGGATTATGCCAAGAAGTACGCCAAGCTCTACCCCAACGGTTGCGGCGACTGCCACCACGACGACAAGGGCAAACCGCTTGCGGGCTTGAAGGACGACAGCAAGGTCCAGAGCTGCATCGAGTGCCACAAGCAGTGCGGCGAGGCGCCCAAGGGCAAGGATGCCCCCAAACTCGACAAAAAGGCCAAGATTGCCTACATCGCCGAAGCCTACCACGAGAATTGCACGAGCTGCCACCGGACCTACAACAAGGAGTTCAAACCCGAGAAGAAAGCTCCGGTAACCTGCAACGACTGCCATCCGAAGAAGTAAAACTCGTAAAAGTGTTTTTACAAAAGGCGGGCACCCCTGCGGGTGCCCGCCTTTTTTCATATAGGCCGACTCACATTTTTCTCATCAAGGTTCCCGCCCAATCATATTCTTCGGCCGACCAAACACTTGAGAATCCCCGTTTGCCGTAGGCGGCTTCGATCTCGCTGCGCTCTTCCGTGCGGATCCCCGACACCACCAGCGCTCCGTGACTCTCGGTGAGCAGCTCGATTCTCGATGCCAGATTAACCAGCGTCGGAAGACGCAGATTGGCCGCGACCAGGGTAAAGCTCCGGTCGATGCTCTCGAGGCCTTGATCGGAGATCTCGATTCGCCCTTCAAACCCGTTCAGGCGAACGTTCTCCCGCGCTTCCGCCAGGGCGCAGGGGTCAATGTCGAGGCCGATACCGCCCGCGAGTCCCAATTTAACTGCAGCGATGGCCAAAACCCCGCTGCCGGTGCCTATATCTAAAACTCCGCCCGCAGGCCGCCTCGTTCCGATCACCGCCGCCTCGATTGCCCGCAGCGCCAACCGTGTCGTCGGGTGCCGGCCGGCACCGAACGAAACGCCCGGCCGAATCCGGATGACGAGGTCATCGTTTTCTGATGAGCCCGCCCGGTCGGGGGGGGCCAGGACGAGGCGCCGGCCGACCCGCACGGCGCGGTCGAAGGAGGGCTCGAGGAACGTGCGGCCATGTTCGTGAGTATAAGCCAACTCTCCGTCCGCCACCAGTTCGCGGATGGCGGCCTGAACGCTGACCCTGGAAACCGGCAGCTCCTGGGACAGGTGAAGCAGGATATCGGCCGGGGTCCGGCGGCGACCGGAAAGGAACGCGCGGATGCGTGCCCGGATAGATTCGGAGAGGGCGCCTTCAGTCCCTTTTTTTACGAGATCGGTAAGCTGCGGCATTGCGCACCAGGCTGGTCGCCCAGTCCGGGGTGCCCAGGGCATGGATGTGGGTGTAGGTGGCGAGAACGTTCTTGTAGAGAATCCCGTCGCGATCCGCGTGGATGCCTACGCCGCGCTGCATCCGAAAGACCAGGTCGCGGTCGTGGCCGCCCCAGCGCACCACCCGCGAGTAGTGGAATTCGTGGCCGCGGATTTCTGTTCCTGCTGGGTAATAGGGGTTTTCGCCCTCAACGGATAGGACCGTGTAGCCGTGCCCCTGGGGGCGCTTGAAAAGCGCGAAGGCAACCGGCAGGACCCCCGCCATCGCGTGGCGCCGCCCCTCCACCTCCAGCGCCTCCCCCAGATACATCAGGCCGCCGCACTCGGCATAGACCGGGAGCCCCTCCTCGGCCAGCTCCTTCAGGCGTCGGCTGAAGGCGGTGTTGGCCGCCAGCTCCGCTGCGTGCGTCTCGGGGAACCCGCCGCCGATGTAAAGCGCATCGATCTCCGGCAGGTGATCGTTCATAAGAGGGCTTACCACCACGGTTTCAGCCCCCGCCTCCGAGAGCGCCTCGATGTTCTCGGGATAGTAAAACTGAAAGGCCGAATCCCGCATAATGCCGATGCGAACAGCGGGGAGCCGGGCGGGCGGCTTAGCCTCCATGCGGTTCTCGGACTGGGTCGATTCACACAGTGGACCGATCGGCGGGGCTGAACGAGCGATGCGTGTGAAGGCTTCCAGGTCGATGTGGCGGGATGCCACTTGAGCAATGGCATCGATGCTGTCCACCGCCCAGCTGTGTTCGGGGGCAGGCACCAGCCCCATGTGGCGCTCGGGGAAGATCTCCCGGCCGAGTTTAGGCACTGCGCCGATCACGGGCACCCCGCTGTAGTGTTCGATGCTGCGCCTCAGGATGGACTCGTGGCGCGCCCCGGCGACTCGGTTCAAAACGACCCCGCGGATCGCCACCTCCGGGTCGAAACCGAGGCAGCCGCAAACAACCGCCGCCATCGTGCGTGTGGTCTTGGTGCAGTCCAGGCATAACACCACCGGGGCATGCAGGAGTTTGGCCAGCTCGGCCGTGCTGGTGGCGCCGTCGAGGTCGATGCCGTCGTACAGGCCGCGGTTGCCTTCGATGACCGCGCTGCCGGCCGACGGGCTGTGGAGACAAAACGAGCGCCGGATGGCCTCGGCGCTCAGCAGGAAGGAGTCCAGATTATAGCAGGGCCGGCCTGCCGCCAGGGCAAGCCAGCCCGCATCGATATAGTCCGGACCTTTCTTAAAGGGTGCAACCGAATTCCCTCGGGCCTTCAGGGCGGCGATGACCCCGATCGATACAACCGTCTTGCCCGAACCGCCGCGCAGGGCCGAAATGACCACCCGTGGGAAATTCGTTTCATGTGACGGCATGAATGCCTGATGGTCCGTGGGCCGGAAGACGGCAGGGGGTCAATCCTCGTGTTCGGCCGACTGCTGCTTCCCGGTCCCCTTTAGACCGTACATGGAGGTGCTGCCGCTGGACCAGTACTCCAGCGTGCCGTCGGTGACCATGTCGTTGATCAGCTTCTTGGCCTCGCGGGGCTTCATTTCCAGAATCCCGGCCAGATCATTAAAGTAGAACTTGGACTTGTTTTTAAGTTTCTTGGTGAGTTCCTCGACCACTTTGGCTTTGGCTTCCGCGTAATCCATGGGGTTCCTCGTTGGGTTATAGTGCGGGGGGGCACCCGTGGGTGCCCCCCGGAGTGTTGCACCCGTCCGTTTAGAATTTGAACTGGGTGGTCTGGCGCCAGGTGTAGTAGGCCGGATCGCGGAAATCGTCGATCAGGTGGTGGGTGAACGGCAGGTCGCATTTCTCGAAGAACCGTTCCCAGCCGATCCGCTCGGCCCACTCGCCCAGCCGCTCGTATTTGCGGGCAGCCTTGGCATAAGCCTCGACGATCTTCTTGATCGTGGCGGTGGTCTGCGGCCAGCGCGGGGCCTCGTTCGGCAGGAAGGCCACGACGACCTTCGAGAACTTGGGCGCGCTGATGCGGTTGGAGACCTTGCCGCCCGCCATGATGACGATGCCGTCGCCTTCCTTGTCGGCCAGCGGCATGGCCGGGCACATGGTGTAGCAGTTGCCGCAGAACATGCAGCGGTCGTTGTTGACGGCGACGCTGTTCACCTTCTGGCCGCCGATCTCCACCTTGGCCGGCTTGATGGCCGCCGTCGGGCAGGCTGCGATGGCAAGCGGAATTTCGCACATCTTGTCCAGGTACTCGTGGTCGAGCATGGGCGGTTTGCGGTGATAGCCCAGAATGGCGATGTCCGAGCAGTGCACCGCGCCGCACATGTTCAGGCAGCAGGCGAGCGATACCCGCAGCTTGGCCGGCAGGCGGCTGTTCTTGAAGTCGTCGAACAGCACGTCCATGGTGGCCTTGACCGGGCCCGAGGCGTCGGTGGCCGGTGTGTGGCAGTGGATCCAGCCCTGGGTGTGGACGATGTTGGTGATGCCCGCCCCCGTGCCGCCCACCGGGAATTTGAAGCTGCCGCCGGCGAACTTGCGGCTCTCGAGGTCCTTGACCAGCGGATCGACCTTCTTCTCGTCGTCCACCATGAACTCGATGTTGTTGCGGGTGGTGAAGCGCACGTGGCCGCCGCAGTGCTTGTCGGCGATCTCGCAGATCTCGCGGATGTGGATGGTGGTCATGAGCCGGGCGCCGCCCACGCGCACCGTGAAGACTTTGTCGCCGGACTCGGCCACGTGGAAGAACACACCGGGCTTCATATACTCGTGATAGAGCCACTTGCCCTTGTTCTTGGCGATAAACGGCGGGTAAAACTCGTCGTATTTGCGCGGGCCGATGTCGGTGATGCGGTTTTTCATCGGCTCCTTGGGATCGTAACCGGAAGATATAAATGCCATAGCTCGCCCCCCTTATCTCTGATGGTGTTTGCGGAATTCGTTGACGTCGCGCGTCCAGCCGCCCTCGACCTCTTCTTCCTTCCAGAAGATGTAGGGGTTGGACCTCGGCTCTTTGACGTGACGGGCATCGGGCGTAATGCCGGTGACCTCCAAAAGTTTCTGGAGGCCCTGGCGCTTCATCAGCTCGCCCAGCCGCTCGCGGTTTTTGCCTTCCTCCATCCACCAGTCCCAGACCTTCTCGATGACTTCCTTGATCTCTTCATAGGGCGGCTCGGCCTTGATGAAGGGCACGAGCAGCGAGCCCATCTGGGCGCCGTCTAGGATCGGGGCCTTGGCGCCGGCCAGGATGGACAGGCCGCGGTCGTTGCCGATACGCAGCGCGCGCGGCATGATGTTGATGCAGTGCATGCAGCGGTTGCACTCCTTGTTGTCGATCATCAGCTTCTTGCCTTCCATCCACATGCACTCAGTGGGGCAGAGCTTGATGACTTCCTTGTTGATGTCGAACTTGCCCCAGTCGCGGCCGGAATGCGAACCGGCGTTGGGCTTCAGCTCGCCGCCGATGTAGCCCTGAACGGCCTCCTGGTCGATGCGGATCTCATCCCGCCAAGTGCCGATGAAAGACAAGTCCGACCGGGCGATGGAGGCGACGCAGCAGTTGGGGCAGCCGTCGAACTTGAACTTGAATTTGTAGGGGAAGGCCGGGCGGTGCAGTTCGTCCTGGTAGTCATTGGTCATCTGGTAGCACAGGTCCTGGGTGTCGTAGCAGGCCCACTCGCAGCGCGCCGCGCCGATGCAGTCCGATGGGGTGCGCAGGTTGGAACCCGAGCCGCCCAGATCCTGGTTGTACTTGTGGGTGAGCTCATAGAAAATCTCCTCGAGCTGCTCGGTGCGGGTGCCGAGGAAGATGATGTCGCCGGTGGAGCCGTGCATGTTGGTCAAGCCGCTGCCGCGCAGGTCCCACAGGTCGCACAGCTTGCGCAGATAGTCGGTGGAGTAGAACTTGCCTCCGGGCTGGTTGACGCGCATGGTGTGGAAGTGGGCGACACCCGGGAACTGCTCGGGCTGGTCGCAGTAACGGCCGATGACGCCGCCGCCGTAGCCGAAGACGCCGACGATGCCGCCGTGCTTCCAGTGGGTCGCTCCGTCTTTAAAAGAAAGCTCGAGAAGGCCCAGCATGTCGTCGACGACATCCACCGGGATCTGGAATTCGATTTTCTTGGGGTTCTTCGCGCGCTCTTCAGCCAGCTGCTTCATGTCGGATACGAAGCTCGGCCACGGCCCGCTTTCAAGCTGGTCCAGCAGGGGGGTCTTGTGTTTTGCCATTATCTACCTCCGTTTGAAGTGTGATGAGGACCTGGAAACGCAAACGCCGCCTAACTGCGAAAAAAAACAATCACCTCCTCTCAACCTGTCTGTGATGGTTCGGCCTTCTATTTGTATCCTAGCGGGAATGCATGGCAAAAGGTCAAGGTGTTCCTATAGAATCAAACCGGGTGCTTGTCAATAAAAAAGCACCCGGTTGACCCGGCAGAGACGAGTAAAATTGGCCATTTACACCCATACCGCATCTTGAGGAACGATGCGGAAAAAAAGCTGCATATAGTGAGGGCTCAAAGATTGGCCAGCGACGAGGCGACCAGGCAGACATGCTCTTCCAGAAAGGCGGATGCCACGGGCGGATCGGCAGAGCCGGGGGGAAAATGGCAGAGCAGCCCCCGGCAGAGCTCCAGCAGGTGGCCCGGGGTGCAGGAGAGGGCGTAATGCCTGAACAGGAGGTCCAGGGGCAGCGGCACCCCTGGAAGTTCGGGCTTTTTAGAGAGGGCCGAAAAAAACCCCTCCAGGCACCCCTCGACGGCGATGGGACCGGCCCAGGCGATTTCCCCGACACCGTCCAGCCGATCGAGGCGCATACGGATCATCGTGTCCAGGAAGAAAACCAGAAGGGATTCCATCAACGCCGGGAGACCCGGCCCTGCTTCGGCCGCCGGCCGAAGCTTCGGCCGGTAGTCCCGAACGGTGATCAGGCGCACCTCCGGGCGCGGCCCCGCCAGATTGACGACAAAGTCGCCAGTGGCATGGTGCCAGGAGCCGATGCGCTCCCCGGTGGAGAGGTTGAAATAATGGGTGAGGATCCCGGCCGCGCCGCTGTATATCGCCCGAATCCGGGCCCGGTCGAGCAGCCGGTTGCCGTTTTCGGGATCCCAGAGGACCATGCCCGTTTCTGAATCTGCCGGGGTGCGGCTGAGGTGGAACTCATGGAACCCCGCCAGCCACTCCCCGATGAACATGGGAACCCGCGGCTTGCCCGGGAGGGCCACCTCGCCCAAGCCGAAAACAGCCGGCAGATAGGAGGGCGCAACCTCTCGGTTCAGCCGCTGCAGCAGGCCATATTCTCGGTGGATACATGCTCGGCCGGCCTCCGAAACCGCCACATTCAGCACAAGCTCGGCCCGACGGCCGCAAACCTCGGCCGCAACCCGGGCCGGGTGGTAGTGCGGCCCGTGCTTGGCGAGGTGGATCCGAATGCGCTCGGCGGCGGCGGTCGGCCCGAAGCTGTCCAAAAATTCTCGGGCCGCCAGGAAATAGTCGCCAACCGTGAACGGGATCTCTTGCCCGGCCTGTCCGTCCCCCGAAAAACAGCCCCGGCGGCCGGGCAGGTTCCGAGCCCAGGCCGGGTGGCCGCTGGTGATCGGTTGGCTTTCGGTCTCGAGAAAAAAGTCAAAGCGGGGATCGGCGCCGGGCACGTGCAACGTCTTGGTCTATGAGTTGAGTTTGGCGCGGCGCTCTTCGATTTCCTGCCGAATCGGAGCCGCCACGTCGTACCCGAATTGAAGCGCCTGGTCGAAGTGCTCGACGGCCAGCGCATCTTCGCATTTTTCAAGATAGGTGATGGCGAGGTTGTTGTGGGCCGGGGCGAAGTCCGGGGCGAGCTTGAGGGCCTTGTGGTTGGCCTCGATCGCATCATCGACCCGGCCCTTCATCAGGTAGGCGTTCCCCAGGTTCGTGAAGGCCTGGACATAGCGGAAATTGAAGTAGGTGGCGCGCTCCAGGTTTTTGATGGCCTCGTCCACATTGCCGCGCTGCAGTTCCACAAAGCCGATGTTCCCGTAAGCTTCGGAAAAGCCTGGACGCACCTTGACGGCCGTATGGTTGTGCCTCAGGCAACCCTCGAGATCGCCGCGTTGCATACAGATCCCCCCCAGGAGCACATAGGCTTCCGCCAGGCTGGGGCTGCACTCGAGCGCCGCATATAGCTCGCCCTCGGCCTCTTCGAGCATGCGCTTGCCCATGTAGCCGACAGCCAGGTTGTAGTGGGAGTTGCCGCACTCGGGGTTTCGGTCGATGGCGGCCCTCTGAATGGCGACATATTCGTCAACATCCTTGGCAATCGTCATGGATCAGCGCTCCTCGCTCTCTGAAATTTGTCCATACAGTAACCGAGCCGACCGATGTTGTCAAAGACGCTTCGCGTCTGTTCGTTGGTAATCCCCCCCTTCACCCCCTTGGCCTAAAAAGGTGGGTGTTCGGATGGCCTGACCTCCTTGCGTTACTGAACCTCTCGTTTTTTCTTGACATCCAAAAGCCTTTTCTTTACCAAGCGGAGAAGATCCCCTAACGTCGTCCGGGAGGAAGGAAAATGATGCAAGCAGGCTGCTACACCGCACTGATCACGCCGTTCAAAGAGGATGCGGTCGACCGGGACGGGTTGGATCGACTGGTCGAATTCCAGATCGCCAACGGAATCACCGGCATCCTGGCCGTCGGCACCACCGGGGAGAGCCCCGTGCTGACCTGGGAGGAGCACAACGAGGTCACGGAACGCATTGCCGGCCGATGCCGGGGCCGGTGCCGGTGCATCGCCGGAACCGGCAGCAACAACACCCGGGAGACGCTCGAAGGTACGCGGCACGCAGCCGAATGCGGCTGCCAGGCGGTGCTGCTGGTGGACCCGTACTACAACGGACCCAGCTCCCTCGAGATCCGCCGGGAATACGTCGCGCCGGTGGCCGAGGCCTTTCCCTCGATCGACATCATCCCGTACGTCATCCCGGGGCGCACCGGAACTCAGCTTCTCCCCGAGGACCTGGGCCTCCTGGCCCGGCACTATCCCAACGTCGCCACCGTCAAAGAGGCCACGGGCAACATCGACAACATGCGGCGCACGCGGGCGTGTTGCGGCCCGGATTTCACGATCCTCTCCGGCGATGACCCGATGACGGTGCAGATGATGACGGACCCGCAGATCAACGCCGCCGGCGTCATTTCGGTGGCATCCAACGTGGCGCCCGGCGCCGTAGCCAGAATGGTGCGCCTGCTCCTTGACGGCAAGCCGGCCGAGGCCCGCTCGCTGGCCGCCGCGCTCGAGCCGCTCTTCAACCTGGTAACCGTGAAGACGGTTGAAAAAACGCCCTACGGCGAAGCGGTCTGCCGCGCGAGAAACCCGCTGGCCTATAAGACCCTCATGGCCGTTCTGGGCATGCCCTCGGGAGGTTGCAAACCGCCCCTGGGCAAAATGACCCGCAACGGACTGAACACGGTGATCGAGGCCGCCCGCAGCGTGCAGCGTGCGGCGCCGGAGATCCTGCAACCGGTGGCCGAATTTTTCGGCGTCAACATTGAGGAGCGGCTGGAAAACCCGAAGTACCGGGAGGGATTATATTACCCCGAATACTGATGCTCTCATTCGGTGGCCCTGATGTTCGTCTCTGTATCCGTTCACGTACACCTACCCGTACACGTCCCCGTTTTTGGAGATGAACCAAAGCTCGTGTACGGGGACGAGTACGTGAACGGCTACGGAAAGGGATTCGGGGAGCACGTCTTGTCGACCGGCGACCGCTGTAACCTCAGTCGTCCTTTTTCGCCTCCGGCGCGGCCGACGCTTCGGCTGGAGGTTTGAACAAAATCCCTTTCAGCCACTTCAACCCGAACTCGAGCAGGGCCACGTCGTCGGCACGCAGGCGCTCCAGGATCTTCGGATCCGTGGGGTTGCGTTTGAGAAACGAGCTCTCGAACACAA
>JAWOHH010000111.1:0-3511 GCA_046496215.1 Desulfobacterales bacterium
GGTCGGTGCCCTCCAGCGGTTTGTTCGCGGTGCAGCTGCTCAGCAGAAGCAGGCCGAGTGCGCCTGCGCCGGCGAGCTTCACCCAATGCGTCGTCATCCTCATAGCTGGGCCATCCTATTCGCTTTCCTGCAGTGGAAGCACGATGGGTGTGGCTCCCCACTGGGCCGAGGTGATCGTCACCCGGGTGGGAAGAATGGATTTTATGGTAAACCCGCCGGGGTCCAGCTTGTCGCCGGCCTCGTACTCCATGCCGTTGATGATCGCCAGACGCTTGCTGCCGACTTCGAGAAACCCGCTGTAGACCAGGTTGGGCAGCGGCCGATCGGGCCTCTTCTGCGCATCGGCTTTGAGCTCGGGCGCCTGGGCTTTGGGGATCTCCACGAAGGGGTTCTGGTTCCAGGCGGCCTCCGCCTTCTGGATGACCGTGGTGCTGGCCTCGGCGCTGAGGCTGCGGGTGGCGTCGGCCACCTTGGAGATGAAGACCGTCAGCCCCTCCGCGCTCTGAGCCTGCGGCGGCGGCGCCGTCTTGGCCCGCGGGAGCAAAAGCTCGATCGCCCCGTACCCCAGCGAGAGCACGGCCAGCCCGACAATGATTTTTTCGCGATTGGTCATCTTCATTCTCTCGCCAGCCAGAGCTTGAGGGTCATCTCCTCGGCCCCGCCCTCGGCGGCGCGGATTTCGATCTCCTCTATGGTCTGCAGGAAGGGCAGCCCGCCCAGGTCGAGCAGGAAGCCGCGCAGGTCCAGGAACCTGCCGGTTGCCGCTATCCGCACGAGAAACCGGTTCGACGCATCCGCGAGGCTGTTGACGTCGGGGGTGATCTCGCGCACCGTCAGCTTCTGGGCGGCCGCCATCTCCATGAGCTGTCGGGGCACCTCGGAAATCTCCTCGCGGGTGAGTCGGGTTTTTCCCGGCTGCGGCAGCGTGGATACGGGCGGCGTTTTGGCCTTGGCGAACAATGTAGTGAAAATGGGTGCCAACACGCGCTGCTCTTCGATGCGCGCGGTCAGCACGGTGATCTCGCGGTCGATCTCCTCCGAGAGCCGCTGGGACGGCAGGATGACGAGCAGGACGAACGCCAGGATGCCGGCGCCGCAGAGCATGAAAAGGATCACGCTCTGAGAGGGCATGCGCGGGGAGAGGTTGCCGGTCCTCATCGTTCACACCAGTTCCATCTGGGCCGTGAAGCGGATCACCGGCCGGTTGTCGTATGTCTCGAATGCCTTGCGGGTGATCGTGGGCTGCTTGAAGAGCGGCGAGGCTTTGAGCATCATCAGATAGGAGGCCAGATCCGATTCCAGGTTCATGCGCTCTCCGGAGATGATGCCCTCCAGCAGCAGGAGCCTCTTGGCGGGCTCGGCCTTGGCCCCCGGCGCCGCAGGCTTTTGCGCCGCGTTGATCTTCGCGTTGAGGGTGAACAGACGGACGTTGGCCGGGGTGATGTTGGCCACCTCCCCCAGCACCCCCACCCCGATGAAGTTGCTGCCGACGCCCTGAAGGCCTTGGTTTTTGGCCCGGATCTGCTCCACCAGCTTGAGAATGAGGTTGCGGTCCACACGAACCTGGAAAGCGCCCAACTGGGTCTGGAGCGCGTGCTTCTGGATCTCCTTCTCGCGGATCTGCTGCTCCTGCCAGAAGGCGATGCCGGCCGCCAGCAGGGCCAGCAGCGCGAACACCGCGCCGATGCCGCGGTTGATGCGCCGGCTGCTGTCGACCGCCTTCTTGTCTTTGTGGGTGAAGAGGAAATTCGGGGTGGTGGCGTTGGACGCCATGGCCATGCCCATGGCCGGGGCGAAAGCGCTTTGCTCGGTCACCGACTCCGGCAGCGGCTTGAGGGCAGCCAGATCGGTGCCGCCGGCAAAGGGGTTGATCACCTCGATGGGCAGCCCCAGCTCGTCGCCGATGTAGTCGAGAATCCGGGGGTGGGGCCGCACCCCGCTCGAGACGTAGATTTTCTCAACGCGGGCGTTGTCGAAATTCAACGCGAAGTGGCGAATCGTCCGCTCGACCTGCCGCACCATGCGCTCCAGGGCCGGGCGGATCATCTGGAACACGCGCTCCTCGCGGACGGCTATCTGCTTGTCCTCCTCCTCCGCCGCGGCGGGAGCCGCGCCGTGGATGGGGCCGAAGAAAAGCCCCAGGGAGACCTCCAGCTCCTGTTTCAGCCGCTGTTTGATGGCGCGGATGCGGTTCGGGTCGGAGGTGGGGGACTTGGCGAGGGAGAGCTCCAGCCAGTTCTCCTCGATCTCCTTCTGGAGGGCATCGGTCATGGTGCGCATGCCCGCCTTGATGCCGCGCGAGAGCACCAGGCTGTCCTCGGCGAAAATGTCGATGCGCGACCACTCCCGGCCGATGTAGAGGCAGGAGACGGCGGCGCCGTAGGAGCGGATGCGGCCGGTGCGCAGCAGGGTCTGGACGGCGAACGGCACGATGGAGATGCCTTTCAGCGCAAACCCGGCCCGGGCAAAGAGGCCTTTCAGATCCTCGACCTCCTCGCGCGGGGCGATGAACGCCATGACCGAGAACTTGCGGACGCCGCCCTCCTCGGTTTCCCCGAGCACCTCGAAGTCGAAAATGGTCTCTTTGTCCTTGAATGCCTGCGCCCGCTGGTAGCTCCAGAAAACCGAGTTGGCGATCTGCTTCTGGGGCACTTTCGGGATTTTGATGTGGCGGGTTTCCACTCGCGCCGAGGGGATTGCGGCCCAGATCTTGACGTTGTGGCGCGCCCCGCAGAACTGCAGCAGGGCCGAGCGGATGAAGCGGGGAAAGTCGGGATGGTCCCTCGGGATCCGGGGGTCGAGCTCGATGCGGGCGTAGTCGAGCAGCTCGGTCTTGCTCTCCGAGGGCCGGTTCACCATGACCAGCTTCAGGTCCTCGCGGCCCAAGTCCACGCCCACGGAGACGGATTTCCGCGAAAGTGAAACCGAATCGCTCAAAAAGCTCTTGAAACGGCTGCCGGCCGAAGGCGAGGGCCCGAACATGGACTCTTTGCCCCCCGCCGGGCTCTCGTCGCGAATGATCTCCAGCAGCCTCTCGGTCGAAGACAGCTCGTCCTGTTTAGCCAACACCGCGCTCCTGTGAGAGTGCCAACCCGAATGTTTCGTGAGACGCTTCTATCTAAATAATAACCATATCAATTAATTCATAAAATAACCTCGAAGTCAAGGGGAGAGAAATGGGTCTGTTGAGTCCATTGAGTCTGTTGAGTTGAGAAACGGTGAGGCGGAAGGGGAGGTAATGCCTAAATATAGGCATTCTATCCTTTTAAGGCTTGCCAAACCGACCAATATTGGGTAAAATAGGTTATAGTAGTTTTATCAAACCTTTTTTCAACAACTTTATGTGGCGCTGACCACAACAGCTGAAAGTCGGTGCGTCCATGGAATGCGAGTTGATCGGGGCCAGCAAGAACGTGACCCGTATCCGCCAGCTGATCGACCAGGTCGCGGACACCGGGCTCAACACCGTCGTCTACGGCGAGACCGGCGTCGGCAAAGAGCTGGTGGTCCA
>JAWOHH010000013.1:0-27106 GCA_046496215.1 Desulfobacterales bacterium
GACCTGGGTGTTGCCGGTGGTCGAGGTGGCCGTGATCCCGTAGCGGCGCACCTCGAAATATTTCAGGCTGAAGCCGGAGCCGGACGGCGGCGGGGCGATGTGGGGCTGGCGCGGCAGATGGTTGGCGGCCGGGCTGAGGTTCTCCACCACCTCGCTCGCGGGGTCCAGGTTCGAGATGCAGCGCACCTCCACCTTGGCCAGCGTCTGCCCTTCGGTGTTTTGCGACTGAAGGACTTTATGCGCCCGCGTCTCCCCGTCGAGCAGAAAATTGTCGTTTTCGTCCAGTTCCCCGCCGGTCAGCCACGCCATGGGGTCGTATTGAGTGGGCGAAATCCGGGCGTCGTATTTCTCCATGGCATCGATGATCCCGCCCTCGGCGTTGTAGAACTCCATCGTCAGCTGGCCTTCGTTGCGGACGATGTGCATCTCGTTGTTGGAGGTCCACAGGGCCAGGACCCCGGCCAGAAGCAGAATGGCCGATATCAGGATGGAGGCCCCGAGGACAAAACCGTTTTCGTTGGCAAGCGTGCGCCTGGCCGTTGACAGCAGCATTTTCATGGTTGTCCTTTTCACAGGTTGCGACAACGCAGCTGGGTCGTGTAGGTTCGCGAGACTTCCTGGCTCCGGCCGGCCGGCCGGTTGATTGTCAGGGAGACCCCGACGGCACGGATATCCTCCAGCCGGGTGCTCAACTGGGACGCCGGGATTTCGGCCCCAAAATTGTCGAAGTAGGCGAAGGTGAGATTGCTGATGTTCTCCAGCAGGACTTCCCGCTGCCCCTGGTTGGTCTGCTCCAGGTTGTTGCCGCGGTGCTCGTACACCATGTTCTCGAACGGGCCGTCGATCACGCCGTCCATGTTCACGTCCGCGGTGAAGTGCAGCAGCGTCGGCGAGGCAACCTCGATCCCGGCGCCGGCAGTGCCGAGCGGGTCAAGCCCCGCCAGGCGCACGTCCTGGATCATCATCTCGACCGCCGTCCGAACGCTCTGCTGGGAGGCGGCCTTCACGTTTTCCGCGGTGTAGTAGCGGTTGAGCTGAACGAAGCCCTTGTAGATGAAGGTAAACAGAATCGCCAGAATGGCGATGACCATCAGCATCTCGATCATCGAGAAGCCCCGGTTCGTCAAGGCCGGGCGTCGGTGAGCCGCCGGCAGGCTTGCACTGGGCGCTGGGCCGTTCATACCCCGTTCCCCTGGGTGTTCGAGGAAATGACCACCCGTCTCTGGCTGTAGAAGGTGTCCCATTCCACTGTTACCGTGATCGCGCGTGAATCGGTGCCGAGGTTCTCGATCGTCCAAAACCTCCGAAAAATCCCCCCGGGTTGGCCTGCGGGGGTGATCAGAGGGATGCTCTGAAGGCTCGACTTCAAAACCTCGTTCTCCTCCGGCGGGTTCACAACGGCAATGACCCGGTCGCTCGGCACGGCGTCGAGGTCGTCGATGTTTCTGCTTTTCAGGGATTCGAGCTGTGCTTTCGCCAGCATGGTGGCTTGGGTGGTCACATCGCCGTTGGTGTTGTTGCGCGCGGTCCCGTAGTGCATCGACACGGCGGCGGCCATGCCGACCCCTAGGATAAACATGGCGACGACCAGTTCGATGAACGAGAACCCCTTCGAATCCCCGAGCGTCTTGACGTTTGCGGTCATTTCCAGAAACCCCGGTCCTATTGAGTTGTCACACTGCCGATCCGGTTGAGACTGATCTCTTTGCGGCCGGTATCGTTCACCATCGGGATGACGATCGGCAGCGGGTCCGACTCGTTCAGGTTGGCGGGCAGTCCACGGCTGTTGAAATGCAAACAATGTTCCGACAGTGTCAGCTCGCCCATGGGGATCCTGACCCCGGCCGGGAGCCGACGGTCTTGAACGAGACGCTCCCCACTGTCGAGTTCGAAGTTCCCCGCCTCGCCCGAGCCCGTCCCGTTGTCGATGAAAATGCGGTAGCCGTCCGGTTCGAACCGCACGGCCACCAGGGCGTTTTCGCGTATGGCCCGGATTTTCGCCGTTTCGATGTCGGAGACGGCGTTGATGGCGGCCCCTCTAAGGCGATGCCCCCCGAGCCAGCTCAAGAACGAGGGCAGCGTGACGGACGCCAGCACGGCGACAACGGCCAAGGTGACTGCTAATTCGTAGGCGGTGAAACCCGATTCCCGGCGCATAAATATAGCACTCCCGCTCTTAGTTGCCGGTAGGGGATACAAAACCTGTGCCATCCGGCTGCAGAAGGCCGCAGGCAGGGCGCAAAAACAACCGCCCGGCGGTGGGGACGCCGACCCAACCCGCTGCAATTTTTTCAATAGTCGGCGGATCCGGAACGAGGTTACGGCCATTGAAGCGCCGTCAGACCCAGGCAGGCTGAGACGTACTCCAGCCTTCCTGAATGAGTGGGGTATTAATTCGCTTTACGGGAGGCCCTAAAATTATTTTATCGTCGTGAGGTAAAACACGCTGGGTAAAACAGAGATGCACCGGTTGCGGAGAGCACTTGAAAAACGCGGAGATTTCGGCAGTGTAATTCCAATTTCTAAACCGGCACGGGGCGGCCCCTGAAATGAACCGCCAGGCGGCGGATGCGTCGAACCTGCAAGGCTCGCGGCAAATCAGACCGATCGCATGTAGTCCACGGCGTTTCGCAGGAGCTTCACCCCGGCGGTCTCCGCGGGCAGGAAGGGCCTGCCGGAGCGGCGCATGCTCTCGCGCTCACGGGTCCAGTCCGGGTGGTTGGTCCAGTCGTTGAAGGCTTCCGGGTGCGGCATCAAACCGAAGACGCGCCCGGTGGGGTCGCAGATCCCGGCGATGTCCTCCATCGAGCCGTTTGGGTTGTCGGGGAAACCGCCGGCGGCCAGGCTGCCGTCCGGCCGGGTATAGCGCAGCACGATCTGGTGGTTCAGCTCCAATCTGCGGATGACGGCCTCGTCGGCATGGAACCGGCCTTCACCGTGGCGCACGGGAAAATCCGCCGCGAGGATCCCCCGCGTGAAAACACAGGCCGATTCCGGGTCGGCCTTTAAATGCACCCACTGGTTGCGAAAGTTGCCGCAGGCGTTGCCGACCAGGGCAACCGATCGCGAATGATAGTCGCCGTCGAAGCCGGGCAGAAGCCCCAGGTTGACCAGGGCCTGAAACCCGTTGCAGATTCCCAGGATGAGCTTTCCAGCGGATACGAACTCGACGAGCCCCTCCCCCAGGCTGGTTTTCATCTTCACCGCCTGGATGACGCCCGCACCGTGGTCGTCCCCCCAGCCGAAGCCGCCGATAAAGACAAGGATGTGGTAGTCCTCCAGGCGCACCTCCCCTGCAATCAGGGCGTTGATGTGAACCCGCTCGGCCGCGGCGCCCGCCAGGCAAAACGCGTGCACCGTCTCGTGGTCGCAGTTGAGGCCGTATCCGGTCGGGACCAGCACCTTCACGTTTCTCATATCGTTTCACCCTCGCTTCAGGGTCGCCCCTGCCCGCGCGCTCCCGGCGCGGGTCTCAGACCAGCTCGCCGAAGGGTATTTTCCAGGCCGCCTTCAGCTCGGCTACCGCCGCCGAAAGAGCGGGCCGCCCGTCCAGGCCATCCAGACAAACCGCCGGCTCGGCCGTCAGCTCCCCGATGCAAGCGCAGGGCCTCGTGCCGAAGATGGATTCGAACTCGCCGCGACGCGCGGGGTCGATTGTGACGATGAAGCGCCCGGCGGACTCCGAAAACAGGAGCGTGTCGTTGCGCCCGACGCCCTCTGCCGGGACGCGCCGCAGGTCCGCCCGGATCCCGAGTTCGCCCGCCATGGCCACCAGCGCCAGGTGGACCCCCAGCCCGCCGCGGTAGACGCCGTGGGCGGATGCGACCAGCCCCGCGCTCACGGCCTGCGCCAGCGCCCGGTAGGAAGCAAGAAACTCGGCGGGTTTGACCTGCGGGACGTTCAAGCCGACGTACCCCAGGTGCGCGTAGTATTCCGAGCCGCCCAGCTCGTTTCGGGTCAGGCCGATCACGTACACCAGGTCGCCGGGCGCCTTGCCGTCCATGCTGATGCAGCGGCCTACGTCGGGGACAACCGAGATCGCCGCGAACTGCATGGTCTCCGGGGCCGACACCTTGTGGGTTTCCCCATAGCGACCCGCCAGGTGGCCGTCCACGTACATGCTGTCCTTGCCGGAGAGCAGCGGGATCCCGTATTCCAGGCAAATGTCGCGCAGCGCCCAGCAGGCGCGCACGAGTTGCGCGGCCTTGAATTTCCCGTCGGGGTTGCCCTCCGGGTCGTGCTGGATGCTCGGCCAGCAGAAATTGTCCACCCCGCCGATGTGTTCGAGGTCCCCCCCGACGGCCAGGATGCGCCGCACGGCCTCGTCGATGCCGCCGGCGGCCATGGCGTAGGCGTCGATTGCCGAGTAGGCCGGCAGCAGCGCCTGGGCGAAGGCCAGCCCGCGGCGCGAGCCCAAAACCGGCCGAATGACCGCGGCGTCGCTGTTCACGTCGCGCCCGGCGCCGACCAGGGGTTTGATGACGCTGGTCCCCTGCACTTCGTGGTCGTATTGGCGCGTGATCCACTCGGTCGAGCAGATGTTGGGCCGCTGCAGCAAATCGGTCAGCAGCCGGTTCAGCTCCGGCGGCGGCCGCAGCACCGGTTCGGCCAGGCCGCGCTGTGCGGGCGGGACCCACTCGGCGTCGAATTCCCACTGGGGGAAGCCGGATTCCAAAAAGCCCATGTCGATCCAGGCGCATGCGTCTCCGGCATGGGTCAGGTGCAGTTTGCCGGAGTCGGTGTAGCGGCCGATGACCGTGCTCTCGACGGCGTGCCGGCGCGAGAGCGCCATGAACCGGTCGGCGTCTTCGGGCCGGACGGCCACCGTCATGCGCTCCTGGGACTCGGAGACCCAGATCTCCCACGGGTCGAGGCCCTCGTACTTCAGCGGCACCTGCGCCAGGTCCACCTCGGCCCCGTTGGAAAAGCGCGCCGACTCCCCGACCGAGGAGGAGAGGCCGCCGCCGCCGTTGTCGGTGATGAACTGGATCAGGCCCTCGTCGCGGGCCTCGAGCAGGAAATCATGCATCTTTTTCTGCGTGTAGGGGTCTCCGATCTGCACGTGCCCGGCCGGGGTGTGCTCGGAGAATACCTCCGAGGAGGCCGTGACGCCGTGAATCCCGTCTTTGCCGACCCGGCCGCCGCACATGACGACGAGATCCCCGGGCCGGGTGCGCTTTTTCTCCGCGGGCAGCCCCTGGATGCGGGCGGGCATGATGCCGACCGCCGTCACGAAGACCAGGCATTTGCCCATGTAGCCGGGGTGGAACAGCACCTGCCCGAAGGCCGTGGGGATTCCGCTCTTGTTTCCGCCGTCGCGCACCCCCTCGATCACTCCGTCCAGCAGCCGCCGCGGGTGCAGGCGCGGCTTGAGCGGGCCGCTGTAATCCCGCAGGCCGACGCAGAAGCCGTAGCCCCCCATGACGAGCTTGGAGCCCTTGCCGGTGCCCAGGGGGTCCCGATAAACGCCGACGATGCCGGTGATGGCCCCGCCGTAGGCTTCCATGTTGGAGGGGGAGTTGTGGGTCTCGCCGGTGATTACGTAATAGGTCTCATCGTCCAGCCGGCCGGCCCCGGCATTGTCCCAGAGCACCGAGACCACCCAGGGTTTGCGCCGGGCCAGCGCGAGGGTCGGGGCCTCGATGCAGGTCTTGAAGAGGTTGTCCACGGTCTCGCTGCGGCCGTCGGCGAGGTCGCGGTAGCGGAAGAGGCCGCGGAAGGTGTTGTGGTTGCAGTGGTCGCTGCGCGCCTGGGAGATGTACTCGAGCTCGACGTCGGTGGGGTCCGAAAGCCCCAGCGCCGCGCGGGCCTCCCGGACCCGGGGGTCGGAAAAATAGGACCGGATCACGGGGATGTCGTTTGGGTTGAGGGCCAGGTTGCGCTCCGCGCTGATGCGGCGCACCGTCTCGTCGCTGTCGATGGGGATCCGGGCGATCGTGGCCGGGTGATCCAGCCGCACCTTCGGTATGACGATGCCGATGCCGTTTGCGGGGTCCCACTCGCCCCTGGCGTACACCCGCCACTGCTGGATGATGTCGTTGGCCAGAAGCTCTCCGGCGATGGTCTCGACCTGCACGCGGGTAAGCGTTCGGCCGCTGAGCGCATAGCGCCGGGAGGTGTACACGGCCTCTCCCGCGCCCAGGTGGATGCCGAGCAGATCCTCGATGGCTTCCACCGCGGTGGCGCCCGGGTTGTCTTTCACCCCAGGGCGATACCCGATCCAGATCACCCAGTCGGCGTCGGTGGGCAGGGGCTCATAGGAGGAGATCTGGGTCACGGGGTTGGTGAAGATCCCGCGCTGGACGGCTTGAAGCTGCTCCGCGCTCAGGGCGGCGTCAATGGTGAGGATGCCGACGGTGCGGATGCGCGCGGCGTCGATGCCGAAATAGGCCTTGGCTTTCTTGCGGACCCCCTCCCCTTCGGGGTCGACCAGGTGTTCCTTCAGGCTGATCTCGAGTCGTGCGGCCATGGCAACTGCCTCAGCTGAAAAAAAGCCGTGTGATGTCGTTGTAGAAGACCAGGATCATCAGCATGATCAGCACCACCATGCCGACCTGCTGTGCGATCTCGCGCACTTTGGTGCTCACCGGACGGCCCTTGACGGCCTCGATCAGGAAAAACATCAAATGCCCCCCGTCGAGCACCGGGATCGGCAGCAGGTTGATGACGGCCAGGTTGACGCTGATCACGGCGATGAACTGAAACAGGCTGCTGATGCCCGCCCGGGCCTGGTCGCCGGCCATCTGGGCGATCATGATCGGGCCGCCGACCGTGTCGAAGGAGATGGAGCCCGTGATCATCTTGGCCACGATGACCACCATCAGCTCAGCAATCGCATAGGTCTGGCGAAAGCTCTGGGCGACGGCCTCGACGAACCCCAGCTTGCGGGAGAGCACCTCGCCCGCGCTGGAGACGCCGATCACGTGGCGTTGGATCTCCTCTCCCAGGAGGTTTTTGGTGGCGATGCGCTCGGGTGTGGCGCGCAGCACGAGCTCTCCCTCGGCCCGGCTCACGGTGATCTCGAGCTCGCGGCCGCCGCTGCGGCTGATGGTGTCGGCCATCTCCTCCCAGCTGGTGATGGCCGCGCCGTCGATGGCCGTGATCAGGTCCCCTTTTTGAAAACCAGCGCCGAAGGCGGGCGACCCTTCCTTGACCGCGCCCACGGAGGGCTTCAGGATCAGCACGCCGGCAAACAGCGCGATCACGAAAAAGATGATGACCGCCAAAATGATGTTGAAAAGCGGCCCGGCAAAGACGATGAGCATCCGCTGCAGGACGCTCTTGTGGGTGAAGGACTGGGGGATGAGAGCGGGGTCCAGCTCCTCGTCGGGCTCCTCGCCGACCATCTTGACGTAGCCGCCGAGCGGGATCAGCGAGAGCCGGTAGTCGGTGATGCCGATCCGCCGCCCGAGGATCCGCGGGCCGAAGCCGAGAGAGAATTTCTCCACGCCCACGCCGAAGAGCCGCGCAACCAGAAAGTGCCCGAACTCGTGAAAAAAAATGAGAATCCCCAATACGACCAGAAATGCGATAGCGCTGTTGCCCATCCTGTTACCGTGTAATCCTTTCTCTACGCCCTGAGGCGATGTCGGAGCCGGCCCGCCTGCATGAGCTCCCGTGCCGTGCGCCGCGCCCAGCGGTCGGCCTCCAGGATCTCCTCGAGCCCCGGCGCGGCCACGGTGGCGTGCCGGCCCATGGCCTCGGCAATGATGCCGGCGATGTCGGTAAACCCGATGCGCTCGTCCAGGAATGCGGCCACCGCCGCCTCGTTGGCGGCATTGAGCACGGCCGGCATCGTTCCCCCGATGCGGCCGGCTTCAAACGCCAGGCCGAGGCAGGGGAAGCGTTCCTCGTCGGGGTCCTGGAAGCTCAGTTCGAGGCCGCCGGAAAAATCCGGCAGGGGCTGGCCCAGCGGCAGGCGCTCGGGGTAAGAGAGCGCGTAGGCGATGGCGGTTTTCATGTCCGGGATGCCCATCTGGGCGATCACCGATCCGTCCTGAAACGCCACCATGGAGTGAATGACGCTCTGCGGGTGAACGACCACCCGAATCATACGCTCGGGGACTCCGAAAAGCCACCGGGCCTCCAGCACCTCCAGGCCCTTGTTCATCAGCGTGGCCGAGTCCACGGTGATCTTGGCCCCCATTGCCCAATTCGGGTGCCGCAGCGCCTCATCGCGGGTGATGGTGCCGAAGGTCTCTTTCGGACGTTTCCAAAAGGGCCCGCCCGATGCGGTGAGCAAAATCCGCTCCAGCGCCTCGCGCCGCTGCCCGAGCAGGCACTGAAAAATCGCGCTGTGCTCGCTGTCCACCGGCAGAATGGCGACCCCGCGGCCGGCGGCCCGGGCGGTGACCAGGCCGCCGGCCATCACCAGGGTCTCCTTGTTGGCCAGGGCGACGCTCTTGCCGGCGTCGATCGCGGCCAGGGTGGGCTGAAGCCCTGCCGCCCCCACCATGGCCGAGAGCACGACCTGGGCCGAATCCCACGCCGCCACCGCCGCATACCCCTCCTCCCCGGCCAGGATGCGCGTGCGGCGGCCCGCCCCCAGGATCGAGGCCAGCTCGCGGGCGCCGGCGTCTTCCAGGACAGCGACCGCCTCGGGTTCAAACTGGCGCACCTGCTCCGCGAGCAGGCCGATGTTGCGCCCGGCCGCCAGGGCCTTCACGCCGAAGCGCTCCGGAAAATTAGCGGCAATGGCCAGTGCGTTGCGCCCGATCGATCCGGTGGATCCCAGTATGGAAAGGTTTCTCATGCGCCGACCGGCCCCAGGCTGAAAAGGTAGGCCACCGGGGCGGCGAACAGGAGCGCGTCGATGCGGTCGAGGACGCCGCCGTGCCCCGGCAAGATCCCGCCGGAGTCCTTGACGTTCGATACCCGCTTGAGCTGGGACTCGAAGAGATCGCCGATTTGCCCCATGATCCCGGCGCTCAGGGCAAAGAGCACGCACGCCCCCCAGCCCATTTCCGGCAGGAAAAGCGCTTTGCCGGCCGCGGCCACAGCCAGGTTGGCGGCCAACCCCGCCGCCGCCCCCTCCACCGTCTTGCCCGGGCTGATGGCGGGGCTCAACTTGTGCCGGCCCCAGATGGTGCCGGCATAGAGCGCGGCCGTGTCGCCGGCGAAGATGACCGCGCACACTAAAAAGACCCATGTCGTGCCCTGCGGCGACATCCGCAGCAGGATCAGCAGGGCCAACGGCAGACCGATGTAGCAGAGCCCCTGGATCTGCTTGGCCACAAGCTCCACCACCCTGCGGTCGGAAGGAAACCGGAACACGCCGATCAGCCCGCAGGCCATCACGTCGAACGCCATCACCAGGACGAGCCACTCCGGCCGGCCCGCGTGCGCCGCCGCAATCAGGCCCGCCCCGAACCCATACCCGGCGACCAGGATGGGGTCCGTCCGGGTGCGGGTGCCGGGCGGGCAGGTGATGCGAAAATATTCATACTGGCTGAGGAGGCAGGCTGCCGCCACCAGCACGCCGAGAACGGCCCCGCCCCAGACCACGCAGACCACCAACACCGCAAGGCCGGCCAAGCCGGTGATCCAGCGTTTGAAATGGGCCTGGCGGTCAGTCATACGGACATCATCCCGGCGCTGCGTACGGGGGGGATATCAGACC
This sequence comes from Desulfobacterales bacterium, assembly GCA_046496215.1. GTDB lineage: Bacteria > Desulfobacterota > Desulfobacteria > Desulfobacterales > SpSt-501 > SpSt-501. The sequence goes on from JAWOHH010000013.1 coordinate 9,620, forward strand.
CGCCCGAAGCGCCGCTCGCGCTGTTGAAAATCGTTCAGTATCTGCAAAAACGATTCGCGGCCGAAATCCGGCCAGAGGGTCGGCGTGACGAAGATCTCGGTGTACGCCAACTGCCAGAGCAGGAAATTGCTGATGCGCATCTCCCCGCCGGTGCGAATCAGGATGTCCGGGTCGGGGATTCCGCGGGTGTCCAGGTGGTCCGCAACGGTCTCCTCGGTGATCGCCTCGGGGCTCAGGCGCCCCTCGCGCACCCGGGCGGCGATGGAACGAGCCGCCCGCGCGATCTCGTCGCGCCCCCCGTAGCTCAGCGCCAGGTTCAGCTGCAGGGCCGAGTTGGAGGCGGTTTCCGCCATGAGTCCGTGCAGCGCCCCCTGCAGGTCCTTTGGCAGCCGCTCGATGCAGCCGATGACGTGCAGGCGGACGTGGGTGCGGATCAACTCCGCTTTTTCAGTCTCGACGAACCGTCGCAGCAACCCCATCAAAGCACCGATCTCCGCCTGCGGCCGCTGCCAGTTTTCAGTGGAAAAGGCATACAGCGTCAGGAACGGGATGCCCAGCTCGCGGCAGGCGCGCACCACCTCCCGCACCGCGTCGGCCCCCTTCTCGTGGCCGAAGACCCGCGACAGCAGCCGCTTCTGCGCCCAGCGGCCGTTGCCGTCCATGATGACGGCGACATGGCGGGGGAGCGCGCGAACGGTGGTGGGCCCCCCGGAAGGCGGGCTAAAACTCAAGGATTTCTTTCTCTTTTTCTTTGTAGCACACGTCGATCAGCTGGGTGTGGTCGTCGGTGATCTTTTGGATCTTCTCCTGCGACTTGAACGCGTCGTCCTCGGTGATCGCGCCCTCTTTTTTCATCTCCTTGACGAGCTCGTTCGCATCGCGCCGGAGATTGCGCACCGAGACTTTGTACTCCTCGCAGATCTTGTTGACGACCTTGACCAGCTCCTTGCGGCGCTGTTCGGTCAGGGGGGGGATGGCGATGCGGAGGATCTTCCCGTCGCTCGAGGGCGTCAGCCCGAGGTCGGATTTCAAAATGGCCTTCTCGATCTCCTTGATGACGGTGGCATCCCAGGGCTGGATGGTCAGCAGCCGGCTCTCGGGCGCCGCCAGGGTCGCCAGCTGGTTGAGCGGGGTGAGAGTCCCGTAGTAATCCACCTTGATGCCGTCGAGAAGGGACAAAGAGGCCCGTCCCGTCCGGACCCGTTTGAGGTCCTTCTTGAGGGCGCCGATCACTTTTTCCATCTTCTCCTGGGTGTCCTGGTAGACCGACTCGATCATGACGTCCTCCTCTGTGTTGGAGAAACCCGGCAGATTCAGGTCGTAATCCGCGTGCCGACATCCTCGCCGCAGACCACCCGGCGGATGTTCCCTTTTTTCTTTAGACGAAACACCGCCAGCGGCAGGTCGTTGTCCATGGCAAGCGAGATAGCGGTCATGTCCATCACCTTGAGCTGGCGCTCCAGCACTTCCATATAGCTGATTCGCTTGAGCAGGACGGCGTTCGGGTGGATCATCGGATCCGCGTCGAAGAGGCCGTCCACCTTGGTGGCCTTGAGCAGCATTTCGGCGTGGATCTCCTGGCCGCGGAGCACCGCTGCAGTGTCGGTGGTGAAGTAGGGGTTGCCCGTTCCGGCGGCGAAAATCACCACCCGCCCCTTTTCCAGGTGCCGGATGGCCCGGCGCAGGATGTAGGGTTCCGCCACCTGGTGCACGGCGATGGCGGTCTGCACCCGTACGGCAATGCCCTGCTTTTCCAGGGCGTCCTGCAGGGCGATGCTGTTGATGATCGTCGCCAGCATGCCCATGTGGTCGGCCGAGGTGCGATCCATGCCGTAGGAGCTGGCGGCGATTCCCCGGAAAATATTCCCGCCGCCCACGACGACGGCAATCTGCACGCCGAGTTCGACGATCGCACGCAGCTCCTCGGCCACGAAGCGGATCATGTCCGGGCTGATCCCGAACTCCTGATCGCCCATCAACGCTTCACCGCTGATCTTGACGACCACACGCCGGCATGTCGGTTGGCACACGGAGTCTACTCCCCAACCTGGAATCGCACAAACCGCTTGATGGAGATGTTCTCGCCGATCTTGGCGATCAGCTCGTTGAGCAGGTCGGACACGCGGATGTCCGGGTTGCGCACGTAGGGCTGGTTCATCAGGCAGCTGTCTTCGAAAAACTTCTTGAGCTTGCCCTCGACGATCTTCTCGATCACCTTGTCAGGCTTGCCGGTCTCCCGCGCCTGGGCCGTGTAGATCTCCTTCTCTTTGGCGACCACCGCTTCCGATATGTCCTCGGGTTTCACCCCCAGGGGGTTGGAGGCGGCGATGTGCATGGCGATGTTGCGGGCGAACTCCTGGAAGGCGTCGTTCTTGGCCACGAAATCGCTCTCGCAGTTGACTTCGACCATGACCCCCAGCTTGCCGCCCATGTGGATGTAGCTGGCGATGGTGCCCTCGCTGGTGGCGCGGCTTGCACGCTTCTGGGCGGTGGCCAGCCCCTTCTTGCGCAGGAAATCAACCGCCTGGACCATGTCCCCGCCGGAGGCCGCCAGGGCCTGTTTGCAGTCCATCATGCCGGCGCCGGTCTTTTCCCGCAGTTCTTTTACATGTGCTGCACTGATCTCGGCCATCATGCCTCTCCTGTCGTTGCCGGCGTCCCGGAATCGGTGCTGAGTATTTCCGAATCGGATGCGGACGGCTCGGCCGTCGTGCGCCGGATGACCTCCACCACCGGCCCCGTCGTGCCGTCGGAGATCACCTTGCGTTCGCCGGGCTTCAGATCGGCGGCGCCGGGGATCGGCTTGGGCTCCTCGACCGGGGCCTTGTCGGCTTCGGCCTGCATGCGTTCCATCCACTTCTGCCGCCCCTCGATGCAGGCATCGGCAACACGCGAAGTGAGCAGGCGGATGGCCCGGATGGCGTCGTCGTTGCCCGGGACCGGGTAGTCGATGACATCCGGGTCGCAGTTGGTGTCGACGATGGCGACGATGGGGATATTGAGCCGGCGGCCTTCGCTCACGGCGATCGTCTCGTTTTTCGGGTCGACGATGAACATCGCCCCGGGCAGCTGGGCCATCGGGCGGATGCCGCCGAGATTGGCGTCCAGCTTCTCCCGTTCCTTGGCCAGTTTGAGACGCTCCTTTTTGGGGAAGAGGTTGATGGTCCCGTCGTTGTGGATGGTGTTGAGGTAGTTCAGACGCTCGATGCTCTTGCGAATCGTCTGGAAGTTGGTGAGCATGCCGCCCAGCCAGCGGTTGTGGACATAGTACATCTCGCAGCGGTTGGCCTCCTCGTAGATGGAGTCCCGGGCCTGTTTCTTGGTGCCGACGAAAAGCACCGGCTTGCCGTTGGCCGCGGCGTCCACGACGAAGTCGTAGGCTGTCTTGAACATCTTGACCGTCTTCTGCAGGTCGACAATGTAGATCCCGTTGCGCGCCCCAAAAATGTAAGGCTTCATTTTCGGGTTCCAGCGCTTGGTCTGGTGGCCGAAATGGACCCCGGCCTCCAACAGTTCCTTCATGGTGACGTACGCCATTGATCTGTTCCCCTTTCGCTTGGTTTTTTCCGCCGCCGCCGTCGGCCCCGCTGTCGACCCCGGATCCTGGGCACCCGAAGCGGGTCGGGCGGCGTGTGGGATAAAATACGGTTATGCCGAACCGTCCGTTATGAAACAGAGTCTTTTACCAAGGATTTCAGTGGACCGCAATATTTTTTTTAACCAGCACCGCCACCCGATCGCAGCCGGCGTGATCCTTCAGGCATCGCATCGCACCGTAGCTTGCCGCCTGCTCGGCCAGCGTCCGCACCCCCTCCCGCTGGTCCGCTCCGATCTCGAGCATGAGCGACCCGCCGGCGGCGAGGTGCCTGCCGGCCGCGGCGATGATCGCCCGGTGGCTCTGCAGGCCGTCCGCGCCTCCGTCCAAAGCCAGACGCGGTTCGTACCGAGCGATTTCGGGCTGCAGCCCCTCCAGCGCCATCCGGGCGATATAAGGCGGATTGGAGAGGATCAGGTCAAACGGTTCGCTATCGCGGCGCAGCGCGCAAAGCCAGTCGGCGGCGAAAAATGCGACCCGCCCCCCGCAGCCTGCCTCCCGTGCGTTGCGGCGCGCCATGGCCAGGGCGGCAACCGACAGGTCCGAGGCGACATACCGGTGCTGCGGCGCAGCGGCGGCCAGCGCCAGGACAACGGCTCCCGATCCGGTGCCGAGGTCGAGTACGCGTGCCGGCTTCCCCGGCGGGTGCTTTGCGAGGCTCTCCAGCGCCGCATCCACCAGCAGTTCGGTCTCCGGCCGCGGGATCAGGACCTCCGGCCCGACCTGCAGATCGAGGCTCCAGAAGCCCTTGCGCCCAAGAATGTAGGCCACCGGCTCCCGCCGCAGCCGCCGCCGAAGCAGCTCCCTGAAGGCCGCGAGTTCCGCCTTCTCCAGGGGCTGGTCATAGCGCATGTACAACTGCAGGCGCTCCAGGTGCAGGGCGTGCGCCAGGAGCAGCTCCGCCGCCGTGCGCGGGCTGTCGATCCCGCGCTGCTGCAGAAACGCCGCCGACCAGCGGAGCAGCTTCAGAATGGTCCACGCCTCATCAGTGGACTGCGACGGGCTCGACATTCTGCAACGCCTGGGCCTGGTAGTGGGTGGTGAGCCCGTTGATGATTTCCTGGAGATCGCCCTGAAGAACAGCCTCGAGTTTGTAGAGGGTGAGCCCGATGCGGTGGTCGGTCACCCGGCTCTGGGGGAAGTTGTAGGTCCGGATGCGGCCACTGCGGTCGCCCGTGCCCACCTGGGTCTTGCGCTCCTCGGAGCGCTGACGATCCTGTTCCTGGGTCTTCAGGTCCAGCAGCCGGGCCCGCAGGACCTTTAGGGCCTTGTTCTTGTTTTTGAGCTGCGACTTCTCGTCCTGGCAGATGACCACCAGCCCCGACGGCAGGTGCGTGACCCGCACCGCCGAGTCCGTGGTGTTGACGCTTTGCCCGCCGGGGCCCCCCGACCGGTAGACGTCGATACGCAGGTCGTTCGCGTTGATTTGAACCTCCACCTCCTCGGCCTCGGGCAGGACCGCCACGGTCACGGCGGAGGTGTGGATCCGCCCCTGGGTCTCCGTTACGGGCACGCGCTGGACCCGATGGGTCCCGCTCTCATACTTGAAAACGCTGAAGGCCCCGTTGCCCTGGATCATGGCGATGACCTCCTTCATCCCGCCCACGCCCGTGGGGTGGTGGGAGAGGATCTCCACCTTCCAGCCGCGGTTCTCGGCATAGCGGCCGTACATCCTGAAAAGATCGCTGGCGAAGAGGGCCGCCTCCTCGCCGCCGGTGCCCGCACGGATTTCGAGGATGACGTTTTTGTGGTCGTTGGGGTCTTTGGGCAGCAGCAGGACGCGCAGCTCCTCCTCCAAGCGCACCTTTTCCGCGTTCAAAACGGCCAGCTCCTCGCGCGCCAGGTCGGAGATCCCGGCATCCCCGTCGCCCAACAGGTCGCGGCTTTCGGCGATGCGGGCCAGGGTCTCCTGGTAACGGCGGAACACCGTCACGATCTTGCCCAGTTCGGCATGCTCGCGCACGGTCCGCTGATAGGCGTCCCGCTGGCCGATCACGGCGGGATCGCTCAGCTGCCGCTCCAACTCGATGAATCGTTGTTCGACGCCTTGAAGTTTGTCATACATGGCAAGCGCTCTTGCTCCGGCGAGCGGGTGTGCCCGGATTGGAGCCGCTCCATTCCGGCCGGCCTATCCACCGGACGACCCCGACGCTGCGGATTTTCGATGTGCAAAGATTCCGGGGCAATAATGCCCCTTCGACGGCCGGGGCACAGCGGCCGGAGGCGGGCAGCCTGCACCCGCCCGGCCGCAGCGCGGCTCCTTCGGTGGGGGGGTGCCGCAAGGGGGGGCTAGGACGCCTTTTCCTGGTTCTGGAATTTCGCGTATTTTTTGCGGAAACGCTCGATGCGGCCGGCCGTGTCGACCAGTTTCTGCTTGCCCGTGAAGAAGGGGTGACAGCTTGAGCAGATTTCCACCGTGATGTTGTCGCGGGTGGAGCCGACCTCGATTTCGTTGCCGCAGGCGCAGCGGATTTTCGTCGTCGCAAATTTCGGGTGAATGTCCGTTTTCATGTCGCAGAGCCCCCTTGTTTCAGAATGATCCCGTCTGGCGGTTTCGAGTTGTCAGGCGTTCATCGAGTCCAGAAATTCTCTATTATTCTTTGTTCTTTTCATTTTTTCAAGCAAAAATTCCATGCTGTCCACCGTGTTCAGGGTGGTCAACAGCTTGCGCAGGATCCAGACCCGGTTGAGGACGTCGCTTTCGAGCAGCAACTCCTCCTTGCGGGTGCCGGAGCGTTTGATGTCCACCGCCGGGAACACGCGCTTGTCGGAGAGCTTGCGGTCGAGCTGGATTTCGGCGTTGCCGGTCCCTTTGAACTCTTCGAAGATCACCTCGTCCATGCGGCTGCCGGTGTCGATCAGGGCCGTGGCGATGATGGTCAGGCTGCCGCCCTCCTCGATGTTGCGGGCCGCGCCGAAGAAACGCTTGGGCCGCTGGAGCGCATTGGAGTCCACGCCGCCGGAGAGGATCTTGCCGCTCGGCGGCACGACCGCGTTGTGCGCGCGCGCCAGGCGCGTGATGCTGTCGAGCAGGATCACCACGTCTTTCTTGTGCTCCACCAAACGTTTGGCCTTTTCGATCACCATGTCGGCCACCTGCACGTGCCGTTCGGCGGGTTCGTCGAACGTCGAGCTGATGACCTCCGCCTCCACCGTGCGTTCCATGTCCGTCACCTCCTCCGGCCGCTCGTCGATCAGCAGCACGAAGGGGACCACGTCTTTGTGGCTCTTGATGATGGAGTTGGCGATGGACTGCAGGAGCATGGTCTTGCCGGAGCGGGGCGGGGAGACGATCAGACAGCGCTGGCCGAAGCCGATGGGGACCATGAGGTCCAGAATACGGGTGGAGAAATTTTCGGGATCGGCCTCGAGATTTGTTTTTCGGTTCGGGTAAAGGGGCGTCAGGTTGTCGAACAGAATCTTGTCGCGCGCGACCTCGGGGTCCTCGTAGTTCACGGCCTCGACCTTGAGCAGGGCAAAATAGCGCTCGGACTCCTTGGGCTGCCGGATCTGCCCTGAAATGGTGTCCCCGGTGCGCAGGCTGAACCGGCGGATCTGGGAGGGCGAAACGTAGATGTCGTCCGGCCCGGGCAGGTAGTTGGAGCTGGGGGACCGCAGAAAGCCGAACCCGTCCGGTAGGATCTCCAGCGTCCCTTCCCCGTAAATGCTGCCGTTCTTCTCGATCTGGCTCTGGAGCAGAGCGAACATTAGCTCCTGCTTGCGCATGTTCGACGCGCCCTCGATGTTGAACCCCCGGGCCATTTGCATCAGTTCGCTGATTTTCTTTTCTTTGAGTTCGGCGATGTTCATTCGGTGCGGTTCCCTTTGATGAAGTTGGTGAGTGCCGGCGTTTATAAGAAGCGGCGATCGGCAGATGGCGGCGCAGGCAATTTCGGCAGAAACGCAGGGCTTGAAAGCGCACGCGGCAGACTGGCAGTGATCATCCCGATCGTCGCAAATTCATGATGTCAAAAGAGTTCAGCAGGAAAAATTTCAGCCGACGCGTGCTCAATCCGGATTGAAGAAGCACCGGGACCGTGTCGGTCGAATCAGGAGGATTTTAAGGCGATAGGCTGTGAATCCTCACAAGGGCGGGTTGAACTTTTCCTTTTAATTATGAGTACATTATTATATCGACCCAGCCCGGCTGTCAAGCAGTTTCGTGTTCCCGGTGCCGGAAAACCGTGGTATCCTGCCCGCATGTGGAATGCCGGCTCCTATGACTTGCCTGCGGCCGAGGGTGTCTACCTGGTCGGCGGCTGCGTCCGCGACCTGTTGCTGGGCCGACGGCCGGCGGATATCGACCTGGTCGTCCTGGCGGATGCCCGGGCCTACGCCCAGCGCGTCGCCGCCGCGCGCGGCGGCCGCCTGGTTGAGATCGGGAAGGCCGGGTTCCGGCTTTACCGCGTGGCCGCCGCAGGGCAGATCATCGATGTGTCGCCCGCGGCCGGGGCTGCCGGCATCCGGGAAGACCTGCAGCAACGGGATTTCACCATCAACAGCCTGGCCGTCGACCTCGCCTCCGGGGAACTGATCGACATCGCCGCCGGCCGGGCGGACCTCTCCGCCGGCCTCATCCGCATGGTTTCAAGCGGCGTCTTCCAGGCCGACCCGGTGCGGCTGGTCCGCGCCTTCCGGCTCGCCGCCCAGTTCGGCTTCAGCATCGAGCCGCAGACGCTGGCGGCGATCGCAAAGGATGCGCCCCGGATCGCCGCTGCGGCCGGTGAACGCATCCGCGAAGAGCTGTTCAAGCTGCTCGAGGCCAGCGCCGGCGCGGCCGCCCTGGCGCAGATGCAGGCCACTGGCCTGCTGGACGCCCTGTTGCCGGAAGTGGCCGACCTTCCCGGCGGCATCCGCCGGGGGCTGGAGGTCCTGCGTTGTCTTGAGGCGCAGCGCGAGGAGGTGCTCGCCGCCTGCGTCGATCTGCGCGGCCCGCTCGACCCCTCGCTGGGCGGCAGAGGGCGGGTCCTTCTCAGCCTGGCCGCCCTGCTCCACCACCTGCCGGATGCCAGCCAAGCGGTGCGGCGGTTGAAATTCTCCGCCCGCGACGCAGCCGGGCTGGCGAGGCTGCTGCGGCACCGCAGGCGGCCGCGGTCGCTGTTCGAGGCCTCCCCGCCCTCGGCCCGCGCGACGACCCGGCTGTTTCGCCTCGCGGGAGAGCTGACACCGGGGCTGCTGCTGCTCGCCGGGGCCGATCTCATGGCCGACCCGGAAGCCGCCGGGCGATCGCAGGGTTTTTCGGCCTTCAGCGCAGAGTTGCTGCAGCGCTACTTCCGGGTCTATCTTCCGGCTCTGCGCCGGCCGCGGCCCGTCGGCGGCGAGGATCTGATGCACGAATTCGGCCTCAGCCCCTCACCGCTCATCGGGGACATTCTGGAGGCCTTGGATGTGGAGCGGCTCTCGCAGGGGGGGCTGGAGCGGGGGGAGGCCCTGCGCTTTGCGGCCGACTTTCTGAGATCGCGCGCCTGACAAAGGCCCTCGCCGCGGCCGGGCCGGGACGAGGGCCTTTGTCAGGCGGATCGCGAAGCGCTCAGCTCTTTATCCAAAGCTATTTCTTGACCTGCTTCAGGGCGGCAAAAATGGCGTCGCGGATCTCCTCCACCTTGCCGATGCCGTGGATCCGGATGTAGATCGGGGCCGCCTGGTCCCCGGACTCCTTCCATTTCTTGTAGTATCCGATCAGCGGTTCGGTCTGGCTGTGGTAGACATCGAGGCGCTTTTTGACGGTCTCCTCCTTATCGTCGTCGCGCTGGATCAGGGGCTCTCCGGTGACGTCGTCCTTGCCCGCGACCTTGGGGGGGTTGAAGACGACGTGGTAGGTGCGCCCGCTCGCCAGGTGCACCCGGCGGCCGCTCATGCGCTTGATGATCTCCGCATCGGGCACGTCAACGTCCACCACCGCATCGATCTGGACCCCGGCCGCCTTCATGGCGTCCGCCTGGGGGATGGTCCGCGGGAAGCCGTCGAACAAAAACCCCTTCTGGCAATCAGCCTGTTTGATCCGCTCTTTCACCAGCCCGATGATGACGTCGTCGGGGACCAGCCCCCCGGCGTCCATGACGGACTTGGCTTTCTTGCCCAGCTCGCTGCCGGCCTTGACGGCGGCGCGCAGCATGTCGCCGGTGGATATCTGCGGGATCTGGAACTTCTCCTTGATGTAGTTGGCCTGGGTGCCTTTGCCTGCTCCGGGTCCGCCTAACAGAATCAGACGCATGAGAAACCTCCTTGGGGATGAAGTGGGTGAAATGAAGTAAGATCTTGAATTTGTTGGCCGCAGAGTATGGCGAAAGGCGCAGGCGCTGTCAAGACAATTGTACCCGGAGAGCTGCGACGGCTCGGGCCGTAACGGCATCTTAAAATGCTGCCGGCAGATTTCTCTTGTCAAACCGCAAATGGGCCGGTATATATGCCGCCTCAGAGGATCATTTCTGTCACTATCCGTAGGGGCCCGGCACTCATTGCAGCCGGCCGGCGGTACGAAAGGGGCGATGTGGGTGAAGGAAATCGAGGTCAAGGTCATCGACAACGATATCGAAAAGGCAATGCGCATCCTGAAGAAGAAAATTCAGAATGACGGTCTCTTCAAACGCTTGAAACTCAAAAAAAGCTACGAGAAGCCGAGCGAGTTCCGCCGGCGCAAGCAGCGCGAAGCGCACCGAAGGGAACGAATTGCCGCGGCCCGGGCCGCACGCCGGCGATAGCCGCCGCATCGAACACATCCAAACCCGGTGGCGGACGCCACCGGGTTTTTTTCTGGCAAATGCCGCGCCCAACGACTCACGACGAATGCCTCGGCAGGATGTTTGCCCTGAGGCGGTTTGGAATCAAGCTGGGGCTGGCCACCATGCGGCGCATGCTCGCCGGGCTGGGCCACCCGCAACGCCGCTACCGCTGCATCCACGTGGCAGGGACCAACGGCAAAGGCTCCGTGGCCTCCGCCCTGGCCGCCGTCTTTAGGCGTGCAGGCTATCGCGTGGGGCTCTACACCTCGCCGCACCTCGTGCGGTTCAACGAGCGGATCACCGTCGATGGCCGCGAGATCTCCGATGCCGACATCGTGCGCCTCTACCGCCGGGTGGCGCGGGTCTCTGCCGGTGGGCGGGAACCGACGTTTTTCGAGTTCACCACTGCCATGGCCTTGGACGAATTCGCGCGGCAACGCGTCGAGTGGGCCGTCATCGAAACCGGCATGGGCGGCCGCCTGGACGCCACCAACCTGATCACCCCCGAGCTCTGTGTGATCACCAACATCTCCCGCGAGCACCAGGAGTACCTCGGCCGCACGATCGGCCAAATCGCGTTCGAAAAAGCCGGCATCATCAAGCGCGCCCGGCCCATCGTCACCGCCGTTCGTCAGCCCTCCGCCCTGGCCGCGCTCCGGCAGAGAGCAGATGCCCTCGCCGCCCCGCTTTACCGGCTGGGCGACCAGTTCCGCACTCGCCGGGGGCCCGGCAGCACCTTCACCTACCTGGGCATCGGGCAGGTCTGGGGCGGCCTCTCCACCGGCTTGGAAGGCGCCCACCAGGTGCAGAACGCCGCCCTCGTTCTGGCGGCCTGCGAGCTCCTCATGGCACGCTCCCCGAAGCTGAAACCGGATCACATCCGTGCAGGCCTGCGCGAGAACCGCTGGCCGGGCCGCCTGGAGCGGGTCAGCGAAATCCCTCTCGTGATTTTCGACGGCGCCCACAACCTGGATGCCGCCCGGCAGCTGGCGTGCTATGTGGCCGCCCATTTCAAGGGGCGCCCGCTCACACTGGTCGTCGGCATTCTGGACGACAAGCCCTACCGCGCCATGCTCAAGCTGCTGGCCCCCCTGGCCGGGCGCGTCATCGCCACCCAGGCCAAGATCAACCGCGCGCTGCCGGCGCCGCACATCGCCGAAACCGTGCGCCCGCTGGCGCCGGAGGTGGTCGTCATCGCCGATGTGGCCCAGGCGCTGAGGCACGCCGTGAAAACGGCATCTCCCGACAGCCTCACGCTGGTCGCGGGTTCCCTCTATGTGGTCGGGGAGGCCAAGGCCGCTGTCGAGAGGGGTTTCGTCCGCTTTAAACGCTTGACTTGAAACCCTCGATCCACTAACAGGTGGGTTCACGTTCAAGCGCCCGTAGCTCAGGGGATAGAGCGTCAGCCTCCGGAGCTGAAAGCCGCTGGTTCAAGTCCAGCCGGGCGCACCATGAAATCAAGGACTTAGGTGGCACCTAAGTCCTTTTTCATTTTTAGCGGTCTATTTTCCAACTCTATTTCCAACCTTTAAAATCAAAGAACTGATAATTTGAAGTAACTCCGAGTAAGAGTCGATTGAATATAAAGAACTCAGACATTGCCCCTGGCCACCTCCGTGATCGCCTGTCCCCTTTCCCCCGCCTTTCGGAAGCCTCCTCCGGTTTAACCCCCATTTGACGCCTTAAAAACCCCTCAATTTTATGGCTGTGCTGTTGCACTCGCAAAGCCACTCGTGAATATAATGCGATGCCTCCTGAACAAGGCTCATATCCATGTGTTCGGGATCTGCCTCGTAAAGGTTTTTATTAATCTCAGACCATCTTTGTACCCAATAGGCCGCCCTCTTCGTCCGCTGTTTGATCAGGTCATAGACATCGGGTGAAATGTCACGGCAAACAGGAAATTTGACGATCTCCCCCATAGCTTCGATATCGGCTGAAACAGGCGAATTCTTGAGACGCTGCTTAAAAGCGGTTGACAACTATCTTCATGAGACCAATCGTTGACGCGGTGATGACAACGGATCCGCTGCTTCAAGGGTCACCATCATCCTCCCCTTGAACTGCGGGTATCCGCTTTCTGATCTGAGGTGACCTGTTTTTCTCTCCTCCTTTTGCGGGCCACCTCTTTTTGCAGCAGCGGACTTGCTTACGAAAGGCCCCCTCATGTGTGGTCGGTTCACTCAATTTTATTTTCCATGGGTTGTTAGGCATACTCCTTCAAAATGATTTCATCGAGCGGCCTCTTGGGCACGTGGTGTACTTGCTTACCATCGCGCCAATACTTGATATCTCCGCCGCGCTCTATGTATTCGATCCGGACCTCCTCCTTGGGCTTGCCGAGAGCAAGAACCAGAAGAATTTGCAAATGGTCCACAATAGCCAGGTCTTTGCGAAGTCCTTCCCGGTTAATCGACCCCAGTATGCAGCCGCCAAGTCCAGCTTCAACGGCTCCCAGAAGCATGCTCTGGCAAGCGATTCCGTGATCGCAGAAGAACTCCTTGTGAATGTTTGTGTCCCCTAAAATCACGATGTATGCAGAAGGCTTCTCTCCTTCGGACGGACCAGGCCACTCTTTCAAGTATGCAGCCCAGCCCAATCGTTTAAATATAATCTCGTTGGTTTTTGGGTCACAGGAGAGAAGGTATTTTAACGATTGGAAATTCTCACCGGAGGCACTATGACGGGCCAAGTCAACCAATTCCCGGAGCTTTTCGACCTTGATAGGATCATTCTGATAATAACGGCGATAACTTCTGTTTTTTTTGATCATATCCTTGATCATGCCTGAACCTCCCTTGTCTGTTGATTTATCCGATATTTGCTAACGATTCACCCTCTTCCTTTTCGCAGCCCTTTGGAGTGTTAAAAATCACGTGCCTTCTTTTCAGTTTTCGGGTTCATTGCTTGGTAAGTCTATAACCTGCGACCTCAATTCTGCGAGAGCGTCCAAAACCTGTTGCTGAAATTCGTGCGGGCCATAAATTACCCCCCACCCCTTCTGCAACTGAAACAGGCCGTCGTAGGCGGTGTCGTGGTACGATCGCAGCCGATGAGGAATCTCGTACTCCGTCAAGACGGAACTCAGGAGCTGAGCCTCGATTGCGTTATCGAGAACTGCGATCTGAATGAAAGTCGATTCCTGTTCCATCTCTTCACCTCCTGCCGTCAATCCACTGCCACAAATACCATGAAGCGTGGTCCGTCAGCGAAACTCTATTATAAGGTATGCGGTTCTTCGAATCGCGGGAGGGCCGTGTACTTGTAACCGTTACAAGATCGGGAATTTGCAGGAAGCTGCAACTCGGTTGTAACAGCCTGCTTTTAACGGGAAGGCCGATAAATCTTTTCAGGATTGATTCGGCTTGACCAAGGCAACCCAGAATTCTGCCAACCGTTTAAAGTTCTCTGGCCTTGCTGCAGTCCCTCCCTGCGAACATCACCCTGAAAGCCATGCTCAACGAATTTTACCTTGGAAAAGCCGTTTTTCACCAGTAACTCCGCGCTGGGCATACCCCGAGCACCGCCTGAACGGCACATGGTAATAATCAACGAATCCCGTTTGAGTCCCTTCTCGGCCAGTGCCGTCTCCACCTCGGCAATAAAGTTTTTGTTGAAGTTCATTCGAAAAGCCGCTTGATTATCATCGAAGTCAAACGGGTCTGTGATTGCCAGCGGGATGTTCCGGTCCACGATGTCGGTGAAGCCTGTGAACATGATCTCCACCGGATCACGAACATCGATAAACAATATGGATCCGCCCTGTTCCTTTACGAGCTGGTAGGCTTCCGTTGGCGTAATACCAAGCCTATGCTCTGCGCCCAATGCCAAAACCGGCACCAAAAGCATCATCACGATTATCCAGTTCTTCCACATCGGCAATTTCTCTCCCATTTTAAATTATTAGGCGCAAGGATCGGGGATTTGTTTTTTCAACGAATGCTGATGGTCTTTCTCATAAACACCTTCCCCACATCAGGTCAATGATTTTTGGAGAATTTGGAAATCCAAGCTTTCACGCCTGTTGGGGTCCGATAGAATTCCCGCAAAATGGGACCACATCTGGCACTCCCCCTATGGTATAACGCCCCCCGATAAGACAGTTCCAACCCCAGAGAGGCATCGCCATGACCACTTCACCAGGCCCCTTCCCCCGCTCCTACTGGGTCGTTCCCGGCAAACTCCTTGCTGGCTGCTACCCTGGAGCCAAAGACCCCATAGAAGCCACCCAGAAGCTCACCGCCTTGCTCAATGCCGGCATCCGCCACTTCATCAACCTGATGGAACCTGATGAGAGGGACAGAACCGGGGAACTGTTCGTGCCATATGACGACCTGTTGGAGTCGATCGCTGCAAAAGAGGGTATTCCAGTGACGTTTGACCGCCTTTCGATCAAGGACCTGTCGGTGCCAACTGAAAAATACATGGCAAGGATACTGAACCAGATCGACCTCTTCATCAAACAAGGCAGACCGGTCTATGTCCACTGCCTGGGCGGTATAGGAAGAACCGGGACCGTGGTAGGGTGTTACCTTGTGCGTCATGGTCTGGCTACTGGAAAGAATGTTCTTGAAATGATCAGGGAATTGCGGAAAGATTGTGAAGACGCTGACAGGCGGTCACCGGAGACAGGAGAACAGAGGAAGATGGTGGTGGGATGGGGGGAAGATTGAAGCTGCCCTTTGTCAAAATTATCGAGTTTCTTGAAACTAAGATGAGCATGAGCCACATCTACCAGCCCTTGCTCATCAAGACTCTTATCGAAACAGGGGGCTCTGCAACTCTAAGACAACTTTCTCTTGCTTTCCTTTGTCAGGACGAAAGCCAGATAATTTATTACGAAGACCGAATAAAACAGATGCCCCTCAAGGTGCTCGGAAAACATGGTATAGTTTCAAAGGGCGGCGACCTCGTCACCTTAAACATTGAAATGCGCCGTCAGGTGTACGAGGCGGCAAAGGCAACGCACCCGGAACGCTGGAGTAATAAAACTCGAAACTGGGATTATATCGGTGAAGTTTGGTTGAACCCACCGGCCGATGCGAACACCTCATCAACGTCCGCTAAGGCCGCATAGGAAAATGCGGTCGAGTCGGCCGAGGGAACTGCCCCCTCGGCCGCTCACAGAACCCGGCGTGAACCTCTCGGCTCACCGGGCTCTTGTTGCTCCAACCACAAAACCCCCACGTCCACCCCAATGGGCGAACATCGACGGCAAGCCGCGTTTCTGCCGATCAAGCCATGCATAAGCTCGGGTTTTGTGCCGACGTAGGCGTTTGTGTTTCCGCATCACCCAGCGGACGATCAGGCTGTCGACGTAGTCTGCGAGGGGCTGGAACTCCGAGCCCCGGAAGCGGCAGTAATACGCCATCCATCCACGCAGGCGTGGAGCCGTCCAGTCAGCCAGAGCTTGAAGATCAAGATGGCTGTATCGGAAAACCCCACTCTCGCGCAGTGTCCGGCGCATCGCCTTCAGGGCCGCCCGACTGACTGCCGGGGTAAAGCCCGTCCGGATCGTCCCATTACGCGACACAATGCGCCGGGGCCTGAACGTATACCCAAGGAAGTCAAACTGGATCTCGGGGTAGTCCCCGGGCCGGTCGCTATCCTTGCAGTACACCACCCGGGTCTTGTCCGGATGGAGTTCAAGCCCACAGTCCTTGAGCCGAACCGCAAGATGCTTACGCATCTGGAGCGCCTCAGCCTCGCTGCGACAATGAAGGATGCCATCATCAGCATAGCGACAGAACCAGATCTCCGGATGGTGGCTGGATAGCCAGTAATCCAGCGCGTAGTGCAAGAACAGATTGGCCAGAAGCGGTGAAAGCGGCCCGCCTTGTGGCGTGCCCACCGTCCTTTCCATGACCGTTCCATCAACACGCTGCATCGGGGCATTCAGCCAGCGTTCCACATGGAGAACGATCCATCGCTCCTTGCAATGATAGCGGACCGCCCGCAGCAGCAACTCATGGTCAATATTGTCGAACAGACCACGGATGTCGTACTCCAGCACCCAGTCACGTCGCCAGCAACGCCGGCGGGTCACCTCAAGTGCGTCGTGTGCGGATCGCCCTGGCCGGTAACCATAGGAGTCAGGATGAAAGACCTTCTCCAATTCGGGCTCCAAAGCCAGTACGACCGCCGTCTGGGCGATCCGATCACTTACCGTCGGCACACCCAGCATCCGCTCTCCACCAGACTTCTTTGGTATCGGAACGGCCCTCACTGCAGGCGGAAAGTAGCTGCCCGATGAGAGTCGATTCCAGATCCGGTAGAGATTGCCATTCCGGTTTTCATCAAACTGTTCGATGGAAACCGCATCGACCCCCGCTGCTCCGCGGTTGGCCTTCACACGGCGATAGGCCTCCCATATCAACCGCTTTGGGATAACAAACGGTTTTGTCGACGTCAAAGGCTCATCCTCCCAAGGGAGTTGGCAATCGGGTCGACTAGAGCAACCCGGCCCCTTTGCTCCGCAGCCATTACAGCCACTTCATCGCTCTTACGGGCCGGTCCGTCCTCAAGCCATGCATCGGTACTCAGTGCCTTGTTTTGTTTCACTTGGCAGGCTCCCTTGGCATCACGACTTGAGTTCCCGCAGTTCCGCCGAAGCGCCTGGATCGAGATCACGCCACCTCTATGCCGGACACCACCCACCCAGTCAGCAGGCTTCCGATGGGCTCGTCCCGGGGATAGTTGTCGCCCCCGGTTTTGATGTCGGTTATACAGTTTCGACACGTCAACAGTGATTCGCTTGCGCTCGTCTTCTCAATCCATACCTGACACACAACGTGGATGCGCCTTTTCCCTCGACGCTCACGACAACGGTCTTCAGCCAATGCCGCTCGAGGGTGGTTTGGAGCCGGTCCCTGCAGACAGACTCCGGCGGGTCGGCCCCGCCATCACTTCAGCAGCTTCTCATGCTGCCCGGCCAGCTCAGCGCTGACCAAAACCGCATTACTGCGGCACACACAACTATCTTGACAGACACCGCCCCTAACGTATTGGTATACGAACATTTGAAGGAGGCAAAATGCCACTGGTTCCACCATACATTGGTAAGGAATCTTCTGACGTAGCCATTACAAAATCATCCATATATAACCACGAATCATAATTATCGACTGTCGTTCCCAGTTTCAAAGCCTTATGACCTCCTTGTGGGTTTCT
>JAWOHH010000053.1:0-5041 GCA_046496215.1 Desulfobacterales bacterium
CATCTCCGGCATCTGCACGTCCATGAACACCAGGTCGAAATTGGCGGCCGCATAGGCCTCGACCGCCTTGCGGCCGTCTTCGGCCAGGACCGCGTCGTAACCCCAGCGCTCGAGCAGCCGCAGGATGAATTTCTGGTTGAACGGCGTGTCCTCGGCCACCAGGATCTTGAGGCGCCGATCGGCGCGGGCGGCAGGCTGCGGCAATCCCGCACCGGCATCCGCGGCCGTGCCGCTGTCGGCGAAAACCCGCTCCAGGGCCTCCAGAAGCGTGCGCTGCCCGAAAGGCTTGACCAGGGTTGCACGCACGCCCAGGGCGGCGCACTCCGGCTTGCGTTTGAGCTGAGGGAAGGTCAGCATCATCACGACGCGCACGGCGGGCGCATCGCGCCTGAGTTCGGCGGCCAACGCAAAGCCGTCGGTCCCGGGCATGTCGCAGTCCACCAGCGCGGCCTGCGGCGGCGGCCCGCCCTTGCCCAGCCGGGCCCGCGCCTCTTCCGCCCCGGCGACGGCTTCGACGGTCACGCCCGCCCGGCCCAGAATCTCGCCGACGATGCTGCGGACGGACCGGCTGTCGTCCACCACCAGAACGGTTTTGCCCGCCAGCCCGGCCGGGGCGGGAGCCGGCGGCGCCGCAAGCTCCTGAAGCCCGAAAGCCACCGTGAATCCGAAGGTGCTGCCCTGCCCGGGCCGGCTGCGCACGCCGATCCGCCCCCCCATCAGCTTCACCAGCTGGGCGGAGACGGCCAGCCCCAGCCCCGTGCCCCCGTAGCGGCGCGAGACCGAAGGGTCGCCCTGATCGTAGGCGTCGAAGATCCGGCGCTGCTGCTCCGGGGCGATGCCGACCCCCGTGTCCGCCACCATGAACTGGAGCACCACCTGCTCCCCGGACTGAGAACTCAGCCGGACGGAGACGACGACCTCGCCCCGGGCCGTGAACTTGACGGCGTTGTCCACCAGGTTGAGCAGCACCTGGCGGAAGCGGGTCGTGTCGCCGATCAGCCGGTCGGGCACATCGGGCGCGAGGCGGCAGGCCAGCTCAACCCCTTTCGAGTGCGCCTTCATGGCCATGATCTTCAGGGACTCCTCCAGCAACTGCTCGAGGTTGAACGCCGTCCGTTCCAGCTCGAGCCGTCCGGCTTCGATCTTGGAGAAATCCAGGACGTTGTTGATGATGGACAGAAGCGCGTAGGCCGAGGAGCGCACGACGTCCAGGTCCTCGCGCTGCTCCGGCCGCAGGTCGGATGTGAGCATCAGGTCCACCAACCCGATGACGGCGTTGAGCGGGGTGCGGATCTCATGGCTCATGCTCGCCAGGAACTCGCCCTTGCTGCGGCTGGCCGCCTCGGCCGCCAGCTTTGCGCGGCGCAGCGCCTCCGAGCGCTGGCGCTCGGTGAGATCGCGCAGAAAGACGCTGAAGCCCGCCGGACGGCCGCGCCGATCCCGCAGCACCGATATGGAGGACTCCGCGACGCGCTTGGCGCCGTCCTTGCGGACCAGCGCCCACTCGATCGAGCGCGCGGTACTGCCGGTGGTCAGCACCTGCTCAAAGGAGGCCTCGAGCATATCGCGGCTGGCCGGGTCGACGAACTCCAGCTGGTTTCTGCCCTCCGTCTCGTCCGGGGCCAAGCCGAGCATGCCGAGGGCGGCCTCGTTGAAGAAGGTGAAGCCGCCCTCCAGGTCGAGCTCGAAGTAGCCGACGGGGGCGTTTTCGACGATGAGGCGAAACCGCTCCTCGCTCTCCCGCAGCGCGGTCTCGGCCTGCTTGCGCTGGTTGATGGTGTACTGGGCGTGCGCACCGAAAATGACAAAGAGGCAGAGGATGGTCACCCGGCCGTAGACGGCGCTCATGCCCGGCCCGAAAATCCGCTGCATGACGTCGACGTCGACCTGCAGAAAGATGAACAGGATCGACTCGAAAACGGTGTAGAACAGGGCCAGCCCGAGCCCGATCAGCACCATCTGGTCCCAGAGGCGGACCCGGATCTTGGGCTTCGGCTGGTTAATGGTCTTGGGTGTCATAGGTTGATTGCGATGGTCAAATGAACTCCACAACCACATACCAGCGCTCTGGAACGTTTTCAAGCCGCGGGGAATGGATTGGCAAGTATCGATCGCTTTTGCAGCGTTTGTGAAGGTGAGGAAAAGCAGAAGGAGCGTATCGGCTCGGGTCAGAGCGTCAGAGGCTCAACGTCCGGCTTTTCGTGCGAGGGGTTGTTGTGCTGTTCGATTGCACGGCGGTCGCTGCCGCTGCGACGCTCGGGCACATGCAGCGTGTAGGAGAATTTCCGGCGTTCCGCACCGCTGCGGCGCCCGCCGTTGTCGATGTCCGAGAGCATTTGGGTTTCAGGCTTTTCGCGCACGGGTCAAGGTTGGTGGGGTTAGAAGATTTTAGGGTTCAGGGTTCAATATGGTTGTGGCTAATTACTGTTGTGGATCGCTTCACATTTAAAAGATGTGCAGCATTTTGTGTGCCATTTGCGTCAGACTGCGGGCATCCAAAGCCCATTTGTTCGAATTTGCTTTTATTTCAATTTGATGGCTTCAAGACAACGGCCGGCGGGCCATTCACCGGTCATAGCCTGACGACACCCGCCTGTGAAGAAAAGTCTTGCGTTTCAAGGAAATATCTTCCCACACCAAGGAACCAAATGGGCTCAACGGACTACAACAGTGCATCCGGCGGCGGCTCGATCCCCAGGTCCTTGATCTTGTAGAGCAGGGTCTTGTAGCTGATCTTGAGGATCTTGGTGGCCTTGCTGCGGTTCCAGCCGGTCTTCTCGAGAACGTAGGCGATGACCTCCTTTTCCACGCGGTCCATGGCCTCCTTGCGCACCTTCTTGAGGGACAAGGCGGAGAGGTCGTTGATCCCGTGGGCCGCAAAGAAGCTGACCGGCTGGGCATTTTTGGCGGCCGCACCGGGGCGCACATCGGCCGGCGCCGGGGCGGACGAGAGCAGACTCTCGAGGTTGTCCTCGCCGTCTCCCAGGATCATGATCCGCTTCAGGACGTTCTGCAGCTCGCGCACGTTGCCGGGCCACTTGTGGGTGCAGAGCCGCTGGACGGTCCGCGCCGAGGGCGCGCGCATCTCCCGGTTGCTGAACTGGGCCTTGAACTTTTCGATGTAGTGGTTGATCAGCAGGGGGATGTCTTCGGGCCGGTTGCGAAGGGGCTCGATGAAGATCTTGATGGCGCTCAGGCGGTAGTAGAGGTCCTCGCGGAACTTGCCGGCGTAGAGGTCCTGCTCGAGATCGTGGTTGGTGGCCGCGATCACCCAGGCATTGGTCTGCATCGCCTTTTCCGACCCCAGGGGGGTAAAATCCCCCCCCTGCAGCACATGCAGCAGCTTGGACTGCAGCGGTAGCGACATGTCGCCGATCTCGTCCAGGAAGAGCACCCCGGTGCTGGCCTGTTCGAACTTGCCCCGCCGCCGACGGTCTGCGCCGGTGAACGCGCCGGGCTCGTAGCCGAACATTTCGCTTTCGAGCAGGGTGTCGGGCAGCGCGGCGCAGTTGACCTTGACGAACGGCTTGCCGTTGCGGTCCGATTTCAAATATAGGCTCTGGACCACCAGCTCTTTGCCGACGCCGGTCTCGCCGTAGACGACGGTGTTGAGCCCGGTGTCCGCGACCTGGTCGATCAGCTGGCGGATACGGGTCACGTTCTTGCTGGCCCCGATCAACTCGCATTCCATGGACGCACCGACTTTCAGCTGTTGTGGTCAGCGCCACATAAAGTTGTTGAAAAAAGGTTCGATAAAACTACTATAACCTATTTTACCCAATATCGGGCAGTTTGGCAAGCCTCAAAAGGATAGAATGCCTACAATGCCTAAAATTGAAAAAGACGAAAAGAACGCTTTCGCCGCAGACACACGCGGACCGGCGCAGACGGAAGCCGAAGGCGGGCGCATTCTGCTGCCAAGGCATTTCAGCCCCGCGACCTGCGGGGCTGAAACCTGCAATCGCTTCGCGATGGAAACCCTGCCCGGAGGGCGCGGCGTTTTTGACCGGCCAGGTCGGCCGGGCAAAAGGTCTGCGTTTGTCGGCGGTTGAAACATTCTTTTGCCGTGCAGCGTGGGCCGTGGGCCGGCTTTCTATATTTAGACATTACCTCCCCTCCCTCCTCACCGTTTCTCAACTCAACAGACCTCACATTACCAGCGATGGCGTGATGTCGCTGAGCCCATGATGGCTATGCCAAGAACAAAAGTGGTCTATGAGAATATTTTTCCTAATGATGGCGGATGGGATCAATAATGGCTTTTGAATTTGCTACGGCAAGCCGGATCATTTTTGGTGAGGGCGTTGCTGTTCAGGCGGGTAGGATTGCGTCTGGATTGGGTAAACATGCTCTGATCGTTACCGGGAGTGGCTCTGTATCCGTGGAAATATTATGGCGATGCTTACAGTCAGCAGAGGTTCCTGGCACTTTCTTTAAGGTGGAAACAGAACCGGATATACCTACTATTTTGGCAGGTGTTGAGCTGGCTAAAAAACATCACTGTGATATGGTGATTGGCTTTGGCGGTGGTTCTGTTCTAGATACCGCCAAAGCAGTCGCCGCTATGCTGACCAACCCAGGGGAATTGATCGACTATCTTGAAGTTGTTGGTGCTGGAACTGAAATCCCAAACCCGGCAGCACCGATGATCGCGATCCCTACCACGGCAGGTACCGGTACGGAAGTCACACGCAACGCTGTGATCGCTTCGCCTGAACATTGCGTTAAGGTTTCGATGCGCGGACGCAAGATGATCCCCACTGTGGCCTTGATCGATCCGGTGTTAACTTACAGCATGCCTCCGTCCATCACTGCCAGTACAGGGATGGACGCGCTGACCCAGGTGATGGAAGGGTATGTCTCAAATCGCGCGAACCCCATGACGGATTTGGTGTGCCGGGAGGGGATAATCTGCGGCTCCCGCTCGCTTCTAATGGCTTATCAAAATGGACAGGATCAGACCGCTCGGCACGATATGTGCCTGACCAGCCTGTTTGGCGGCTTAGCGCTAGCCAATGGCGGTCTGGGGGCTGTGCACGGG
>JAWOHH010000021.1:0-9888 GCA_046496215.1 Desulfobacterales bacterium
GTCAAGGGTCGCCGGCGCTTGAGGCGGCTTCCTGCAGCTGCGCGGAAACGGCGGCGCAGACCTCCTCCACGGAGCGGCAGCCGGTGTCGACGCAGACGTGCATCGCCCGCCGGTAGAGCCCTTCGCGCTCGCTCAGCGTCTGCCGGATTTCATCGGAAATGTCCCGGCCCGGCGTCAGCGCCGGCCGCTGGGCACGCTGCGACGGGTCCGCCTGCAGCCGGCGCAGCAACGTCTCGGGCGCCGCACGCAGCCAAACGACCCGGCCGCTGCGGCGCATCGCATCGATGTTGCCGTCGTCGAGCACGATCCCGCCGCCGGTGGAGACGACCCACCCGCGGCGGCCGGCCACTTCCATGAGCAGAGCGCTCTCCGCGCGTCGGAAGGCCGGCCACCCGCAGGCCTGCACGAAGTCATGGATGGAGTGTCCGAAACGCCTGACGACCTCGGCGTCCATGTCGCAGAACGGCCGGCGGGAAAGCTCCGCCAGGCGGTTTCCGACCGTGCTCTTTCCGGCGCCCCGGGGCCCGATCAGATAGATGTTCACGCGGTCGCATGTCTCGCGGCGGATAGGGCCTGCGGCGGCCCCGCCGGCCGTGGCCCTGCCTTGACCTTCAGGGGGTTTGCGCATAAAATTGGATGGTATGGTAACCGTTGAATCGGCTGGCCTGTCCGATGTCGGGCGCAAGCGGGAGGCCAATGAAGACCGGATATGCGTCGATGACGACCTGGGCCTCTACCTTGTGGCCGACGGCATGGGCGGGCATCAGGCCGGGGAGATCGCCAGCGAGCTGGTCGTTTCCGCCATTCGCGACTTTTTGAAAGCACCCGGGCCGGGAATCACCCCCCGGAAAGGGTGCGGCCCCGAGGGGGCCGGCCGGCTGCTGGCCGGCATCCGTTGGTCCAACCAGGTCGTTCACGAGGCGTCCCTGAGCCGCGCCGACCGTCAGGGGATGGGATCCACCGTCGCGGCGGTCTATTTCTGCGAAGACCGGCTGGTTGCCGCCAACATCGGCGACAGCCCGATCTACCTGGTGCGCAACGGCGGCATCGACGCCCTTTCCGTGCCGCACACGCTCCAGGCCGACCTCGCGTCGCAGACCTACGCCCCCTTCCTCGGCAACGTTCTCACCCGGGCCGTCGGCCCCAAGGCGAGCGTTGACGCCGACCTGTGCGAAATCAGCTGCTATAAGCACGATGTGCTGGTGCTTTGCTCCGACGGGCTGAGCAACAAGGTGGCACCGCCGGAAATCCTGGCGGTCGTCTCCGCGCAGCCGCCGCGCGAGGCCTGCCGGACGCTGGTGGAACTCGCCAACCGGCGCGGCGGCGAGGACAACATCTCGGTGGTCGCCGTGCGCGTTGCCCGGGTGCAGCGCAACGGGCACGCCCCATGGAACCGCTGGGTGCTGCGGCTGAAACGCGCCCTGACGGCGCGGCGGGCCGCCCCCCGGCGCTGATGTCGGAATCGACCATGCCCACCATCATCTTGAAATTCAAAGAGACGATCATCGCGCGCTACCCGCTCGAGCGCGGCCGGTCGCTGACCATCGGCCGCCGCAAGGGCAACGACATCGTCATCGACAACCTCGCGGTTTCCGCGCATCACGCCCGGATCGACACGGTGGGGGACGGCTTTGTGCTGGTGGACCTCCAGAGCAAGAAGGGCTCGTTTGTGAACGAACAGCTGGTCAGCTCCCATCGGTTGAAAGCCGGGGATGCCATCAGCATCGGCAAGCACCTGCTGCTCTACGGCTCGGAGGATGACCCGGGCGCCGCTGAGGCCGCCGCCCGGGAAATCGACCAGACCATGGTCATGGACACCAGCACCTACCGAACGATGGTCAGCAAAAGCGCCCCGGTGGTCCCGCCACCCTTGCTGCGCCGGGCCGACGCGGCCGGCACGCTGGACTACCTTTCCGGCGGTCGCGGCACGCTCGCCCTCACCGGTCACTTGATCAAGATCGGCAAAGACCCCGCATCCGAGGTCGTCGCGAAGGGGTTCGGGGTCGGATGGGCTGCAGCCACCATCAGCCGCCGGCCGGACGGCTACTACCTGAGCCGCGTCGGCGGCCTGGTCAAGCCGCGGGTCAACGGCCGCAAGGTCGACACCTCTCAGCGGCTCCGGGATTTGGACGTCATCGACATCGGGTCGGTCAAGCTGCAGTTCTTCCTGAAGGGCGATGCCGACAGCCGGCCCGCCTGATCCGCCGCCTGCACCGGCGGCCGGGCGCCGGTGCAGGCTTCCCGGTCACTCCTTGACGCGCTCGACGTAGCTCCCCGTGCGCGTGTCGACCTTTATCAGGGTCCCCTCCTCGATGTAGGTCGGGACCTGCACCACGTACCCGGTCTCCAGCGTCGCCGGCTTCGAATCGCCCGAGGCCGTGTCCCCCTTGACCCAGGGGTCGGACTTGACGATGCGCAAGCTCATAAAAATAGGGATCGTGATGCTGATCGGCCGGTCCCGGTAAAACAGCACGGTGCAGACGGTGTTTTCTTTGAGGAAGTTCTTGGCATCGCCCACCTGCGCTTCGCCGACGAACTCCTGCTCGAAATTCGCGGAGTTCATGAAGCAATAGGAGCTGCCGTCCTTGTAGAGGAACTCCATCTCCTTCTCTTCCAGGTTCGGCTCCCCGAATTTCTCCCCCGAGCGGAAGTTGCGGTCGAACTGCGCACCGGTCAACATGTTTTTGAGACGACACTTGTAGAGTGCCTGGCCTTTGCCGGGTTTGACGAAATCGAAGTTGACGACGATGTACGGGTCGCCCTCGTATTCGATTTTCAACCCTTTTCGCAAATCGCTGCTGTCGTACATTTGGGCGGGCTCCTTTTCGAAATCCTCGTGGACGACGGTCGCGAAGGCCGAACGTCCGGATTTTCCCGTTGACATTTGCGGGCGTGTTTAACATATTCGGCCAGCGTTCGCAAACACTTAGAAGGGTATTGCATGATCCTCATCATCGATTTCGGGTCCCAGTACAACCAGCTGATCGCCCGGCGCGTGCGGGAGAACCATGTCTTCTGCCGGATCGAGCCTCCCGGCATCGGCCTGGCGCAGATCCAGGCGTGCCGACCCGAGGGCATCATCCTCTCCGGCGGGCCGGCGAGCATCTACGAGCCCGGCAGCCCCCGGGTCGACCCCGCCGTCTTCGAGCTGGGGGTCCCCGTCCTGGGGATCTGTTACGGCATGCAGTTCATGGTGAACGCCCTGGGCGGACGGGTCGAGCGCGCCGCCAAGCGCGAATACGGGTTTGCCGAGCTGTCCGTTGCCCGCCCGGAGGGCCTTTTCAAAGGGGTTCCCGCGCGGACCTCCTGCTGGATGAGCCACGGCGACTCCATCCGCAGGCTGCCGCGGGGCTTCACGGTCACGGCCTCCACGCCCAACACCCCCTACGCGGCCGCCGCAGACGACCGGCGGCGGCTGATCGGCGTCCAGTTCCACCCGGAGGTCGCCCACACGCCCCGGGGCGCCGCCATGCTCAAGAATTTCCTGTTCGCCATCTGCGGCTGCCGGCGCACCTGGACCATGAAATCCTTTGCCCGGGAAGCCGTCGCCGGCATTCGCGAGCAGGTCGGCGACAAGCGGGTGATCCTGGGGCTGAGCGGCGGGGTGGACTCCTCCGTGGCGGCGGTGCTGATCCACCGCGCCGTCGGCACACGACTGACCTGCATCTTCGTCGACAACGGTCTGCTGCGCAAAAACGAGGGCGAAAAACTCAAGCAGACCCTCAACCGGCACCTGCGCATCGACATCCGCTTCGTGAACGCGGCCGGCCGGTTCCTGCGGGCGCTCTCCGGGGTCACGGACCCCGAGCGCAAGCGCAAGATCATCGGCCGGGTCTTCATGGAGGTCTTCGAGGCGGAGGCCCGCAAGATCCAGGGCGCCGAATTCCTGGCGCAGGGTACCCTCTACCCGGACGTGATCGAGTCCGTTTCCGCCTTCGGCGGCCCCTCGTCCGTGATCAAATCCCATCACAACGTGGGCGGCCTGCCCCGCCGCATGAAGCTCAAGCTGGTCGAACCCCTGCGGCACCTCTTCAAGGACGAGGTGCGCGCGCTCGGCGCCGAGCTGGGCCTCCCGGAGGAGCTCGTCTGGCGTCAGCCCTTTCCCGGGCCCGGGCTGGCGATCCGTCTCCTGGGCGAGGTCACGGCGCGCCGCCTGGCGATCCTGCGCAGCGTGGACGAGATCCTCGTCGCGGAGATCAAGTCCGCCGGGTTCTACCGTAAACTCTGGCAATCCTTCGCGGTGCTGCTGCCGATCAAGAGTGTGGGCGTCATGGGCGACGCCCGCACGTATGAGAACATCGCCGCCATCCGTGCCGTGACCAGCAAAGATGCCATGACGGCCGATTGGGCGAGGCTGCCGCACGAATTTCTCGCCGGGGTGTCCAGCCGCATCATCAACGAAGTGAACGGCGTCAACCGCGTGGTCTACGACATCAGCTCGAAGCCGCCCGCCACCATCGAGTGGGAGTAAGCGCCATGGCCGATCCGGAAAAATTCAGATTCCAGCTGGGCGACGAGGAGCCGGAGGCCCCGGCCGTTGACGAGGCGCTCCAGCGGCGGGTGCGGAAGCTCGGCCAGCGCATGAGCTTCCTGGCCCTGGTCCTGCCCTGCCTGCTCGCCGTGGTCGTCTACCTGGCCTACCGCGAAATCGAGGTGCGGGTGACGCAGGCCCGCAGCAGCGGCGCTCAAACCGCAGAGCGCGTGGCGGTGGAGCTTGAGCAGCGGACGGCGGAGCTTCGCGAGCGCATGGCGGAGCTCGACGCCTCGGTGGCCGCCCGGCTGGAGGGCATGCGCGCCGGCGTCGACGGGCTGCAGCTGGAGGCCAAACGGGCCGCGGAGGCCGTCGAATCGCTCCAGGCCAAAGCGGGCAAGCCCGAGTGGGGGGAGGCCGTCGCACGCATCGACGCCTCCATCGCCTCCAACGCCAAGGCGGTGCAGGAGCTTTCAACCCAGACGCAGGCCTTGAACAAGGACCTGCAGGCCCTCGCCCCGTTCCGGGAGGAGCTCGGCAGCGTGGCGGCCATGCGGGCCGAGCTCGGCAGGCTCTCCGCCCGCCTGCAAACCCTGGAGAACAGCCTGGGGAAGGACCTGACCGGGGTGGCCGGCTTCATGGAGCGCAACAAGGCCGAGTTGGCCCAGGTCAAGGCCGACCTCGCCAAGGTTCAATCCGGGCGGGCCGACCGGGAATATGTCGACCTGGAGATATTGAAGGCGAAAAAGGCCCAGCAGACGGCGCTCGAGCAGGAGATGGCGCGCATCGAGAAGATTCTCAGCGGCCTGCAGCGGCGCGTCGACCAAGTGGAGCGGGCGTTCAGCAGCCCGGCCGGGCGCAATCCTGCGCCGCCTTCTCCGAGCGCCATTCGCGAACAGCCGCTGCAATGAGAAAGCGGATCGTTTGATGGACACGGGACGTCTGCTGAGCCTGCTGCACTCCGTGGCCGCCGGTGAAACCCCGGCGGAGGAGGCTGCCCGTCGGCTCCGGCACCTGTCGGTCGAAGACATCGGGTTTGCCAACATCGACCACCACCGCTCCCTGCGCAAGGGGTTCCCGGAGGTGATCTTCGGCGAGGGCAAATCCTCCGCCCAGATCGCCGCCATTTTGGAGCGGATGCGCCCCCAGGAGCGGGTCGTGCTGGCCACCCGCGTCGACCGGGAAAAGGCTCAGGAGGTGCTGGCGCGCCACCCCGACGCCGCCTACGACCCCGAGGCGCGCATGCTGGTCCTGGAAACCGCCCCGGTCCCGGTTCAGGGCCGCGGCACCATTCTCGTCATCTCGGCCGGCACCTCGGACATCCCCGTCGCCCAGGAAGCCGCCGTCACGGCGCGCGCCATGGGAAACCGGGTCGAAACCCTTTTCGACGTCGGTGTCGCCGGCATCCACCGGTTGTTCCAGCATCGGGAGCGCATCGAGGCCGCAGCCGTGCTCGTCGTCGTCGCCGGGATGGAGGGCGCCCTGCCCAGCGTCGTGGCCGGGCTGGTGAACCGGCCCGTCATCGCCGTCCCCTCCAGCATCGGCTACGGCGTGAGTCTGGGAGGGCTGACGGCGCTCTTTGCCATGCTCAACAGCTGCAGCTCCAACGTCGCCGTGGTGAACATCGACAACGGGTTCGGCGCGGGCTACATGGCGGCCATGATCAACCGTGAATGAATCTGCCTGCGGCAGATTCATATGGGGGTATCGATTCAATAACTCACCCGCCTAATTTTCATCACCCGACGGACCGGCATCTGCCAATAAACCAAAGGGATACTATCCATGGACTCCAAGGAAGCGATATTCGCATTTTCTCAGAGCGAGAAGGCCAAGGCGGCGTTGATCATGGCCTCCCAGATGATCGAGATCTACAACGGGCTGCCCGAGCACGAAAAACACTGCGCGGAGCGCTTCATCCGGGCCTTCCTGGGGATGATCACCAGCGAAATTCAACTCGCCCGCAAACTGACCTCGCCCGGTCTCTGGGAGCCCGTCGACAAGAGCCTCAACTCGGCCTTTGTCATGATGAACTCCGGCGTCCTGGGCGAGGCGACCTATCACATCGCTCAGGCCATCAGCGGGGTGACGACGATCGGCCAGCGCTCGATGCAGAGCCTGCTCGACCAGAAGTTGATCTAAGGGGCGCGGGACAGCTCGTTCCAGAAGGACTCCAGGGTGCGGGAGGGCGGCTCGGCGGCGTTGAGCAGCGGGCTTCGCGTTTGCAGGGCCGCCTCGTTCAGGGCCGATTCGGCCTGGGCCAGCAGCCCGGAAATCTCCGCGTCCGCCAGGACCTTCACCATGAGCAGCTCGTCCTGCGCGCGCCGCGCGGTGTATTCGAGGGTGTGGCCCGCCGCCCGGAGAGAGTCGATGCGCCGTTCGACCTGTTCGAGGTAGTTGGAGAGCCGCTGCGCCAGGCGCAGATTGTAGCCGATGCGCTCGACCCGGAGGGCCTGCTGGAGCGAACCGGGGGCATTCTCGCGCCGCTCCCGGTCGATTTCGGACCGCAGCGCCGCCAGGTGGGCGCGCAGCCGGTCGCCCAGCTCGGCGGCGGCGGCCCCCCGCTCGGCCAGTGCGCGTCGGGCCGCCGTCATGTCGGCGAGGGTGTGCTTCAAAGCCTCCGCCTTGGGCATGTCGGACGCCCAGGCTCCGGCGGCCGCCCACCCTACAAGCACCACGGCCAATCCCCAGGCGGCGAACGCTCCCCGTCGCCTGGCGCCCAGGGTTCCCATCAGCGTCTCTCCTTTCCGGCAGGCACCGGCGGCTTGGGGGTCTCTCGCCGGGCGTCGAGCTGCCGCCGCATCTCGGGCGGGAGGAAGAGTTTTCCCCCGGCCTGCTCGAAGCGCAGCAGGTGCTCGACCGCCTCGGCTTTTTTAAGACCCATGAGTTCGAGCTGCCCCCCGGACCAGCCCGCCAGGTAGGCGGTCGCATCGGCGGGGAGCTCGCTCAACCCGTTCAGGGAGATCAAGCGCCCCGGCCAGGCAAACAGGTGGCGGGCCGCCTCCGGCGAGAGACGCCTGAGCCCGTTCAGGCACAACCAGCCGCCCGGCCACTCGGAGAGCTTTTGGGCTGCAGCCGCCGGCAGCTCGGAGACCCGGTTCAAGAAGAGCTCCTTTGCCCCAGACTCTGCAAGGCAGCGGGCCGTTTTGAGCCGCAAGACCGACATTTCGGCGGTTCGCGCCAGGTCCCCGGAGCAGATCTCCTCCCCGACCGCTTCGTCCAGTCCTGCGGTCGCCGGGACCGCCAGCTGTCTCGCCTGGTCTGCGAGCCGCTTCCAGATCGCTTCCAGCGACGGCGTGGGTTCCCCCTCGGCCGGCGCCAGCCTCTCCGGGGCCGGCCGGCGGGCGTGCAAAACGGCATCGATCCGCCGCGCATGCGCCTCCAGGTCGACACCCTCTGCGAACGGCAGCACCTCGAGATCGAATTCGAGCAGGCGCTTGACAAACAAGAGCTCCTCGCCGCCGGCCGCCAGCCAACGCAGCGGTTTTGCCAGGCCGGCGGCATAGGCCTGCCGGCTCTGGACGGTGCGCAGCCCAAGCTCCACCCGGCGGTGCCGCATGGCCTGCTGGAAGCTCTCGAGGCCGTGGCGTCGGATGAGGTGGATGAGCTCCTCTTCGACCTCCATGACCCCGAACCGGTACTCCTGCTGCAGTCGGCGAACCTCTTCCGCCTTGGCCAGCAGGGCTGCGCGCAGCCGATCCGCCTCAGCCATCCGGGCCTTCCAGCCGGGCATCTCCTCCTGTGCCGCCGGCTGCGCAGGGTCCGAAGCCGTTGTCGACGCGGGTCGATCCGGGCCTGCGGCCGAAACTGGCCCTATTGTCGAAAGCGGCCCGACTGCGAGACGTTGATAACCGAACCACCCCCCGGCTGCCAGTGCGAGGACCACCAGTCCGACCGCCGCTGCACGGCGGGATGCGCGTCGGACGGCTGGAGCTTGCCCAACGGTCCGTACGCCCGGATCACTGATCTCCACCAGGACCGGCCGCCTCGAAGCCGCGGGGGCAGCGCCGAGAGGCCGATCGGATTCGAGCACGGTCTCCTCCGCGGGAGCGGTCGAGACGATGCCGGCGGCATCGCGGACCCCTTTCCCAGGCGAAGTGGGGCCCTGCGCCGCCGCATCCGCCGCTATCTCTTCAACCGGGTTCATCCTATTCCCTGTTCTCGAGTGCTTCTCCCCTTTTCCGGCTTGGCCGGGTTCTTCTTTGATATTTCGGCAGGTTGCGTAAGAACTTGAGGCCGGGCGGGCAACGCGCCCCCGGAAGGAAACCGAGCCCCGCAGCTTGCCCCGATCCTATTCGCAGGCGGCCGCCTCAGCGCAAACGTAAAGAGGCATTGACAGCGAAGGTAATTTTTGGGATAATTTTCCCAATTCCCAAAAATGCCGAACATGACGCCAAACAGACGCGAACTGATCTCTGCGGCCGTCGGCCGGATCCTGAAGCCCCTCGTCCGCATCCTCCTCCGCAACGGGATCTCCTACGGAACGTTCGCCGAGATGGCCAAGCGCGAGTTCGTCGAGGTGGCCGCCCGGGAGTTCGGGGTCGAGGGCCGCAAGCAGTCCGTCTCGCGCGTGGCCGTCATCACGGGGTTGACCCGCAAGGAGGTCAGGCGCCTTGCCGATCGCAGACGGCCCGCGGATCGCGCCAGCGCCGACCGCTATCACCGGGCGTCGCGGGTCGTGGCCGGCTGGCGACGCGACGCGAATTTTCAGGATCGGCGCGGGGCCCCGGCCCCCCTGCCCGTCCTCGGCCCCGGGAAATCGTTCCAGGAGCTGGTGCGGCGCCACGGCGGCGACGTCCCCTACCGCGCGGTCCTCGACGAGCTGCTGGCCGACGGCAGCGTGGTGAAACAAGGGGGCCAAACCGTTCATCTGGCGGGGCGGGCCTATGTGCCGCTCCAGGACGACCCGATGAAGCTTCACATCCTGGGGGTGGACACGGCCTACCTCATAGAGACGATCGGCCACAACATCGACCCGAAAAGCCCGGAGGCGAGATTTCAACGGAAAGTGATGTACGACAACCTGCCCGACGACGTGCTTCCCCGGTTCCGGCGGCTCTCCTCCCGGGCCGCCCAGCGCCTGCTCGAAAAGCTCGACGTCTGGCTGGCCGGCCACGACCGGGACTGCACCCCCCGGGAGTCGGGCAGCGGCCGCAATGTCGCCGGCATCGGGATCTACTATTTCGAAGAGCCGTTCCACGGGAAGGAGGAAGAATGACGGCCGCCAAGCCCTTCCCCAGAGACCTTCACCAACCGCGCGGGCGATTGCGCCCCGAAGGAGAGTGCCGCATGCGATTCTGGAGCCTTAGCAGGCACCTGATCCTGCCGGTACATTTTTTGTTGATCGCAGCGCTGCTCCAAAGCTGCGGGGGCGGTTCGGGCGAATCGGTGGCCGGCGGCGGGATCGGCGGCAGCGG
>JAWOHH010000160.1:0-4807 GCA_046496215.1 Desulfobacterales bacterium
CGGCCCGCGAGGCCATCTCCTCGGCTTCCAGCTCGGTCGACCGTCCCCTGGCGCCGGCGTGGGTGGTCGAACCCACCAGAAACTGCGGGGAGCCGTTGAGCTCGACCCCGGCCATGTCCCGCCCGCCTTGCAGCCCTTGGATGACGGTGAGAAGCTCCAGCGGCGTGATGTCGTGCACCGCCCGGGCCTGGTGGTGGTCCCCGAAGCTAGGGTCCTCCCCGCCCACGACGACGAGGTTCCGAATCCCGCAGGCGCCGGCCCCCAGCAGGTCGCCTTGGAGGGCGAGCCGGTTGCGGTCCCGGCAGCAGATCTGCATGATGGCTTCCATGCCCTGTTCGCGCAACACCATGGCCCCTCCGAGGGCGCTCATGCGCATGACCGCATGGTTCATCTCCGGGACCAGGAAAGCGGCCACCCGGTCCTTAACCCGCTTGGCGTGGCCGACCATCTCGGCGACATTCACGCCCTTGGGGGGCTCCATCTCGGCTACGATCACAAATTCGCCTGAGTCGAACCTTTGCTCCAGCGTCATCGAAGGACCCTCCCGCGGCTCGTCCTATGGATTTGGGATAAATTTAAAAACACGGGTCGGCATCAGTCCTGTATGGTGTATGGTGTGCGCCAACCGAATCAGCAAGCAACGTGCCGTTTGCTTTAGGATGGAATCGATATGCCAAAATTAAAAATCATATCAGATTGTTGGAAGAAAATTGACGGGGGCGTTGCACCAGCTCAAAGCGCTTGAAATAGTCCGGAGAGTCTGCCAATATGGCATCGAATCCGATTATCTTCGGCAATATCAATAAATTGTCAAAGTAGGCCGAATCGGCATCTGCCGGAACGGCACAGGTGGTGCTTCATGGGATCACGGATCATCGTCGTTGACGACGACCACGACTATCTGGAGCTTGTGAGCAACAGGCTGAACACCGGGGGTTTTCCGGAGGTGGTCGGCATAGACGATCCGGTCGCTGCCGCGGCGCTTTTCGAGTCGAACGGTGCTTTCGATGTGGCCCTCATCGACGTGGGCATGCCGGAGCTCGACGGGCGGGAGCTGCTCGAGACGATCAAACGGCACAGCCCATGGACCGAGTGCATCATGGTCACCGCCGTCAACGACGCGCGCACGGCGGTCGAGTGCCTCCGGTTGGGCGCCTACGACTACCTCGTCAAGCCGGTTTCAGAAGACGACCTGATTTTTGCGGTCAAGCGGGCCTTGGAGCGCAAGCGCCTGCTGGATATCCTGCAGATCGAACGCAGCCGACGGCCGCCGGTGTTCGAGCATCCCGAGGCCTTCCGGGAAATTCTCACCCGTTCCACCTCACTGCTGCGGGTGCTCAAAGAGGCCGAGCTGCATGCCGCCAGCGATGTGCCCATCCTCATAACCGGTGAGAGCGGGACGGGCAAAGAGCTGCTGGCGCTGGCCATCCACCGGGCCAGCCCCCGCTGCCGGCAGCCCTTCCTGCCGGTCAACATGGCGGCCTTGACCGGCGGGCTTTTCGAAGCCGAATTCTTCGGGCACACCAAAGGCGCTTTCACCGGGGCCGAGCGGGACCGCGCCGGGCATCTGCGGCACTGCGATCACGGCACCCTGTTTCTGGACGAGATCGGCAACCTGCCTCTCGCCCTGCAGGGCAAGCTCCTGCGGGTGCTGCAGGACGGCGAGTTCACCCCGGTGGGCAGCTCCGCGCCCCAGCGGGCCGACGTGCGCGTCGTGGCCGCCACCAACGAGGAGCTGGACCAGATGGTGGCCGGCAACCGTTTCCGCCGCGACCTCTACTACCGCATCCGCGGCAGCTGGCTGCACCTGCCGCCTCTGAGGGAGCGCCGCGAGGACATCCCCCTGCTGATCGAGCATTTCCTGAAGGAGCTAGGCAAAGCCGAGCCCGGCGCTCCGATGGATGCGGCCGCCCTGGATGCGTTAATGGCCCACGACTACCCGGGCAACGTGCGCGAGCTTAAATCGATCCTGCAGGCGGCCGTCAACCTGTCCCGCGGCCGCAGGATCTCGATCGACTGCCTGCCGAAGTCCCTGCGCCGGCCCGGCCGCCAATCCGTCGATCATCGCCTGAAGCACCGTTCAGCTATCCAGTCCCTGGCGGATGTCGAAAAACAACACATCCTTGAGGTGTATGACGGTTTGGGGCGCAACAAGGTGCGTGCGGCGCGCGCCCTTGGGGTTGGGTTGAACACGCTGCGCAGGAAGCTCAAGGCCTACGGTGCGGGATAAAACCCATTTGAAATCATTGAGGTTTCTTATTATAAATTTCCTTGACACATTTACTCTTTAAGAGCATAATCACAATCTTGGCGTTTTCGCAGCATCTGAGGGCCTGATTCCAAGCCCACCCCCCCCGAGTGGTCTCTTTTGCTGAATAAAACACCATGAACCTCGGCGGACGCCCGGGCGTCCGCCCCATACCGAGGAGAACAGATGGGATCTACCCCAGCCTCTAAAAGCGGATCGGTAATGGTGGTCGGCGCCGGGATCGCCGGCATGCAGGCCTCTCTGGACCTGGCCAACTCGGATTTTAAGGTCTATCTGGTCGACAAACTGCCCGCCATCGGCGGCATGATGGCCCAGCTGGACAAGACCTTTCCCACCAACGACTGTGCCATGTGAGTGATCTCGCCCAAACTGGTCGAGGTCGGCCGGCACACCAACATTGATCTGCTTACATATGCCGAACTGCTTGAGCTCAAGGGCGAACCCGGCAACTTCACCGCGGTTGTGCGCAAGAAGGCCCGGTACGTCGATCTGGCCAAGTGCACCAGCTGCGGGGAGTGCGCCAAGGTCTGCCCGATCGAAACCGTCAACGACTATGACGAGGGACTCTCCACGCGCAAAGCGATTTTCAAGCAGTATGTCCAGGGCATGCCGGGCGCCTTCGCCATCGAGAAGCGCGGCACGGCCCCTTGCAAGGCCACCTGCCCGGCCCATGTGAGCATTCAGGGCTACATCGCGCTCATCAACCAGGGCAAGTACAAGGAGGCGCTCGAACTCTTCCGCGAAGACCACCCCTTCCCGGCGGTGTGCGGCCGGGTGTGCCACCACCCCTGCGAGAAGATGTGCACCCGAAACGACGTGGACCAGCCGCTCGCCATCCGCGAGCTGCACCGGTTCCTGGCCGACTACGAGCGCAGCCAGGGCGAACCGGCGGTGCCCGCGGTGGCCGAGGAGCGGCGGCCCGAAAAAGTGGCCGTGATCGGTTCGGGCCCGGCCGGTCTGACCGCTGCGTATTACCTGGCCAAGCAGGGCTACCCGGTCACGGTGTTCGAAAAACTGCCGGTCGCCGGCGGCATGATGGCGGTCGGCATTCCGGCCTACCGCCTGCCGCGCGATATCTTGAATTTAGAGATCGATATCATCCGGCGCATGGGGGTCGAGCTCCACACCGGGGTCACTTTCGGCAAGGACGTCACGCTGGAAAGCCTGAAGAAATACGGGTTCAAGGCGGTGTTCATGGCGATCGGCCTGCACGGCGGCCGCCGCCTGGGGATCGATAACGAGGAGATGCCCGGCGTGCTGCAGGGGGTGGACTTCCTGCGCGATGCCGCCCTGGGCCGGAAGGTCGAAATCGGCCAGGACGTGCTGGTGGTGGGAGGGGGCAACGTGGCCGTGGACGTGGCGCTGACGGCCAAGCGGCTGGGGGCGAAAAACGTCACCTTGGTCTGCCTGGAGCGGCGCGAGGAGATGCCCGCCTGGGCGCACGAGGTCCAGGAGGCCCTCGAGAGCGACATCACCATCGTCAACAGCTTCGGGCCCAAGGCCTTTTTCATCGACAAGAGCAAGCGCGTGTCGGGCATCGACTTCAAGACCTGCACGGCGGTCTTCGACGAGAGCAAGCGCTTCAACCCGCAGTACGACGAGAGCGCCTGCACGCCCATGTTTGCCGACACGGTGATCGTCGCCATCGGCCAGAGCACCGACCGCAGCCATTTAGAAGGCGAGGGGATTGCCTTCTCCCGGCCGGGAGGGCTTGCGGCCGACCCGTTGACGCTTCAGACCCCGCTCGAGTGGGTGTTTGCCGGCGGGGACGCCTTCTACGGGCCCAAGTCGGTGGTGGAGGCGGTGGCGAGCGGCAAGGAGGCCGCGGAGAGCATCCACCGCTACATCAACGGGCTGAACCTGCGCGCCGGCCGCGAAAAAGAGTGGGACTACGTCAAGCCGGAGACGGCGGGCGAGGCCAGGCACGCCCGGGTGACGGTACGCTGCCTCGACCCGGCGGCGCGCGAGTGCAATTTCCTGGAGGTCTCCTACGGCTACGACGAGACCGAGGCGCGCACCGAGGCCCAACGCTGCCTGCGCTGCGGGATCTGCTCGGAGTGCTATCAGTGCGTAAAAGCCTGTCTGGCCGGGGCGGTCGATCATACCCAGGTGGCCGAGGTGCTCGAGATCCCGGTCGGCTCCGTGATCCTGTGCCCGGGCTCGGACCCCTACGACCCGTCGCATCTGGAGAACGTCTACCACTACCGCACCAGCCCCAACGTGATGACGAGTCTCGAGTTCGAGCGGCTTCTCAGCGCGACGGGCCCGACCATGGGCCACCTGAAGCGGTTGTCGGACGACCGGGAACCGAAGAGGATCGCCTGGCTGCAGTGCGTGGGCTCGCGGGACAACAACCAGTGCGGCAACAGCTACTGCTCCTCGGTCTGCTGCATGTACGCGATGAAGGATGCCATGATCGCCAAGGAGCACGCCCACGGCGAGCTCGACTGCACCATATTCAACATGGACATCCGCAGCTTCGGCAAGGACTACGAGAAATACTACAACCGGGCCATCCGGGACGGGATCCGCTTCGTG
>JAWOHH010000146.1:0-14125 GCA_046496215.1 Desulfobacterales bacterium
TTTTATTTTCGGACGACGGACGTGACGGGGGTGTTGCAGCTGCCCGAGGGGGTGGAGATGGTGATGCCGGGGGACAACGTGGCGATCACCGCGGAGCTGATCACGCCGATCGCGATGGAGAAGGAGCTGCGGTTTGCGATTCGGGAGGGCGGCCGCACCGTGGGTGCCGGCGTCGTCTCCGAAGTCATCGCCTGATCCTGAAGGAGAGACCCTGTGAGAGTGCTGATCACGCTTGCCTGTTCCGAGTGCAAGCATCGCAACTACACGACGACGAAGAACAAGCGCACGACGCCGGACAAGCTTGAGCTTTCCAAATATTGCCGATTTTGCCGCAAGCACACGGCCCACAAGGAAACCAAGTGATCCGATGCCGACGCGTTGCGGCGCCTGCGACGGGGGGGCATGGGCGATTCGCCCCCGGACCTCTCCCGCGCGGCGTGCGCTCGGCCGGATCGGTGCGGTGCATGCAGGCCAGTAGCTCTAATGGTAGAGCATCGGACTCCAAATCCGGGTGTTGGGGGTTCGAATCCCTCCTGGCCTGCCACTTTTTCCCCCGAGAAGGTCCGGGGAGCCGGAGCCGGCACCAACCGGGCTGGGCGCGGCAGCGGACTTTTCTCGGTCCTGGAGACCCATGGGACGCATACTTCGCAAGAAGCCAGCTAGCCTGAAGAAGAAGAAACGGCAGAACGAAGAGGCGCTGTCCTCGGAACCGGCGAGCGAGGCTGCGCCGGCCGGCCCGGGCGGCGCTGCTTCGAACGGGACCGACGGCGCGCGCGCGGCGGGGGCGGTCAAAAAACCCCAGGCGCTGGCGGCCCCGGCGCCTGCGGCGCCGCCGGCGGACAACGTTTGGACCCGGTCGATTCAATTCTTGCGGGAAGTCAAAACCGAACTGAAAAAGGTCACCTGGCCGACGCGCAAGCAAACCCTGGGGTCCACGGGGGTCGTCATCGTCCTAGTCATGATCATCTCCATGTTCCTCGGGCTGGTGGACATGGGGCTGGCGGGCATCGTGCGGTTCATTTTCAATTGACGGGAGGAGACGCACCCGTGGCGCTTAGATGGTATGTCGTGCACGTCTATTCGGGCTTCGAAGGCAAGGTGAAAGCCTCCCTGGAGGACCGGATCGCCAGCTGCCCCCACCCGGAAAAATTCGGCGAAGTGATCGTCCCGACCGAAGAGGTGGTGGAGCTGGTCAAGGGCAAGCGCAAGACCTCTTCGCGGAAGTTCTACCCCGGTTACATCCTCGTGCGCATGGAGCTGGACGACGAAACGTGGCACATCGTCAACAACACCGCGAAGGTCACCGGGTTCTTGGGGGGGCGGCAGAAGCCAACCCCGATTTCGGAGGCGGAGGCCGAGCAGATCATCCACCGCATGGAGGCCGGCAAGCGCCAACCCCAGCCGAAATACTTTTTCGAGATCGGCGACGACATTCGGGTGATCGACGGCCCGTTCACCAATTTCAACGGGACGGTAGACGAAGTCAACCCCGAAAAGGGTAAAATGAAGGTGCTGGTCAGCATTTTCGGGCGTGCCACCCCGGTGGAACTGGATTTCGTCCAGGTTCAGAAACTCTGATATCGGCGGCGGAACGCGGAAGCGCCGGGCCGATCGAAACTAGGAGACAGGAACCCCCATGGCAAAAAAAGTAATGGCATTCGTCAAGTTGCAGGTCGAGGCCGGCAAGGCCAATCCGTCCCCGCCGATCGGGCCTGCGTTGGGCCAGCACGGCGTGAACATCATGGATTTCTGCAAATCCTTCAATGCGCGCACGGCCAACGATGCCGGCATGATCATTCCGGTGGTGATCACCATCTACCAGGACCGATCGTTCACCTTCATCACCAAAACGCCGCCGGCCGCCGTGCTGTTGAAGAAAGCCGCCAAGATCGCCAAGGGCGCCAAAGACCCCAAGCGTGAAAAAGTAGGTAAAATCAGCCGCCCGCAGCTCGAAGAGATCGCGAAGCAGAAAATGGTGGACTTGAACGCCTACGATCTGGAAGCCGCCTGCCGCATCGTGGAGGGCACGGCGCGGAGCATGGGGATCGAAATCGGCTGACGCATCGCAACCGGCTCCGGATGCGCCGCGGCGCACGGAGCCACGCAATCTGCAAGAGGAACCAAGGAGACTGAAGCGAAAATGCCAACCCGGGGAAAAAAATACACGAATGCCAAGCAGAAAATCGGGGCCGCAGCGGGCCTGGGCGTTTCCGACGCCGTCAAGATGGCGGTGGAGTCATCTTTTGCCAAATTCGACGAAACCGTGGATGTGGCCGTCCGGCTGGGCGTAGACCCGCGGCACGCCGACCAGATGGTGCGGGGGTCGGTGGTGCTCCCCAACGGCATCGGCAAAACGGTGCGCGTGCTCGTCTTTGCCAAGGGGGAGAAGGAGAAGGAGGCCCAGGACGCCGGGGCCGACTTCATCGGCAACGACGAACTGGTCGAGAAGATCAAGGCGGGGTGGTTTGATTTCGACAAGGTCGTGGCCACTCCGGATATGATGGGCGCGGTCGGCAAGATCGGAAAAATTTTGGGTCCGCGCGGCCTCATGCCCAACGCCAAGACCGGCACGGTGACCTTCGACGTGGCCCGGGCCGTCAAGGAGCTCAAGGCCGGCAAGATCGAATTCCGCGTGGAAAAGGCCGGGATCGTGCATGTGCCGGTCGGGAAGGTCTCCTTCGGCGTCGACAAGCTCGCGCAGAATATCTCGGCTTTTTTGGAAACCATCCTGCGGATGAAGCCGGCC
The DNA here is from genome assembly GCA_046496215.1 of Desulfobacterales bacterium. Lineage (GTDB taxonomy): Bacteria > Desulfobacterota > Desulfobacteria > Desulfobacterales > SpSt-501 > SpSt-501. Next base: position 2,747 of record JAWOHH010000146.1, read on the forward strand.
TCCAGCAAGGGGACCTACGTGAAGGGCATCGCCATCTCGACCACCATGGGCCCCGGGGTCCGGATCGATGCCGGCCTGATCAAGGACAGCGCCAAATAAGCCGCCCAAAGCCGGCGAGTCCCAAGCGGCTGGATCTGTACGAGAGCGGTTTTTACGAAGTCATCAACTAATCTGTCAAAGACCGTAGGCACTAGGCGTTCCATGGTTTAATCGGCACCTCGCGTGCCGGCCTGCCGAGACAGAGGACCCGATGGGCATTCACGCCATCCCGGCCTCCGGTTGAACAGAGATCAGGAGGAGGTGATAAACGCATTGAAACTCGACGAAAAAAAACAGATCGTTCAAGACCTGACCGAGCGTTTTGCCAAGGCCAGTGTGGTCATCCTAACCGACTACAAAGGGCTTGACGTCCCGTCGATGAGTGACCTGCGACGACGGCTCAAGCAGGCGGGGATCGATTACAAGGTGGTGAAGAACACGATGATGGTGCGGGCGGCGCACGATACGCCCATCGCCGTGTTGCAGAGCCATTTCCAAGGGCCGAGCGCCGTGGCGATCGGCTATCAGGACCCCGTGGCGCCCGCTCAAATCCTGACCAAGTTTGCCGCGGAAAGCAAAACCTTCGCTGTCCGCGCCGGCGTGTTGCAGGGCAAACTGATCGATCCGGCCGGGATCAAGGCCCTGGCGGACCTGCCTTCGCGGGAGGTGCTGCTCGGGCAGGTGCTGGCGGTGATGGTCGGAGCGCCGACCGCCTTCGTGCGGGTCCTGACGGGCGTGCCGCGCAGCCTGCTGAACGTGCTCAACGCCCTCAAGGAGAAAAAGGGGTCGGCCGAGACCCCGGCGGCCGCCTGAACGCTCCCGGACCGTTGCCGGCCTGCGAAACCGCAACCCGTGAATCTTTACTTTATCGATATGCGATCAACTGGAGGAAGAAATGGCTAACGTTACCAAGGAAGATGTGGTGCAGTTCATTTCCGATATGTCCGTCCTGGAGCTCTCCCAATTCGTGAAGGAGCTCGAGGAGAAGTTCGGGGTTTCCGCCGCGGCCCCCATGGCGATGATGGCGGCCGGCCCCGCGGCGGCGGCGGCTCCGGCCGAGGAGAAAACCGAGTTCGACGTCATCCTGACCGCGCATGGCGAAAAGAAGATCAACGTCATCAAGGAAGTTCGCGCCATCACGGGGCTCGGCCTGAAGGAAGCCAAGGACCTGGTGGAGACACCGCCCAAGCCCGTCAAGGAGGGCGTGTCGAAGGCCGATGCCGAAAAGATCAAGGCCCAGCTCGAGGGAGCCGGAGCCACGGTGGAGATCAAGTAACCGTCGATCGAACCTCGCGGGCGGCGGCTCCCGGCGCGGCGGAGAAACCGCGCCGGCGCCGGGCGCCGACGCTCGCGGACGTCACAGCCCCATCCAAACGTCTGTCCGTCACCATTTCAGGGGTTCTAACACCAACCACGCGGTGGAGATGCCATGTCCGGAAGACCCATGACCAGCAAGCGCATTCGCAAGAATTTCGGCAAGATCGCCAAAATCGTCGACATTCCCGATCTGATCGGCATGCAGCGGGATTCGTTCGCGCGCTTCCTGCAGATGGACATTCCCCACGAGAAGCGCGAGGAGATCGGGCTGCAGGCCGTTTACAAGTCCGTTTTCCCGATCAAGGACTTCACCGGCAGCGCCTCGCTGGAGTTCGTTTCCTACCGGTTCGGGGAGGTCAAGCACACCATCGAAGAGTGCATCCATCGCGGGATGACCTACGAGATCCCGGTGCGCATCACGGTGCGACTGGTGGTCTACGACGTGGATGCCGAGTCCGGGGCCTCCACCATCCGCGACATCAAGGAGCAGGAGATCTACTTCGGCACCATCCCGCTCATGACCGCCAAGGGCACCTTCATCATCAACGGCACCGAGCGGGTGGTGGTCAGCCAGCTGCATCGCTCTTCCGGCGTGTTTTTCGACCACGACAAGGGCAAGACCCACTCCAGCGGTAAAATCATCTACAGCGCGCGGATCATCCCGGTGCGCGGCTCCTGGATCGACATGGAGGTAGACCCCAAGGACATCGTCTACATCCGCATCGACCGGCGCCGCAAATTCCCGATCACCACCCTGTTCAAGGCCTTCGGCTACTCGGCTGAGGACCTGCTGGCCTATTTTTACCGGCGGGAAAAAGTGATCATCCAGGGCAAGCGCTTTTACAAAGCGTTTCACGAGGAGCTGTTGCGGGGCCAGCGCGCCAGCCGGGACATCAAGGATTCCGAGACGGGCGAGGTCCTGGTGAAGAAGGGCCGCCCTTACAGCACCCGCATCTTGAAGCGCCTCAAGGCGCTGGGGACCGAGATGGTCCCGATCAACGTGGAGGAGATCTACGGGCGTGCTTACGCCACCGTAGTCAAGCATCCGCAGACCGCAGGCGAGCCGATCGTGCGGGCCAACGACGTGGTGGACGAGGAGAGCCTGAACCGGCTGGCAGAAGCGGGCGTCGGCGAATTCGAAATCCTCTTCATCGACGGCCTCTCCAGCAGCGACTCCATCCGCAAGACCCTGCTCCTGGACAAGGTGGATTCCAAGGAGGAGGCGCTGATCGACATCTACCGCCGCCTGCGCCCCGGCAACCCGGCCACCCCGGAAGTGGCCCAGGAATTCATCGACAACCTTTTTTTCAAGAGCAATTACTACGATCTGTCCGGCGTGGGCCGCTTGAAGATCAACCAGCGCCTGGGCGTGAGCAGCGCGCCGGATCTGGGCATCCTGCGCAAGGAGGACATCCTGCTGACCACCAAGTCCCTGATCGAGCTGCGGGACACCCAGGGGGTGGTGGACGACATCGACCACCTGGGCAATCGCCGGGTGCGCGCCGTCGGGGAACTCCTGGAAAACCAGTACCGCATCGGCCTGGTGCGCATGGAGCGCGCCATCAAGGAGCGCATGAGTCTCCAGGAAGTCGACGCGCTGATGCCCCACGACCTGGTCAACCCCAAGCCGGTCTCCGCCGTGGTCAAGGAGTTTTTCGGCACCAGCCAGCTGTCCCAGTTCATGGACCAGACCAATCCGCTCTCCGAGACCACGCACAAGCGGCGGCTTTCCGCTTTGGGCCCCGGCGGGCTCACCCGCGAGCGTGCCGGCTTCGAGGTGCGGGACGTGCACCCCTCCCACTACGGCCGCATCTGCCCCATCGAAACCCCGGAGGGCCCCAACATCGGCCTGATCGTGTCGCTCTCCACCTATGCGCGCGTGAACGACTACGGCTTCATCGAAACCCCCTACCGGGAGGTCGAAAACGCCCGGGTGACGGAGCAGGTGAAGTTCCTCGACGCCTTTGAGGAAAAGGAGCTGCCCATCGCGCAGGCCAACGCCCCGGTCAACGAGAAGAGCCAGTTCGCCAATCCGCTGGTGACCTCCCGCGTGGCGGGCGAGTTCATGATGGTGGATCGCAGCCAGATCGCGCTCATGGACATCTCTCCCAACCAGTTGGTGAGCGTGTCCGCCTCCCTGATCCCGTTCCTGGAGAACGACGACGCCAACCGCGCGCTCATGGGTTCCAACATGCAGCGGCAGGCCGTTCCGCTGCTGCTCAACGAGGCGCCCCTGGTGGGCACCGGCATCGAGGGCGTGGTCGCCAAGGATTCCGGCGTAACCATCGTCGCCCCCCGGGACGCCGAGGTGGTGGACGTGGACGCCTGCCGCATCGTGCTCAAGCACGACCCGACCGGCGACCCGAACGAGAAGAACGTGACGATTTTCAACCTCTCGAAGTTCGTCCGGTCCAACCAGAACACCTGCTTCAACCACCGCCCCATCGTGTGCCGGGGCCAGCGGGTCGTTGCCGGCGAAATCATCGCGGACGGGCCGGCGACGGACCAGGGCGAGTTGGCGCTCGGCAAGAACGTGACCGTCGCCTTCATGCCCTGGGGCGGGTACAACTTCGAGGACTCCATCCTGGTGAGCGAACGGCTGGTGCGCGACGGGATTTACACCTCCGTGCACATCGAGGAGTTCGAGGTGGTGGCCCGCGACACCAAGCTGGGCAAGGAGGAGATCACCCGCGACATTCCCAACGTCGGCGACGAAGCGCTCAAGAACCTCGACGACAGCGGCATCATCCGGCTGGGGGCCGAGGTCAAACCCGGCGATATCCTGGTCGGCAAGATCACCCCCAAGGGCGAAAGCCAGCTCTCCCCGGAGGAGAAGCTGCTGCGGGCCATTTTCGGCGAAAAGGCCGGCGACGTGAAGGACACCTCGCTCAGGGTCCCGCCGGGCATCCAAGGGACGGTCATCGATGCCAAGGTCTTTTCGCGGCGGGGCGTGGAGAAGGACGATCGCACGCGGCTGATCGAGGACGAGGAGATCGCCGCCCTCGAAAAGGACCGGGATGACGAAATGGCCGTGGTCGAGGACGTGGTGCGCTCTCAGCTGGCCGATCTGCTCGCCGGGCAGAAGGTGTTCGCCCCGATCAAGAAGGGCAAGAAGGTGCTCGTCAACAGCGGGGCCAAGCTCGATGCCCGGACCCTGGCCGACGTTCCTCTGGCCGCTTTGGAAGGCATCGTGCTCAAGGACCCGCAGATGACTCAGCAGATCCACGACATCCTCGAGCGCTACCGCGACCAGCGCGAGCTCTGCCGGCTGGCGTTCGAGCAGCAGGTGAGCCGCTTCGAGCGCGGCGACGAGCTGCCGCCGGGCGTCATCAAGATGGTCAAGGTCTACGTGGCCATGAAACGCAAGCTGTCCGTCGGCGACAAGATGGCCGGCCGGCACGGCAACAAGGGCGTGGTCTCCCGGATCCTTCCGGTCGAGGACCTGCCCTACTTCGAGGACGGCCGGCCGGTGGACATGGTGCTCAACCCGCTCGGCGTCCCATCGCGCATGAACGTCGGGCAGATCCTGGAAATCCACCTGGGACTTGCCGCCAAGGGGCTGGGCGACCAGGTCAACGAGCTGCTGGCGGCCCAAAAGCTCAAGCAGCTGAGGGAGAAATTGCGCCGGGTGTTTGCCGCCGCACCCGACAAAAAGCTGATCGGCAGCCTGGACGACGACCAGTTGGTCGCGTTCGCCCGCCACTACCAGGGCGGGGTCCACATGGCGACCCCGGTCTTCGACGGCGCCAAGGAGGAGGAGATCAAGCAGCTGCTCGAGGAGGCCGGCCAGGACCGCTCGGGTCAGATGACCCTCTACGACGGCCGCACGGGGGAGCCCTTCGACGAGAAGATCACCGTCGGCACCATGTACGTGATGAAGCTCCACCACCTCGTGGACGACAAGATCCACGCCCGCTCCATCGGGCCCTACTCGCTGGTGACCCAGCAGCCGCTGGGGGGCAAGGCCCAGTTCGGCGGCCAGCGCCTGGGGGAGATGGAGGTCTGGGCCATGGAGGCCTACGGCGCCGCCTACGCGCTGCAGGAGTTCCTCACCGTGAAGTCCGACGACATGGCGGGCCGAACCCGGATGTACGAGAAAATCGTCAAAGGCCAGAATGTCCTCGAACCGGGGATCCCGGAATCCTTCCGGGTGATGACCAAGGAACTGCAATCGCTGGGACTGGATGTCGGGCTGCTGGAGAGCACCGACGCGCCCCCGGTCGCCGAATAACCGGCCCCGCGTGTTGGGCGGGGGCAGCCCACAACCGTCTCCATCACAGGGATGAGGCTTATGGACACACTGTACGATTTTTTTGCCAAACCGACCGATCCCCGCAAATACAAGGCCATCCGGATCGCCCTGGCCTCGCCGGAGCAGATCCGCAAATGGTCCAACGGGGAGATCAAGAAGCCCGAGACCATCAACTACCGCACCTTCAAGCCGGAGCGGGACGGGCTGTTTTGCGCCAAAATCTTCGGCCCGACCAAGGACTACGAGTGCAACTGCGGCAAATACAAGCGCATGAAGCACCGCGGGGTGATCTGCGAAAAATGCGGAGTCGAGGTCATTCAGTCCAAGGTGCGCCGGGAGCGCATGGGGCACATCGAACTGGCGACCCCGGTCTCCCACATCTGGTTTCTGAAGAGCCTGCCGAGCAAGATCGGCAACCTGCTGGACCTGACCCTCAAGAACATGGAAAAGGTCCTGTACTTCGACAGCTACATCGTGCTCGACCCCAAGGAGACCCCGCTCGTCCGCGGGCAGATGCTCTCGGATGAAAAATACATGGAAGCGGTCGAGGCTTATGGGAGCAAGTTCGTGGCCGGCATCGGCGCCGAGGCCGTGCAGGCGATGCTCGAGGAGCTCGACCTGGAGAAGCTGTACCACGAACTGCGCACCGAGATCCGCGAGACGGGCTCGCTCGCCAAACGCCAGAAGATCGCCAAACGGCTGAAGATCGTGGATGCCTTCCGCCGCTCCGGGGTCGACCCCACATGGATGATCATGGACGTGATCCCGGTGCTGCCGCCGGACCTGCGGCCGCTCGTGCCGCTGGAGGGCGGGCGGTTCGCCACTTCCGATCTCAACGATCTGTACCGGCGCGTCATCAACCGCAACAACCGGCTCAAGCGGCTGATCGACCTCAAGGCGCCGGACATCATCGTGCGCAATGAGAAGCGCATGCTGCAGGAGTCGGTGGACGTGCTCTTCGACAACGGCCGGCACGGCCGGGTGATCACCGGCACCAACAAACGGCCCCTCAAGTCCCTGAGCGACACGCTGAAGGGCAAGCAAGGCCGCTTCCGCCAGAACCTGCTGGGCAAGCGCGTCGATTACTCCGGCCGCACGGTGATCACCGTCGGTCCCGACCTGCGGCTGCACCAGTGCGGGCTTCCCAAGCAGATGGCCCTGGAGCTCTTCAAGCCCTTCGTCTACTACCGGCTCGAGCAGAAAGGCATGGTCTCCACGGTCAAGAGCGCCAAGAAAATGGTGGAGCGCGAGGTCCCCGAGGTGTGGGACACGCTGGATGAGGTCGTGCGGGAGTACCCGGTGATGCTCAATCGGGCGCCGACGCTGCACCGGTTGGGCATCCAGGCCTTCGAGCCCATCCTGATCGAAGGCAAGGCGATCCAGCTGCACCCGCTGGTCTGCACGGCATTCAACGCGGATTTCGACGGCGACCAGATGGCGGTGCACGTGCCGCTGTCGGTGGAGGCGCAAATCGAGGCGCGGGTGCTGATGCTCTCCTCCAACAACATCCTCTCCCCGGCCAACGGCAGCCCCATCATCGTCCCCAGCCAGGACATCGTGCTCGGCACCTACTACATGACCCGCGGCATCACCGGCCGCCGCGGCGAGGGCAAGATCTTCGCCGACACCGAGGAGGTGCGTTCGGCCTACGACGCCGGGAAGGTGGAGTTGCACTCCAAGATCGTCGTGCGCATGCAGGGCAAGCGCACCGAGACCACGGTCGGCCGCGTGCTGCTCTGGGACATCATCCCCAAGGTGGACATTCTGGAGCTGCGCCACCTGATGGTGCCCACCGAAGAGGAGGCCCGGCAGGCCTTGGAGCGTTTGGAGCAGGGCGCGGAGTTTGCAGCGCTGGTGCGCGAGATGTCGCAGGCGCCCGACCGGGCGGCCGACGGTCTCGTCGGCAAGCTCACCTACAACGAGTTCAAGAGCGTCTTCAACTGCCGCGAATCGGATGTCGACCGGGTCTACGCGCTCAAGGCGGGCTACTTCAGCCCGATCATCGCCGCGGACAACAGCTACCATCTCTTCGAGGTCATTCAGAAATTTCCGGCGGTGCCCTTCGACATCGTAAACACGGTCATGGACAAGAAGGCCTTGCGGCAGCTGGTGGACTACGTCTACCGCAACCTCGGCCCGAAGGCGACCGTCATCCTCTCGGACCGCCTGAAGGACATCGGCTACAGCAACTCGACCCGCGGCGGGCTCTCCATCTGCATCGACGACATGATCATCCCCGATTCCAAATGGGACATCCTCAAAAAAGCCGAAACCCAGGTCACCGAAATCGGCCGGCAGTACACCGAGGGGTTGATCACCCAGGGCGAAAAATACAACAAGGTCGTGGACATCTGGGCCAAAGCCACCGACGACGTCGCCACCGAGATGATGAACTCGATGAAGATGACCCCGGTGCTGCGCCCGGACGGCAAGCCGCTGCTCGACGCCAAGGGCAAGCCGGTGATCGAGGAGAGCTTCAACCCGATTTACATGATGGCCGACTCCGGCGCGCGCGGCAGCAAGGACCAGATGCGGCAGCTGGCCGGCATGCGGGGTCTCATGGCCAAACCGTCAGGCGAAATCATCGAGACGCCCATCAACGCCAACTTCCGTGAGGGGCTGTCCGTGCTGCAGTACTTCATCTCCACCCACGGCGCCCGCAAGGGGCTCGCGGACACGGCGCTGAAGACCGCCAACTCCGGATACCTGACCCGCCGGCTGGCGGACGTTTCACAGGACGCCGTGATCACCGAGCACGATTGCGGCACCCTCCAGGGCGTGGAGCTCGAGCCTCTGGTGGAGGGGGGCGAGATCATCCAAGTGCTGGGGGAGCGCATCCTGGGCCGCACGGCGCTCGAGGACATCATCGACCCGTTCTCCGAGGAGGTGATCGCCAAGGCGGGCGACGAGATCGACGAACACGTCGTCGAGAAAATCGAAGGCGCGGGGATGACCTCGGTGAAGATCCGCTCGGTCTTGACCTGCCGCACCAAAGTGGGCGTGTGCGCCAAGTGCTACGGCCGCGACCTCGCGCACGGGCTGCTGGTCGAGGAAGGGCAGGCCATCGGCATCCTGGCGGCCCAATCCATCGGAGAGCCAGGCACGCAGCTCACCATGCGGACCTTTCACATCGGCGGGACCGCCAGCCGGCGGGTGGAGCAGGCCGACATCCGCGCACGCTTGGAAGGCACGGTCAAATTCGTAGACCTGAACGTGGCCAAGAACTCCGAGGGGCAGGTGGTGGCGATGAACCGGCGCGGCGGGAAGCTGCTCATCATGAGCGACACCGGCCGCGAACTCGAAAGCTTCCCGGTCATCTACGGGGCGCACCTGAACGTCAAGGACGGTCAAAAGGCCAAGGCCGGCGAGCAGCTGGCGACCTGGGACCCGTTCACCACCCCGATCATCACCGAGGTGGACGGCGTGGTCAAATTCGGGGACATCGTTCCCGGCCGCACCATGCAGGAAAAGGTCGACCCGGTCACCGGCAAGTCCAGCCAGATGATCATCGAGTCCAAGAGCGCCGAGGAGCGGCCGCGCATCTCCATCAAGGACAAGGAGGGCAAGACCGCCAAACTGCCGGCCTCCTCCGGGTTTGCGCGCTACATCCTGCCGATCAACGCCATCCTGCTGGTGGAGGAGGGCGATGGGGTCAAAGCCGGCGACCTGGTGGCGAAGCTGCCCCGGGCGACCACCAAGACCAAGGACATCACCGGCGGTCTTCCGCGGGTGGCCGAACTCTTCGAGGTGCGCAAGCCCAAAGAGGTCGCGGTCCTGAGCGAAATCGACGGCTACGTGTCGATCGCCAAAGGCAACAAGAAGGGCAAGCAGAAAGTCTCGATCACGCCGGTGGACGTCGGCGACAAGAAAGAGTACCTCATCCCGCGCGGCAAGCACATCAACGTCTACGAGGGCGACTACGTGCGCGCCGGCGAAGCGTTGATCGGCGGCTCCGCCATCCCGCAGGACATCCTCAAGATCAAGGGGGAGGTCGCGCTGGCCAAATATCTTGTGGACGAGGTGCAGGAGGTCTACCGCCTGCAGGGGGTGCGCATCAACGACAAGCACATCGAGGTCATCGTGCGGCAGATGATGCGCCGGGTCAAGCTGACGGACGTGGGCGATTCGGACTTCATCCTGGAAGAGCAGGTGGACCGGGCGAAATTCGAGGAGATCAACCAGGCGATCGTGGCGCGCGGCGGCCGGCCGGCGGTGGGAGAACCGCTCATCCTCGGCATCACCAAGGCCTCCCTCAGCACCGACAGCTGGGTGTCGGCGGCCTCCTTCCAGGAAACGACCAAGGTGCTGACGGATGCCAGCATCCGCGGTGAAGTGGATCGCCTGAAGGGGCTCAAGGAAAACGTGATTATGGGGCGGCTGATTCCCGCCGGCACCGGGCTGCCGGCCTTCGACGACCTGGAGGTCGAAGTCCAGGCGTAAGGGGCTGCCGGCCCGCGGCCGGCGCTGCGGCTGGTTTTAAACAAAGAAATTGCTTGACAACAAGCCAATTCCTCTATACAAGTCTTCGATTTTGTAAAAAGGAAATTTACGGGAACGAGGAGATCATGCCGACCATCAACCAGCTTGTGCGCCATGCGCGCAAACGAGCGAAGAAGAAGAACAAGACCCCGGCGTTGAAGGGTGCGCCGCAAAAACGCGGCGTCTGCACCCGCGTCTACACCACGACCCCCAAGAAGCCGAACTCGGCCCTGCGAAAAGTCGCGCGCGTCCGGCTGACAACGGGGATCGAGGTGTCCGCCTACATCCCGGGCGTCGGTCATAATCTCCAGGAGCACTCAGTGGTCCTCGTCCGCGGCGGGCGCGTGAAGGATCTGCCCGGCGTGCGCTACCACATTGTCCGAGGGACGCTCGACACCCTGGGCGTCGAGGATCGCCGGCAAAGCCGATCCAAATACGGCGCTAAGCGTCCCAAGTAGAGCCCGTCCGACGATTGAACCGGGCCCGCGGCGCGGGCCCGATGAACCATGTGCGCTGCCGCAGGCGATGCGCACCCGATGAAGCGGTGGAGTCCAGATGCCCAGAAGAAGAGAAGTCGCCGAGAGAATCATCCGCGCCGATTCCAAGTTCGGCAGCCGACTGGTGGCGAAGTTCATCAACTGTCTCATGCACGACGGCAAACGCAGCACCGCCGAGGGGATCGTCTACGCGTCCTTTGATCTCGTCAGTGAAAAGACCAAAGAGTCTCCGGTCAAGCTCTTCGAGAAGGCGCTCGACAACGTGCGGCCCATGATCGAAGTGCGCTCGCGGCGGGTCGGCGGGTCCACCTACCAGGTGCCCACCGAGATCCGTCCGTCCCGGAGGACCGCGCTGGGGTTTCGCTGGCTGATCAGCTACGCGCGCCAGCGGCCGGAAAAAGGCATGGCCAAAAAGCTGGCCGCCGAGTTTATGGACGCCGCCAACAACCGCGGGGCGGCCGTAAAGAAGCGGGAGGATACCCACAAGATGGCCGAAGCCAACAAAGCGTTTGCCCACTTTCGCTGGTAAGCGTTTCATTCGACCGAAAACGGGTGTCGTCGTGGAGGGCATATCCGGTTACTATGCCCTTCGCATTTTAATGGGAGGAGTTCCAGATGGCCAAGCAGAAGTTTGAGCGAACGAAGCCGCACGTGAATGTGGGGACGATTGGGCACATTGACCATGGGAAGACGACGCTGACGGCGGCGATCACCAAGCAGTTGAGTTTGATGGGCAAGGCGGACTACGTGCCGTTTGACCAGATTGACAAGGCGCCGGAGGAGAAGGAGCGGGGG
>JAWOHH010000011.1:0-2838 GCA_046496215.1 Desulfobacterales bacterium
AGCGAGATCTTCTCGACGGTTCCCTTGACCTCGCCGGATTCCACGTAGTCCCCGACGCGAAAAGAGTCGTCGATCAGGAAGAAAACCCCGGAGATGATGTCCCGCACCAGGGTCTGCGCACCGAAACCGATGGCCAGGCCGATCACCCCGGCGCCGGCGATCAGCGGGCCGATGTTCACCCCGATGGAGGACAGCACGATCATTGAAACAATCACGAACAAGACCGTCAGGACGAACTTGCGCAGGAGCAGGAGGAGCGTCCCGGTGCGCGAGCCGCCGGCCCCGCCCTCCTCGGCCTCTTCGCCGGCTTCCGGCATTTCCTGGCGCAGCCGGCTGTCGATGCGGGCCTTGACAAACTCCCAGGCGATAAAGCCCAGCAACAGGGTCACGACGATGCTCAGCACGTGGGAGGTGAATATCCTCCCGGCGGTCAGATCCACCCCCCACAGCCCCAGCACGATGAAGAACAGAAACGCGACCAACACCACCCGATAGAGCTTACGGATCAACGGCGTGTAGTGTGTGATGGTGTTCCGCCCCTCGAGGGGCGGGACCTCCCGCACCTTGTCGCCGCTCAAATCGGCGATCTCCAGCGTCTCGCCGCCGGCCAGCTTGAGAAGCCGCAGCCCCCACTGGTCCAGCCCGATGAAGACCGGGATCACGAACAGGCTGAGGATCAGGTTGAGCACCGTGGCGCCTCCCCCCAGAAGGACGTCCGCGACCCAGTAAACACCCATGCAGAGCACGTAGGCGCTCGCCAGGTAGTGCCAGTACTTCGCAAAGGCGGCCCGCGGGCCTCCCCGTGCGGTCTCTGCGGCTGCCGGCAGGATGGCCTCGGCGACCCGCTGCCGGCTTTTCCAGATCATGACGATCAGGGCGCCGGTGATGTAGGCGCCGCCCAAGCTGTAACTCATCAAGTAGAGCGGTTGGCCGGCACCGATTGCGCTCAGCACGGCACTCGCCCCGGTGATCGCGGCGGCGCCCGCTGTGATGTATAGGATCCAGCGGTAAAGAAAGGCGGCGGCGGCGTCCTTCATCGGGAACAGGCGCAGGGCGGGTTCAACCGGCGAAAAAATGACCTTGGATGCGGTCGCGAACAGCAGCAGGTAGTAACTCACGATCAGGGTGATCGAAACGAGTTCGTAACCGAGGTCCCCTTTTTGGAAAATGAGGACGAACATAATGAAGGTGGTGGCCGCAAACACCGCGATCCCCAGGATTTCCAGGATCAGATGCCAAAGGGCCCGCCCCAGAAACGTCACCTGCCCCAATCTGAGAGAGGCCAACACCCCCTCGCGCATCTCCCGGGTCCTACGGAAAAGCAGCCCCCTGGCAAGCAGCCCCGCCGTCAGGATTGCAACAAGCGCCAGCAGGACAGGGAAGAAACGGTCGATGCCCTCGCCACCGGTCAACCTTCTCCAGGCATCGCCCAGGTAACCTGATTCGGCGTCCGCCGCGCCGAGGGTCCAGGACAGCTTTTTAATCAGCGCCGAGGCCTTGTCGGCCATCCGATAAAAAACAGCCCCCAGCCCGCTGTCCCGGCCTCTGACGGCCGACCCGCCTTCGTCCCGCACGGAATTGGCAGCCGCCTGCCCTTTGAGGACCTCGGCCAGCACCTGGCGTGCCTGCTCATCGGTCAGGGGGCCGATGAAAGCCGCCACCTGTTCCGGGGTCTCAAGGTGGGCGGGCACAGCGACCGCCTCCGACCTGGTCTCCGGCTTTTTGGCCTTGGGCAAGGGGAACTTCTGCGCCCAGACGGTCCCACAGCCGAAGCAAAAGAACAGCAGCAGGCAGATCGTGGCCCACAAGCAACGTTTCGCGCGGTGGTTCATACGGCCTCCCATCCAACAAAAATAAGATGATTTTCCCCGAATAATCCCTGCCGCCGGGGACGGACACCCCAAGAGCGTGTCGCGGCAAACCGGCTCGGCGCCGGGCAAACAGGGTCCAGGAACCGTGTCGTCGCCGCATCCCTCGGCGCCTTTGCGCTCAGGGTAGTGCGAAATTAATACTCAACGCCACAGAAATCCGCAGAATATCCCTAACCAGCTTGGATCAATCGATTTTCGCGATTGAAAAGCGTCGCCCCAGGTGAGCGCCGAGGCCCGCCATGTGCCGAAATATCGGCATCCGGGCATTATATCGGCATTACGGGGAGGCCCACCCGCTTCCCGGGTCCATCATTTTCGGCTGCAGCGGAGCAGGGGCAACTACAAAACGGGCGCAAGCAGGCGCGCGGCCTTGGCGCCGACCTTGAGGTGAAACGGCAACGCGTCGTAGGCCCGGGCGCCGACCTCCAGCGACGCGCCAAAATCCCGCACGAACATCGCCGCGACCTCGGCCGCGAACCCGGCGTCGGCGACCGCGAGGGTGATCTCGAAGTTCAGCCGAAAGGAGCGGTTGTCGAAGTTTTTGGTGCCCACCGCCGCGAAGCCTTCGTCTACCAGCAGCGCCTTGTGGTGGAGGAATCCGCCGGTGAAGCGGTGGACGTGAATCCCGGGGTGATCCAGCTCCTTGAGCAGGGCGAACGAGGCCAGCCAAACCAGGAGCTGATCCGGCTTCATGGGCAGCAGAATCCGAACCTCGACCCCCCGGATGGCGGCCAGCTGCAGCGCCTGGATGATCCCCTCGTCGGGCACGAAATAGGGGCTCGCGATCCAGAGTCTGCGTTGGGCCATGGAAATGGCGTGGAGAAAGAAGAGGGTGCAGCGCTCCTGCGGGTCGGAAGGCCCGGAGGCAAGCACCAGCGACTGCCGGCCGGCGTGTTCCGGCGCGGGGTCGTGCGGGTGCCAGGAAGCGTCCAGGATCTCGCCGGTGGCGAAATACCAATCGGCGGCA
>JAWOHH010000019.1:0-3390 GCA_046496215.1 Desulfobacterales bacterium
GCTGGTCTCGCCCACGACGATGTCCGAAGCGATGAAGAGGGGCAGACGCTTGATGTCGCGCAGGATCTCGATCAAGGTTTGGCCGCGGAATTGAGTCTCTTGGGTCCCCTGAGTCCCTTGAGTCTATTGGGTCTGTTGGGTCTGTTGAATTCTGCAAGGTTGAATGGGAGATTGCGGAGGCAGACCCTGTCACCACGACCCGTCCAGCCCGCGCAGCCCGTTCATGTAAAGGCGCCCGCTGGCCACGAACAGCGAGTAGCGCGTCAGCAGCACCGGCATGCGGTAGGAGCGGGCCAGTTCGATCACCGGTTCGTCCGGGCGCTTGCCGCGCACGAACACCACCAGCGCGACACCGGACACCTTGGCCGTGCGCAGCACCTGCTCGGTGGTGAGCCCCGTGAGCAGGACCGCCTCCTTGGCAACCGCCGACAGCACGTCCGCCATCAGGTCGGCGCCGCCGCCCGCAACGACGCTCTTGTCCAGCTGGTCTTCGCCTGCCAGGACTTCGGCTTTCAAAATATCGCGAATCTCGGATATCTTCATCGTCGGTCCCGTGCGCCCCTATCCCGACCGCGTCGTGAACGCGGACGGGTCATTCGTATTTGTCCAGAATCTGGACAATCTTGTCGGCTTTAACATCCCCGTAGGTGTCGGCGCCGACCACCAGCACCGGCGCGAGGCCGCAGGCCCCGAGGCAGCGAACGGCCTCCAGGGAAAAACGCCGGTCCGCGCACGTGCCCCCCGGCGAGACCTGGTAGTGGTTTTCGATGCGCCCGATGACCTCCTTGATGCCCTTGACGTAGCAGGCGGTGCCCATGCAGACCTTTACCGTGTGGCGCCCCTTGGGCTGCATCGAAAACAGGGCGTAGAAGGAGGCCACGCCGAAAACTTCGCTGCGCGAGAGGTTGAGCCCGACGCCGATGTAGTCGATCAGCTCGACCGGCAAATACCCCACCACGTCCTGGCACTCCCGCAGCACCGTGATAACCGATCCGGGGATCCCCTGGTATGCGGCAATGACCGCATCGATTTTCCCCCACATGGGGCTGGTGATGTCCGGGTGCTGCGGGTGTCGATCCGTCGTCATGCGAGCAGTTTCCTTTGCGCAATTTAAAGATGCGAGCCGGGGTTCGATCCAGTTTGGCCTTATTCCACAACCTCCGAGAAATGTCAACGCCGGGCGGGCGGCCCGCCCAAGGCCGGCTTGACTCGATCGCGGGGCTGGCATAAGATCCCGCTGCCTTCGATGCGACCATGAAAAACCCTCGCGACAATGCCGAAAAAGCCGCCGCTTTTCTGATGAAGCGGATCCCCGTTCCACCCAAAATCGGGCTTTTCACCGGCACCGGCTTGGGGGATGCCCTCCCCGCACTCGAGGTGGCGGCCGCTTTCGACTACAGCGTTATCCCGCACTTTCCCGTTCCCACGGTCCAATCCCACCCCGGCCGTCTGCTGGCAGGCGATTTGCTGGGGCGCCCGATCGTGCTGCTCCAGGGGCGATTGCACCTATACGAGGGGCGCTCGCCGGCCGAGGTCGTGTTCCCGGTCCGCGTCCTTCAGGAGATGGGCGTCCGCTGCCTCGTCGCCACCAACGCCGCCGGCGGCCTCAACCCGGCATTCCGGGCGGGGGACATCATGCTGATCGGCGACCACATCAACCTGACCGGCGAAAACCCGCTGACCGGCCCCAACGACGAGCGCTGGGGGCCGAGATTCCCGGACATGTCGGCCGCCTACGACCGCCGCCTGATGTCGCTCGCCGAGCGCGCGGCGGCGGCGGCGGGCATCGCGCTGCGCCGGGGCATTTACGCCGGCCTGAAGGGGCCTTCCCTGGAGACGCCCGCCGAAATCCGCTTCCTGAGAACCATCGGGGCCGACGCCGTGGGGTTTTCGACGGTGATGGAGGTCATCGCCGCCGTCCATGGCGGGATGCGCGTGCTCGGCCTCTCGGTGGTGACCAACGTCCACGACCCGGACCGCCCGGAGCCGGCCGCGGTGGAGGCGATCATCGCCTCCGCCCGGCAGGCGGCCCCGCGGATCGAGACGCTTCTGAACGGCGTCCTGGGCTTGAGCGATGACGGCGACCTCGGCTGACCTGCTCGTCACCCACGGGCTGCTCCTCACCGTGGATGCCGAAAACCGCGTGATCCCGGACGGCGCCGTTGCCGTCCGGGGCGGCCGCATCGCGGCCGTCGGCCCGTCGGCGGAGCTCGGCAGCCGGCCGGCCGCCGAGGTGATCGACGCCCGCGGCGGCATCGTCATGCCCGGTCTGGTGAACACCCACACCCACGCCGCCATGTCCCTGTTCCGGGGGCTGGCGGACGACCTGCCGCTGATGTCCTGGCTGAACGATCACATCTTCCCGGCCGAGGCCGCCCTCGACGCCGAGCAGGTCCGGCAAGGGTCCCTGCTGGCCTGCGCCGAGATGATCCTCTCCGGCACCACCACCTTCTGCGACATGTACCTGTTCGAAGCGGCGGTCGCCGGCGCCGCGCAGCAGGCGGGGATGCGGGCCGTTGTCGGCGAGGTCCTCTTCGATTTCCCCTCCCCGGGCTACGGCGACCTCGAAAACGGCTTCGCCTGCACGCAGCGGCTCATCGACGCCTTCCGCGGCGACCCGCTGATCACGGTCGCCGTCGAGCCGCACTCGCCCTACCTCTGCCGGCCGGAGTTGCTGACGCGGGCCTTCCGGCTGGCGGAGCGCCACGGGCTGCCCATGGTGATCCACCTCTCCGAAACCGCCGGCGAGGTGGAGGCCGTCCAGGCGCGCTACGGCCGCACCCCCGTGGGCCACCTGGCGGCGCTCGGTTTGCTGGCCGCAAACGTGCTGGCCTGCCACTGCGTGGCGCTGACGGAGGAGGACATCGGCCTGCTGCAGGCGCGCGCGGTCAAGGTGTCCCACAACCCGGAGAGCAACATGAAGTTGGCCTCGGGCATCGCCCCGGTGCCGCGCCTGCTCGCCGCCGGCATCTGCGTGGGCCTCGGCACCGACGGGGCCGCCAGCAACAACAACCTGGACCTCTTTCAGGAGATGGACACCGCCGCCAAGCTCCACAAGGGGCGCGCCCTGGACCCGACCGTGATGGACGCGCAGACCGTGCTGCGCATGGCCACGATCGACGGGGCGCGGGCCCTCGGCCTCGGCGAACGCACCGGGTCGATCGAGGCGGGAAAGCAGGCCGACCTCATCATCCTCGACACGCGCAAGCCCCACCTGACCCCCATGTACCACCCGGCCTCCCACCTGGTGTACGCGGCGCGGGGGAGCGATGTCTCCACGGTCGTGATCGACGGCCGGGTCGTCATGCGCGAGCGCCGCATCCTGACCTTCGACGCGGAGGCGGCCATGGACGAGGTGAACCGCCTGGCAACCGCCATTCGGGCAAGGAG
>JAWOHH010000124.1:0-25785 GCA_046496215.1 Desulfobacterales bacterium
GCTGTTCTCAACTCCCCGGCCCTCGGCGGCGTTGGGCTCGTAGCCCAAATGATCGGTCAACTCACCTTGCAGCGCTCGCTCGACCAGCCGCTTGGTCAGCTGCTTCAGCAGACCCTCCTTGCCCAGGATCTGCTTCGGGTCACGGCAGTCTTTCAACAACTCGTCAATGAGGGCGTCCTGCTTTGATTTCACTCCGGCCATCTTAATCCTCCTCCCTAAAGGTTAAAGATTGCCAGTTACACAGTTATTTGTACACCCTCGAGGCCAGAATGCCTCCATCTACGTTGGACTTTCGGTGTTGCTGATGGCACGTGACGGCTCAATATCGCTCGGTGATCCAAATATGGCCTATCACTTTTCACCGAGTGGACCGGGGTTAAGTTACGCCTTTCAAAGATTTGATTGAGTGTTCCGGGCCTTCGCTCTTCGGCCGGATGCACTTCTGTCGGAACGCTGGGGGTGGTGACAAAGAGCACCGGCGATCCCGGGGCGATGCTGAAAAACGCCCAATCGTTCAAAGAGATAGGGCCGGCGCAAGGCAGGGCCTGCCGCTTCTTCCTCGCCGGTGTGATTCCATGGGGGGATGCCGCCTTGTCGACGGCGGTCGAGAATGCGCTTTCAAGTGTGGGGGGAGACGCCTTGATCAACGGCTCCGTGTAGAACAGCCTGTACGGGTTCGTACCGATCTACAACCTCTTCGCCTACACCTGCACCGACGTCCAGGGGATCGCGATCAAGTTTGAAAAATAGTCAGCGCCGATCGGCTTTATCTCTCCAGCTCCTTGCGCATCGCCCGCACCATCAGCCACTCGTAAAGCCGCGGCGAGAGCGTGTGGATCGCGCGGCCCAGGCGGGCCACGGGGGAGAGCACCAGCAGGCGCCGGTGGCGGCGGGCGGCCTGGAACACGCTCTCCGCCACCTGGTCGGGGGTGGCCGGCCGGCCGGCGGTGGACTGGGGGTGGCGGGTGATGCTGCCATCTCCGTCCAGGGCGGCTGTGCCGATGCCGGTGGCGGTGAATCCCGGGCATACGATGAGCACTTCGACGCCGCTGCCGCGCAGTTCGCTGCGCAGGGAGTCGAACAGCCCGTGCAGGGCGTGCTTGCTGGCGGCGTAGGCCGTGCGGCCGTAAAGGGGCGAGAAACCGGCCGGGGAACTGATGGTGACGATCAGACCCCGCCGGCGCCGGAGCGCGCCCAGGGCCGCCTTGGTGCCGTAGAGGGGGCCGAAGAAGTTGACGGCCATCACCCGCTGAAACACCGAGAGCCGGGTGGCGGCGAAGCCGGCACGGGCGCTGATGCCGGCGTTGTTGATGAGCACGTCGATGCCGCCGAAGCGGTCCAGAACTCTTTCGACGGCGGCGATTATTGCATGGGGGTCGGCAACGTCGCAGGCCAGGGCCAGGGTCTCGATGCCCTGGGCGCGCAGCGCATCGGCGGCTGCCTCCACCGCCTCCCGCCTGAGATCCAGCATGGCCACCCGCGCCCCGGCCCGGCCGAAGCGACGGGCGAATGCCAAGCCCAGGCCGCCGGCCGCGCCGGTGACCACCACCACCCGGTTTGTGAAGTTGCGCGGTTCACGAAGCATGGCGCCGCTGCTCCAGGTAGTATTCGAAGACCTCGCGGGTGCTCTTGCGGGGAACGTACCCGAACTCCTCCTTCAACCGGCGGTTGGCCAGCACCGGGCGGTAGCGGAGAAAGCGCACCTGCTCAGGGCCGTACTGGGTCACTCCCAGCCGCTTGCCCACCCACAGGCCGGCGGTGACCAGCCAGACCGGCAGGGCCCGGTAAGGCTTGCCCAGCATGCGGGCCATTTCAGGCAGGCCAAGGGTGCCGTCGCCGGCCAGGTTGTAAATGCCGCTGCCGCCGCGGAAAATCCCCTGCAGGATCGCCCCCACGACGTCCTGATCCCAGATGATCACAAAGGGGCTGTCCGCGCCCCGGATGCCGGTGATACGCGGCTGGTCGAAGAGGTTGGTGATCTGGTTGCGGGTGGTGGCGCCCAGGATGAACCCCGGCCGGAAGACGAGCTGCTCTAAGTCGGGGTGCTCCTCCCGAAAGCGCGCCAGCATCTCCTCCGCCAGCCGCTTGTGGCGGGCATAGGCGAATTCGCTGTTGCCGCGGAGGGGGTCCTTTTCGTCCAGCCAGGCAGGGTTGTCCGCATGGTAGCCATAGGCCGCGCCGCTCGAGGTGTAGATGATCTTTCGCACACCGCTCCGGACGCAGGCGTTGAGCACATTCGCGGTCCCCTCCACGTCCACCTTGTATTCCAGGCGGCGGTCCGACTTCTTGCCCGGGGTGACCACTGCCGCCAGGTGCACCACCACGTCCACCTTAAAAGTTGCCAGGGTGCTGGCCAGGCCCGGGTCGCAGATATCTGCGGCGAGGTAGTGAACGCCTCGCAGTTGCTGGTCGGTCGGCACCGGCTTGAGGTCGCCGGCCACGATGGTGGTCAGGCGGCCACGGCCGGCGGCCAGGGCGGCAGTGACCTGGCGGCCGATGTAGCCGCCGGCGCCGGTGAGGAAAACGCTGCGGTAGGGGGTTTTCTGGTCGGTCACGGCAAGGCCTCCACGGCGGAGGGCTCCAGGGGCCTGCGGGACCAGAAAAATGCCACGGTCAGGCCGGAGATGATGTGCCAGATGCCCCACCACCCGGCGATGATGGCCATTCCCCCCAAGCCGCCGAAGAACTGGAAGATCAGCACCAAACCCAGCGCCGAGTTCTGGATGCCCACCTCGATGGAGACCGCCCGGCGGTCCCGCTCCGGGAGCCCGCAGATGCGCGCGGCGGCATAGCCCAGGGTCAGGGCGAGGCCGTTGTGAACGAGCACGGCGAAGGCCACAAGACCGATGGCCCGCAGGAAATTCTGCCAGTTGGCTCCCAGCGCGGCCGCCACGAAAAGGCAGAAGATCACGACCGACACGGTCTTGAACGGCTTGCGGATCCTGTCTGCCAGGCGCGGGTAGAAGCGCGACGTGGTCAGGCCCAGCACCAGGGGGATGCCCAGGATCACCACGATGGTCTGGAACACGTCCAAGGGGTCGAGCGAGACCCGGCGCAGGATGGCATGGGTGGCTGGGTTGAGGCTGCCCCAGAGGGCCAGGTTGAGTGGGGTCATGACCACCGCGGCAGCGGTGGAGACCGCCGTCATGCTCACCGACAGGGCGGCGTTGCCCCGGGCCAGGTAGGTCATCACGTTCGAGAGGTTCCCCCCGGGGCAGGCGGCCACCAGCATCATGCCCAAAGCCATGGAAGCGGTCACTGGCAGGAACAGGGTCAGCAGGAAGGTGAAGGCCGGCAGCAGCACGAACTGAGCGCCCAGGCCGATGGCAGGCCCCTTGGGCGAGCGGATTACCCGCTTGAAGTCATCCAACTTCATGTCCAGCGCCATGCCGTACATCATCAGGCCGATGACGGCGTTGAGCGCCAAGAGACCGCTCTGGTTGAAATTGAGGCTGATCTGATCGATGGCGGCTGCGTCCATGGGTCTGCCTCCTGGATCTGGGGTTATTCGCCGGCGGGCTCCTGGTGCATGGCTTTGAAATAGATCAGGCCCGGGGCCATCATGTGCGCTTCGGCGTTGATGTGGCAGTGGATCACGGCGCAGTTTTCGGCGGCCAGGGCCTGGCCCAGGGCGGTGCGGAGGGTTTCGGGCGAGTCGGCCCGGGCCCCGAACGCGCCCATGGATTCGGCCAGCCGGTCCCAGGCGATCTCCCCCAGGTCGGTGTTGATGGTGCCCTTGCGATCCGGCCCCAGCGCCCGCACGAAGCTCTCTTTTATGGGCTCCAGGGCGAAGAGTTGATTGATTTTCACCATGCCCCACGCCTTGTCGGCCAAGACCAGGAAGATCACCCGGTAGTCGTGGCGCACGGCCGTCTCGATCTCCTGCATGTTGAAGCCCATGGCGCCGTCGCCGATGAGGCAGTAGACCTGTTTACCCGGCCGGGCTGCGGCGGCCCCCAGCGCCTGGCCCACCCCGGCACCTAAATGGCCCATGTGGGGCGTGCTGAGCTGGGTGTTGGGGCCCAGAATGGGGGTGTAGAAGTTGCCCCACACGGCGGTGTTGCCGCCGTCGAACACGACGACCGCATCGTCTGCGAAGACCTGGCGGCAGACGTGAGGCACGTGGCAGGAGATCATGGGTTCGACCGGCAGGGCCAGCGTTGCGTCCAGCGTGGCGCGGTCCGCGGCGAGCTGGGCGGCCAGCTCCGCCACCCGGGCTTTTCGCCCTGCAAGGTCCATGGCGCCGGCGCGCTCCCGCAGGGCGGGGATGATCATCTTCAGGAAAAGCCCGGCATCGCCCAGCACGACCACGTCATTGGGCCGATTGCGGGCCAAGCGCTCCTCGTCGATGTCCACCTGGATGAAGGTCTGGTCGGTGCTCTTGGCCCAGTAGGGCGCTTTGCCCCACCAGTCGGTTTCACCCAGATCCGAGCCCAGGCAGAGGCAGACGTCGGCACGGTTGCGCAGGGCCTTGTTGGCCTCGATGTGAACCATCGGCCAGGCCAGGGGGTGGCGCTCGTCCAGGACGCCGCGGCCCGCCCAGGAGGTGGTCACCGGTGCATGCAGCAGCTCGGCCGCCTGGCGCAGCTCGGCGAACGCCTGCGCGTGGATGATGCCGCTGCCGGCGTGGATCACGGGCAGCCGGGCCGCCGCCAGCAGCTCGGCCGCCCGGGCCACGAGATCCGGCAGGGGGGCTGTGGGGCGGGTGTTGCGATAGCGCTCCGGGGCCAGGATGGGGGCGGCCGGGCACGGCCCGTTGATGAGATTCTCCGGCACATCCAGGTGCACCACGCCGGGCCGGCCCTGGTAGCACTTGCGCAGGGCGGTGCGCAGCAGCTCCGGGATGCGCTCGGCATAGGCGCAGGTGGCCGACCACTTGGCCATCGGGCGGATCACCCCCACATGATCGAAGCACTGATAGGCTCCGCCCCGGTCGGGGTAGGCAATGCCCGTGCGCCGGGAGCTTGTGATCAGCAGCACGCGGTTGCCCTCCACGTTTTCGACGGCCACCCCGGCCAGCATGTTGGCCACCCCCGGGCCGTTACTGGCGATGCAAACCCCCAGCTTGCCGGTTAGGCGCGCATAGGCCCCGGCCATGTGGGCCGCCACCGCCTCGTGGCGGGGGGTGATCATCTCCAGACCCTCCTCCACGCAGTGGGCGAAGAGCTGCAGATAGGTGCCGTCGACGATGCCGAAGAACTTCTCGACCCCTTCGGCCTTGAGCATTTTGGCGATGAGCCGGCCTCCGGTGGCGCCCGTGGTGCTGCTGCTGGACATGGTGGACCTCCTCTGCCTCAAGAAGTTTGGGATATGGCGGGCCGCAGCAGGCGGTGAATCATGGCCGTGGTGCGGACAATCAACGCTTCGACCTCCGGCGGGTTCAGCTCCCCGGCGATTCCAAGATACTCCCGCAAGCGATTTTTTTGTAGTGACGGGAGACCAGGGAGGTTACGAACACAATATAGAGGCTGTTGATGAATCTGCGCCTGCTTCATTTACCCATTTAAATTCAGGGCCCGCCCCCTTTTCGGTTTACATGATAAAAAAGGCGAATGGTCTTTGGGTCTATGACCGATGCCGAAATGCTGTCATTGAAATCGTAGATGATGTAACCGAAGACTTCGTTGTTTTCGCCGCGCAATTGCATCACGGGAGACGGCCGGGTCATGAAAACTGCACAGCTGGAAGCCATCTGATCGCTCGTGACTTCGCGCCAGTCGACGCTTTTCTGGATCGTCTTGTCACCTTTCAGTTGGAAGAGCATCGCCTGTCCCTCGAGCTGTCCTCCATGCCCGCTCCCCAAACAGTATGTGTGGTAGTTTTGCCAGCCGGTTCGAAGCTCCATCTGTCTGGGCGATTCGACGCTCCGTATCTTGGCCCAAGAGCCGGTGCAGCCGGTTGCAGCAAAAAGCAAGAGCAACGCTACAGAAAGAGGCGATATACGGGATTTGTAATTTACCATGGCTTCAAGCCTTTTCGATTTTCGGGTTGGACATAACAGAGCAACATTCAGACATCTGATCATTCACGTCAACTCATCTTTGGGAAAAAGCGTGGACTCGCGTGAATGTGCCTGAAATAACAACATGCCCGTTGTGAATTCCACCATCAGCTCGATCGGTTTGGAATCACATGCTAAAACTTTCGCGGCTGAATTTTTCCATCGCCTGCAGTGCTGTGAATCACGGCAGTTGTGCCAGCCCGGCACTAAAGGCCGGTTTCTCCCTTTTATACCTAAAAAATATAAATATCAATAAGTTAAAAATTTATGGGCCGATCCCTGCCTCGTGGTATGGCGCTTGCTATAAGAGTGGCAAGCAAACAAGAAGATTAAACCACCAAGGAAGGAGATTTGCCATGGTCGCGAATGAGAGGGAGAACCGCAGAGATCGGGTCGGCTACGGGTCCACCTACCGCAGGGGTTCCGCGGACGAGCCCGCCCGCGGCGCCGTCAAGAGCGTTCTGGGCGGCCAAGCCTGGCTGGTGGAGCCCGACCGCAAGGCCAAGGCGGCCCATCCCTGCGTCTGGATGCAGGCCGGGGCGGTGAAATTCAAGAACTGCACCAACTTTTACGATTGCCCCACCTGCTCCTACGATCACGCCATGGGCGAAAAGGCGGAGGCCGGCAAGCAGCCGAGCTGGCAGGCCGCCATGCGGCTGCGACCGCAGATGCACCGGCTCTGCCGCCACTCGCTCACCGGGCGCATCGCGCAGCGGGCCTGCGCCTACAACTATGAATGCTCCGCCTGCGACTTCGACCAGTTTTTCGAAGATGTCTGGTCGGCGCGCAGCGTAGACCGATTCCCGGGTGAGACCCGGCGCATCCGGGGGTTCGACCTGCCGCTTGGCCACGCGTTCCACGACGGGCACACCTGGGCCCGCATCGAAAGCGGGGGTGCCATCCGCATCGGAATGGACGATTTCGCCCAGAAGCTTTTGGGTCCGGCGGACGGCTACGAACTCCCCCTGATGGGCAAGGAGCTGACCCCGGGTAGGCCCTCCTGGGGGTTGAAGCGCGCGGGCCGCGCCGCGCAGGTGCTCTCGCCGGTGGGGGGGGTGATCGTCGAGGTGAACCGGGAGGTGCGCGAATCCCCTGCGGCCGTCAATCGTGAGCCGTACGGCGGTGGGTGGCTTTTCCTGGTGCGCACGCCGGATGCCAAGCAAGCCCTGAAGCCCCTGATGGATGAGCAGGCATCCGCGGCATGGATGTGCGCCGAGGTGGAGCAGCTCGAGAAAATGATCGAGGGAGTCACCGGGCCGCTGGCGGCCGACGGCGGCTACCTGGCCGAGGACATCTACGGCCATTTGCCTGACCTCGGGTGGGAGCAGCTGACGCACCGCTTCTTGAAAACCTGATCCTGGCGAAAACCTGTCAAGCATGCCGAGGGAGGGCGACGATGGATACCCTGAAATCACAAAGGGCCGGTGGGGGCGATGCCCGGTGCATCTGGATGCAGGCGGGCGTG
Organism: Desulfobacterales bacterium; assembly: GCA_046496215.1. Taxonomy (GTDB): domain Bacteria; phylum Desulfobacterota; class Desulfobacteria; order Desulfobacterales; family SpSt-501; genus SpSt-501. The sequence goes on from JAWOHH010000124.1 coordinate 7,467, forward strand.
GTCCCGCGCAAGGCCTGCTTCAGGGATTTTGAGTGCCGGGACTGCCCGTTCGATTTAGCCCTGCGCCGGGTCGTGCGGGAGAACCAGGTCCGCACGCTGCAGGGGATGACGCCGAGCGGGAGACGCGCGGCCATCGTATCGTGGCAGGAGAAGCTGAACCGCTTCCCTCTCTGGCAGCGTCCCTGCCTGCACCACCTGAAGGACCGCATCGCCTTTCGCGCCTGCACCGGGGATTACCTCTGCGGCAGCTGCGACTTCGACCAGTTTTTCAACGACCAGTTCACGGTGTTCGCCACGGTAACGCCGGTGAGCGCAATCAATATCCACGGTGTCCGGCTGCCCCAGGGGGTCTACCTGCACCCGGGCCACTGCTGGGTCAGTCTCGAGGAGGATGAGACGGTTCGGATCGGCCTGGACGACTTCAGCTTGCGCCTGCTCGCACCCCTGGACAGTGTCGAAGCGCCCCTGATCGGAAAACGGTTGCACCAAAATCATCCGGCGATCGCCTTGCGCCGCGGCGGGCGCAAGGCCTGCGCCCTGGCGCCGGTCGACGGGGTCGTGACCGAGGTCAATCCGCGCCTGCGGGAGGAGGGGGTCCCGGCCGGGGACGACGGCTATGCCGACGGCTGGGTGCTGCGCGCCCATGCGCCGGAGCTGAGAGAGAACCTGCGGGGCTTGATGATTGGCGAGCAGGCATCCGCTTTCATTGAAGCCGAAATCGAGCGTCTGTTCCGCATGGTGGAAGATAAGGCGGGCCCGTTGGCAACGGACGGCGGAGAGCTCGGGCATGATATTTTCGGCCATTTGCCGCAGCTTGGCTGGGATGCGCTGGTAGCGACCTTCATGGGGTCATAGGGGGAGGGGATATCGATCGGGGTTAGCGCCCGTCATCGATATGAGGCTCATGAGGCGGGGCTCACGCTTTGCCGGCCCGTTTCATATTAAGGGGTTTTACAAAAAGTGCAGCGTGATGCTATTTCCCGATGCTGAGGGCGGGGTCGAATCTTCCGGCAACCGTAGGGGTCTGGGCATTTCGCGTTTCTCTTCTCACCTGCTCGGACAAAAATGGTATCAGTTCTCCCAAGGTTACCGTCCCGTCCCTGTTGTAATCCGCTTCGCCCTGCAGCCCCTTCAGGAGGTTGAAAGTGAAAACGCCATGCCCCCCGCCCCATCGAGCGCCCTCTTGGGAAAGCTGATTGTCGTCCGAGGCGGAAATAATGCAGACCCCATCGCTGATTTTGGAAAGGGCTTGGAGCGATGAACTCACAGCTACGACCGTCATGCCTCGGCCCGATCTCCGGGCGACGTCAAAAGCATTCCCGACCCCGCCCGCATGGCAGGCATCGGTAATGACGATCACTTTTCTGGCCTTTATAAACCGTTTCAACGCGGTCTCGATGTCCCACATCGGAAAACCTGTAGTTGGAACGCTGTCGTATATGGTGTCATACGGCAACAAAAACAGATTTTCAGGGTGATCCGGAGATTGAGGGCTCCCATGCCCGGCAAAATAGATGGTTACCGTATCCTCTTCGATCGCCTGAGTGAGCCAATCGAATAGGGCATGCTTTATGTTTGCACCGGTTGCATCCGCGTCCGTCAACAGCTTCACCATCGAGGGTGCATACTTGCCGCCCTGCGGGGATACAATCCAATCATAAAAATACTGAGCATCCGCGGCAGCGTATCGCAGAGAGGGGATTCTCGTGTCTTTGTATTTTGAAATTCCCACTATAACGGCCCAGCTCGCCCCGACGATGCGCCCTTTCGTTGAAGGGGGCTCTGCGAGTGGGGTCGGCTTTTTGACCTCTGGTAAAGGGGGGACATTGTCGCTTTTCCTGAACGGCCCCGGTGCAACCTCGGCCTGTTTCGTGCCCAACTCGGCAGATGCTTTTTGATAACTCAAGAGCTCAGTATGAAGCGAATATCCCGATGCGGATCGGCGATCCCGGTCGTGCTGAATTTTTACGACGAATTTCACATCGGGCGAATACCAGTAGTACACGTCCCTGTTTTGCGTGAGCCCTGTTGCGGAATAGTTTCTGCGGATTTTGAAGGCCCTGAACGATCCTGCCTGCGTGGCGACCGTTTCAATGGCCGTGACGTGGTAGGAATTCTTGAATGTCTTAAATCTGTTGTCTGATGCGATCGCCTGATATTCATCCGCCCATTTTTTGCCGACGAACAGCGGGAAATTAAGATTTTGTGCGGGCGGAGAGGGTATTTTGATTATGGCTCCGGTCGTGATGTTCACTTCCTTTGTCAGCTGATATCGGTTGTCGACATGCCGGTGAAACGTCAGGCTGCCGTCTTCGTTTTTGACTTCAGATACAAAGCTCCCGTCCGGTTTCACATCTATTATTTTATAATTTCTGACGCCTTCGCCGCTGCTTGTGACCCATTGATCCCCCAGCGTCATCCTGGGAAAATCGGCGACAGCATCCCCCGGCAGGGGAGCCGTCTTGTCGGGCTGGGTCGAGGAGCATGCCGATAAAAACGACAGCATTGAAAAAACGATAAAATACATCCAGATTCGGCTTGATTCGACTAAGAGGCGCATTACCGACTCCCAAGGGATTAAATCAACAATCTTTAATGTATAACTATAGTTTATCGAGGCGAAAATTTCAATTGAATCGTTGCCAATATCGGTAAAATCAGATGCCACCTATTCATCGTAGCCCCATTATTTTGGGGAATAATGCGAACAAGAGATAATCATCGAAGACAGCAACAGTAGGATCTTCCGATTCATGACACGCTCCCTCTACCATAATTCGATGGGCCCATATCAGTTGCTGATTTTAACAAGTGCCTCCATTACTTCGCGGTCAGAAGGTAAATACGGCGGCTGTAATCTCTGAATCACGGACTCTTTGTCGGCTTTTTCAGTTCGTCATCCAGCAGGACCCGGCAGTAGCGACAGGGGTCGCTTGACTTGAGGTCCACATCCTGTTCGCTGCGGCAGTAGTGCATGAGGCAGGTGGCGTCCGGGCAGTGGCGCAGGCCGAAGGTGTGCCCCAGCTCATGCAAGGCTTCCTTGACCGTGCGGGCCATCGCCTCATCCATGCCGGCACGGGAGCCTGCCACCGAGTACAGCCGATGCGTCGAGAGGACGCAGGCGATCCCCCCCATCTGGGCCTCCCCGTAGACGTGGGTCAGGATGGGGATGAAGAGGTCCACCCGGACCAGTGCCAGCACCTTGAGGGCATCCGTCGGTGCAGATGCCGCGAGCACCCGGAGGATCGCCGTCGAGTGATACTGCCGGCGGTCGGCATGGAAGGCGAACGTGAGATCCGATATCAACGGCTCGACCCGCACGGGCGTGCGAAATACACGCCCGACCCCGCGGCCGATCCCCGCGACGGTCTCCGGGTCGAAGTTGCCGACGGGTGCAATCACGATCGTTGTCGGGGCGGTCGTGTTCAAGCGGGTTTCTGCAGCGCGTAGCGTTTGATCTTGCTGTAAAGGGTCGAGCGGTCGATCTCCAGCGTGCGCGCGCTGCGGGCGATGTTCCACTGGTTCTCCTCCAGGACCTGCCGGAGGTGGGCCTTTTCGGCCTCCGCGAGGCTGCGCGGCCCGGCGGGGGACGACTCGCGCCGCCAGATGGGAAGATCCCGAGGCATGATCTGGCGGTTTTTGCCCACCACTACGGCGCGCTCGACGGCATTCTGCAGTTCGCGCACGTTGCCGGGCCAGTCGTAGAGCATCATCTCGTCCATGGCCTCGCGGGTGATCCGGTCCACCGGGCGGTGGGTCTCCTGTACGAAGCGGCCCAGAAAATGCTCGGCCAGAAGCGGGATGTCCTGTTTGCGCTGCCGCAGCGGCGGCAGGGCGAGGCTGACCACGTTCAGGCGGTAGAACAGGTCCTGCCGGAAGCGGCCCTCGTGGATCGCCTGCTCCAGGCTGCGGTTGGTGGCGGCGATCACGCGGAAATCGGCCTCCAGGGGCTGGGTGCCGCCGACCCGGTAGAACACCCGGTCCTCCAGCACCCGCAGCAGATCGATCTGCATGCGCATGCCGATCTCGCCGATCTCGTCCAGAAACAGGGTGCCGTCGTGGGCCAGTTCCAGTCGGCCCTTCCGGGTCTCCTTGGCGTCGGTGAAGGCGCCCTTGACGTGGCCGAAGAGCTCGCTTTCCATGAGGTGCTCAGGGATGGCCCCGCAGTTGACCACGACGAACGGCCCCTGGGCGCGGCGGCTCTGGCTGTGGATGGCCTTGGCTGCGAGCCCCTTGCCGGTGCCGGTCTCGCCGGTGATGAGCACGGTGCTGTCCGTCGCGGCGACATCGCAGATGAGGTCGAAGACCCTCTGCATCGGCTCGGACTGGCCGATCATGTTCTCGAAGCGGGTGCGCTCCTTGTGCTGCTCCCGCAGGTAGAGGTTCTCCCGGCTCTGCTGTTGGTGGCGGATGATCTTTCCGATTAGAACCCCGAGCTCGTTGGGATCGAAGGGTTTGAGCAGGTAGTCGAAGGCCCCGTTCTTCATGGCGTCGATGGCCGACGCGATCGACCCGTAGGCGGTGATCATGACCACCGCCACATCCGGGTCGCTCTCCTTGAGCCGGCGCAGCACCTCCAACCCGCTGAGGCCCTCCATCTTGATGTCCAGCAGCAGGATGTCGAAGCGCTTCTCGGCACACATCGAGAGCGCGGCCTCCCCGCTGGCCGCCGTGGACACCTCATGCCCGTCCCGTTCCAGCCAGCCGGCCAAGGACTCGCGCATGATGAGCTCGTCATCGACGATGAGGATCCGGGTTCGGTTCATGCGGGCCTCCTTGTCTGGTCGGCGCTGCCGTGGGCCGGCAGGTGGATGGTAAAAGTGGTCCCCTCCCCGACAACCGATTCGGCGCCGATGGTGCCTCCGTGCTCCTGGATGATTCCATAGACGACCGACAACCCCAGCCCCACCCCCCGGCCCTTTTTCTTGGTGGTGAAGAAGGGCTCGAACAGCCGGGGCATGCTGGCGGCCGGGATCCCCACTCCGGTGTCAGCCACCCGGATCACCACCGCCCCCCCTTCCGGCTCGCAGGCGGCCTCGATGCGTAGAGTCCCGCCGCCCTTGACCTCCATGGCCTCGGCCGCGTTCGAGAAGAGGTTCATGAGCACCTGCTGCAGCTGGTCCTCGGAGCCGACCACCTGCGGCAGGCCGGGAGCCAGGCGCCGGTCGACGAGAACCCCCGTGATCTTGAGCAGGTTGGCGTTGATCAGCAGCGTCTGCTCGATCAGCTGCGGCAGGTCCACGCGCTGCTTCTCGGCGATGGGCTGGCGCGAGAAGGCGAGCAGGTTGGAGACGATCCGTGCCGTTCGCCGTGTTTCGGTCTCCATCAGGGTGAGGTAGCTCCGGAATTGCTCGATCTCGGCCGGGCCGAGCGCCTGCTCCTCGCCGATGCGCTTCATGAGCATCACCAGATTGAGAATGCCGGCGATGGGGTTGTTGATCTCATGCACGACGGTGGCCGCGAGCTTGCCCAGCGAGGACATGCGGTCCTGATGAAGGAGTTTCTCGTGGGTTTCCCGCAACTCCCGGGTGCGGTCCTCCACCATCTGCTCCAGCCGCCGGGTGATCTCCTCCTCCTCCCGGCGGTGCTGGGTGATGTCCCGGCTGATGTGGATGAACTTGCCGATTTTGCCCTCTTTTTCCCAGAGAGGGTAGACGCTGACCTCGTAGTAGCGCACCTCGCCGTTCGGCATCTCCCGCTTTTGGACCCGGCGCACCTGGAGCTGCTTGTTCACCACCAGTCTGAGGGGACACCCCTCGGGGCTTTCGTCGCAAGGCTGGTCCCCCCGCCGATAGATCTCGTAGCATTTGCGGCCGATCACCTGCGGGCGTGAGAGCCCCATCTTCTGCAGGAAGGCCTCGTTGGCTTCGATGATGGACATCTCCGGCGTGATGACCAGGATGAAGTCCTGGATCCCGTTCACCAGCGTCTCCATCTCGTGGGTGCGTTGTCGGAGCTTTTGCTCTTCCCGGCCGATGGCCTGCCAGAAAAGCAGGAACACCGGGTAGGAGAGGATCCGGATCCGGGGCGGGCGCGTGGCCAGGATGGCCTCGAATACTCCGGGGTCGCGGGTCAGAATGATGATGAGGTCGATGCCGTGCCGGGGGTCGTAGAGCTGGCGGTAATCCGCGAACGTCGCCAGCCCCATTCGGTGCGCTAAAGCTCTGCCGGGGCTTTCCGGGTCCGGGTCCGCCACGGCCACGATCGGGGCGTGAAACTCCTCCTGCGCATAGACGGAGGTGGTCTTGCGGAGGATTTCGGCGCAGAATTCCCCGCCGCCGACAAGGCCGATGGTGATGACGGAAGGCGAAGTGCTCATCGCGGCTTCCCCCGGGGGGCTGAAAGGTGAGATGCGCGTGCGACCCGACGGATGCGGGCGCCGGGAACGCGAAGAGGAGATGGCGAAAGCCTAACCCTGTCTGGGCCGGCGCCGCGAAAGGCAGGCCGGGTGGCCGCTTCTAGACTCTAAATTACCACGGGCCGGGGTGAGTGCGCAAGCTTGCTTTTCTCAGGCGTTTGTGCCAATAAATTCTTTACACGCCCGGCGGCCGGATCTCATCCGATGCGGTGTTCGCAACCCCGAGAGACGAAGCACCGCAGCCTGCGGCCGGGCTTTTTCCCCCTGTGCCGTCTCCCCGACACCCATCGCCGCCGGGCCGGGAGGAAGCAGCATGCAGGCCGAACTCGAAAGGGAGCTCTTCCACAGGGCGATCAGCGCCTTTCCCCACGTCTTTGCCGTGATTTCGCCGGATTACCGGATCCAGGCGGCGCGCTGCCGGCTCTCATCGCTGCCGGATGCGGAGATGGTCGGACGGCTGTGCCACGAGGTCTTTTTCAACCGGCGGGAGCCATGCATCGAATGCGCCGTCAAAACCGTGCGTGAGACACGGCGGCCGGCCTGGAGCCACCGCAACGACGAGGTCTCGGGGGCCGAGAAGATCAGCTGCCTGTATGCCTATCCGCTGCTCGCGGGCGACGAGGTCGAGGCGGTGGTTACCCTGGAGCTCGACCTGCCGCCCCGCACCCGGGTCGAGGAGCAGCTGCAGCGGGCCAACGCGCTGCTGCGAAACCTGATCGTCAGCGCGGTGGACGGCGTGATCGCCGCCGACAAGAAAGGCAAAGTCATCATTTTCAACGACGCGGCGGCGAAGATCTTCGGCTACACCGTGGCTGAGGCGCTCGAGCAGCTGGATGTGCGCAGGATTTACCCGGGCGGCCTCGAGCGGGAAATCATGCGGCAGCTGCGCAGCGAGGATCACGGGGGTCGCGGCAAGCTGCGCTCCTACCAGGTGGAGGTGCTGCACCGCGACGGGACCCGCATCCCCATCAACCTGAACGCGGCCATCGTCTACGAGGGGGAGCGCGAGGTGGCGACCATCGGTTTTTTTCACGACATGCGCGAAACCCTGCGCATGAAAAAAGAGCTCGAAAAAACCCAGATCCAGCTGCTGCAGTCCGAGAAGATGGCCTCCCTCGGCAAGCTCGCGGCCGGGGTGGCGCACCAGCTCAACAACCCCCTGGGCGGGATCACGCTCTTCACCAAGCTCGTGCTGGAGGACTACGACCTGCCGCCGGGGGCCAGGGAGGATCTGGGGCGGGTTCTGGGCGATGCCGAGCGCTGCCGCGAGACGGTCAAGGAGTTGCTGGAGTTCACGCGCCAGACCCGCCACCTGATGCGGCCCCACGACGTCAACCAGGCCATCTCCCGCACGCTCTTCCTGCTCAAGAGCCAGTCCCTGTTCCACGACATCGAGATCGAGACCGCGCTCGACCCGCACCTGCCGCAGGCGGTGAGCGACATCCAGCAGTTGAACCACATGTTCATGAACATCATCCTCAATGCCGCCCAGGCCATGGGGGGCAAGGGGCGGCTGACGGTCCGGACGGAAAGCGTCCCGGAGACCGGGCACGTGCGCATTGCCATTTCGGACTCGGGTCCGGGCATCCCGACGGATGTGCTGCCCCATATTTTCGAGCCGTTTTTCACCACCAAGGAGGAGGGGGCCGGAACCGGCCTGGGGTTGAGCCTGGTCTACGGCATCGTGGAAAACCACGGCGGCCGGATCAAGGCCCTGAGCGAACCGGGAGAGGGTGCCACCTTTGTGATCGAGCTGCCGATAACGCCCAGAACCGAGGGGGACCGCACGCGTGGAAGCAACTGCCGCTGAATTGACCCTCCTGATCGCCGACGACGAAGAGGATATCCGCGACGGGGCCGAACGGATCCTGAAGCGGATCGGCTATCGGGTCATCAAGGCCGCCCGCGGGGACGAGGCGCAGAGGATGGTGGAGGTCCTGCGGCCGGACCTGGTGCTCCTGGATCTCAAGATGCCGGGCCTGGACGGGATGGAGGTCCTGAAGTTCATCCGGGAGCTGGACGCGCGGATCCTGGTCATCATCATCACGGGGTTCGCCACGGTCGAGACCGCCATCGAAGCGATGAAGCGGGGCGCCTACGACTTCATCCCCAAGCCTTTCGAACCGGACCAGCTGCGCATTGTGGTCAACCGCACCGCGGAAAAAATCCGCCTTACGCGAGAGGCCGAGCACCTCGAGCAGGAGAAGCTCAGGACGCTCTCCGACCTGGACACCGAAAAGAGCCGGATCCACACCATTGTCGAGTCGCTCCCGGACGGGGTGCTGGTGACCAACACTTCCGGGCAGGTGGTCCTCATGAACCCCGCCTGCCGGCAGCTGATGGGGCTGGGCGCGGAGGCGAGGCCCGGGAACCCCATCGACGCCTATATCTCCGACGAGGCCTTCTGCCGGATGGTCATGGAGATCTCCCAGGGACGCATTCTGGACTACGATGACCTGCCCGCCCAGGAGTTTGCGCTGCCCAACGAGAAATTCCTGCGGGCCCGGGCCCAGCCGGTGCTCGGGGAACGCAGGGAGTGTTTGGGGGCGGTCGTGAACCTGGTGGACATCACCGCGCTCAAGATCGTAGACCGGCTCAAGTCCGAGTTCGTCTCCAAGGTGTCCCACGAGCTGCGCTCCCCGCTCTCCACCATCCACGAGCAGCTGGCCACCGTGATCGGGGACCTGGTGGACCGGGCTCCCGCCCAGGACCAGCACATCCTTACGCGCGCCAAGGAGAAAACCAAGGGCCTCATCTCGCTCATCAACGACCTGCTGGACATGTCGCGGATCGACGAGGGTCTGATCTGCCGCGAGCCGCGGCCGGTGGTGCTGGAGGAGCTCCTGCGCGGCATCGTTGATTTTCTGGGCGCCAAGGCCGAGGGCAAGCACCAATCGCTGACCTTGAGTCTTCCCGCAGCGCCGCTGCCCGAGCTTCAGGCCGACCCGCTGGCGCTGGAGAGCATTTTCGGCAACCTCGTCGCCAACGCCATCAGCTACACGCCCGAGGGCGGGCGTATCCGGGTGGAGGCGGACATGGCCGGGGTGAACGTGCGGGTCCGGGTGATCGACAACGGGCTGGGGATCCCGGAGAAGCACCTGCCGCGGATTTTCGAGCGTTTCTACCGGGTCAAGGACGAGCAGACGCGTTACATCACCGGTACCGGCCTGGGGTTGTCCATCGTCAAGGGGCTGCTCGATGCCATGGGCGGGTTCATCGAAGTCCAGAGCACCCCCGGGGAGGGGTCGGTCTTCACCGTGCTGCTGCCGGTCGGCGCGGCGGCCACCCGCATGGGGCAGAGGGCATAGAGGGAGAGGTTCAGGCCACCTGCCCCATACCGTTCTGCAGGGCGTCGACAAATTCTTCCGGGGGGACCTGGATCCCGGTCCACAGCTGCAGGGTGCGGCGCGCCTGGAAGGCGAGGGGGCTCAGCCCGTCCATGAAGGGCACGCCCAGCCCCTGGGCCTTCTCCTGCCAGAAGTTCCGCCGCCGGCCGTAGTTCAGGTCAAGGATCAGTTCGCACCCCCGCAGATCGAGTTTTTCCACCAGAGCGGCCAGATCTGCGGCCTCGTCCGGGCTGGAGACGGACGTGGCGTTGATGACGATCTGGGAGGGCAGCGGCAGACCGGCCAGCAAGGCCGGCTCCATCCCCCGGCCGCTGAACGCGGTCACGATCTCCCGCGCCCGGTCGGCGTTGCGCCCGACCACCCACACTTCGCGCGCCCGAAGCCAGGTCAGGATGAAGGCCACGGTGCGGGCCGCCCCTCCGGTCCCGAAGACCAGCGCGCTCCTGTCCTCCACGTTGAAGCCCGCCGCGCGCATGGCATCCATGATGCCGATGGCGTTGGTGTTGTAGCCCTTCAGCTTGTCCCCGTCCCGCACGATGGTGTTGATCGCACCGATGAAGCGCGCCCCCTCGGACAGGCCGTCCAGGTGCGGGATGATCGCCTCCTTGAACGGGGCCGTGACGTTGGCGCCGGCGATGTTCAGCACCCGCAACCCCTCCAGGGCCCGGCCAAGGCTGGCGGGGTGGACCATGAACGGCACGTAGACGGCGTTGATCCCCTGGCGCCGCAACACGGTGGAGAACATGGCGGGGGAGCGCGAGTGGAACGCCCGTTCATCGCTGAGGATGCAGAAGACCTTCATGATGAAAGCTCAAGGCTCAGAGCTCAAAACGTGGAATGAGAAAACCGTTGCTCTGAGCTTTCAGCCGGCAGGCCGGCCTAATCCATCGCCAGCAGCCGCTTGAGGCTCCGGGTGATGTCCGCCGCGGAGGCCGGCTTGGCGATGTAGTCGTCGGCTTCGGTGGTCATCCCGTCCGCGTGGCTGTAGCGGGTGGAGGTCACGTGCGAGGCGACCGCCGTGAGCAAAATCACCGGGATGTTGCACAGCTCGTCGCTGCGCTTCAACTCCTTGCAGACCGCATAGCCGTCTTTCTCCGGCATCATCACGTCCAGCACGATGGCGTCGGGGGGGTTGGCCCGAACCTTGGCCAGGCCTTCGACGCCGTTGTAGGCGAGCTCCACCTTGAATCCTTCCTTTTCCAGGTTGCCCTGGACCAGTGCGGCGAAATCGGCTTCGTCGTCGACCACCAGGATTCGTTTTTGAGCGACCATGCAACACCTCCTATGGTTGGGAAATCCATTGCACGCTTCAGACTTCTTCCAAGAACCGCCGCCAAGCGGTTCTACACCTGCGGCCGGGGATAGAGCCCCGCGCGCTCCACGATCTCCGGCACGCGCTCCTCCCACTCGATGGCCATGACGTGGAAGCCGGCGACGCCCTTGATCTCTTTCAGCCGCTGGATGGACTCGACGCAGATCGCAAGCCCCTCCTCGGCCTGTTTGTCCTTGGGAGTGCCGGCCATGCGCTTGACCACCTCGTCGGGCACGTCCATGCCCGGCACCTTGCTCTTCATGTAGCGGGCCATGCCGGCCGACTTGAACGGCGTCACCCCGGCCATGATGAAGACCTTCTCGTGCAATCCCCGGTCGCGGACCAGCTCCATCCACTTCTCGAACCTCTCCAGGTTGTAGATGCACTGGGTCTGGATGAACTCCGCTCCCGCGGCCACCTTTTTGGCCAGCCGCGGCACCCGGATCTCGAAGGGATCGGCGAAGGGGTTGGCGGCGGCCCCTACGAACATGGCCGGCGGGCGCTGGATGGGGTCGCCGCCGAGAAACACGCCCTCGTCGCGCATGCGGCGCACCGTCTGGAGCAACTGCATCGAGTCGAGGTCGAAGACGTTCTGCCCCTGGGCGCTATCCCCGAAGCGCTGGTGGTCGCCGGAGAGGCAGAGAAGGTTGTGGATGTCGAAGGAGGCCGCGCCCAGGATGTCGCTTTGCAGGGCGATCCGGTTGCGGTCGCGGACCACCATCTGCAGAACCGGCTCCAGGCCCATCAGCTTCAGCCGGATGCAGGCCGCCAGGCTGCACAGGCGGCAGACCGAGGTCTGGTTGTCGGTGATGTTGATGGCATCCACGTGCTGCTTGATCAGCTCGGCTTTGTGCACGATGTGGGAAGGGTCGCTGCCGCGGGGCGGACCGCACTCGGAGGTCACCGCCATATGGCCGGCGCGCAGGATTTTTTCGAGTTTGCTGGGCGTCTTCGGGCTCATGATCGCAGATCCTCCCTGATGATCTTCCGGGGCCCGCCGGCCCGGTCGGTGGACCAGTCCTTGATCGGGCTCAGCCGCTCGTACTCCTCCAGGCGGCCCAGCGCCTTCAACCGGTCGATGATCAGCTGCCAGGCGCACTCCACGTCCTTGCTGATTTCACACTTGCCGGCCGTGGAGCCGCCGCAGGGTCCGTTTAAGAGCCGCTTGGCGCAGCGCGTGATCGGGCAGACGGCGCCGGTGGCGGCCAGGATGCAGCTGCCGCAACCCTGGCAGCGCTCGCCCCACACCCCGCGCTCCAGCGCCGCCCCCATGAAGCAGGTGTTGACCCCGGGGTAGACCGGCTTGGACGGATAACGTTCCGCCGTGAACTGGATGCCGACCCCGCACGCCAGAGAGACCACCGCCTCGTAGGAGTCCATCAGGTCGCGGACCTCCTCAAGGTATTCCGTGTCGCATTGGCGCTCGATCGTGCGCTCGCCGATGTTGACATCCCGTCCCTGTTGGAGAAAGACCATCCGCAGGGCGGAGGCGAGCACCCCCACCTCCTTTTTGCCGCCGGCCTCGCAGACGGTCACGCATTCGTTGCAGCCAAGAACGAGCAGACTGCGCACCCCCTTGACCTGCTCAACGATCTCTTCAATCGGTTTTCGCTCGGCAACGATCATACGCTGTGCCCCTCCTCATCGCTCCTCGGCTCCGCCGGGAGCGGGTTTGCGCTTGAGATGCTCACGCCGGCAGCTCCACTCCGGGCGCCTGGGTGTGAGCCTTCCGCTCAGATCGGGCCGCCCGGATCGGGTTGGGTCCGGCTCTCAGGACCGCCGCATGCATCTCCTGGGCGAAGCGCACAAACAGTGGCGCATCGCTGGAGGAGAGGTTGCACATGCGCACCCGCTCCCCGCCGATGCCGATCCGCTCCAGAATCGCTCGCGCCTGCTCCACGCGTTTTTTCGCCCTGAAATTTCCGGTCTGGTAATGACAGTCCCCCTCCCGGCAGCCCACCACGGTCACTCCGTCGGCGCCGCGTTCGAAGCACCTGAGGATGTGCAGCACGTCCACCTTCCCGGTGCAAGGCACACGGATGATCCGGATAGAACTCGGGTAGCCCAGTCGCATCGAACCTGCCAGGTCCGCGGCCGTGTACCCTCAGTAGTTGCAGCAGAAGGCGACGATCACGGGTTCAAATGGTGTGGTCATATGCAAGCCTCCGCTTTCGAGGGTTCGAGGGTTCGAGGGGTCCAGGGTTCGGGGGGTCTATGGTTCGGGGGAAGGCATCATGTATTTTTTTGCTTGACCCCTTGACCGCTTGAATCCTTGAACCCTTTTTCTATAAAACCGCCTCCATCAGCGCGTCTATTTTGCACAGCAGCTGTTCATCCTCGTACCAGTTGAGCTGGATCGCCTTGGCCGGGCATTCGGCGGCGCAGATGCCGCAGCCGTGGCAGAGCGCCTCGTCGATCTCGCTCACGCCCTCCGCGTTGATCTTCGGCACCCGGTAGGGGCAGGCGCGCACGCAGATCAGGCAGGCGGCGCACAGCTCCGGGTCCACACGGGCCGTGACGGCCGAGAGCGTCAGCCGGCTCTGGGAGAGAAACGTGACGGCGCGCGCGGCCGCCGCACCGGCCTGGCTGATGGACTCGCTCAGCAGCTGCGGGCTGTGGGCCGTGCCGCAGATGAAGAGCCCCTCGGTCGCCATGTCCACCGGCCTCAGCTTCACGTGTGCTTCCATGAAGTACCCTTCGGGGGTGCGGGCCAGCTTGACCAGCGAGGCCAGCTCCTCCGTATCGGCGGGCACCATGCCGGCGCTCAGCACCACCAGGTCGGCGTCCACCTGCAGGTCCCGGCCGATGATCCCGTCCCGGAAGGTCACTGACAACCGGCCGTTGCCGGATTCGACTCGCGGCGGGGCGTCCGTTTCGAAGCGGAAGAAGATCACGCCCAGCCGGCGCGCTTCCTGGTAGTATTCCTCCAGCAGGCCGTAGGTGCGCAGGTCGCGGTAGAGCACGCAGACCTGCGCCTCGGGATTGAGCTTTTTGATGTGGATCGCATTTTTGACGGCGGCTTGGCAGCAGACCCGCGAGCAATTGGGGTTCTGCTCGTTGCGGGAGCCGACGCATTGAATCATCACCACGTTGGCGAGCCCCTGCGCGCCGCGCTCATGCAGCCGGGCGCTCAACTCTACCTGGGTGAGGACGCGTTCATCCTGCCCATAGAGGTACTCGGTGGGTCGGTGTTCACCGGCCCCGGTGGCCAGAATCACGGCCCCGTGTTCGATCTTGCGCTCGTACATGGCCGGCCCCACCAGGACTTCGGTGGTGAAGTTGCCTTTGAAACCGCTGAAGTTGACGACCAATGCGCGGGTCAAGGCCTGGATCTTGGGGTGGGACTGCACCCGGGCGGACAGCTCCTGCAGGTAGCGCCGCACGTCCCAGCCCTCGATGGTGGATTGGAGGTGGTTGGCCATGCCGCCCAGACGCTCCTCTTTTTCCACCAGCACCACCTCGTAGCCCTGATCGGCGATGGTCAGCGCGGCATTCATACCGGCCACCCCGCCGCCGACGACCAACGCCCGCGGATTGACGGAAATGATCTTTTCGCGCAGCGGGTGCAGGGTGGCGGCCCGGGCGGCCGCCATGTCGACCAGCTGCCGGGCCTTGGCGGTCGCCTCGAGCGGGGAGGCGGCATGCACCCAGGAATCCTGGTTGCGGATGTTGGCCATCTCCAGCAGGTATTTGTTGCGGCCGGCGGCCTCGAGGGTGTCCATGAAGATCCCCTCGTGGGTCTTGGGGGAGCAGGCGGCGACCACCACGCGGTTGAGGCGGTGCTCGGCAATCGTCTGCTTCATCAGTTCCTGGGAGTCCTGGCTGCAGGTGAAAAGGCTCTGGCCGGCGAACACCACGTGCGGCAGGCCCCGGGCATGCTCCACCACCGCGGGCACGTCCACCACGCCGGCGATGTTCACCCCGCAGTTGCACACGAAGACCCCGATCCGCGGCTCCTCCCCGGCGACGTCGACCTCGGCGGGGGTCTCCACCTGGCGGGTGAGGGAGTTGCGGCCGGCCGCCAGCAGCCGGCCGGCCATGCCGGCGGCTGCGCTGGCCTCCGCGACCGAGCCGGGGATGTCCTTGGGCTGTTGGAAGACCCCGCAGGCGAAGACCCCGGGCCGGGAGGTGGCCACCGGCTGAAACGGCGGGGAGACGGCAAACCCGTAGCGGTCGGTGTTGATGGCCAGGCGCTCAGCCAGCTCACGGGTCTCCCGGCTCACTTGGAGGCCGACCGAGAGCACCACCATGTCGAAGGTTTCCTCCTGCAGGCGGCCGTCGTCGCCCACGTAGCGCAGGTTCAGCGCGCGCCCGGCGCCGGCCTCGTCGACGCTGTGCACGCGCGCGTTGACGAAACGCACGCCGGCCTGGTCGCGGGCCCGCAGGAAGTATTTCTCGTACTCTTTGCCGAAGGTGCGGATGTCCATGTAAAAGACGGCGCAGTCCAGCTCGCCGTGGGCGTGCTCCTTGGCGATCATGGCATCCTTGATGGCGTACATGCAGCAGACCGAGGAGCAGTAGCCGTTGCCCGAGCGGTTGATGTCGCGCGAGCCCACGCACTGCAGCCAGGCGATCTTTTTCGGCTCCTTGCCGTCCGAGGGGCGCACCAGGTGCCCCATGGTCGGGCCCGAGGCGCTCAGGAGGCGTTCGAACTCCAGGCTTGTGACCACGTTGGGGCAGCTCCGGTAAGGGTAGACATTGGTCAGGGCCGACGGGTCGAAGGGCTCGCTGCCGGTGCTGAGGATCACCGATCCGACCTCGATTTCGCGCACCTGCGGTTTCTGGTCGTGATCGACGGCGTGGGCCAGGCAGGCGCTGGCGCACTGGCCGCATTCGCAGCAGTAGCCGCAGTTGATGCAGCGGGAGGCTTCCGCGCGGCCGGTCGCCTCGTCATAACCCAACTCCACCTCTCTGAAATTGCCCCGGCGCTCGGCGGGCGCCAACTCGGGCATCCGCGCCCTCGCCCGGCGCGGTTCATCCGGCGGCACGGGCCGATAGACGGGGTGCTCGTTCTTAACCGGCTCCCGGCCCGCGGAGAGGTCGCGGCCTTCGATGTAGCGCAGGATCGATTCGGCGGCCTCCTTGCCGGCGGCCACGGCCCCGATCGCCACCCAGGGCCCGGTGAACAGGTCCCCGCCGGCGAACACGCCGGCCCGGCCGGTGGCATACGAGACGGCATCGGCCTCCACCGTGCCCCAGCGCGCGAACGTGAGGCCGGCCGCCTCCTCCAGGGCGGAAAGGTCGGGGCGCTGCCCGATGGCCGGGACGATCTGGTCGCACGCGATCTCGAATTCGGTGCCAGGTACGGGCACGGGCCGGCGGCGGCCGGAGGAGTCCGGCTCGGTCAGCTCCATGCGGATGCAGCGCAGGCCGATCACGCGGCCCTCGCGGGCAAGGATTTCCTGGGGCGCGGCCAGGTAGGTGATCGCGACCCCCTCGGCCTCGGCGGCCCGGATCTCCTCCTCCCAGGCCGGCATTTCCGCGCGGGTGCGGCGGTAGATGATGGTCACATCCTGCGTCCCCAACCGGACGGCAGCGCGCGATACGTCGATCGCGACGTTGCCCCCGCCGATCACCGCCACCCGGCGTCCGACCGGGGTTTTGCCGGTGAGGTTTGCCTCGCGCAGGAACTCGACCCCCTGCCGCACTCCCTCGCTGCGTTCGCCCGGGATCCCCAGTTCGATCCCCTTGTGGGCCCCCAACGCCAGGTAGACCGCCTTGAACCCGTCGCCGAGCAGCCCGTCGATCGTCACATCGCGGCCCAAGGCGCTGTTGGTCTTGATTTCCACCCCGAGGCGGGTGATGACCTCGATCTCCCGGTCCAGCACCTCGCGCGGCAGCCGGTGGGCGGGGATGCCGGCCCGCAGCATGCCGCCGGCGGCCGGCAATGCCTCGAAAATGGTGGAGCGGATGCCGTGGCGCGCCAGGTGGTAGGCGCAGGACAGCCCGGCCGGACCCGAACCGATGATGGCCACGGTTTCGGGCCGCGGCGGGGCGCAGGGGATGGCGATCTCGCGCGGGTCGACCGAGTCGGCCGCGAGGCGCTTAAGATCGCGGATGGCCACCGGCTGGTCTTTTTCAGCACGGCGGCAGGCGTCCTCGCAGCCGTGGGGGCAGATGCGCCCCAATACGCCGGGCAGCGGCAGGTCGGCCATGATGATCTCGAGCGCTTCTTTGTACTTGCCCTCCTTGACCATCTGCACGTAGCCCTGAACGTTCAAGCCGGCCGGGCAGGCCAGCCGGCAGGGGGCCTTGTCGGCCTTGTGGATGGCGAAGGCGCCCGGGATGGCCTGGGCGTAGAGCTTGAACGCGGCGTGCCGGGTGGAAAGTCCCTCGTCATACTCGTTGGGGAGATCGACGGGGCAGACCTTGGCGCACTCGCCGCAGCTGGTACACTTGGCGGTGTCGATGAAGCGCGGGCCCTGAAGGACCTTGGCAGTGAAGCGCCCCGGGCCGCCGTCCAGCGACAGGACTTCCCCCTGGGTGATGATCTCGATGTTGCGATGCCGGCCGACCTCGACCAGTTTGGGCGAGACGATTCACATCGCGCAGTCGTTGGTGGGAAAGGTCTTGTCCAGCTGGGCCATCAGGCCGCCGATGGCGGACTGTTTCTCCACGAGGTAGACGTAGTAGCCCGAGTTGGCCAGGTCCAGCGCGGACTGCATGCCGGCGATTCCGGCACCGACCACCATGACCGCACCGACGGGCGTCGCTGCGCCGGCGGGTGCTTCCTTGCCGTGTGTGTGCTCCATGGCATCCCCCTATGGTTCGACTCACAATGACTCGACGATGTCCGGCAGCTTGTGCTCCCACCCGAGGGTGGAGATCATGACCCCCTTGAACCCTTCGGCTCTGAGGCGCCCGACCAGATCCACCACGATCCGTACGCACTCCCGCACTTTTTCGGGCGATCTCTCGATGCGGTCGATGATCGCGGGCGGGATGAAGATGTGAGGCATGTTGCGTTCGATGTAGCGGGCCATGCCCAGGGATTTGAGCAGCAGCACGGTGGGCAGGACGATGACGCGCTGCGGGTCGACCCGGCGCGTGAAGGGCGCGATCAGCTCCGGGTCGAAAACGGGCGGGGTGATGAAAAAGCGGGCGCCGGCCTCGGCCCGCGAGGCCATCTCCTCGGCTTCCAGCTCGGTCGACCGTCCCCTGGCGCCGGCGTGGGTGGTCGAACCCACCAGAAACTGCGGGGAGCCGTTGAGCTCGACCCCGGCCATGTCCCGCCCGCCTTGCAGCCCTTGGATGACGGTGAGAAGCTCCAGCGGCGTGATGTCGTGCACCGCCCGGGCCTGG
>JAWOHH010000010.1:0-14697 GCA_046496215.1 Desulfobacterales bacterium
CCAGCCGGGCCGGTGACGTGAATGTTTTTGAGCTGCTCCGGCGTCAGCCGGTCCACGCGCTGGATCTGCGGGATGACCTTGTAGCTGCGGCCGCCGATGTCGAAGCGGTTCACGAAGTTGCCGCCGACCATGGCGGCCATGTCCGATCCGACCCGCTGTAAATCCAACCCCAGCTCGGCGACTTTGTCGCGGTCGATCATGATCTCTGACTGCGGCTGGTCGATCTTGACGTCGATGAGCGGCGGGAAGGCGAACAGCCCGCTCCGCTGCGCCTTGATCTGGAGCTGCTGCGCGAACTCGAGAATCTGGTCGGTTTCGACCGTCGATGCCAGGACAAACTCCACCGGGAACTGGCCGCCGCCCGGCAGGGCCGGCGGCAGCACGGGAAAGATCCGGGCGCCGGGGATGGACCGCAGCTTTTCCTGGAGCTCGGGCAGGATGCGGAAAACGCTGCGCTCGCGCTGGTCCCAGGGCTTGACCACCATTCCGGCGAAACCGCTGCTGGGCTGGGTCACCTGGAAGGTGAAGTCGGTCTCGGGGAGGCTGCGATAGATGCGGTCGACCTCTGCGGCGTAGACGCGGGTCTGGTCGAGAGTCGAGTTGGCCGAAGCGTCCAGGATGCCGAAGACCACTCCCTGATCTTCGGTGGGGGCGAGTTCGCGCGGCGACATGCTGAACATCAGCACTGCGAGCAGGCTCACTGCAATCCAGATCAAATAGACGGGCGGCCGCGCATCGAGCGTGCGGTCGAGCCACCGGCCGTAAAAGGCCGTGAAGCGCTTGAAGTCCCGCGTGATACGGCCGGCCAGGCCGCGCTCCGAGAGCCCCGGCGTCAGCAGCCGGGAGCACATGACCGGCGACAAGGTCAGGGCCACCACCCCGGAGATCGCGACCGCGCCGGCCAGCGTGAAGGCGAACTCCCGAAACAAAGAGCCGGTCAGACCGCCCTGCAGGCCGATCGGCGCATAGACCGCGGCCAGGGTGACCGTCATGGCGATGATCGGCCCGACCAATTCCCTGGCACCGATCAGGGCCGCATCGACGGGCGAGAGCCCCTCGCGCAGGCGGCGCTCGACGTTTTCCACCACCACGATGGCGTCGTCCACCACCAAGCCGACGGAGAGCACGATCGCCAAGAGGGTCAGCAGGTTGATGGTGAAACCGAAGACCTGCATCAGGAAAACCGCGCCGATGAGCGAGAGCGGGATGGCCACCAAGGGCACCACGGCCGACCGGGCCGAGCCCAAAAACAGAAAAATGACAACCACCACGATGAGAAGCGTTTCCGTCAGGGTGCGCAGCACCTCGTGGATCGCGGTGTTGATGTAGTCGGTGGCATCGTAGGCGACCCGGGCCTGCATCCCCTCCGGCAGCTGCCGCTGGACGGCCTCCATCTCGGTGTTCACCCGCTTGATGACGTCGATCGAGTTCGCGTTGGGCAGCGGCCAGATCCCCATGAACACCGCGGTCTGCCCGGAAAAGCGCACCTCCGTGTCGTAGTCCTCCGCCCCGAGCACGACGGTGGCGATGTCCTCCAGGCGCACCAGGGCGCCCTCCTGCTGGCGGATCACCAGCCGCTTGAACTCCTCCACGGAGCGCAGGTCGGTGTTGGCCGTCAGGTTGACCTGGACGAGCGCCCCCTTGGTCTGGCCGACCGCGGTGAGAAAATTGTTGGCCGCCAGCGCTTGGCGCACCTGCACCGGGCTGACGTTGAAGGCCGCCATGCGCTCGGGCTTGAGCCAGATCCGCATGGCAAAGGTCCGGGCGCCTAAGATTTCGGCGCGCTGAACCCCCGGCAGGGCCGAGAGCCTCGGCTGGACCGCGCGAATGAGGTAGTCGGTGATCTGGTTCTGCTGCAGCGCATCGGAGGTGAAGCTGAGATAGGCGGAGGCGAACTGGCTGTCGGCCGACTCGACGTTGAGCGTGGGAATCTCGGCCTCGGGCGGCAGGTCGCCGCGAATCTGATCGACCTTGGCGCCGATCTCCGAGAGGGCCTTGATCGCGTCGTAGTTGAGCTTCAGCCGGACGCTGATGACCGAGAGGCCCTGAGAGCTCTTGGACTGGATGTAATCGATCCCGTCCGCGGCCGCGATCGCGCGTTCGAGCGGGGTGGTGATGAAGCCGCGCACGAGCTCGGCGCTCGCCCCCACGTAGACCGTTGCCACCGTGACCGTCGAGTTTTCGCTGGTTGGGTACTGGCGCACGTTCAGCCCGCGGATCGCCTGCAGGCCGGCGATGACGATCACCAGGTTGATCACGGCCGCCAGCACGGGGCGGCGGATGAAGAGGTCGGTAAATGCCATGGGCTCGCTTTGCTCGGCCGTATGGCCGGCCCGGCCGCCGCAACTGGGCGCGTGCCGGCCTTGCACCCGCTCAGTTTTCCTCGGGCGTGGGGTTGAGCTTGAATTCCGGCGCCAGGCGGTTGTCGACGGTCACGGCCTGCCCGTTGCGCAGTTTGAAGACGCCCGTGCTCACCACGGTTTCGCCCTCCGACAAACCGGAGAGGACGGAAACAAAGTCGCCGCGCTTCGGCCCCACCTGCGCGAACCGCTGGCGCACCACCGCCGTCGGCGCCCCTCCCGCTTCGCTCGCAGCGGTCTCCACAACGAAGATCGAGTCGCTATAGGGCGCATGCAGCACGGCCGTGGCCGGTATGGCGAGCACGCGCTCCTGGGCCGGCTGCACGAGGGCGACGTTCACGAACATGCCGGGCCGCAGTGGTTCCTCGGGGTTGGCCACTGTCGCCTGGATGCGGATGTTGCGGGTGGCGGCATCCACCTGGGGGTTGATGGCCGTGACCCGGCCTTCCACGAGGCCGCCGGGGAGCGCATCGCCGCTCACGCGCACGCCCAAGCCGGGCCGGATTTGCGGCAGCTGCTGCTGGGGCAGGGAGAAATTGACGTAGATCGGGTCGAGCGACTGGAGCGACACGATGGGGTCGCCGGCGTTGACCACTTGGCCTAAATTCACCAGGCGCAGCCCGATGCGCCCGGCAAAGGGCGCACGGATGGTTTTCTTGGCGATGGCCGCACGGATCGTGTCCGCCTGGGCAACGGCTTGTTTGAAGGCGGCCTCGGCGTTGTCGTATTGAGATTGCGCGATGGTCCGCTCGGCCAGCAGTTTGCCGAAGCGCTCCATGTTGAGCCGGGCCAGGGTAGCCGCCGCCTCGGCCGACCGCAGCTGGGCTTCTTCGGTCGAGGTGTCCTGCTTGACGAGAAGGTCGTCGGCCTTGACTTTCGAGCCGGCCGTGAAGTCGATCTGCACCACTTTGCCGCTCAGCTCGGCCGTAACCGTGACCCCCTGGACCGCCTCGAGCGTGCCGACTGCGGTCAACACCGACTCCCAGGACTGAACGCCCGCCACGGCAGTCGTAACCACTTCGGGCGGCGGCGCGAACTGCTTGCTGTGGGCGATCATCCGCTCGATCTGCAGGCCTTTGATGCCGCCCAGGAGCGCCGCCAGAAGGAGCACCGCGCCCAACGCCAAAAAAGTTCGCTTTTTCATGACAGCCGTTCCGGGTGGAAAAGCCACCCAAACCCCTCAAAAAAGAAATGGACGGTCCCGAGTGTCTGGAAACCGTCCGGGTTGAAATTAGAGAGAACTTTAGGCTGGATGCGATAAAAGTCAATAGCAGGGGCTCTTGGGCCCGGGGCCGAAACAAACACTTGGGGGCGGCGTCCGATTGGCGTTGAGCATTTCGGTGATTATAGTGGCGGATCCATCAGGAGCGTACGATGAAAAAGCAAAAGCAGTTGTGGCCGTGCTGACGCTTGCGCTCTTGCAGCTGGCCGGCTGGGGCGGGCAGGTGCAGGCTGCGGTCGTAGAAGGGGTCCGGTTTTCGGAGAGGATCCAATCCGGCGATGTTGATCTTGGATTAAGAGGGGCCAGACTTCTGCGCTACATGGTCTTCATCAAGGCGTATGTTGCGGCTTTCTACCTGCCGGAGGGCACGCCCTCCGCAGAGGCGCTGGCCGACGTGCCCAAGCACCTCGAAATCGAGTATTTCCACGCCATCGCTGCACCCGATTTCGCCAAGGCCACCCGCAGCGGGATCGCCCGAAACGTGAGCATGATGGGCTCCGAAAAAATCAAACCGGCGGTCGAGGAGCTGAACGCCCTCTACCGCGACATCAAGCCGGGGGACCGCTACAGCCTCACCTACCTCCCCGGGCAGGGGACGACCCTGGCGTTGAACGGAACCGCCCTGGGCACGGTGGCGGGTGCGGATTTCGCCGCCGGTCTCTTTGCCATTTGGATCGGCTCGGCCCCCCTCGACGAGGGGCTCAAGCAGATCCTCCTGGGGGACGGATGAGCGCCCAATCCTTGGAAAAGGTCCCCGCCCTCAAAAAGCTGGCCTACGCCGCCCCGGCCTTCGCCCTGGCCGTGGTGGGGATCCCGATCTACGTATACCTGCCCAAGTTCTACACCGACGTCGTCGGGGTGGAGATCGCGGCCCTGGGCACCATCCTGGCCAGCGTGCGCGTCTTCGACGCCATCACCGACCCCGCGATGGGCTACCTCTCCGACCGCACCGCCTCGCGCTTCGGCCGCCGCCGTCCCTACATCGCCGTCGGGGCGCTGTTCGTGGCGCTCTTTATCTACCTGCTCTTCAGCCCCCCGCAGGCATCGCCGCTGTTCGAAACGGTGTGGTTCGGGGTCTGCATCTACGCCCTGTTCCTGTTCTGGACCGTCGTCACCGTGCCCTACGAGTCTCTGGGCCCCGAGATCACCTTCGACTACAACGAGAGGAACGCCCTTTTCGGCCTGCGGGACGGGCTGCTCATCGCCGGCACGCTGGCCGCCGCCGCATCGCCGGCCGCGGTCCAGGCCGCCTTCGGGCTGGCCGCCGATCCCGCCGGGGAGCGCGCCAAGTTCTTCTGGATCGCCGTCATCTACGCCCCGCTGGTGGTCGGAACGGCCTGGTGGTGCACCGCGGCCGTCCGCGAGCGGCCCGCTGCGGCCGAGCCCAACACCGCCGGCCTCTGGCGCGGGTTGCGCCTGGTCCTGCGCAACCGGCCCTTCATGATTCTGCTCAGCGCCTACACCATCAGCGCAATCGGCAGCAACCTGCCGGCGACCCTGATCCTCTTCTACGTGCAGTACGTGCTCGAGTCGCCCCACGCGGACGCGTTCCTGCTGCTCTACTTTTTCACCGGGATCGTTTTCCTGCCGGGCTGGGTCATGCTGGCCCGCCGCATCGGGAAAAAACCGGCCTGGCTGCTCTCGATCGGCATCAACACCGGGGCCTTCGTGGGCGTCTTTTTTCTCGGCCCCGGCGATGCCGCCGTCTATGGGGTGCTGGTCTTCTTGTCCGGGATCGGCCTGGGCGCCACCCTCGCCCTGCCCTCCTCGATCCAGGCCGACGTCATCGACTACGACGAGCTCTTGACCGGCGAGCGGCGCGAGGGCCGCTACATCGGGCTGTGGTCCATCGCGAAAAAGATGGCGGCCGCCGTCGGGGTAGGCGTCGGGCTGTCGACTCTCGGTCTGGCCGGCTACGTCCCGAACGCCCCCCAGCCCGAGGAGGTGCGCTTCGCGCTGAGGGTTCTCTACGCCCTGGTGCCCTCGGCCTGCAACCTGGCCGCCCTGGCGATCGCCCTCTTTTACCCCATCACCGCCCCGGTGCATGCGCAAATCCTGGAGGCCGTTGCCCGGCGCAAGCGCGGCGAGGCATTCGACGATCCTCTGCAAAGGTGATACGGTGGAGACGATTCTATACCTGGCCATGTGGAACCTGGCGGCGGCGGCCGCCCTGATGACGGCCGGCTGGCTGGTGAGCGTGGCGATCCGCAACGTCACCGTGGTGGACAGCCTGTGGGGTTTGGGGTTTGTGGTGATCGCCTGGACCACGTTCGGGCTGGCCGAGGGCTATGCCGGCCGCCGCTGGCTGGTGGCCGTTCTGACCACCCTGTGGGGGCTCAGGCTCTGCGCCTACCTCACCCGGCGCAACTGGGGCAAGGGCGAAGACCCCCGCTACGGGTCATGGCGCCGGGCAAGCGGCGATCGGTTCTGGATCGTGAGCCTATTCAAGGTCTTCTGGCTCCAGGCCCTCTTCCTGTGGGTGATCTCCATGGTCGTTCAGATCCCCCAGATCCCGGCCCAGCCGGCGCACTTCACTGCCTGGGACGCGGCCGGGGCGCTCCTCTGGGCCGCGGGGTTTCTCTTCGAGACCGTGGCCGACGCCCAGCTCGCGGCCTTCAAGGCCGACCCTGCCAACAAGGGCCGCGTCATGGACCGCGGGCTCTGGCGCTTCTCGCGCCACCCCAACTATTTCGGGGAGAGCCTCATCTGGTGGGGGCTGTTCCTGATCGCCCTCTCGGTGCCCGGCGGGGCCTGGACCGTTATCAGCCCCGCCGTCATCACCCTGGTGCTCTTGAAGATGACCGGCGTGGCCCTGACCGAGCGCACCATCGTCGAAACCCGGCCGGCCTATCGCGACTACCAGCGCCGGACGAGCACCTTCATCCCCTGGTTTCCCAAGGGGCCGCGCCCATGAGCCCTCTGCTCGAGGCCGCCGAACGCGGCGCCCTGCCGGACGCACTCATCCGCCTGGGCATCCGGCTGCTGGATTACCGGCGCCTGCGCGCCGAGCGGCGGCCGGACCCCGCCGCCGAGCTCGAGTCAAAACTGGCCTTTCTTGCGGGCATGCGCGCCGCACCCATCGCCGTGGTGCCCGAGATGGCCAACCTCCAGCACTACGAGGTGCCCCCCGAGTTCTTCAAGCTCGTTCTCGGCCGGAACTTAAAATACAGCGGCTGCCTGTGGCCGGCCGGAATCAAGCACCTGGATGCGGCCGAGGAGGCCATGCTCGCCTTGACCTGCGAGCGCGCGGAGCTTGCCGACGGCATGGAGGTTTTGGAGCTCGGCTGCGGCTGGGGCTCGCTCTCGCTCTGGATGGCCGCGCGCTGCCCGAAGAGCCGCATCCTCGCGGTCTCGAACTCCGCCCCGCAGCGGCGCTTCATCACGGCGGCGGCCGCGGAGCGGGGGCTCACGAACCTCGAGGTGCTCACGGCCGACATGAACCGCTTCGACACCGAGCGGCGCTTCGACCGGGTCGTGTCGGTGGAGATGTTCGAGCACATGCGCAACTGGCCGCTCCTGCTCGCCAACATCCACCGCTGGCTCAAACCCGGGGGCAGACTCTTCATCCACATCTTCACCCACGTCCGCTACGCCTATCTTTTCGAAACCGAGGGGGACGACAACTGGATGGGGCGGCACTTCTTCACGGGCGGCATGATCCCCTCCGACGACCTGCTGCTCTACTGCCAGGAGCACCTATCGGTCGAGGGCCACTGGCGCGTGGGCGGCCGGCACTACCAAAAAACGGCCGAAGCCTGGCTCTCCAACCTGGATGCGCGCCGGGAGGAGGTTCTGCCGGTGATGCGCCGGGTCTACGGCGACAAGGATGCCGCCCGCTGGCTTCAGCGCTGGCGCATCTTCTTCATGGCCTGCGCCGAGCTATGGGGGTTCCGCGGCGGCCGGGAGTGGCTGGTCTCGCATTACCTTCTCAAAAACGTGTGAATGCCGGATCTCTTCCGGGCCGGCGGGAGGAGCGCCCAAAATGAGCGGATTGAAAATTGTCGTTTGGCTCCTGCTGGGGCTGGTTTTGATCTCCGCAGCCGGCGTGCTGGTCGTCGTCAACCCCTTCGGGGCCTCCCCTTTCAACCGCTATGAAAAAAACGGCGCGCTGGCGCTGCCGGGCCTCAAGGCGCCGGTGACCGTGCAGCGCGACGAGAAGGGGATGGCGTTCGTCCGCGCCCAAAACCTGGACGACCTCTGGTTGGCTCAGGGCTTTGTGACGGCGCAGGACCGACTGTTCCAGATGGCGCTGACGCGCCTCTTCGCCTCCGGACGCATATCCGAACTGATCGGCCCGGCGGGATCCGAATCGGATGCCCGGATGCGGACGCTGGGCTTCCGGCGCCACGCCGAAAGGCACGCCGGGCTGCTCGGCGAGAAGAGCCGGCGGTTCTTGCAGAGCTACGCCGACGGGGTCAACGCCTTCATGCGGAGCCGCCCGCAGGAGATCCATCTGGAGTTCAAGCTCTCCGGCCTCACGGCCGAGCCCTGGAGCATCGCCGACTCGCTGACCATTCTGCACTTTATGGGCTGGAACAGCGCCGCCAACCTCAACTCGGAAATCATCGCCCAGATGCTCGTCGAAAAGCTCGGCCCGTCGAAAGCGGCCGAGATCTTCCCCATCAACGTCAACCCGGACGCCGAGGGGGGGCCGTCGGGCGGCGCCGGCGAGCAGGCCCCGGGCGCCGGCCGGCTGGGGATCGAAGCGGACAGGCTGTTGCGCGCATACCTGGAAGAGGGCCCGCTCAGGGTCGGCAGCAACAACTGGGTGGCGGGCGCCGCCCTCTCCGCCTCCGGCAAACCCGTGGTGGCGAACGATCCCCATCTGGAGGCCAATATCCTGCCGGGGCCCTGGTATCCCTGCGGCCTGATCGCCCCCGGCGTGCGGGCGGTCGGGGTGGCCATACCCGGCATCGGCGGGATGACGATCGGCCGCACCGAGCACATCGCCCTGGGGGTCACCAACGCCTACGGCGACACCCAGGACCTCTACATCGAGAGTGTGGACCCCGCCGACCCGCAGCGCTACCTCGAAGGTTCGTCCTCGATCCCCTTCGAGGTGATCGAGGAGACGATAAAGATCAGGGACCGGACAGCCCCCGACGGTTTCCGGGAGGAGAAGATCACGGTGCGCGCCACACGCCGCGGGCCGGTCGTCTCCGGCCTCCTGCCGGGGGTGGGCACCGACAAGCTCGTGTCGCTGCGGTGGTCGAGTTTCGAGGCCATGGCCCCGGTCCTCGGGTTCGAAGAGGTGATCGCGTGCCGCAGCGTGGCCGAGGTGCGCGCGCAGATCTCCAATCTCAACCAGATCGCCCTGAACTTCGTCATTGCCGACTCCCAGGGCGGGATCGGCTGGCAGACCACCGGCAAGATCCCCATCCGCACCCAGGGGCAGTCGCTTCTGCCCTTCGAGGTCAAGGACGGCCGGGACAACTGGACCGGGTGGATCCCCTGGCCGCAGATGCCGCATGCGCTCGACCCGGCCCGCGGCTGGGTCGGCACCTGCAACCACCTGACGGTCGGCCCGGGCTACCCCTACCACTACAGCACCTACGCGGCCCCCTCTTTCCGCTACCGGCGGCTCGCGGAGCTGATGGACGCCCCGGGGCAAAAGTCGGCCGACGACCACTGGCGCTACCAGCTGGACGCCGTGAACTTGCTGGCCCGGGAAATCGCCCCGCGGATGGCGCAAGCCCTCACGGCGCATGATGACACCCGGAGAATGGGCCGGCTGCTGGCGGAGTGGGACTGCGTCGACTCGCCCGAGCAGGCGGCCCCCACCGTCTTCCAGGCGGTCTACCGCGAGTTCGCCCGGCTGGTCTTCGCGGACGAGCTCGGCGAGGAGCTGGCGCTGTCGATGTTGAAGAACTGGAGCTTCTGGCAGGAACGGCTGCTCGCGATGGTGCGCGCCGGGGAATCCCCGTGGTTCGACATCGTCTCCACGGCCGACAAAAACGAGACCCTGGACGACCTCCTCCACATGGCGGCAACCAAAGCGGCCGGGGCCCTCAACGCCGCACTGGGCGATGACCCGGCCGGGTGGCTCTGGGGGAAGGTCCACGTGCACGAATTCATCAGCCCCATCCGCCGCGGCGGCTTCGGGAAGGGCTGGTTGGGCGCCGGCTCCCACCCCGCCCGGGGCTCGGATGCGACCCTCTGCCGTGGGATCTACGACTTCGGCGCCCCCTACAAGGTGAGCATCTCCGCCTCGCTGCGGATGGTGGTGGATTTCGCGGACCCGGATAAAATCATGGCCGTGCTGCCGGGCGGGGTCGCCGGCCGGCAGTTCGACCCGCACACCACGGACCAGGTGGCGCCGTTCATGAACGGGGAGAAGCGCTACTGGTGGTTCAGCGACCAGGCCATCGATGCGCACGCCAGAGACACCCTGCGGTTGAACCCCGAGTAGGGTCGGTCGAGCGCCGGGGGGCGCTCACAGGCCGCTCCGCTCTCGGGGGGCCTGCCTGCTCCGGGGCGACCGGCACGATACGGCCCGGGCGGCAGGGCCCCGGCCCGCGGTCATGCGGCCACGGGCGGCAGGATGGGCTGCCTGCGGCACATGGGCTTGGTG
Source organism: Desulfobacterales bacterium (assembly GCA_046496215.1). Lineage (GTDB taxonomy): Bacteria > Desulfobacterota > Desulfobacteria > Desulfobacterales > SpSt-501 > SpSt-501. The sequence goes on from JAWOHH010000010.1 coordinate 10,154, forward strand.
AAGAGCATCTGCACGTCCCCCAGGTAGCGTTCGGCAAAGCCGCCTTCGCAGTAGCACAGGTAGAACTCCCACATGCGGATGAAGGTCTCCGAAAACCCCAGGGCTTTGACCTGCCCGAGGTTGCGGAAGAAATTCTCGCGCCAGTGCCGGAGGGTAACGGCGTAGTGCGGGGTGATGTCCTCCAGGTGGAAGAGGCGCAGGTCGGTGGCGCGGGCGACGGCATCGCAGATAACCGCCACCGACGGGATGCAGCTTCCGGGGAAGATGTAACGCTTGATGAAGTCCACGTTTTTCTTGTGCCAGTCGAAAACCTGGTCGCGGATGGTGATGGCCTGCAGCAGCATGGCGCCGTCGGGTTTCAGGCGTTGGCTGCAGACCCGGAAGAACTCCTCCAGGAACTGATGGCCCACGGCCTCGATCATCTCGATCGAGACGAGCTTGTCGTAGCTTCCGGTCAGGTCGCGGTAGTCCTGCTTGAGCAGGCGGATGCGCTCGGAGAGCCCCGCCTCCGCGATGCGCCGTCCGGCCAGCTCGTGCTGCCGGTCGGAGATGGTGGTCGTGGTGACCCGGCAGCCGAAGCGCCGCACCGCGTGCAGGGCGAACCCGCCCCAGCCGGTGCCGATCTCGAGCACGTGGTCCGAGGCGCTCAGGGCAAGCTTCCTGCAGATGCGTTCGTACTTGGCCGCCGACGCCTCGGCGAGCGTGCTCTCGGGGCGCTCGAAGATGCCGCAGGAGTAGGTCAGCGTCTCGTCCAAAAAGAGCCGGTAGAAATCGTTTCCCAGGTCGTAGTGGGCCACGATGTTGCGGCGGCTGCCCTCGCGGGTGTTCTTGTTCAGGGCGTGGAGGTATTTGAGGAGCGGGGCCGTGATCCGGGCTATGCCCGTGTCCATGCCGCTGAAGACCTCGGGGTGCAGGGCGAAGATGCGCACCACGGCTGTCAGGTCGTCGGTCGACCAGAGGCCCATCATGTAGGCCTCGCCGGCCCCGATGGTGCCCCGAAAGAGGCAGTCGCCGTAGAAGCGCTGGTGGTGGACGGTGATGACGGCCTCGAGCGGGAACGCCTCGGAGGTGCGGCCGAAGGCGACCCGCTCCGCGCCGTCGGCGATGACGAGCCGGCCGCGCTCGAGGCGCTCCAGGAGTTTCAGAAGGTTCCGGCGTGAAAACCGGTCCAGCGAGCGGGTCTTGAGCTGCTCCGCGGCCGGGGTTTCGGCGGGGATGATGAACTCGGTCATGGCAGAATCCTTGGCGCCGATGTCGGGCGCTTGCCGGGGTGGGTGAAGAACGGGGCCCCTTTGCGTTTCAACTGCAGGGCCTGCCAGTAGATCATGGCAACCACCTTGACGGTCATCAGCGGGTAGCGGATCAGCACCCGGGTCAGGGTGCCCGGGGTGATCTCCGTGCGCCGCAGCGCCAGGCTGGCGTCGAAGAGCCGGGCCCCCTTTTGATAGTCGATCATGTGGACCTTGAGCTCCTCCCCGGGTTCGCGGAAGCGCCAGTCGTAGTGGATCTCCATGTCGATGAAGGGCGAGACGTGGAACTCCTTGGCCAGCCGGTGGCGGTGCCAGGCGGCGACGGGGTGCTGGTTGCGCGCACGGTCCAGCACGTAGGTGTGCACTTCGCCCCAGGGGGTGTTGTGGATCTCAACGACGATCGTATCCACCCGGCTGTCGGCGGGGTCCCAGCAGTAGAAGAAGCTCGCCGGGTTGAAGCAGTGGCCGAAGTAGCGCAGGTGGCAGAGCATGCGGACCGGGCCGGCCGGCCGGCTGCCGGTGCGTTCCTGCACGAGGTCGCGCACCGCCTGCTCCAGCGGGATGCGCGGATCGCCGAAGTGGTCGCGGCGCCGCAGCCAGGCGATGTTGGGCCGCCCGCAGCTCCAGAGCGGGTGCAGGGCGAAGACCCGCTCCAACTCCGCCAAGTCCAGGTAGACCAGGAACAACCGGTAGCGGAACGCGTTCTCCACCGGCAGAAACCGCCGGTGCCGGATGGTGCCTTCGTAGATGCAGCTCTTCACTCCAGCCCCTTCCCGAAATGCCGGCAGACCTCGAGGGCGCTGTTGACCCCGTCCTCGTGAAACCCGAAGCCCCAGTAGGCGCCCGCGTAGTAGGTGTGGTTGACGCCGTTTATTTCCTTGAAGCGCCTGCGGGCGGCGAGGCTCTCCGGGGAGTAGGCCGGGTGGTGGTAGACCATGCGCCGGATCACCCTGGCCGGGTCCAGGCGCCCCTCCAGGTTGAGGGAGACGCAGAACTCGACCGGCGCGGAGATGCTCTGCAGGATGTTCATGTCGTAGGTCAGCGCCACCCCGCCGGCATCCCGCTCCGGGACCAGGTAGTTCCACGCGGCCCAGGCGGCTTTGCGGCGGGGCAGAATCGAGCTGTCGGTGTGCAGCACCGTCCGGTTCTCCTGGTAGGGGATGGGCCCCAAGATGCCGCGCTCGGCATCCGAGGGGTCGGCCAAAAGCGCCAAGGCCTGGTCGCTGTGCGCGGCGATCACCACGGCGTCAAAAGATTCGCGGGCGCCGCCGGCCGAGACCTCGACGCGCTCGGGAAAGCGCTGAATGGAGGCCACCGGGCAGTCGACCCGGATCCGCTCCCTGAAGCCCCGGGTGATCGGGTCGAGGTATTGCCGGGAGCCGCCCTTGAGGGTCAGCCACTGGGGCTGGCGGATGTCTAAAAATCCGTGGTTGTGGAAGAACTGGGCGAAGAAGCGCGCCGGAAAGCGCTCGAACCCCGCAGGGTCGGAGGACCAGATCGCGGCCCCCATCGGGATGATGAAGTGGCGTTTGAAGAACTGCGAGTACCCCTGCCGCTCGAGGAACTTGCTCAGGGTGAGGGTGAAATCGGTGCTCGCGAGCAGCCGGCGCATGTCCCGGCGGAACCGCACGATATCCACGACCATCCGATAAAAGGCCGGGTTGAAGATGTTGCGCCGCTGGATGAAGAGGGTGTTCAGGCTGCTGGGCCGGAACTCGAGGCCCGTCCGCGGGCACTTGACGCTGAAGCTCATGCTGGAGGGCTGCCAGGCCACCCCGAGCTGCCGCATCAGCTTGAGGAAATTCGGGTAGGTCGCCTCGTTGAACACGATGAAGCCGGTGTCCACGGCGTAGGAGCGCCCCTCCGCCTCAACGTCCACGGTGCAGGTGTGCCCGCCGATGCGGCCTTCGGATTCGAAAAGCGTGATTTCGTGCTCGCTGTTCAACAGGTAGGCTGTCACCAGCCCGGAGACCCCGCTGCCGACAATCGCGATTTTCATGGCGTTCAAACCCCGGCTTGAGTGAACTATTACTCCGGCAACAAAATACCGTCAAACACCCTATCGGTGGGATAGCCCGGTGCGGATGTGCTCGGGCACCGGCCGCAAGTCCCACACGATTCCCAGCCAGGACATGGCCTTGAGAAGGTAGTAGGTGATGTCGATCTCCCACCAGAAAAACCCCTGGCGGGTGGAGATGGCGTAGTGGTGGTGGTTGTTGTGCCAGCCCTCTCCTAATGTGATGAGGGCCAGGGCGAGGTTGTTGCGGCTGGTGTCCGGGGTGTCGTAGCGCCGGGTGCCCAGCATGTGGTCCAGCGAGTTGATGGTCACCGTCGCGTGGAAGAGCACCGTGGAGGAGATGAAAAACCCCCAGATGAGCATCTGCGGCCCGTTGGTGCCGAGCTGCGGGGCGGCTGCCTCCAGCCCCGCGCCGAACGCGTAGAGGCCGGCTGCGAGCAGCACGGGCACCAGGGTGTCGAAGCGGTTGATCCAGACCAGCTCCGGGAACCGCCTCCAGTCCTTCACGTAGGCGGTGCGGGTCGGGAAATGCTTGGCCGAGGTGAGCCAGCCGATGTGGCTCCACCAGAACCCCTGCCGCGCGGGGGAGTGCGGGTCCTCGTCGGTGTCCGCAAAGCGATGGTGGTGCCGGTGGTGCGACGCCCACCAGAGCGGCCCGCGCTGCACGGCGGAGTTGCCCAGCACCGCAAAAAGAAACTGCCAGGCGCGGTGGGTCTTGTAGGAGCGGTGCGAAAAATAGCGGTGGTAGAACCCCGTGATGGCGAACATGCGAATGAAGTAGAGGGCCGCCGCAGTGATAACCGCCGCCCAGCTCCACCCCACCCAGATCACCCCCAGGCACATGCCGTGCAGGATGATGAAGGGCAGGATGCGCAGCCACTCCACGCGCCGCCCGGGCTCGGGCGGGTCATCGCCCAGCCCCGCCTCGGAGTCGACCCAGCGCAAAATGGCCTGCAGAAAACCGGCTGTTCGGGTGGAGGTCATTTAGTTGTCCCTTGTGGAGTAAATTATCTTTGCACCAGTGGTGTTGTCAAGAACAGGGCGGCGCCGCGGCACCCGCTTTCCGAGCGGTTCACTTCCCGGATCACAGCAACCAGGCAAGCGACCACGGGATGACGCGCAACGCAGAGATTGGGTTTTTTACGAACTCGCCCTACTTGACCAGGCGCTTTTTCATAAAGACCAGCGCCAGCAGGATGAAGAGCACCGAGAAGACGGCCAGGTAGAGGACGCTCAGCACCGGCACGGTTTCGTGCAGCCCCAGGCAGATCAGCCGC
>JAWOHH010000056.1:0-8922 GCA_046496215.1 Desulfobacterales bacterium
ACCATGGACCCGAACCCGTCCTTCTTGAGCCGGTCCACCGTGCCCCGGGCGGATTCCCGGGTGGGGAACTCCCCCATGCGCACGCGGTACCAGGTGCCCTTGTCCGGGATGGCGGTGGCCTCGACATGGGCGGCGTAGCCGCTCTGACGCAAACGCTCCACCTGGCGGCGGGCCTCCTCTTCGCTCTTGACGGCGGAGATCTGCACGGTGAAGGCTTGGCCCGGCGCGGCGGCGCTGGGCGCCGGCGCAGCCGCCGCGAGCATTGGCGGCTTCTCGGCCTTGGCCGCCGCCGGCGACTCCTGGGACTTGGGGGCCTGTGGCTCTGGCTTTGCGGCGGCCGGCGTAGCCGGGGCCGGCTTGGGCAGCTTCGGCATATCCGTATCTTCCCGGTTCTTGGGCAGGACCTCGTAGAAGTCGAGTTTGGTTTTGTCCTTCATTTGCGCCGGGTCCGCCGCAGGGGTCCCGCGCTTGGCCGTTTGCTCCGATCTCTGCAGGGACCCCAGGGTCTTCTTGAGCTGATCGAGGTCGAAGCGGATCGGCGCGGAGTCGCGGCCCACCATGACCCCCATGCCGAACATCCAGCCGGAGATCGCAAAAACCGCCGCCACCCACCCCACAACGGCCTTACGGCTCAGGACAAGGGCGGGCTTGGCACGCGAATTTTCGGCGGACGATTTGGCCATCAAAGCTCCGAAAAATGAATACGCCCAACACTTAAAGGGTTTCGCGAACCAAGTCAAGGCGCTTGCCGGACCGCCCCGGCCGGCTGCGGGGGTGCGATTGGCGCTTGACACGGGAGGCGGTTTGCCATAGCGTAGCGGCCAATCAAGCGGCGGGCCGAAGCCCCCATTTCAAACAAAATCTGAATAGCGGTCAACCAAGCCACGAAGGCTCGGGTGCCATGAAGGCACCGAGGTCCGTGGCTTTTTTTTTGGCTGCGCCATTTTTTTGGTTTCACCAAAAAAATAATGGGGGACGACATGAAAATGAAGACGGCGGTGTGGGTGCTGGCAGCGGCTGTAGTGTTGGTGACTTCCGGATTGGCGCTGGCCCATTTCGGAATGCTGATTCCGTCCAAGTCAACAGTGTCTCAGGGCGACCCCAAGACCCTGAACCTTCAGGCCTCCTTCTCGCACCCCATGGAGATGGTGGGGATGGACATGACCAAGCCTAAAGCCTTCGGGGTCATGGCCGGCGAGTCGAAGGAGGACCTGCTCGCCGTCCTCAAACCGGCCAAGGTCATGGACAAGGAGGGGTGGACCGCCGCCTACACGCTGAAAAAGCCCGGGGTCTATTCCTTTTTTATGGAGCCGGAGCCCTACTGGGAGCCGGCCGAGGATTGCTACATCATCCACTATACCAAGGTGGTCGTGCCCGCCTTCGGCGACGAGGAGGGCTGGGACCAGGAGGTCGGGCTAAAGACGGAGATCGTGCCGCTGACTCGCCCCTTCGGGCTCTACGCCGGAAACGTCTTCCAGGGCATCGTCATGCTGGACGGCAAGAGGGTGCCCTATGCCGAGGTCGAAGTCGAATTCTACAACCAGGAGGGGAAGGCCGAGGCCCCGTCCGAGTACATGGTCACCCAGATCGTCAAGTCCGACCGCAACGGGGTCTTCACCTATGCCACGCCCAGAGCTGGCTGGTGGGGATTCGCGGCGCTCAGCACGGCCGACTTCAAGTTGAAAAAGGACGGGAAGGACAAGGCGGTCGAGATCGGCGGGGTGATCTGGGTCTATTTTCACGACTGGCAGGGGAAGAAGTAACGCCGGACGGATAGGAGGAGAAAGGTCCCAGGGGCCAAGGGGTCGAGGGCAAAGTCCATGCCCATCGCGGCTGGAAGCCGCTCCCACAAAAAATAAAAGATTGAATCGAGGCGATTGCCGGAGGGTTCTATGAAACGAGACGTAGTCGCTCTGCTCGTACTGATGTTCACTGTAGGAAGTGGCGACCCGGCGCTGGCCGAAACGAGTGCCATCCTGAAAGAGCTCCAGGCCCTCAAGGAGCGGATCGAGGAGTTGGAGCAAAAGCTGGAGGAGCAGGAGTCGCTCGCCAAGCGACAGGCGGCAAAGAGCGAGGCGAAAATGGAGGAGAAGATCGGCGAGGCGCTGGAGGAGCGCTTCGGCACGCTGGAGGTCCACGGCGGGGCGATCCTCTACTACCAGGAGAGCCGCACCGATGAGCTGGAGGGCGAGAAGGCCGGCAGTCCGAGCGGGGCCGGTTTTTCGGCCGATCTCGAGCTGACCTGGAAGCCCGCCCTGCCGGTGGTGGAGGGCGGCGAGCTCTTCATGCGCATCCACGCCGGAAACGGCAGCGGGGCGGACCGCACCGGCGGGGGCAAGATCAAGCCGGCCGACGTGCTGCTGGGCAACCTGAACACCATCGCCGACGACAACTCCGAGAAAGACGGCGAGCTGCAGCTCTTGGAGCTGCACTACACCCACAGCTTCTTCGACGGCATGCTCGCCATCACCGGCGGAAAAGGCGAGCAGCTGGGGTTTCTGGACGACAACGCCTTCGCCAACGACGAGGGGGCGCAGTTCGTCGGCAAGCCCTTTGTGAACAACTCGGTCTTGGACAGCGAAAACGAGTACACCCCGCTGATCGGGCTGAAATTCCAGCCGGTGGAGTTGCTCTCCGTATCGCTGGTGGGCGCCTCCAGCTCCCGGCCCCTGGTGGAGGACTCTCCGCTTGCGGGCACCACCAAGAGCAATTACGACAACCTCTTCAGCACTCCCTTCATCGGCAGCCAGATCACTCTGTCGCCCAAGTTCGGCGAGCTGCAGGGCAACTACCGGCTCTACGGCTGGTATGCCGGCTACAACCACTCCAAGCTCGACGCCGACCGCAATTTCATCGACGGGAAAAAGTACAAGGGCTGGGGCTTCGGGGTCTCCGCCGACCAGCAGATCACCGAGAGGGTCGGGCTCTTCGGCCGCTTCGGCTGGAACAACGAGGATGTCTACGTGGTCAAGTGGGAGGCCTCGGGCGGGCTCTATCTGAAGGGGCTGATCCCCGGCCGCGAGGATGACGAGATCGGCATCGGCTTTGCCGGCCTCGTGCCCGACAGCCGCTTCGCGGCGGATGACCCCGAGTACCACCTGGAGGCCTACTACCGCATCGCGGTCACCGAGAACCTGGCCTTCACCCCGGACCTCCAGTACGTCTGGAACCCCGGCGGGGACTCCGACAACGATCCGGTCTTCGCGGGCATGGTGCGGGCCGAGTTCGGGTTCTAGCAACCTCTTCGGTGACGAGGGCACCGTTGGTTGCCAACATCGAACTCCTGGATTAGATTCGGCGTAGGTTTCTGGTGGGAGTGGCTTCCAGCCGCGATCATCGCGGTCCCGCCCGGGCGGGACTACCACTGGCCTTGATGATATAACCGGTTCGAAAACGCCGATTTGCGAAGTCGTCAAAGGCGATGGACTTGTAATAAGTCCTTGAACCAGACGGCTTTGTAAAAAGCCCAAGATCAAGGCGCGCGAATTCCGTGTCGCGAGGCGTACTTGCAGTACGCCGCAGCGACCACGGAATGAAGCGCAACGCAGAGATTGGGTTTTTTACGAAGTCGTCAAAGGTGAGCCATGCATGTTTCGGAAGGAGTCCTTTCCGGCACGGTGCTGGTCTTGGGTGCGGCCCTCGCCGCGGCCGGCACCGCCATCGGCTTGAAGAAGCTGGACTACGACCGGATCGCCCGGGCCGGCATGCTCTCGGGGGTCTTTTTCGTCGCCTCGCTGGTCCACGTCCCCCTGGGCCCCACGAGCGTGCACCTGATCATGAACGGCATCGTCGGGCTGCTCCTGGGGTGGGCGGCCTTTCCCGTCATTCTGGTCGCTCTGGCCCTGCAGGCGGTGTTCTTCCAGTTCGGCGGCATCACCACGCTGGGGGTCAACACGCTCATCATGGCCCTGCCGGCGGTGGTGGGCTATTATCTTTTCTCGCCCCTCCTGAGCCGCACCCCAGCGGTCGCACTGGCGGGCGCCTTCACCTGCGGTTTCATGGCGGTATTGCTGGGCGGCATCATCGTGGCCCTGGCCCTGATGTTCACCGAGGAGCAATTTTTCGAGGTGGCCGCAGCAGTTCTTGCGGCGCACCTGCCCGTGATGATCATCGAGGGCATTGTGACCGCCATGTGCGTGGCCTTCCTCAAGAAAGTCCAACCGTCGATACTGCCGGGGGGTTCCCCCAAGGAGATTTCATGAACATCCGGACGCTCGCAGCGGCGTGTTGTGTGCTAGCGATCCTGTTTGCGGCCACCGCGGCTTCCGCCCACCGGGTGAACATATTCGCCTGGGTCGAAGGCGACACCGTAATGGTCGAGTGCAAGTACCCGGACGGCAAAAAAGTGCAGGAGGGTGTCATCCGGGTTTTTGATTCCAGCAGCAAGGAGCTTCTCAACGGCAAAACCAACACCAAGGGGGAGTTTTCTTTTAAAATCCCCAAGCAGGACGACCTTAAAATCGTGCTCGAGGCCGGGATGGGCCATCGGGCCGAGTGGGCCCTGTCCAAGCAGGATCTCGCACCGTGAAATCCTTTCCGAAAGGAGGTTCCATGCGGCTGCGCCATGCTTCAACCGCGGTCCTGATGGTGGTGCTCTTGCTGTTGACGGCCGATATCGGGAGGGCCCAGGGCGTCCCGGCACAACCAACACCCCAGCCTGCCGCGGCGATCGAAAACCCGACGGACGGGGCACCTCCTCCCGCCGCAGCGGCTCCGCTGCCCGCGGGCATCGACAAGGCGATAGAAAAGGCGTTGGACAAGAAGCTTGCGCCCATCCTGCGGACGCTGGCCGAGATGCGGGAGCAAAAAATTCGTTTGACCGATGTCCTCGGCGGCCTCGGGTATATTTTCGGCCTCGTAGGTGTCGCCGCCTATTTCAACAGCCGCCGGAAGGGGAACACTGCTTGAAGCGCGTGGGGGTCGTCGACGATCAGGGCGGGGGCATCGGCGCCACGGTCATCCGCTATCTCAAAGAGGCCTACGGGGAATCGATCGAGTTCAAGGAGGTCATCGCCGATGTGTGAAGCCAATGCGTACATGGTTAGAGACGACCGCGAGGAGCTTATCCTGGAGTCGGTCGATGTGGTCGAACCCCAGGAGAACGGGGGGTTCCTGCTGGTCGACATCTTCGGTCAGCAGAAAACCGTCCGGGGTCGGCTGAAGACGATGAACCTGGTCAACCACAAGATCCTCTTCGAATCCTGAATGCTGAGCGAACCCTTTGCCGTGGGCGACTCCCCGCTGCACCGGATAGACCCGCGCCTGCGGTTGGCCGCAGCGGCCCTCTTTTCGATTGCAGCCGCCGTTTGCACGCAGTTTTCAGCCCTCTGCGCCGCCCTGGCCGTAGCCGTCGCCCTAACCGCGCTTGCCCGCCTGCGAGCGGTGGAGGTCCTGAAGCGCCTGCTGGTGGTGAACGGTTTTGTTATCTTCCTGTGGGTGGCAGTCCCGTTCACATTCCCCGGCGAGGCCCTTTTCCATCTGGGGCCGTTGACCGCGGCACGGGAGGGGGTGGCGCTTGCCGCGCGGATCACCCTCAAGTCGAACGCCATCGTGCTCGCCCTCGTTGCGCTGGTGGCCACCATGCCCTTCGCGACCGTGGGCCATGCCCTGCACCGCCTGCGGGTGCCGGACAAGATCGTCCATCTGATGCTCATGACCTACCGCTACCTCTTCGTGCTCGAACAGGAGTACCAGCGGCTCGTCCGGGCGGCCGCCATCCGGGGGTTTCGTCCCGGCACGAACCTGCACACCTACCGCACCTATGCCTACCTGATCGGAATGCTGTTCGTAAAGGCCGTCGACCGCGCGGAGCGGGTGCGCTGGGCCATGCTGTGCCGCGGCTTCCAGCGCAAGTTCTACAGCCTGCAGGAGTTCAGGGCCGGCGCCGGCGGAGTGGTTTTCACAGCGCTGATGGCGGCCGCCGTGGCCGGGATCGCCGCACTCGAGCTGGGGGCTGCAACCTGGTGATGGCCTCACAAAAAGTCGGCCTTTTCCCTGTGGGAGCGGCTTCCAGTCGCGATTCTTTTGCACGGAAAATTTCGCAACGCGGGAGTTTGTCATCGCGGCTGGAAGCCGCTCCCACACCATACAAAAACCCGCAATGCCAAAAGAGCGCCCCCTGAGGTCAGATTGCACCCACTAACGTTGTTGCGCAATTCCTGCTTGCAAACCCCCGGCAGGGTCAGCATAATCCGGCCATGAGCGAGGCACCGATCATCGACCTAAAAAAGGTCTCCTTCGGCTACCCCGGGGGCCCGTTGGTGCTGCGTGAGCTTGATTTCAGGCTGAACGGCGGGGACCGCGTCGGTATCATGGCCCCCAACGGCAGCGGCAAGACCACGCTGTTCCACCTGATCATGGGGCTCGTCAAACCGCTTTCAGGAAAGATCGAGGTCTTCGGCCGGAAAGTCCGTGAAGAGAAGGATTTTGTGGAGGTGCGCCGCCGGATCGGCCTGCTCTTTCAAGACCCGGACGACCAGTTGTTCAGCCCGACGGTGATCGAGGACGTGGCCTTCGGCCCGCTCAATTTGGGCAAACCACGGGACGAGGCCGTGGCCATCGCCCGGCGGACGTTGGCCTTCCTCGGCCTGGAGGGGTTCGAGGAGCGGGTCACCTTCAAGCTCTCCGGCGGGGAGAAGCGCATGGTGTCATTGGCAACGGTGCTCGCCATGGAGCCCGAAGCGCTGCTTCTGGACGAGCCCGCCAACGGCCTGGACAGCCGCACCCGGGCCCGACTCCTGGAGGTCCTGCTCGGCCTTGACCTCGCCTATGTCCTGATCTCCCACGAGCTCGATTTTCTGGCGTCGACCACGAGCACTGCCTACACCATGGAAAACGGCCGGATCCGCATCGACGCGGAAATCCATCCGCACGAGCATGTCCATGCCCACCCCCTGGGGACTCGCCCGCACGAACACTATCCGCTGAAATAAAGATGTGTGTTTCTTGGGGATAGAGCCATTGTCGCTTGACGCAAGGCCAATTATGCAATACAGTTGCATCAATTAATTTAAGCCTTTAGTAATCAGTAAATGGCGTCCGATTCCAGTCTTTGTTATTTTTGCAGGCAGACAAATAGATCGCTTTCAGATGGTTGCCGCTTTGAATAAAATTTCACCTGATGCAATTTTATTGCACCATATGAAAAGGAGACGATTATGAAGCTTATCGTCCGTGGTCTGTCCGCACTTGTTTTTATGATGATCTCTGTTTGGCTTCCGCAGGCGGAAGCCAAACAGGTGAAAACCTTTGTCAGCATCGCCCCCCAGCAATACTTCGTCCAGAGAATCGGGGGGGAACTGGTGGAGGTCTCGGTCCTGGTGCCGGCGGGGGCCGACCCGCACACGTATGAGCCCAAGCCCCGGCAGATGGCCGAACTGGCCAAGACCGCAGTCTACTTTACGGTAGGCATCGACTTCGAAAAGGCCTGGATCAAGAAGATCGCCGCAACCAATCCCGAGATGCGAATTGTCAACACGGATGCCGGGATCGAGAAGATGGCGCTTCCCGCACACCGCCATGAGGGGAAAGGCCACACCCATTCCCACGACAATAAAAAATCAGCCCATTCCCATGACCATGCGGGCGGGCCGGACCCCCACTTGTGGTTGTCGCCGCCGCTGGTCAAAGTTCAAGCCAAACAGATCGCCGATGGGCTCATCGCGGTTGATTCCGTCAACCGGACGCGTTATGAGAACAACCTGGCTGACTTCGTGCGGGAGATCGAGGCCCTCGATGCCGAACTCAAAGGCCTGTTCGCCGGCAGCCCGGGCGCCCGGTTTATGGTGTTCCACCCCTCCTGGGGCTATTTTGCCCAGGCCTACGGGCTTGAGCAGGTGCCGATCGAAATCGAGGGCAAGGACCCCAAGCCTGCCCAGCTGACAGAGTTGATCCACCACGCCCGGGAGCAGGGGATCAAGGTGGTCTTCGTCCAGCCGCAGTTCTCAGCCAGAAGCGCGGAGATGGTGGCACGGGAGATCGGGGGCCAGGTGGTGGCCATCGACCCGCTGGCCGCAAACTGGGCCGAGAACCTGCGCGCGGTCGGTAGGCGGTTCAAGGCGGCCTTCCCTTGAAGGTGACTAAATTGTCCGAGACCATCATCGACGTCAGCGGGGTCTGGTTCTCCTTCAACGGTCAGCCGGTTCTCCAGGAGGTGGACCTGAGAGTCGAGCGGGGGGATTTCCTGGTCGTCATCGGGCCCAACGCCGGGGGCAAGACAACCCTGCTCAAGCTGATGCTGGGTCTGCTCGAGCCGAGCCGCGGCACGGTGCGCGTCTTCGGCCTGCCGCCGGCCAAGGCCTCCCACCGGATCGGCTACGTCCCGCAGAACGTCCACGTCAACAGGAGCTTCCCGGTTTCGGTGCTCGACGTGGTCCTGATGGGCCGGCTGCGGACGAGCAGGGGTTGGTCGCGGCACAGCCGGCAGGACCGCCTGGCCGCCCAGGCGGCCCTGGAAAAGCTCGGGGTCTGGGAGGTGCGGGACCGCCGGATCGGCGAATTGTCCGGCGGGCAGCTGCAGCGGGTGTTCATTGCCCGCGCGCTCGTCTCGGCGCCCGAAGTGCTCTTCCTGGACGAGGCCATGGCCAGCATCGACGCCCAGAGCCGCGGCGAATTCTACGAAGCCTTGACCGAGCTGAACCGGACCGTGACCATCGTGGCCGTAAGCCACGACATGATGATCCTCTCCAGCCACGTCAAGTCCGTGGCCTGTGTCAACCGCGACCTGCACTACCACGGCTCGGGCGAGATCACCCAAGAGATGCTGGATGCGGCCTACCGCTGCCCGGTGGACCCGGTGCGGCACCCCGTGGGCCACTAAATCCACCGGGCAGCGGTAGGTGGCATCCAGCATCTCCTGGGTGATCTCGCCCGAGTCGTGGTAGTGGAGATCGCGGTTGACGCAGGCCACGGACTTGACGTGGC
>JAWOHH010000153.1:0-50932 GCA_046496215.1 Desulfobacterales bacterium
AAGTCTGGACTTTGTCGTCTGGCGCTATTGTTCATGATCCGAACCTATGCGTTGGCTGCAGGCGCTGTGAGACGGCCTGTACCGTACGCAACGATGGCAAGGGGTCGGCCTACATTTCCAGGCTCAAAGTGAACAGGAACCTCAATTACGGCGTGAAAGGCGTTACTGCAGCGTTTGCAACTGCTGACGGCCAGCACGGCAATTTCCGCATTGTGGGCGAGACATGCAGACAGTGTTCTCATCCAGCGTGTGGCGACGCTTGCCCAGTCGGGGCTATAACTGCGGACCTGAAGACCGGTGCCAGAGTGGTGAATGCAGACCGCTGTGTGGGTTGTGGTGCCTGTCAGGATGCCTGCCCTTGGCATATAGCCACGCTGGATCCCGAAACCAAGGTTTCCACAGGAGGACCTCAAGGGTCCGATGCGCCGGGGCTGCAGCGACGACGATCTGGCCGAGCTTTTCTTCAAGACCATTCGGCTCAAGCCCTCGGACCACCATCTTTCCGCGGGCGAACCGGCGCACGTGTGCTGTCAGATGAGATCGATCGGCGGGTGACGCGGATGGATCCGCCCGCGTCGTTTGGGGCAACACAAAACCGACTCTCGCCTCGGCTTTCAGAGGACCCCTCATCGGAGGATGCGATGGATATCAAGATCGTCACGATCGAAAACCCGAAGCAGTTCAACCTGATCCTGGGGCAGTCGCATTTCATCAAGACCGTGGAGGACATGCACGAGGCCATGGTGTCGACGGTGCCCGGCGCCAAGTTCGGCCTGGCCTTCTGCGAGGCCTCCGACGTCTGCCTGGTGCGCCACAGCGGCACCGACCCGGAGCTGGTGGAGCTGGCGAAACAGAATGCCTTCGCCCTTGCCGCCGGCCACAGCTTCATCGTGTTCATGCGAGACATGTACCCGATCAACGTGCTGAACGCCATTCGCAACCTGCCCGAGGTGTGCCGCATCTTCTGCGCCACGGCCAACCCGCTGGAGGTGGTGATCGGTGAAACCGGGCAGGGCCGGGGGATTCTGGGAGTGATCGACGGCTTCAGGTCCAAGGGCATCGAAACCGATGCGGACATCCAGAAGCGCAAAGGGCTGCTGCGCGCGATCGGCTATAAACAGTGAGGGGGGCGTTTTGACCCCGCGATCGGTTCTAAAACGACGAGAGCCCGGATCTCCATCAAAAAAAAGGGGGGGGATGTCATGCGGATCTTTTACGGGTTGGCGGCGATTTCTCTGGGATGGCTTTTGTGCTCCTGCGGCGGGCTGCTGTACAATGCCCAGATCGGCAACGTCGGGCGCATGGACAAGGCATTGAGCAGCGGCGTTTCGATCGAAACGAAGAACGAAGCCGGGAGCACGGCGTTGATCATAGCAACCTACAGCAAACAGCCTGAAGCGGTCGAGTACCTTTGCAAAAAAGGCGCCGACGTAAATGCCCGCAATTCGAACGGTGCAACCGCGCTGCACCTCGCGGCCTTCTACGATCTTCCCGCCATCGCCGAGATCCTGCTCACGTATCGTCCGGACAAGACCCTTAAAGACAAATACGGGAACACGCCCCTGGATTACGCCAGGCAATACCAATACGCCCGCATGATCTCCCTGCTGGAAAAGTAGACCGCCGAACCGGGATGCGTGCTTTGCGGTGGTGACGGCCGGGGTCGGTTGAGTGCGGGAAAGAGACCACGAGCGGTAGCGTTCGATCGATCTGCAGGGCGCTCCCCGAACCCCCACCCGAGATAATTGTGTTGACACCGGAGCACGCAGGGCGTAGCTTGCAATCAAAGCGGCGCCGAATCCCCCCTGCGGGCGTCGGTCGCCGTTGCGATCGGTCTTAACCCATTTTGCAGCGTAGGGCCTAACCACCACACTCTTCAAAGTGCGGTGGTTTTTTTGGGCCGTTTTCAAACGGCGCACACGCCGGCGCAGCATAGGGGCGTCCTGGCCGCTGGGTGCGAGGAGAAAATACCCCCGAGGGAGGGAAAATGTATCCACCCGCTGAATTCGAATTTGTGGTCGGAGAGAAGTACGAGAACGAAAAAGGGGTCTTCACGGTCATGTCGATTGAGAAAAGCGACATGGTAATCCGGTGGGCGAGCGGCGAAGAGGCCCAAACGTCCGTTCAGTTTCAAGACCGCATCCAGAAGCGCCGGCAATGGGAGAAGGCCGCGCAGGAGGCAAAAGAGGCCGCTGCAAAGCCGGCCCCCAAGAAGGCCAAGACCGCCCGCCGAAAAAAATCGGCGCCGCCTGAAGCATGACGTCAGAGGCCGCGCGGGGGATAGCCCCCCCGACTTGCCCCCCTCATGGCCCGAAGCGCCTTGCCAGCGCGCGACGCATGCGGGCCAGCGCCTCCGTCAGGACCGCCCGCGGGCAGCCGAAATTCAGGCGCACGAAGCCCTTGCCATCAAAGTCGCGCCCGTCCTGCAGCCCCACCCCTGCCTCCTCGAAAAATGCCGCCGGGGCCCCGAGCCCAGCCGGCCGCACATCGATCCAGGCCAGATAGGTCCCCTCCACGGGCGCCAGGGTCAGACTCCCGGGCATTTCGCTCAGGGCGGCAGCCAGGAGGTCGCGGTTGCCCCTGAGATAATCGATCAGGGCGCGCCGCCACCCCTCGCCGTCCCGGTAGGCCGCGGCCGCCGCCAGGTAGCCGAGAGGGTTCAGCATCGGCACGACCCCGGCCTTGGCCTGCAGAAAGCGCTTCCGCAGCTCCGCCGAGGGGATGACGGCAAACGCGCACCCCAGGCCGGCCAGGTTGAAGGTCTTGCTGGGCGACATCAGGGTGATGGTGCGCTCGGCGACCTCGGGGCCCAGGGTGGCCATCGGGATGTGGCGTTTGCGCGGGTCGAGCAGCAACCCGCAGTGGATTTCATCCGCACAGATCACCAGTCCGCGCCGCAGGCACAAGCGGGCCAGCTGTTCCAACTCCTCACGCGCGAAGACGCGGCCGACCGGGTTGTGGGGGTTGCAGAGCATGAACAGCCCGGTCCGCGGGGTGAGCGCATCCTCCAGGCACTCGAAATCGATGCTCCAGCGGTTGGCCTCCTCCCGCAGCGGAACGCGCACCACCCCGCGGCGCGAGTAGTTCGGCGCAGATAAAAACGGCGGGTAGACCGGCGTCAGGGCGGCCACATCGTCCCCGTCGCCGCCAACGGCACGGCAGGTCACGTTCAGGCCGCACACCAGCCCCGGGAGCCAGACGATCCACCCCGGCTCGACCCGCCAGCCGTGGTCGCGCTCCAGCATGGAGACCACGGCCTCGACCACTTCCGCCGGCGGGCCGGTGTAGCCGAACACCCCGTGGGCGACGCGGCGCTGCAGGGCCTCGATGACGGATGGCGGGGAGCGGAAATCCATGTCCGCCACCCACATGGGGAGGACGTCCCGCCCGCGGTATTTCTCCCATTTCTCGCTGGCCGTGCCGCGCCGGTCGATCACCTCGTCGAAGTCGAACATTCCCCCTCCTTGCGTGTGGATTTTGAAAAACGCGCTCGCCGTACCGAAAGGCCCGGCCTGCCCGGATCGGCGGCAGTCACTTCTTTGTGCGTAGCAGCCGGTGGTAGGCCGCCGTCAGCCGCAGAAAGGTCTCGTGGCTGCCCCCCTTGTCCGGGTGCAGCTCCTGGGCCCGGCGGCGGTAAAGGCGGCCGAGGTCTCGGCGCGTCAGCCGCTTCAGCGCCTCGCGGCTTTTGCCGAAAATGCGTCCGGCCTCCTCCAGGCCGACGGCAACCGACTCCGGCGGCCGGTGTTCGCGGTGCCGGTTCATGAAATCCCGCAGGTACTCCTCGGCCAGGGAGCGGGAACCATAGTCGTGGTCGAAGAACATCAGGACGTAGCGCACGAGATAGTCGTGCAAACGCCCGGCGGCCGGCACCCCGGGCCAGAAGGAGGCGTCCGCGTCGAGCGCGCAGAGCTCCTCCACGAAACAGCGGTCGACCTCGTCCGGGTCCAGGAACTCGGGCGTGTCCTTGGCAAAGCGCTGGGTGAAGAACTGCTGCAGGTTGAAGATGACGTAGCAGTAGGCTTTGATCTCGCGCGGCCGGAGAACGGTTTCCATCTGCATGAAGCTCTGCTCGATCTCGTCGCGCGACTTCGCCTGCAGCTGCCGGACGGCCGAGGCCGGAAGGCGGTCTAAAGAGCGCTGCTCCATCTGGCCGAATTTCAGGAAATGGATGCGGCGCTTGTCGAAGAGGTGAAGGCTCTCCGGGTGGGGGGCCTGCTTGACCTCGCGCTCCTCCTTGAGCCTGCGCTCCTGCCTCCGAAACGGCTCCAGCTTGCGGCGGATCTCAGGGTCGACGAAGGGCCAGAAAATGCTCTCCAGGTCCTCCTGGCTGGTCTCGATGCCGTGGTCGCGGATGGCATCCTCCACCGCCTCGTCGACATAAAACGAATTCCCGCCGGGGTAGACGATGAAGCGGCCGGGCGCCGGACCCAGCTTGAAAAGGTCCCGGTGCAGGTAGCTCTCCCCATCCGGGTAGGACTGGCGAATGTAGAATTGTCTCCTGCCGCCATCGATGACGGACGCTAGATACATGGATGGGCCTCGCTTGATGCTTTAGGGTATATGACCCCGGCCTTTCACTGTCAATCGGCACGCCACATCGACCCGCTTGTGTTTCAGCCGAATCGACCCTACTATCGACCTGCGGGTGGCGGACGTGCGGCCGTCCACAGCCGCCACGCCGATGGATCTGCGGCCGGTTGCGGCCGCGCCCCCCCGCCGGGGGAAGGCGGGACGGGGTGATCACGAATCCACCGGGTTTGCCGGGATAACGGTAGAAAAGGAGGGGAGGCCGATGGAAAAAACGCTCCGGCTGGGGGCTTCAGACGTTATGATTTCACCCGTCGTCATGGGCATGTGGCAGGCCGGCAAGGAGATGTGGGCGGGGATCGACGATGCGCAGACAAAAAAGAGCGTGCGCGCGGCGGTGGACGCCGGGATCAACGCCTTCGACACGGCCGAGATGTACGGCAAGGGGCACTCCGAGCGCATCCTCGCCGCCGCCACGGCAGGGATCCGCGACAAGGTGGTGCTGATGACGAAGGTGTTCTCGAACCACCTGCAGTACGATCAGGTGATCGAGGCCTGCCATCGGTCCCTCAAGAACCTCAAAACCGACGTGATCGACCTCTACCAGATCCACTGGCCCGCGGGCTCTTTCGGCAGCCGCAAGGTGCCCATCGAAGAGACGATGCGCGCCATGGGCGACCTGAAGGCACAGGGGAAGATACGGGCCATCGGGGTGTCCAACTTTTCGCGCGCCCAGGTCGAAGCGGCCGGCCGCTGCGGCCGGATCGACAGCCTGCAGCCCCCCTATTCGCTGCTCTGGCGGCACGTGGAAAAGGATGCCCAGCCCACCTGCGCCGCAAACGGCATCACGGTGCTGGCCTACTCGCCCATGGCCCAGGGCATCCTGGCGGGCCGGTTCGGAGCGGACCCGGCGTTCGAGCAGGGCGACCACCGCCGGGGGCACCGGCTCTTCAAACCGGACGTCTACCCGCTGGTGCTGAAGGCCGTGGAGGAGTTGAAGCCGATCGCCCGGCGCCACGGGGCCAGCCTGGCGCAGCTGGCGCTGGCCTGGGTCGTGTCGCATCCGAACACCTGCGCCATCGCCGGGGCGCGCAGCCCGTCCCAAGCCGCCGAGAATGCCGGTGCCATGAAGGTGAGCCTCACCGCCTCCGACCTGGTCGAAATGGAGGCCATCAGCCGCCGGGTCACCGAGCGGCTCGACGACAATCCGGTGCAGTGGGATTTTTAGCGTATTTGTCGATCCGGGCCCGGCAGCTCAGACCGTGGGCCAGCATGTTCTCGTAGTTGCAGGCCCGCTCGCAGACGTTCGCGATTTCCAGCGACCCCTCGCGGGTGGCGTGCTGATAGGTCACGGTTTTGACGAACTTGTGGACGGACAGCCCGCCGGTGTAGCGGGCGGCCCGCAGGGTCGGCAGGACGTGGTTGGTGCCGATGGTCTTGTCGCCGTAGGAGACCGTGGTCTCCTCCCCGCAGAACATGGACCCGTAGTTCCGGCAGCGCTCCAGGAAAAACCGCCAGTCCTCGGTCTGGACCTCCAGGTGCTCGGGGGCCCAGGCATCGGAGAGGGCCGCCGCCTCCTCGGCTGAATCCACCACCACCACCTCGCCGTAATCGCCCCACGAGAGCCCGGCCACATCCCGCGTGGGCAGAGTTGCGAGCTGCCGTTCCAGCTCCGTGAGCGTCGCCTCTGCCACCGGCCGGGAGAGCGAGATCAGGCACTGCCGGGAGTTCGGGTCGTGCTCGGCCTGGCCGAGCAGGTCCGCGGCCAGGATGCGAGGGTCGGCCGACCCATCGGCGATGATCAGGATTTCGGTGGGGCCGGCCAGCAGGTCGATGCCCACGTCCCCGAAGAGCTGGCGCTTGGCCTCGGCCACGAACTTGTTGCCCGCGCCGACCACGAAATCCACGGGCGCAAGCCCCTCCATGCCGTAGGCCATCGCCGCCAGGGCCTGGACCCCGCCCATGCAGTACACCTCGTCCGCCCCGGCCGCGAGCATCGAGTAGAGGGTCGCCGGGTACATGCCCTGCCCCTTGACCGGCGGCGAGCAGGCCACCACGCGCTGCACCCCGGCCACCTTGGGGGTGATGACGGTCATGTGCGCCGAGGCCAGCATGGGGTAGCGGCCGCCCGGGACGTAGGCGCCGGAAGAGGCCACCGGGATGATTTTCTGCCCCAGGAAGACCCCGGGCAGCGTTTGGATTTCGAAATCGGCCAGCCGCTTCATCTGTTCGGAGGCAAAGTTGCGGATCTGGGCCTGGCAGAAATCGATGTCCGCCACCATGGTCGCGGGCAGCTGGGACCTGACCGCCGCGATCTCGGCGCCGGCCACCTTGAAGCTCTTGGGCGACCAGTCGTCGAATTTGGACGAATAGTGCCGCACCCCGGCTTCGCCCTCGCGGCGGACCCGGTCGATGATTTCCCGGACCGTCTCGCGCACGCGGGCCAGGTCTTCGCTGGGCCGCTCCTTGGCCTGCTTGATGTAAAAAGCCATCTCTGCTGTCCTCCTTGTGAGGTGGGGTGCGCGCGGACCGCCGTGGACCCCGGTCAATGCGCCGTCCAGCCGGCGTCCACGAACAGGATGTGGCCGGTGACCAGGGAGGCGGCCGCCGAGGCCAGGAACACCACGGCCCCGGTCACGTCTTCGGGGGTCCCGAACCGCTTGAGCAGGTTTTTGGAAAGAGCATACTCGCGAAATCCCGGGTCGGAGAGAAAGCCGCGCGAGAGCTCGGTCTCGATGAAGGTCGGCGCCACGGCGTTGACCAGGATGTTATGGGGGGCCCACTCCAAGGCCAGGACCTTCGTCACCAGGTTGAGCGCCCCCTTGCTGGCGCAATAGGCGGAGCGTTTCAGCAAGCCGACGGTGCCGGTCTGGGAGGTCAGGTTGATGATGCGCCCCCCTCGGGCCCGGCTCACCATGACGCGTCCGGCCGCCTGCGCCGTGAAGAAGGCGGCCTTGAGGTTGAGGTCGAGGACCCGGTCCCACGCCTCGGGCGTGACCTCGAGGGCGGCCTGGGGAATGTTCATGCCGGCGTTGTTCACCAGGATGTCGATCCCGCCCAGGTTCGACACGACCTCCTCCATGACCCCGGGCAGCTGCTCGACCCGGGTCACATCCTGCGGGCGGACGAAGGCATTTCGGCCCATGCCGCCGATCTCCGCGGCCACGGCCTCCAGCTCCCGGCGACTGCGCGCAATCAGGGCCACGTCGGCCCCCGCCTGCGCCAGGGCCAGGGCGCAGGCCCGTCCGATGCCGCGCCCGGCCCCGGTGACCAGAGCCACTTTAGAAGTCAGCTCAAAAGGGTTCGTATGCAACGTGACACCTCCCGGTTGATCGGTCCACGCTCCGGCCCGGTTGCGGCCGCGCCCCGTCGGAACTGCTTCAGCAGGTGAACGGGTAGAAGTGATGGTAGCAGTACCCGCCGGGGTCGCCGTAGGCGACCTCGACGTCCATCAGGCACTGTCCGATCGCCGCCTTGGAGGTCGCTTCGTAATCGGGGCGCTTCTCCTCGGTGTGCTTGCAGGACAGGCAGATCGGCTCGTGGTCGTAGACCGAGAGGATTCGCTGGTCTTTCGGGGCCAGCGCGTGGCTGCAGCGATGGCATTGGGTCGCGCAGGACAGCTTCTCTTTCCAGCTCGTGCTCATAAGCTCCTCCTGAGGGTCTCTCACGTTGGCAGAACTGATCACAACCCCGTCTGACGGCTGGGGGTCCCGCCATGGCGGGATTGCAGGGCTCTCGAACGTTCTCACAACCTGTTCAAGGTTGCTGCGCTTTCGATTCGACCCGCACCTTGCCTGCAACCGTGATCCGAAATTTTGAAACCGCCTGTGGTTTTTCTGCGGCGGCCTATTTTTTCTTCAAAAAATCGGCTGCCAGCTCTTTCATGATGTCGAGCAGGTTGCCGCCGCGCTGCCGGGCGATGCGATGGGCCTCGGCGACGATCCGGGCCGCCTGGCGCGCGACCTCGGCATCCGCCGGCACCGTCAAACCCTGCTTCTGACACTGCCACCGCAAAAAGCGGGCGGCGAGCTTCTCTTCCTGGCTGCGGATAAACCCCATCGTCACCCCTGCGGTCTACATATCTGCCACACCACGCGCTCCAAAATCAACCGCGGATTCAGCGGGGAGGACTTGAGCTGGAGATCCGCCGCGCTGAGCCGGTGGATTGCCGCCAGGAGCTCCTGCGAACTGAAGGCCTCCGCCCGCTTAAAGAGATGGTAGACCGGGTAGGCGTTTCCGGGGTTGCGGGCCAGAACGAGGTCGGAGGCCGCCCGGGGCCTCTTCTTTTTCTTGCCCTCGACCGGAGGTGCGGAAGCGGCCTCCTCCCACGCATCGAGGCGGGCCAGGAACTCCCGGTCGTGCTGGACCAGGGCCGGGATGACGCTCCTCTGAAACAGCGCAAAGCTGCACCCCCGCTGCCAGACCGCACTGGTCGGCCCGGCGGTGAACTCCTTGACCGCGAGCAGCCTGCGCACCTGGTTGGCCATGGCCGCCAGCGCCTGCAGCGGATGGATCTCGCCGCCGAGCAGGGTGCCGAGGAAGAACAGGGCGTTGTCGAGATCGCGCTCGGTCAGGGCGTTGGTGAACTCGAAGATCGGGTCTTTCTTGGTCCGCGTCAGCACGGCCGCCACGTCCTCTGCCGTGATCGCCCGGCGCTCCCGCGCGTAGTCGATGAGGATGTCCAGGTTGTTCGCGAACATCCCGAGGTTGAATCCGGTCATGTCGCAGAGCGCCAGAAACGCGGCGCGGTCCATGGACATCCGCTGCGGGGACAGCGCGGCTTTCATGTGCGCGGCCAGCACCGCCGCCTGGGCCTCCCGGTCGGACCGGCTCTCCCCCTTTGGGACGGAGCAGTCCACGATCAGCCCGGCTTCGTTCAGGGCGCCATATACAGAACGGCGCCGGTCGACGCCGTCGGTGGTGATGATCAGGTGGTGGCCCGGCGGGAAGCCCTTTTCGATCGCCCGCTGCAGCATCCCGGCGGCGTCCGCGGCCGCAGGGACGCTCAGGCTGTTCTGGGAGCAGTACCCGAGGAGGGCCTCCACCCAACCCTCGTCCTCTCCGACATCCGCACCCGCCGGCAGGCTTGCGGCGCGGCCGGGCCGGCCGGCCTCCGCGAGCGTCAGCCCCAGCTGGCTCAGGGCGGAGAGCAGGCTGCGGGCCGCGCGCGGCAGGTCCTCCTCGTCGTGGGCCTTGCGGGCCTGGGCCAGGAGGCGGGCGGCATCTTCCTTGGAGTGGAAGATGCGGGCCGCCTTGAGGACCACCACCTTGGAGCCGGGCACGAGCGAGAAGGTGTTCAGGCGGGCCAGCACATCGCCGATATCCGCCGAGGCGCCGTCCACCGGCTCGTAGTTCAGGCTCGCGCGGGCCCCCGGCAAAAGCCGCTCGAGAAGCTTCTCGAAGGCGTCTTGGACGATCCGATCTTCGCCGTAGAGCAAATAAACGGCGGCCGGCACCCTCCCGGCGGCAGGGTCGAGGCCCCCGAGGTGGGAGTCGAGTTTATCGTAGGTGATTTCGGCCATGGTCGCCAGGGGTGCGGCCCCGCGCGGTAAGCGCAGCGGCGGGTGCTCAAGACGGCTTTTTCGCAAAAACCATGTGGGCGGCGAAGATGAGCACCCCCACGGTGACGGCGCTGTCGGCCACGTTGAACGCGGGCCAGTGCAGGTCTCCGACGTAGACATCGAGAAAATCGATCACCACCCCGAACCGAACCCGGTCGGTGAGATTGCCGATGGCCCCCCCGAAAATGAGTGCCAGCCCGAAGCCGAGCAGCCGCTGGTGAACCGGGGTCTGCAGGTACAACCACAGAACCAACCCGGCGGCCAGCAGGGAGGCCCCGATGAAGACGGCGGCGCGGACCCAAGGGCTCATCGTTGCCAGAAACCCGAAGGCCCCTCCCGGGTTGTGGACGTGGGTGAGGTCGAAAAAACCGGGAACGACCGGGATGCTGGCGCCCAGGGCCAGGTGCTCCAGAACCAGCGCCTTGGTCACCTGGTCCAGGAGCAGCACCCCGCCGGCCACCACGGCCAGGAATTTCACCTTGGCTGCGATCATGCCGGACCGGCCGTTTCCGACCGGGCCAGGGCATCCCGGCAGCGGCCGCAGATCGTGGGGCGTTCCGCGATCTCCCCGACCGATGGGGCATGTACCCAGCAGCGCTCGCATTTTCTCCCGGGGGCCGGCCGGACCTGCACCTTCAGGCCGGGGATCTCGGTGCTCTCGACCGCCCCCTCCAGCGCCGCCGCCTGAACCAGTTCGGCCGAAGAAACGATCAGGATCGAGCGCAAATCCTCCGCGAAAGGCGAGAGCTCGGCGAAGAGCTCGGGACCCACCGCGACGGTCACGGCCGCATCTAGCGCGTGGCCGATCTGTTTCTGGACCCGCGCCGCCTCCAGCGCCTTGGTCACCTCGGCCCGCACCTTCAACAGGCTCTCCCAGCGCTCGGCCAGGGCCGCATCCGTGAAGCCGGCATCCGGGTCGGGGAACCGGACCAGGTGGATGCTATCGGCCTTGCCGGGTGCCGCAGGCATATGCTGCCAGATCTCCTCGGCGGTGAAGGGCAGGATCGGCGCCATCAGCCGCGCCATGGCATCCAGCAGAAGATACATCGCGGCCTGGGCGCTGCGGCGCTCACGCGAGGCGGCCGGCGAGGTATAGAGCCGGTCTTTCAGGATGTCGAGATACAGGGCCGACAGGTCCACGGTGCAAAATTGGTAAAGCGCATGGTAGATGGTGTGGTACTCGTAGCGCTCGTAAGCGTGCCGGATTTTTTCCACCAACACCTGAAGTCGGTGCAAAATGAACCGGTCGATCTCCAGCATCTCCCCCGGGTCCGGCCGGTCCCGGGCCGGATCGAAGTCGTAAAGGTTCCCGAGGATGAACCGGCTGGTGTTGCGGATTCGCCGGTAGGCGTCGCTCAGTTGGGTCAGGATGCCGCCCGAGATGCGGATGTCGTCCTGGTAGTCCGAGGCGGAGACCCACAGCCGCAGGATCTCCGCGCCGTACTGATCGATCACCTCGCGCGGGGCGACGACATTGCCCAGCGACTTGGACATCTTGCGGCCGTCGGCATCCACGACGAACCCGTGGGTGAGCACGGAGGTGTAAGGCGCCCGCCCGCGGGTGCCGACCGCTGTCAGAAGCGAGCTGTGGAACCAGCCGCGGTGCTGATCGCTGCCCTCGAGGTACAAATCGGCCGGCCAGCGCAGCTCCGGGCGCACCTCGAGCACGGCGGCGTGGCTCACCCCGGAGTCGAACCACACGTCCAGGATGTCGTCTTCCTTGACAAAGCGGTCGTGGCCGCACTGGGCGCAGCGCGTTCCCTCCGGCAGGATGTCGGCGGTGCTGCGTTCGAACCACACGTCGGCGCCGTGCTCGGCGAACAGGCGGTAGATCCGCTCGGCGATCTCGGCGGTCATCGCCAGCGCCTCGCACTTCTCGCAGGTGAACACCGTGATGGGCACCCCCCAGGCCCGTTGGCGCGAAACGCACCAGTCGGGGCGGTTTTCGATCATGCCGGTGATGCGCTCCCGGCCCCAGGCGGGGACCCAGGTCACGCGGTTGATTTCCTCGAGGGAGCGCCGGCGCAAGCCGGTCTTGTCCATGGGGATGAACCACTGGGGCGTTGCCCGGTAGATCACCGGCTCCTTGCAGCGCCAGCAGTGCGGGTAGGAGTGCTCGAAGCGGCTCTCGTGCACCAGAGCGCCGGTTTGCTTCAACCGCGCGCTGATGTTCGGGTTGGCCTCAAAGACGGACTGGCCCCCGAAGAGCTCGACCTCGGCGGTGAAGCGCCCCCGGTCGTCCACCGGTGAGTAAGGCTCCAGGCCGTACTCCAGCCCGACCTCGTAATCCTCGCGGCCGTGCCCGGGCGCGGTGTGCACGCAGCCCGTGCCGGCCTCGAGCGTCACGTGGCGGCCGAGCACGATGAGCGAATCGCGGGGGTAGAGCGGATGCGCGCAGCGCTTGCGCTCCAGCCGCCGCGGGTCCAGTCGGGTCAGCACCGCGTAGCGCTCGATGCCGAAGCGCTCCATGCAGCCCGCGAGCAGCTCGCGGGCCATGATGAGCACCCCGTGCGCGCCGGCGTCCACCGCCGCGTACTCGAACTCCGGGTGCAGGGCCACCGCCAGGTTGGCCGGCAGGGTCCACGGCGTGGTCGTCCAGATGACGACCGAAACCGTTCGGCCGGCCAGCTCCGGGTAGTCCGCACCGAGGTCGTCCTGCAACGCGAATTTGACGTAGATGGAGGCCGTGGCCTCGTCCTGGTATTCGATTTCGGCCTCGGCCAGGGCGGTCTGGCAGGTGGCGCACCAGTAGATGGGCTTCTTGCTGCGCACCAGCCCGCCGTTCAGGGCGAAGGTCATGCACTCCCGGGCGATTACCGCCTCGTATTCGTGGTTCATGGTTAGATAGGGGTTCTCCCAGTCCCCCATGACCCCTAACCGTTTGAACTCCTCGCGCTGGATGTCGATGAACCGCTCGGCATAGGCCCGGCATAGCCGGCGCACCTGGGTCTTGGACAGGGTGCTCTTTTTGTCGCCCAGCTCCTTGTCGACGTTGTGCTCGATCGGCAGCCCGTGGCAGTCCCAGCCCGGGACGTAGACCGCATCGTAGCCCGCCATTTGCCGGGAGCGGACGATGATGTCCTTGAGGATTTTGTTGAGGGCCGTGCCGATGTGGATGTGCCCGTTGGCGTAGGGCGGGCCGTCGTGCAGGATGAAGGGCTCCCGCCCCCGGGAGGCCTGCCGGATCGTTTCGTACAGACGCATCTGCTCCCAGCGCTGCAGTTGTTCGGGTTCGCGCCGGGCCAGATTGGCCTTCATGGGGAATGGGGTAGATGGCAGGTTCAGCGTCTGCTTGTAATCCATCAGGTCCTCTCGCATCGCGTTGGCGGAATGAAGGTTGACATCGGTGCACGCGGGTTTACCTGCCGGCCTTCGCAGCGGCCGGCCTGAACGTGGGCGGCTTCCGCCGAAGACCGGCCGGGACGACGCCCTCCGGCACAGGGTGGGTTTCCGGGTTTAAAAGCCGAGTTCGCTCATCAGGTCGCTGAAGCCCGAATTCTGAAATTTCATGCGCAAGAATTCCGATATGGTGGGCTGATAAGCCTTCACCTTGAGGTACATGGCCGCCTCGCTCGGGGTGCGCCCGCCCTTTTTGAGATTGCATCCACGGCAGGCGGCCACGCAGTTTTCGAAGCTGGTCTTGCCGCCGCGGGACTTGGGAACGATGTGGTCGATGGACAGCCGCTCCTTCTGTCCACCGCAGTATGCGCAGCGAAACCCGTCCCGCACCAGGACGTTGCGCTTGGTGAAGGCCACCCCGGCCCGATAGATGGTGCGGATCAACTTGACCAGACGCATGACGGCCGGGATCCGCATCTCGACCCCGCCGGCGACACGCACCGCCGAACCGGA
Organism: Desulfobacterales bacterium; assembly: GCA_046496215.1. Lineage (GTDB taxonomy): Bacteria > Desulfobacterota > Desulfobacteria > Desulfobacterales > SpSt-501 > SpSt-501. The sequence goes on from JAWOHH010000153.1 coordinate 13,941, forward strand.
GTCCTTGATGACTTCCACTTTGCCCTTGGCCATCAGGCAGACGGCCCGCTTCCAGTTCACCAGATTGAGGAACGTGTAATCCGCGTTGAGCAGGACACAATGCCTCATGAATCCGCTCCCGTGTCGATGGGGTTGCTTCGAAACAAGGCCCGCCGCGCCATCGCAATCCGGCGGCAAAATACACGATTCGCGGATCGAAGTCAAAGCCCGCGCGGCCCGGCCGCTTGGCGGGAGCCAGGCCCGCCGAATCGGATTTTACGGCGCCCCGACCACCCCGCCCCTCGACCCGGCCGTTTGAGGAGCGCCCTTGCATGCCGGGGGCAGGCTGGTTATTACTTCGCTTGGCGGAGCCCAATCCCCGGCGTCCGCGGGTGTTCCCGCCGAGCCCAGAGGATCCTTGCAATGTTCGACCATTTTCGCTACCTGGCCCCGGTCTATGACCGGCTGATGGGCCCGCCGGACCCGGGGCCGTTCGCCGAACTGCTGAAGCTTCCCATTTCAGGCCGGCTCCTGGACGGCGGGGGCGGTACGGGGCGGGTTTCTCTGGGCCTTCAGCGGCTGGCGAGGCAGGTGGTGGTCACCGACACATCCCCCCCGATGCTCGCCCGCGCCCGTGCCAAAAACCTTGCCGCCGTGGCCGCCCGCAGCGAGCAACTGCCGTTCGGCGACGGGTGTTTCGAGCGGGTCCTGGTCGTGGATGCACTGCACCACTTCGGCGCCCAGCCGGAAGCGCTGGCCGACCTGGTGCGGGTCCTGATGCCCGGCGGGCGGATGGTGATCCAGGAGTTCGACGCAAACCGGGCGGCCGTCCGCCTGATCGCCTTGGCCGAGAAGGCGGCGGGGATGGGCAGCCGGTTCCTGCGGCCGCAGGATATCCGCGACCTGCTGGCCGCCCGCGGCCTGTCGGTGCGAATCCTTGCCGGCCGATTTTACTCGGCCTGGATCGTCGCCGACAAGAAGGCGGCGTGAGAGGGGGCGCCGCAGCGGGCGCCACCGGAAAGGGGTATCGCCCATTCGTCTGATGCCGAAAACCTCCCATGAAGGCTGCGGCCGGAGCCACCCGCCCGGTCGCCGCGGCCGCGGCCGCGAGCACCTTCGGATCGATCGGGTGGCGCTGCGGGGGCTGATCGTGTCGGCCGTCCTGCTGGCGGCGGCATCCTGCTCGCCGTGGCGGATCGCTCCCGCGCCCTACGGAGACGAAATCAAGCCCGCTAGGGCTCTTGAGAGCTTGCAGCGGCGCCTCGAAGCGGCCGATGCCGACTCGGTCAATCTGCTGCTGACCGACATCGGCCGGATCGACTACCCCGGTTTCTCGTCGGTTTTCTGGCGTGTGGTCTACCGGCCGTTCGAGCCCGGGCTCAAGCGCGTCCTGATCATGGCCGGGGCGCGCGGCAACGAGGCGGGCGGCGTCGAATGCGCCCTGGGCGTCATCGAAGCGCTGCGCGCCGCGCCCGCACCGGGGAGTCTGTTCAGTGCCGACATCCTGCCCGTGGTAAACGCCTGGGGCTGGGTCCACGACATGGGGCGCAACCGGGAAAAGGTCGACATCGAACAGGACTTCGGGTCGTTCCTGTCGCGGGAGGCCAGAATCGTCCGTCGTTTTCTCAGAGGCAAGCGCTACGATCTCGTGATCGACCTGCGTGAAGATGAAGCGGCCGCCGGCTTTTCCATCCGCCCGTTCGCACCCGAGACGACGGCCGCCGCCGAGCGCATCGTTGCCGAGATCCGCTCCCGGGGGTATCCGATCGAAACCCGAACGGGCGGGTTCTGGCACACCCCCCGGGACGGAGTTTTCACCGCGCCCGGGTGGCGCCTGGCCCTGGCGGAGTGGGTGGGGGAGCTTTCGCTTCCGGGGTACGCACGCCGCCAGGTCAGCCCCGCCGTCTACGCGGTGGTCGCCCCCATGGCCCTCCCGCCGTCGGATCGGGTCGCCATGCTGCGAGCCGCTCTGGAATCCCTGATCGCCGAACATGCCGGCGCAGCGGAGCCGCCGGCGAGCTCGGCGCCGCATTCACGAGGAGGCGAGCCATGACCCGACAGGTGGAACCCTTGAAAAAAGTCACCGTCCGCATCCTCGCCGACCGGGGCCCGGAATCGGCCGGGACGGCCCTCGCCCCGTCCGAGTTGACCTTCATTTACGGGATCGGCCGGGACGGGATCACCCCCTTCGAATCCCTGCTGGCCGGCCGCCGCGTCGGCGATGCGATCGATCTGCACGTGATGACGCCGGAGGCGACCGCTTTCTTCGAGCATCTCGCCCCGTTGCTGCGTGCGGCCTTCGAAGGGCGGGACGCGGTGAGTCTCAACGTGAGAATCACGGGGATCGACGACGCGGAGGGCCGGGAGGTGGTCAAGGCCATGGCCGAGATGGCCTCCCGGGCTGAAAGCGACTGCGGCTGCGGCTGCAGGTAGACGCCATGCCGCGCGCGGCTGCGAACCGGCGCCCACGGTTGAAAACCGGGGCGAAATATGCGAGATGATCCTTTGCCGTGAACGAACACCCGGCGCCTGAAGCGCCCACAGGAGGAAATGGTGAAGAAAAAACTGACTCGCTTCGACCTGCAGGATATGAAGGCAAAAGGCGAAAAGGCCGTGTGGATGACGGCCTACGATTTCACCACCGCGCAACTGGCCGAGAGGGCCGGCATGGATATGCTTTTAGTGGGGGACAGCCTCGGCATGGCCGTTTACGGCTACCCCGGCACCGTGCCGGTCACCCTCGAGCAGAGCATGTACCACACCGAGGCGGTGCGCCGGGGCGCGCCCAACACGTTTGTCATCGGCGACATGCCCTTCGGTTCGTATCACGGCAGCGTCAACGACGCGGTGCAGAACGCCGTCCAATACCACAAGAAGTGCGGGGTGGACTGCATCAAGCTCGAGGGCGGGGTGCGGGTCGCCCACATCATCCGCGCCATTGCCGACAGCGGCATGCTGGTCATGGGCCACGTCGGGCTGACGCCCCAGAGCACCGGCGCGCTCGGCGGTTTCAAAGCTCAGGGCCGCACCGCGGAGGCCGCCCAGGCCATCATCGCGGACGCCCAGGCGGTCTACGAAGCCGGCGCCTTTTCCATGCTGGTGGAGGCGGTCCCGCCCGAGGTGACGAAGCTGATCGCCGCCGAGCTTCCGATACCGATTTACGGCATCGGCGCCGGCGCCGACTGCGACGGCCAGGTCATGATCGTCTCCGACCTCCTCGGCATCTTTCAGGCCTTCACGCCCAAATTCGTCAAAAAGTACGCCAACCTGGGCGCGGAAATGCTCAAGGTCTTCGAGGCCTACATCCAGGACGTGCGCAGCGGAGCCTTCCCGGCCGAGGAGCACACCTACCGCATGATCGCGGGCGAAATGCAGAAACTCGCCAAGCTTCGGAAGAAGACGCGGGCGGGGGGCGGAAAGAGCTGATCGGTCCCAACAGCTCGTTCAAGCATCCCAAAACGAGACAACGGCGCACGCATGACCCAACGCACCTTCGCCCTCAAGTACGGCAGAAGCGAGGTACGCTTTGACCTCCCGGCCGGGCAAGTCCTCTGCGAGCTGACCGGCCGCAACCGCCCGCCGCTCGATGACCTGCGGAAGGCCTACCTTGCGGCGCTGGACCACCCGGTGGACTCCGCCCCGCTGCGCGAAATGGTGAAACCCGGCGGCACGGTGGCCATCACCGTGAGCGACATCACTCGCGGCTGGCAGAAGAACGCCGAGACCCTGCCCTTCCTGCTGGAGTACCTGAACGCGGCCGGGGTCCGAGACGACAAGATCACCATCGTCATCGCCGTGGGAGCCCACCGCCGGAACACCCCCGAGGAGTTCGTGGAGCTATGCGGTCCGGACGTCTGCCACCGCGTGCGGGTCGTCAACCACGATGCCTGGGACGAGAGGAACATGCTGCCCCTCGGCCGCACCCGCCGCGGCACCCCGGTCGAAGTCAGCCGGGTCGGGATGGAGGCCGACACGCTGATCCTGACCGGGGGGGTGATCTACCACTACATGGTCGGCTACGGCGGCGGCCGCAAGAGCATCATGCCCGGGATCTGCTCCAACCGCACCATCCAGACCTGCCACCTGTGGTCCCTGGAGCCTGAGCCCGGGGGCGGCCGCAGCCGGCTCTCCCAGTCGGGGGTCACGGACGGCAACCCATCCCACGAAGACATGATGGAGTGCGCCTCGCTGGCCGAGCCCGATTTCATCGTCAACGTGGTGCCCAACCTGGACGGGAGGCTGTGCGGGATCTTCGCCGGCAACTGGGTTTCGGCCTGGCGCAAGGCCACCCGCACGGTGGACGAGATCTACGGGGTCGAGGTCCCGGAAAAAGCGGACATCGTCATCGCCACCGCCGGCGGCTACCCGAAGGACATCAATCTCTACCAGACCACCAAGACCATGGACAACGCCGTGCATGCCGCCAAACCGGGCGGGATCTCGGTGATCCTCTCGGAGTGCCCGGATATCCGCGAGCCGATGGAGTACTTCAAGTGGTTCGACCACCCGACGATAGAGGCCCACGACCATGCGCTTCGCCAAAACTATACCATCGCCGGCTGGTGCGCCCTGATCACGCGGGAATACTGCCGCGAAAGCCCCACCATCATGCTCACCCGGCCGGAGAACGCCGAGCTGGCGCGCAAGGCCGGCCTGATCCCCGCGGCCACCATCGACCAAGCGCTCAGGACGGCTTTCGACATGTGCGGCCGGGAAAAACCGACCATCACCGTAATGCCCCAGGGTGCCAACACCCTGCCGCGCATGCCAGGGAGGACGACATGACGCCCCAACGGATCCAACGATTCCCATTATCCCCGGCGATGCTGCGCCGGACCGCCGCCGTTGCCATGGCCGGCTGGCTGCTGGCGGCCGGAGGGGTCATGGCCGATGCGCAGGCAGCGGGCCCGGCGGCCGAGGCCGGGACCCCGACGATCACCGTCTCCGGGACGGCGGACGTCGCGGCCGCCCCCGACCGGGCCCAGGTCAGCCTGGGGGCGATCGTCGAAACCCGACAGGCGGCCGATGCCCAAAGTCAGCTGGCGCAAATCGTCCAGCGCGTGCTGAAGGAGATCAAGGCGTTGGGGGTCCCGGACGAGAGGATCCGCACCGCGGGCGCCTCGCTCACTCCCGTCTACGCGCAGCCCAAACCCAAGCCGGACCCCGAACCCGAGGGCCCTCGCATCGTCGGCTATCGCGCGACGAACAGCGTGAGAGTCCAACTGGACGATGTGGACCGGGTGGGGGCCGTCATCGACGCCGGGATCGCCGCGGGCGCCAACCAGCTCTCCAACCTCAGCTTCGAGCTGCGCGACGACCTCGCGCACCGGAAGCAGGCCCTGTATCTGGCCGCGCGCGAGGCACGGGTCAAAGCCGAGGCGATAGCCGACGCTCTGGGCCTGCAGCTCGGGGAGGTGCTCGAGGTGCGCGAGGACGGGGCCCAGGCCGCGTACCCCATGGAGCGCCGCTTCGCCGCCTCAGCTGCGGCCGGCACGCCGATCCAGCCCGGGCAGGTCCAGGTGGCCGCCGCCGTGACGGTCCGCTTCCGGCTGATCGCCCCCAAAACCGGGCCCTGAGCGGCCCATGGGTTGTCAAGAGCCGTGAGCGGGCACCGGCAAGAGGGCCTGGCGCTGGACATCGCGCTCACCGCGCGCTGCCCGCTGCGCTGCCGCTTCTGCACGGTGGCCAAAACGCCCGGGGCCGAGCTCACCGCCGCCCAATGGCGGGGGGCGATGGCGGCCTTGGCCGCCCTGCGCCCGATCCGGTTGATCAGCCTCGAGGGCGGCGAGCCCCTGTTGCGCCCCGACATGGCCGAAATCCTGCGAGACAGCCTTGGGGCCGCCGACGAGGTCAAGGTCGTCACCGGCGGCTCGGTCCCGCTCAGCGGCCTGCCCTGCGATCTGACCCGCAGCCCGCGTCTGACGATCGAAGTCAGCGTGGACGGTCCGCCGGCGGTCCACGACGATCTGAGGGACGGCAGCTGGCAGGCCGCCTGGGCGTTCATCGACGCTGCCCGCGCGCAGGGGGTCAACCTCCGGCTGCGTTCGGTGGTTTCCGTTTTCAACCTCGGTCTTCTCGAGGAGTGGCTCGAGACGGTGGACCGGCGCCTGGAAGCCAATGCCCCCCCGGTCGGCTATCGCTTCGACACGCTCATTGCACCGGGCGCCCTGGAGGCGCTGGGCGGCCCCGTCCTGCGGCACCCGCTGCGCATCTACGACAGCAGCGGCCTGATTCCCTCACCGGAGCAGGTGAGCGGGCTTTTCCGCAGGCTCGTCCAGCGCCGCTTCCGCCGCCTGCGCTTCGAGCAGAGCGAGCTGTTTCGCGGCTGCGGCGCCGGCCGCACCCCGCAGATCTCTTTTGACCCGGCAGGGTGTTTCTCCTTTTGCTGCGAAGCCCCGCGCAGCTTCGGCTCGATCCTGATGATCGACGCCCGGCACGTCCTGGCACTGCTGGATGCGCAGATGGCCGCCCTGCCCTGCCGCGGATGCCGGCACTTTAAGCAACAACGCTGCGACGGTTGCTGGACCGGCCAGAAATGCGGGATGGTGAGCGCCTGGCACATGCCGGACTGCCGGGCGCTGCTCGACTCCGTCGGCGGCCCCCGCCCCCGGGGGCGCCGAGGGGCAGCCGGGCGACGCGGCCCTGAGTGCGCCGCAACGCCGCCAACCCTTTGAGCGACAGGCATCACATCATGGACCCTTCCTGGCAATTCCCCTACCCGTCGCAGCGCATGCCCGTGCTGGCCCGCAATGCGGTGGCCACCTCCCAGCCCCTGGCGACCCAGGCCGGCCTGCGGATGCTTCTCAAAGGCGGCAACGCCGTGGATGCAGCCCTGGCCGCCGCCATCACCTTGACCGTGGTCGAGCCCACCAGCAACGGCATCGGCGGCGATGCCTTTGCCATCGTCTGGGACGGCAAAACGCTCCACGGCCTGAACGGATCGGGTCGCGCCCCGCGCGCCTGGAGCCCGGGGCGTTTCGCGGGCCTTGCGGAAATGCCCCGCACGGGATGGGATGCGGTCACGGTGCCGGGGGCCGTGGACGCCTGGAGCCGCCTCTCCGCCCGCTTCGGCCGGCTGCCGTTCGCAGAGCTCTGCGAGCCGGCCATCGCCTACGCCGAGAGCGGCTTTCCGGTTTCGCCCATCACCGCCGCCCGCTGGCAAGAGTCTTGGGCGGTCTTTTCGGCCTTCCCGGAAATCACCCGCACCTTCTTCCCGTCCGGCCGGGCGCCGCGGCCCGGTGAAATTTTCCGGTGCCCCGAGCAAGCGCAGACCCTGGCTTCCATCGCCGCCAGCCGCGGCGAGGCGTTTTACCGCGGCGACCTGGCGCAGCGGATCGCCGCCTGCGCGGCCGCGGAGGGCGGCGCGATGAGCCTGGCGGACCTCGATGCCCACCGCTCCGACTGGGTCGAACCCCTCTCCGTCGCCTACCGCGGGGTTCGCCTGCACGAGATCCCTCCGAACGGCCAAGGCCTCGCCGCCCTCATCGCTTTGGGGGTCCTCAGGCACTTCGACCTCCCCCGCTACGCCCCGGACTCCGCCGAGAGCCTGCACCTGCAGATCGAAGCCATGAAAATCGCCTTCGACGAGGTTTTTCGCGGGGTGGCGGACATCGACCACATGCCGGCGGCCCCCGAAGCTCTGCTGGACGACAACCGGCTGGCCGCCCGGTCCGCCGCCATCGACATGGCAACGGCGGCCCGCCCGGGGGCGAAAGCGCCCGGCGGCGGCGGCACCGTCTACCTGACGGCAGCCGACGCGTCCGGGGCGATGGTCTCCCTCATCCAGTCGAACTATCTCGGCTTCGGCTCGGGCGTGGTCGTCCCCGGCACCGGGATCGCCATGCAGAACCGCGGCCGCGGCTTCGTGCTCGCGGCCGGGCACCCCAACGAGGTGGCCGGGGGCAAGCGCCCGTTTCACACCATCATCCCGGGGTTCGTCACCCGCGACGGCCAGGCGCTGATGAGCTTCGGCGTCATGGGCGCCCACATGCAGCCCCAGGGGCACGTGCAGATGATGGTGCGGATCTTCGATTACGGACAGAACCCCCAGGCCGCCCTGGATGCCCCGCGCTGGCATGTCGCACCCGATGGCGGTGTTGCGCTCGAGCCGGGCCTGCCGGCTGCGACCCTGGCCGGGCTCGCAAGACGGGGGCATCACGTGGTGCTGGACGAACCCGCATCCCTGTTCGGCGGCGGGCAGTTGATCCACCGGCTGTCGGACGGCTACCTGGCCGCATCCGATCCGCGCAAGGACGGGCAGGCCGCGGGCTTTTGACGAACGCCCGCCGGCAGATCATGCTCCCGCGCCATCACCCTGCGGCCGCTGGAGATTGTGTTGGACAAAAATCAAAAATGGTTTTAGAAAAGACAACCGTAACACGGGTGGACCCGCTGCGGTCATCCGCGTATTATTAAGCCGGCAACAAAACATGTTCAAAGGGATTCGGTCTATGGAGAGAGACACCATGCCGGTGTTGGGATTCATTGGCGCCGGGCCCGTCGGCACCACCTTCGCCGTGAGGCTTTCGGAACAGGACTACCGGGTGGCGGCCGTGGCGGACATCTCGGCCGCATCCGCCCGGCGCCTGGCCGAGCGCGTCCCCGGCTGCAGGGTCTGCGCGGAAAACCAGGCCGTCCTGGAGGCCGCCGGCATCGTCTTCATCACCACGGCGGACGACTTCATCGCCAAAGTCTGCGCCGGCCTCAAATGGCGGCCGGGCCAGACCGCGCTCCACTGCAGCGGCGCGAGCACGGTGCAGTCGCTGGAGGCCGCCCGTCAGCAGGGCGCTCGCGTCGGCTCCATCCACCCCTGCCAATCCTTTTCGGGCATCGAGCAGGCCATCGCCAACCTGCCGGGCTCCACCTTCGGCATCGAGGCCGATGAGCCCGTCCGGACCACGTTGACCGGGATGGCGCGGTCGCTGAAGGGCGACATCGTCTATCTCAGCTCCGACGACAAAGTGCTCTACCACGCGGCGGCGGCCATCGCCTGCAACTACGTCACCACCCTCGTCAAGCTGGCGACCGGCCTGTGGCAGAACTTCGGCAAAAGCTCGGCCGACGGCATCAAGGCCTACATGCCGCTGCTGCGGGGGACGCTCAACAACCTGGAGACGGTCGGCTTCCCCAACTGCCTGACCGGCCCCATCGCCAGGGGGGACGCCGCCACCATCCGCCGCCATCTTGCCGCCCTTGAAAAATGCGCGCCCGGCCTGCTGCCCCTCTACAAGGAGCTCGGACGCTTCACGGTGCCGATCGGCAGGGAAAAAGGCTCCTTGCCTTCCGCCAAGGCCGATGAAATCATGCAGCTACTGGCAAAGTGAAACATGCCCGATCCGCGTTTACACCCGCTGCCGCTTGCTCACGCGGGACGGCTCCGCATTGACGGGGGGCCCGCCCCATGCCCCTGAGAGTTCTGCACAAGATGAAAAAAGGGGTCTATTATCCCGGCCACCTTTTGGCAAACCGCGAGATGCTGACCGACCTGGCGACCCAGGGGCTCATCGAGCGCATGGACGCCTCGTTTCTGTGCGGCCCGGACAGCGAACCGGCCTACTGCCTGACGCCCGCCGGGTGCCGCATGAAACGGGGGTCGGCCCGCAGGCCGCCGACCGATGCAGCTGAACGATAGCCCCACCGAGCGCAGCACGGCTGCAACCGACCTGCTGCTGAGCCTGGCCGCCCTCTTCGGCCTCGTGTACCTGCAATCGTCTCAGCCGGTGGTTTCGTGGCGCATCCAGCTCTGGTCTTGGCCGCTTGGCCTCATCGCCGCTGCGGCGGCGCTGGGCGCGCTCCACCATGGGCTCGTCCTGCCGCAGGCGCTTCGCAACCTGATCTGGCAGTCCCTGACGTTCCTGCTGGGCATGGGGTTGGCCGTTTTCGGCGCCGGCCTGACGCTCGATCTTTTCGGACTCGAGGCCGGCCGCCGCAGCCTGCCGCTCTGGCTCGCGGCAGGCGCCGCCCTCTTCCTGGCCAGCCGGCGTTTCAGTGGGATCTTTCTCGTTTTCATCGCGTTCCAGGGGCTGGTCCTGACGGCGGCCCTCGTCGGCTACAGCGCGCTGGCGCTATCCGGCACGCTGAAGGGCGCCGGCTGGATGGCCGGCGGCGCGTTTTTGAGCGTGCTCGCCGCCGCCCTGCAAACGTTGAAGCGCCTGCGGTTCAAATGGGTCTGGGAATTCGACTACAATGGGGTTTTTCACCTCGTGCAGACGGCGGGCCTGGTGCTGTTGAGCTGGGGCATCGTTGGGGGCGGGTGAGGCGTGAGCCTGGTCTCCATAACCGATGAGGCGATCCGCGAACTCACCCGGCTCCGCTTCGGCCCGCCCGTTGCCCATGTCTACAACCCGCTCGAGTATGCACGGGCGCCCTACCGGGAGTACCTTCGCCGCTTCGGCCGGAGGCCCCGGCCGGTCGTCCTGGTGGGGATGAACCCGGGCCCGTGGGGCATGGCCCAGACCGGCGTGCCGTTCGGGGAGATCGATGCCGTGCGGGACTGGATGGGGATCGAGGCCCCCGTCGGCGTCCCCGCCCGGCCGCACCCCAAGCGGCCGGTGACCGGCTTTGCCTGCCGCCGCCGTGAAGTGAGCGGCCGGCGCCTCTGGGGCTGGGCCCGAAAAAACTTCGGCACCGCCGAGAATTTTTTCGAACGCTTCTTTGTCGCCAACTATTGCCCCTTGATGTTCATTTTAAAAAGCGGCGCCAATCTGACGCCCGACAAGCTCAAGGCATCGGAGGCTCGGCCGCTGTTTGCCGTTTGCGACCGCGCGTTGCACCGCACCATCGAAACCCTGGGAGCCGCCCGCGTCGTCGGCATCGGGCGGTTTGCCGCCGAACGCGCCCGCCGGGCGCTGGAGGGACTGGGGGTGGCTGTCGGCGCCATCACCCACCCGAGCCCGGCCAACCCCAGAGCCAACCGCGGGTGGGAAACCCTCGTCACAGGCGAACTGAACGCCATGGGCATCGAGGTTTGAGTTTTCATGAAGCGCCCCGACGACACACCGCTGGCGGCGGCGGTAGCCTTTCTGCTCGCGGCGATTATAACATCCGGCTGCGCGGCCACCCGCCCCTCCACGATGATGGGCGAGTCGCAGATCGCCTCGAAAATTTCCTCCCTGCAGGGCCGCCTCCAGGGGCTAGGGCCGGACGCCGACCCCTTGGAGGCCCGCCGCGTGGCGGAAACAGCCGTTATCCATTCGCTGCGGCTCTCCGAGGAGTATCGCGTCGCCCCGCCGGCCCGCTGGCACAACCTTCTGATTCAGGTGGGTCTGCGGGAACGCGGGCTGTGTTTTCACTGGACCGAAGACCTGATGAAGCGCCTGCAAACCCTGCCCCTGACGACCTACGAGCTGCACTGGGGCGTGGCCCACCGGGGCAGCGACCTGCGGGAGCACAACAGCGTCGTCGTCACCGCGGTGAACCAGCCGTTTGAAAAGGGACTGGTGCTGGACCCCTGGCGCAACTCCGGCGACCTCTTCTGGGTCAGAGTCGACCGGGACGCCTATCCGTGGAAGCCCCTGCCGCGCGCTGAGTGGTGAGGCGGCAGTGCCGTCGCGCCGGGCACCTTGCCGACGGTCGCGAAGTTGAATCGACGCGTTCTGAAAAATGCCCCGCCCCTCTTTGCCAAAGAGGGTGGATCCCTCCCTTTGAAAAAATGGAGGTGAGAAGGGATTTTCGGAGAGCGTCTCGATCATCACGCGATCATCAATCACTGCTGTGGGGGGAGCGAAAATGGAGACAGGCATCGATGCGCTGTTTGCAATGGTGAAGGATGCGGCCGCCCGCTTGAACGGGGTGGCCAACGTGACGCCGGTCGCGACCTCGCGCACCCTGAACGAGTGTCTGGGGGCCGAGGTCTTTCTGAAATGCGAGAACTTCCAGCGCATCGGCGCCTTCAAGTTCCGCGGGGCCTACAACGCCATGTCGCGCCTGACGCCCGAAGAGCGCCGGCGTGGGGTCCTCACCTTCTCCTCGGGCAACCACGCCCAGGCCGTGGCCCTGACCGGCCGGCTGCTGGGAATCGACACCACCGTGGTCATGCCGCAGGATGCGCCCGCCATCAAGCGCGAGGCGACCCACGCCTACGGCGCCAAGGTCATCCTCTACGACCCCGAACAGCGCAGCCGCGAGGAGATCGCGCGCGAACTTCAGCAGCGGCAGGGGTCCACGCTGATCCCCCCGTACGACCACATCGACGTCGTCGCCGGCCAGGGGACCGCCGCCCTGGAACTCTACCGGCAGGCGGGCGGCATCGACCAGCTGCTCGTGCCGTGCGGTGGCGGCGGGCTGTTGAGCGGCTGCGCCATCGCCGCCCGGGGCACGAACCCGAACTGCACGGTCATCGGTGTCGAGCCCGAAGTGGCCGACGACGCCACGCGCTCGTTTTACAGCGGCGCCCTGCAGACGGTCAAAAACCCTCCGACCATTGCCGACGGCACCCGCACCCCCTCCCTGGGCCGAATCACCTTCCCCCTGGTGCTCGGCTACGTGAAGGAGATGCGGACCGTCACCGAGCAGGCCATCATGGAGGCCGTGCGGGTGCTCTTCTACCGTCAGAAACTGGTGGTTGAACCGTCCGGTGCGTTGGGACTGGCCGCCCTCTTGAGCGGGAAGGTCAGGGCCCAGGGCCGGGTGGGCGTCATCCTCAGCGGCGGAAATATCGACGGACCGACCATGACGCGGATCCTGGCCGGGGTGCAGGAGAACGGCCGATGAAAATCTACACGGGCAGCGGCGACCACGGCAAAACAAGCCTCTTCAGCGGCGAACGGGTGGCCAAGGACCACGAGCGCATCGAGGCCTACGGGGACCTGGACGAGCTCAATTCGGTCATCGGCGCCCTGGCAGCCGCTCTGCCCCCGCAGGCGGGGGAGGTGCGCCCCGAGCTTGAGGCCGTTCAGGCGGATCTTTTCAACATCGGCGCGTGGCTCGCCACATCCCCCGGCACGGAGGCAGCCGACTCGCTGCCGCCGATCGACCCCGAACGCGCAGCAGCTCTCGAACGGGCCATCGATCGGATCGACGCGGCCCTCCCCCCTTTGAGCGGGTTCATCGTCCCGGGCGGAAGCCCGGCAGCGGCCTGGGCCCACATTGCCCGCACCGTCTGCCGCCGGACCGAGCGGCGTGTGGTCGAGCTTTCGACAAAAATGGCAGCGGAGCCGCCCCCCGATTCGCTGCGGCGTTCCATCGTCTATCTCAACCGGCTCTCCGACTACCTGTTCGTCGCGGCTCGGCACCTCAACCGCATCCAGGGCATCGAGGAGCGCCCATGGAAGCGCTGAAGGCCGCTCCCCCCGCTCACCGCGGCCCCGCCGAATTTCGAACGCAGCTCATCGCTCGCCGCCCGCTCGCCCCCGACGCCTTCGAACTCTGCCTTGCAAAACCGACCGACTTCGCGTTTACTGCGGGCCAACGGGTGCGCCTGAGCCACCAGGGGGTCGAGAGAGACTACTCCGTCGCCTCGGCGCCGACCGACGATCTCATCCGGCTTTGCATCCGCCGGGTGGAAAACGGGAATCTCTCCGTCCGGCTGGCCGAGATGCCCGTCGGAGCCGCCCTGACGTTCAACGGGCCGCACGGGTATTTCAGGTTCAAGGCCTCGGCCAGGTGGGCGGTGTTCGTGGCGACCGGCACCGGCATCGCGCCCTTTTGCGCCATGGCCGCGGCCGGCACATCCGGCTTCACCCTGCTGCACGGCGCGGCCACCGAGGAAGAGCTGTTCTACCGCGATTTTCTCCGGGGCAAAGCAGCGGCCTATGTCCCCTGCCTCTCGGCGGGCCGTGCCGGGCCGGGAGGTCATTACGAGGGTCGGGTGACGGACTACATGCGACACCGCCTGCCCGCGGCCGCTTATGACTTCTACCTGTGCGGCCGGCAGGAGATGATCCGGGACGCCACTCTCCTGGCCGACGAGCGGTTCCCCGGGTCCCTGGTGTTTTCGGAAATTTTCTATTAGCCGTGACAGCAGGCTAGCGGCAGCGGCAGCGGCAGGAGGAGGAGGAGGAGGAGGAGGATGGACATCCCGTTTGCAGTGACTCAGAAAGAGGCGATCATACTGGACCCCGGCAACGCCATGCAAAAGAAAACCATCCCCGTCGAGGTCCGCACCGACCCCCTTACGGGCCGGACCTCCCGTATCTGCCACTTCCGCGCCCTGCGGTTCGAGAAACCGGACCTCACGCGGCTGATCGAAGCCTCGCAAGCCACCTGCCCTTTCTGCCCGGACAAGCTGCTCGCACTCACCCCCTGCTTTCCCGCGGAGATCGCACCCGAGGGCCGCTTTTTCCGTGAGGAGATGGCGCTTTTCCCAAACATCGCCCCCTACGACGGCCTGGGGGCCGTCGCCACCCTCGGCCGCCGCCATTACATCCCCATGACCGAAATTGAGCCTGAGCGCATCGCCAACGGGCTGCGTTTGGCCATGGATTTCTTTGAGCGCGTCCACGCCATCCGGCACCCCGAAGGCGTCTACTACCTGCTGAGCTGGAACTACATGCCGGCCTCCGGCAGCTCCCTGATCCACCCCCATCTGCAGGTATTTGCCAGTTCGACGGCCCCGAGCCAGCTGCGCGAGGAGCTCACCGCCGCCAGAGCCTATGCGTCGCTTCACGCCGCCAACTACTGGGATCACCTGGTGGCGGTGGAAAAAGCCGACGGGAGTCGCTACCTCGGACGGATGGGCCGCATCGACTGGTTGGCGAGTTTTGCCCCCTTCGGCGTTGCCGGGGACGTGGTGGGTGTCGTCGCGGATGCCCGGACGATGCTGGATCTCAACGGCGAAGACGTGACCGGGATTGCCAAAGGCCTCACGGCCGCCATGGCAGCCTACGACAAGATGGGCATCTACAATTTCAACGTCTGCTTTTTCCCGGGCGCCGAAGCGGACGGGTTCGCGCGGCTGCACCTGGTCTTCTCGCCGCGCATCTACTACAACCCGGCGCTCTCCACGCCGGATACGACCGCGCTGCGGACGCTCTACAACGAAAGCGTCTGCGTGGGGTTCCCGGAAGAGATCGCCGCCGCGGTGCGAGCGGAGTTTCAAACCCGGAAATAGACGCACTCCCGCCCGGGAACCGGTCGCCGGCTCCGCCGGGACCCCCACGGATGGAGGATCCGACATGCAGCTGAAGAAATTCGACATACCGGGCCCCGGCGGCCACAGCCTGTCGGCGCTCCTGGATCTGCCGCTCGACGGCAAGCCGATCGCCTACGCCCTGTTCGCCCACTGCTTCACCTGCTCGAAAAACCTGAAGGCGGTCTTCCACATCTGCCGCGCGCTCACGCGCGAGCGGATCGCAGTGCTGCGCTTCGATTTCACCGGCCTGGGAGAAAGCGGGGGGGACTTTGCCGACACGAGCCTGGTCTCCAACGTGGAAGACCTGGTTGCGGCGGCCCGCTTCATGCAGGAGCGCTTCGAGGGCCCCCGGCTGTTGATCGGGCACTCCATGGGAGGTGCGGCCGTCGTCATGGCCGCCCCCGCGATTGCCTCCTGCGCGGCGGTCGTGACCATCGCCGCGCCGGCCGACCCGCGCCATGTCTCGAGGGCCCTCGGCCCCGCGGCAGAGGCGATCGCCGCCAACGGCGAGGCGCAGGTCAACATCTCCGGACGGAGCTTCGTGCTGCGCAAGAAGTTCCTGGACGACCTGCGCACCATCGACCCGGAGGCCGTCATCCGGGACCTGAACCGCGCCCTACTGGTGATGCATTCGCCGACGGATGAGATCGTCGGCATCGAAAATGCGGCCAAAATTTTCCAGGCAGCGCGTCACCCCAAGAGCTTCATCGCGCTCGACCGAGCCGACCACCTGCTCTCGAAAACGGCCGATTCCCGCTACGCCGGCGCCGTCATCGCGGCCTGGGCCAAGCGCTACGTTGCCGCGCCGGCCGCTGAAAAAACCGCCCCCCCGCCGCAGGACAACCGCATCACGGCCCGCACCGGACCCGGCGGGTTTCTGACGGAGATCCAGGTGAACCGCCACAGCCTGGTGGCGGACGAGCCGGCAGCGGTGGGCGGGACCGACCAGGGCCCCACGCCGTTCGACCTGCTGGTGGCCGCCCTGGGCGCCTGCAGCTCGATGACGCTGCGCATGTACGCCGACCGCAAGGGCTGGCCGCTCGAGGCCGCCACGGTTCGCCTCAGACACGCCAAGATCCACGCGGCGGAGTGCGAATCCTGTGAAATCGCCGAGGGCATGCTCGACCGCATCGAGCGCGAGATTGAAATCGAGGGGCCGCTCGACCCCGGACAGAGGCAGCGCCTGCTCCAGATCGCCGACCGCTGCCCCGTGCACAAAACCCTGACGTCGCAGGTGGAGATCAAGACGCGCTTGAGGGAACCACAGGGAGAGAAGCATGCCGAACGGATTCACAGGTAGCTATTGCATCGTCGATCTGACCACGGGGACCTCCGAGGTCGTCGAACCCGGCGAGGATTTCTACAAGACCTTTCTCGGCGGATACGGGCTGGGGGCCGCCGTGATTTCGGAACGCCAGCGGCCCGGCATAGACCCGCTTTCGGCCGAAAGCCATCTCGGCTTCTGTTCGGGGCTGCTCACCGGGACCGGTGCGTTTTTTGCCGGCCGGTTCATGGTCGTGGGCAAATCCCCGCTCACCGGCGGGTGGGGGGATGCGAATGCCGGCGGCTATTTCTCCAGGGAGCTCAAACGGGCCGGCTACGATGCCATCTTTTTCACCGGCGCTGCCGAAAGCCCCGTCTGGGTGAGCGTCATCGAGGGAAAAATCGAGATCCGGGATGCCGCTTCGCTGTGGGGAAAGGACATACCCGAAACCGAAAGGTGGATCAAAGCCGAACTGGGGGATCAGAAGACACAGGTCGCCTCCATCGGGGTCAGCGGGGAGAAGCGTTCGCTCATATCCGGGATCGCCACCGACGGTGCGCGGATTGCGGCGCGGTCCGGGCTGGGGGCGGTGATGGGCAGCAAGAATCTCAAGGCGGTCGCACTGCGCGGAGGCAAAAGCGTCTCGGTGGCCCGGCCGGCCGACGTCGACGCCATCGGCAAACGGTTTATCGAATCCTACAAGACGTCCTCCCTTGCCGACCGAATGACCCTGAAGCACATGGGGCTGCTCGGAAAAATCATCGCCCGCACCGGCATCCCGGCCCCGGCCCAGCCCTCGCTGCTGCGCGAAGTCTTCCGCACCTACGGCACCTCCGGCCTCACCGCTTTTTCGGCCATGGTGGGCGATATGCCCATCAAAAACTGGACCGGTGTCGGGTACCGGGACTTCACCTTCGAGAGCGCCAAGCAGGGCTCCGACGACAATGTCCGGCGCTACCAGAAGAGGCGGTACGCGTGTCAGGCCTGCCCCCTCGGCTGCGGGGGCGTCATCGGGATCGAAAAGGGGCGATTCAAGGGCACCCGGGGGCACAAACCGGAGTACGAGACCATCGGCGCTTTCGGCGGCCTGCTGCTCCAAGGGGATTTCGATGCGATCGTGGAGCTGAATGAAATGTGCAACCGCGCCGGGATCGACACCATCTCGACCGGCGGCGTCATCGCGTTCGCCATCGAGTGCTTTGAAAACGGCATCATCGATGAACGCAGGACCGGCGGCATTCGACTGGGCTGGGGAAGGACGGAGGAGATCATCCGACTGGCCGAGCGGATCATTGCGCGCGAGGGGTTCGGAGACCTGCTTGCGGACGGCGTCAAGCGGGCGTCCGAGCGGATCGGCAACGGATCCGAAAAATTTGCGATCCATGCCGGCGGGCAGGAGCTGCCCATGCACGACTCGCGCTTCGATGCGGGCTTTGCCATCGCCTACGAATGCGAGCCGACGCCGGGACGCCACACGATTTCCAGCTACCTGTACGCGGGGCTGTTCGGGGTGAAAAATCGATTTCCCGCAGCCCGCAGGCTGATCGAGGGGGCCAAGGGCAAGTTCGGAAAAGAGGCCGCGCGCTATTGTGCCGGCTCTTTTTATGTGCAGCTGGTCAACTGCAGCGGCATGTGTCTGTTCGGCGCCATCACGAGTTCTTTGCCGATCGTCGAGTATCTGAATGCCGCTACGGGATGGGATTGTTCTCCGGATGAGTTCCTTCGGACCGGGGAGCGGGTTTTGCATCTGCGGAAGGCCTTCAACATGCGCGAAGGGGTCACCCCATCCGACCACCGCCTCAGCGAGAGGGCCCAAGGCGTGCCTGCTTTGACGAGCGGGCCCCTGAAAGGGGTCTCAGTGAAGATGGAAAGCTTGCGAGAGGCCTTTTACGACACGGTCGGCTGGGATCTTAAAACCGGCGGCCCCACCCAGGCCAAAATGCGCGACCTTCGCATCGACCATTTGATCCCGACTCCCCAAACCGACGGTTGATCTGGCAGCCGTTATGCACATGCTCCACGAAACGCCCGACCAAGGGGGGTTTTTGGAGGAGATGCATCATGCGCTGAAGAAGGACGGAAAATTGTTCATCATAGAGCCCAGGGGGCATGTATCCAGACAGAATTTCGAAAATAGCATTGCCGTTGCGCAAGTGCACGGGTTCAGACCGGATGAAGAATTATTTGACGTGAAAGGCCGCAAGGTTCTCTTGCAGAAGATCCAATCACCCGCAGCCATCAACGGATCCTGCCCCTGGAGAACGGGTTAAGGCGAAAGCATATGTGATTGTTTATATTTTTGGATCCTCTAACTGCTTCCGACGTATCACCAAAACACACCCCCCTCAGAAGGGAAATCGTGATTACATACAAATCAGGTTCTGACAGATCTCAGGTCCCCTTTCGCTCTCTCGTGCCGTTTCTTCTTGTCGCTTTTGGTTTGGCCTGGGGAATCCTGGCGTCGTTCATCTTTCTCCGGAACCAGATGACCGCGCTATTTGGCGAATTGACCGGGAATCATCCTCTATTCTTTCTGGCTGTCTACTCACCGGCCATCGCGGCTTTCATCGTCGTCATCCGCTACGGCGGTGTTCGAGGCCTGGGGCGATATTTTACCCGGCTGTCGCTCTGGCGCTGCTCTCGGGCTTGGTACGCCTTTTTGTTTATCGGTATTCCACTGCTTTTTTTCAGCGGGTCGGCAATGAAGGGAAACCTTTTCACTGAACCGTTTCCGTTTTCTCATTTCAGGCGCTTGTCGCCGCATTGCTATTCATGGCCATCAAAGGCCCAGTCGAAGAGTTTGGCCGGCGCGGGCTGGCACTGCCTCTACTCCAGCGCAAATTGGCGCCGATATGGGCCGGGCTGATTCTTGGAGCCATTTGGGGGGTATGGCACTTTCCAGCTTTCCAGCTGAGCGGGACCCCGCAAAGCGCCTGGTCATTCACCCCGTTTTTTGTCGGCTCGGTTGCGGTCAGTGTAATCTGCACTCAATTATTCAATGCGTCGCGCGGCAGCATCCTGCTCCCTGCACTGTTTCATTTTCAGCTGATAAATCCCATCTGGCCGGACGCACAACCATACGACACGCTTTTCTTTGCAGCCGCTGCGCTTCTCGTTGTTTGGTTCAATCGGAAAGTCATGTTCAGCAGAGAATGGGGTGTTACAGAGGTCATTCCCAAAGCTGCAAACGATGTTATGCCGCAGGTGCGAAGGGGTTTATAAACCGTCTATGGTCAGAAAGATTTTTCCGTCGTTGGACAGTCGACAACATTTTTTGGGGAAAATGGGGATAAACTCATGAGTGACGCAAATAAATCAATTCACGAATTCGATTTCAACTTAATCTGCGATTATTTTTCAAGCGTAGAAAGACAAGGGCCGGGCAGCCCTGAAGCCACGATCAGGGCCTTGAGCTTTGTCGATGATCTGACAGACGCGTCCCGGATCGCCGATGTCGGTTGTGGAACCGGCGGTCAGACAATCGTAATGGCTCATCACGCCCCAGGACATATTACCGGCGTCGATTTGTTTCCCACTTTTGTAAAGCTTTTTAACATCAACGCCAAGAAATCGAATCTGCAAGATAGAATGGAAGGCATCGTCGGTTCGATGGAGAACCTCCCATTTCGGCAGGGAGAGCTGGACCTGATTTGGTCGGAAGGGGCAATCTATAATATCGGGTTTGAACGAGGGTTGAACGAATGGCGCCGGTTTCTGAAAAAAGGCGCCACTATCGCCGTCTCTGAGGCTTCGTGGTTTACCGAAGAGCGACCGGTCGAAATCGACACGTTTTGGAGGGATGAATACCCGGAAATCGATACGATTTCAAATAAGGTCGAACGAATGCAACAAGCCGGATATATTCCGATGGCCGCTTTTGTCCTGCCCGAAAATTGTTGGACTGAAAATTTTTATCTCCCCCAGATTCCCGCCCAGAAACGCTTTTTAGAAAAATATGCGGGCAATCCCACTGCCGAAGAGCTGATAGCCAACCAAAGGCGTGAAGCCGAACTATACGACCAATACAAGCAGTTTTATGGCTATGTTTTCTATATCGGCAAGAAGGTTTGAATGGGCTGCCTGAGGGGGTGATGCGATAAAACCCTGCTGAAAACTGTTTTATAAATTGGGAAACTGTTTTCCCACAACCAGACGGGTTTTTTCATATCCTTTTCGTTTCCCTCCTCTCGTCAATGGCTATATTCCTCTGATTCAATGAGATAATTCTCCCCGATTCGTTTTGGCCTCCTTCTTGCTAAAGACTCCGAGCAGAGCACTCTGATTCCAAACACGAGAAATGGCCCAAAAGGGAGAGCCGCGAACGGCAGCGAGGATCGCTCCTGCCCAGCGATCCGTTTTAGCCGCCGGGGAGGCCGTTGCGGGTGATTCATCGCGACAGAGCTCAGTTCAACGCCAGGTCGATCTTTTCAGCAAGCAGCTTCAATCCGAAAGGCTTCTGGATCATGCCCCGACACCCAAGGTGCATGATATCCAGTATCTCTTGATTTTCGCTGGAGCCTGTCGAGAGGACCACCTTGGCGTTCGGGTCGATCGCTCGGATTTTTTTAAAGGTGTCGGCGCCGCTTTCACCGGAAAGGTTGTAGTCCAATAAAACCAGATCGATCCCATCTTTATTTGCCCTGTAGGCCTCGACCGCCTCGGAGCTGTTTCTTGCTCCAAGGACCTGGTACCCCATTCTCTCCAGCATCATCATCCCCACATCCAAAACCACCTCTTCGTCATCCACGAGCAGGATGCACACGGATCGGTTATCCAATTTTACCCCCCGCTTATTTGAGTCTCACTGCACACAGGCGATTATCGGCAATTCCGGGGGCCTCCTTGAGGGGGTTCCCATAATGTTGGCTGCGCCTGGCAAAATTGCACCCGCCGGCCAAACCGAAGCAAAGGCTGCGGAAAGGCGGTGCCGGGGAGCGGATCGACGTTCGCGGAGCTGGCCGGGGGCAATGTATTTTCTATTCGGCGGCCGCCGCAAATCCGCCCGCCGAGGCACCGATAAAAATGCGTTCATTTTCGTAGATCAATACCAGCCCTGGCTGCTGACCGCCGCCCTGCTGCTGGTGACCCTCAGCATCGCCGACGGGTGGTTCACGCTGCACCTCATCGAGCGTGGCGCCTACGAATTGAACCCCATCATGGCATGGGTTCTCAGCCACGGCACCTGGCCTTTCATGATCGTCAAGTTTCTGTTCACCTACGTTGCGGTTTTAATCCTGCTCGTGTTCCATAATTTCTATTTCCGCCCTCTGCGCACAAAAGTGAAAACGATCATACCCGCCTTCATCGTTGTCTTCACGGCCGTCCTGGGTTGGCAGCTCTTTCTGAACTCCTTAATAAACTGACGAATCTGTGATATATTTGGCCGCGTTCGTATCGTGGCCGGGTCGGGTTGGTGCGCCTGACGCAAGTTCGCTGCGCCCCGGCACTCTCGACAGGCCGGCAGCGTGTCGGGGTCCAGCCCGGCGCTCAACCTCTGGAATGGTTTCGACAGGCAATCGACATCAAGCGAAAAAATGTGAGAGGGTGTGGCCTATGAGCAAATTGCCAATGTTGATCTGGCTGATGGCCGGCGCCGCCGTCCATGGATTCGGGGGCAGCGGATCGGCCCAGGGCCCCGAATTCAAACCCTGCCCCGACTCGCCCAACTGCGTGTCGTCGCTGAGCTCAGACCCGCGGCATGCGGTCGCGCCGATCGCCTTCAAAGGCTCGGCTTCGCAAGCGCGGCAGAAGCTCCTGGAAGTCATCCGCTCCATGCCGCGAAGCCGGGTCGTACGCGACGAGGGGGCCTGCCTGAACGTTGAATACACCTCCGCTCTTTTCGGTTTCGTGGACGATGTCGAGTTTTTCATCGACGATGAGCGGCATCTGGTCCATGTGCGCTCCGCCTCGAGGACGGGCTACTGGGATCTTGGAGCCAACCGCAAACGGGTCGAGGAGATCCGTCGCATGCTAACGGAGGAACCGGCCCCATGAAAATCGACTCTCGAACGGGCAGGCGCTGTTCGACGCCTGCCCCTCGCCCCGCAAGCGGCTTCTGCGCATACCGGGTGCCGACCACAACAGCCACTTCATCCACGGGCTGAAGGCCTATCTGGCCGCCGCGGCCCAGCTGGTCTCTTCCTGAAACCACCCTGCCCCTGTGGCCCCGCGCGGGCAACCGGCGGCGTGCTGCCGGCGGCCCGCCGTGGCGAGGACTCAGCCGGCATCGCCGGGAACGCATCGGCCGGCCGCTTGCCATCGCCGGGCGCCACGATTTCTGCTTAAGTATTGCAAAGCATTGGACGATATCCATACAAAACGGCCGCCCCGGCGGCCGGCTCGAATCAACCACCCATCGAAAATGTTGTGGTGCTCATGGGAGCGGTCCGAATCAAGGAGTTGAGGACGGGGATGGTCCTGGCGGATGACGTCACGGACATCAAGGGCCGCCTGCTGCTGCCCAAGGGCAAGCCCATCGGCCCCGAGCACGTCCGGATATTCAAAATCTGGGGCATCCCCCAGGTCCAGGTGGTTGGAACGCCGGGGGAGGCTGAGGCTTCGGCACCCGCCATCGACCCCGCCAGGCTCGAATCGGTCCGCCGGAGCCTGGAGCACCGGTTTCGGCTCACGGATCGCAACCACCCCGCCATTCGGGAGATCTTCTCCCAGGCGCTGCAGGCCAGAGCCGCCGGTTTACTCCCGATGGACGACCCTGCGGGCCTGCCCGAGCCGGAGCCGGAGGCGGACGGGCCGGCGCGGGCACGGGAGGATTTCCTTCAGAAGTTCATCGAACGGGAGATCCATCTGCCGGAGGTCCCTTCGATCGTGTTCGAAATGAACGAGGTGATCTCCAACCCGCTCTCCACCGCCGACCAGATGGCCCAGATCATCAACAAGAGCCCGAGCCTCACGGCCCAGCTGCTGAGAATCGTCAACTCCTCCTTTTATGGTCTGCCCGCGCGCGTGGACCGCGTGTCGCTGGCGGTGACCCTGATCGGAACCCGCGAGCTTTCGGCGCTGGCGCTGGGCATCAGCATCATGTCGCTTTTCAGGAAGATCCCGGCCCGCCTGCTGAACATGCAGCTGTTCCTGCAGCACAGCCTCGCCTGCGGCATCGTCTCCCGGCTGCTGGCCGCCCACAAAACCATGCACCAGACCGAGCAGATGTTCACCTCGGGGCTGCTGCACGACATCGGGCGGCTGGTCACCTTCATCTACTTTCCCGACGACATCCTGGCCTGCATGGAGCAGGCCGTGCGCAGGGGCGTGAGCCTGGTCGCTGCGGAACGAGAGCGGCTCGGCTGCCACCACGGCCACATCGGCAGGTACATGCTCCATCAGTGGCGACTGCCCCTGAGCCTGGAAAACAACGTGTGCTTTCATCACGAGCCCGCGGACGCCCCCGACCCCGCCGCTGCCGCGCTGATTCACGTGGCCGACCTGCTGGTGAACGCGCTCGGCATCGGCAGCAGCGGCGAACGATGCGTTCCGCCCCTCGACCTGCGCGCGTGGGAGGCCGCGGGGCTCTCCCCGGAGTGCTTCGAAACCGTGGTCCAACAAACGATCCACCAGTTCAACACCCTGGTTTTCCTGCTGCAGGCCAAGGCACCATGAGCGACGCCTTACAACTGGACCCTCAAAAGCTGCTGGCGCGCATCGCCTACCTGGAGGAGAACCGCCGGTTCGTCCAGAACGTGCTCGAAATGGCCATCTCCCTGGTGGACTTCCAGGAGAACATCGCCAACAGCTACGGGCCTGAAAATATTCTGGAGGAGGCGGAAAAGCGCATCTGCTACCTGATCCCCTTCGAGGCGAGCGCCCTTTACCTGGTCAGTCCGGAGAGCTCCGACTTTCAGCCGGCGGTCTGCTCGCCGCCGGAGTTCAGGCAGCGCATTTCGGCCGAAGTGGAGGAGTTGATCGAAAAGGGTTTTTTTGCCTGGGCCATCCGCGAACGGCGCGGGATCACCGTCGCCTCCCGCAGCCGCGACAAGCGCTTCGTCATGCACGTTATCGCCACCCAGTCGCGGATCCGCGGCATGTTCATCGGCCAGCTCGATGCCGGCCGCCAGCAGATCCCGGACTCATCGCTGACCCTGCTCTCGATCATCCTGCTGAACACGGCCAATGCCTTGGAAAGCTTGGAGTTTTGCCGGCTGCTGCGCCACCAGAACGCCCTTCTCGAGCGCAAGGTCGAGGAGCGCACCCAGGCCCTGCAGGAGTCCGAGCGCCAAATGCAGCAGGTGCTCAAGCTCCAGGCCATCGGCACCCTGGCCGGGGGCATCGCCCACGACTTCAACAACATCCTCTTCCCCATCATCGGCTACACGGAGCTCGCCCTGGACGACGTACCCCGGGAGAGCCCGACCGGCAAAAGCCTGCAGGAGGTCCTCAAGGCCTCCAACCGCGCCAAGGAGCTCGTCCAGCAGATCCTCACCTTCAGCCGGCAGAACGGCCGCGAGCGCAAGCCGATCCGGGTGTCGGTGATCGTCCGCGAGGCCCTGAAGCTTTTGCGGGCCTCCATCCCCAAGACGATCGACATCCTGACGGACATCGACGACGCGGCGGGGAGCGTCATGGGTGATCCGACCCAGATTCACCAGGTGATCATGAACCTGGGGACCAATGCCTATCACGCAATGCAGGAGACCGGCGGCCGGATCGAAATCCGGCTGGAGTCCGTCGAGGTCGGCTACGAGGAAACCGTCAAGCGGATCGGCATCCAGATGGGGCCCCATCTCCATCTGGTGGTCAGAGACGAGGGGGTCGGCATGGACGCCTCGGTGCTGGAGCGCATCTTCGAGCCCTATTACACCACCAAGGAGCCCGGCAAGGGAACCGGCCTGGGGCTTTCGGTCATCCACGGCATCGTCAAGAACCACGGCGGGTTCATCACGGTAGCGAGCACGCCCGGCCGCGGGAGCACCTTCCATGTCTACCTGCCCGCGATCGGGGACGTCGACGAGGACATGCCGGGTGATACGGTCATTTCGGGCGCGCTCGGCCAGGAGCGTATCCTGCTCGTGGATGACGAGGAGCAGATCGTCTCAATGGAAAAGCAGGTCCTGGAGAAGCTGGGCTACCAGGTGACCGCCTGCAGCGGCAGCGCCGAGGCGCTCACGGTCTTCTCCTCGCGCCCCGACCAGTTCGACCTTGTGATCACGGACATGACCATGCCGCACATGACGGGGGAGTCCCTGGCCCAGAAGCTGATGGGGATCCGGCCGGGATTGCCGGTGATTCTGTGCACCGGCTACAGCGAGATGATCACCGAAGAGAAGGCGGCGACCATGGGCATCCGCAAATTCGTGCTCAAGCCGGTCATCAAGGACGAACTCGCCGCCGCCGTCCGCAGCGCCTTGGAATCCTGCCCTCCCCGCTGGCCGGTGCAAGCCCCGGCCCACGCCGCGCAGCCTGCCGCTTTTGCCTGAGGAGACGCCCCCCGCCCCGCGGCCGCCACGGTTGACGGATCCGCTTGCCGGAGCGATAATGAGCCCTCAGCGCTCCGGTGCCATCCGCAGCCGGACCGTCGGGAGGATCATCGCGCATGGCCACTCACACCCACCGTTTCGTGGAGGACTACGCCGGGCTTGTCGGATTCGGGCTCGACCGGCCGACGGACGAGAGCACCCTCTTGGTCTATTTGCAGAAGTTTTCGGACGACGCCCTGGCGGGCATGCTCGTCCCCCGGCTGAGCGACGCCGAACTCTCCGAGCTCTTCGATCTCATGAACCGCTTCATGCGCCGCCACCTGAGCGAAGAGGAGTACCATCGCCTCTTTCTGAAAGAAGCCTGAACCTGCGCGCGGCGCGCAAGGCGGGCCGCTGGGGGCTGTGCACGCCCGGGAGCCCCGGCGCTCCTGTCTTGCGGGGGCTTGCGCATCCGCCGTGATCGCCGGAGGACTGTGGGATGCTGACCGAGCGGCAGTTGCAACGCTATGCCGAGGTTCTGTGGTGGGGCCTTACCACGGCCCGCCGCAACCGTTTCCGCAAGAAAGACATCGTCCAGGTCCGTTTCCATGCCGGGGCCATCCGCCTGGCGGAGCTCCTCCATTGCCGCCTGATCGAGGCCGGCATCCACCCGGTGCTGCGCATGGCCGGAACGCCGGCCATGGAGCTCGATTTCTATCGGCTCGCCGCGGCGTGGCAGTTGGACTTCATCCCGCCCGGCGAAGCGCACCTGACACAGCGGCTCAACGGCAGAATTTACCTGCACGCGCCCGAATCGTTGACCCACCTCAGGGACGCCGACCCCGGCAGAATCGCCCGGACGGCACTGTCCCAGAAACCGCTGCGGGCCGCGCTGGAGCGGCGCGAAGCCCAGGGCGATTACGGCTGGACCCTGGCCGTGCTGCCGATGCCCGAACTGGCGCGCCAGGCCGGCCTGAGCCTCGGGGAGTATTCCCGCCAGGTGGCCGCGGCCTGCTTTCTGGACTGCACCGCGCCGGTGGCGCGGTGGGTCGAAATTCATCGCCGGGCCGGGGAGATCAAACGCTGGCTGGACGGCATGAAGGTGAAACACTTGCGCGTCGAATCGGATGGGATCGACCTGGAACTCCTGCTGGGCGCGCGGCGCCGCTGGGCCGGGATTTCGGGCCGCAACATCCCCAGCTTCGAGCTTTTCGTCAGCCCCGATTGGCGCGGCACCCGCGGCCGCTTCTATGCCGACCAGCCGTCGTTCCGGCACGGGAACATCGTGCGGGGTGTACGCCTTGAGTTTTGCAAGGGGCGGGTGACGCGGGCGAGGGCCGAGGAGGGTGAACGGTTTCTCAACAGTCAGCTCGGCATGGACGCCGGCGCGGCACAGGTGGGGGAGTTTTCGTTGACGGACAGGCGGTTTTCCCGCATCAACCGCTTCATGGCCAACACGCTCTATGACGAGAACTTCGGAGGCCGCTTCGGCAACTGCCACATCGCCTTGGGCTCATCCTACGGCAACACCTATGCCGGGGCCCCACGCGGGCTGACGGCGGCTCGTCGGGATAGTCTCGGGTTCAACGACTCGGCCCTGCACTGGGACTTCGTCAACACGGAGAAAAAGCGGGTGACCGCCCTTCTCGCGGACGGCACACGACGGGTGATATACGAGAACGGCCAATACCGGATTTAGCAGGCGGAGGGTGCCGGGCATTCCGCCCCGAGAGGGGAACGCGGCGATGCCGGTGCTTCGGCCGCACCCGCCAACCCCTTGATGCACTCCACCAGCCGCTGCAGGGAGAAGGGCTTTGCCAGAACCCGGTCGAATTCGGAATTGTTCAGAAACCAAGGGGTTCCAGACATGCCGATGACCGGAGTCCGGCGGCGAGCGGTCGTCCGGATATGCTTCAGCACCTGCAGGCCGTCCATTTCGGGCATGAGCACATCGGTGATGACGAGGTCGAAACGGCCCGACTCGAATTTTTGAATGCCTTCCCTGCCGTCCCCGGCCGTCTCCACACAGTGGCCGTAGCGGGTCAGCGCCTCCTCGATCAGACCTGAAATCCCCTTCTCGTCGTCGATGACCAGAATCGAGCTCATACCCCTCCGGTTGTTGCAACCCAGCCATGTGGGTTGGGCAGGTGTGAGCCGGATCAATACCCCCGGCGCCGCCGGCTGTCAAACCGGAAAATCCAGCCTATCCCGAAATCCGGCCGCACGCTGTGAACAAATTTTATCACACTGAAAAAACGTCGTTTTCAACTGGAACGGGTCCAGGACCGACTGTTCATCCGGTCCAACGGACATCAGAGGAGAATATGCGTCATTTCAAGCTGATGGGATATCGCGACGGGTGGCATCCGGGTCGAGGGCCGAACGATTATCTCGCTCAACCTCCGGTTTTCGCGTTTTTTCGGCGATGCCGGGACTTCACAGGCGTAAAAAACCACCGCGACGCAAGGGCGGCCGGCGATTTGAAGAATCTGCATTGCGACGATGCAGGCAATCGCCTTTCTGCGATTGCCTCAGACCTTGTACTTGCCGAAATCGTCCGTGGAGAGCTTCTCGAGGTATTCCGCCCACTTTTTCCCCTCCTCGCTCGTATCCGCGATCTCCACGTCCCCCTCGCGAAGCTTGGAGTGCTGAATGACCGAGTCGTCCACGAAGATCGGTGCCTGGAACCGCAGGGCCAACGCAATGGCATCGCTGGGCCGGGCGTCCATATCGAAGCTGCCCTCCTTGGACACAAAATGGATGCGTGCAAAAAACGTGTTGTCCTTCAGGTCGCACACCTCGACCCGGGAGATCGATATTTCAAGCCGCTCGCTGAAATTCTTGAAGAGATCATGGGTCATGGGCCGCTCGTATTTGATGTTCTGCAGCGCCGAGGCGATCGAGGTGGCCTCCAACAGTCCGATCCAGATGGGAACGGCCTGGTCGTCCTCTTCGGTCTTGAGGATGATGATGGGCGTGTTCGATGTCGGGTCCATGGTCAGACCGGCAATGTTCACCTTACGCAGCATCCTGGGCGCCTCCCTTCAACGTCCTGTCGGCCGTTGCATCCTCTGCGACCACCCCGCGCAGGGAATGGGCCATCGCTTTTTCGATGCGCACCGTCACGAGGCTGCCTGCATCGACCCGGCCGGCGCCGGCATGAAAGTGCACGATCTTGTTCCCGCCCGTCCGGCCGGTCCACTGGGCCCGCTCGACCTCGAAAGGGCCCGCCGCGGCCGGCCTCCGGCCGCCCCCCTCCACCAGGACCCTCTGCTTGGAGCCGACCAGGGCCGTGTTCCGGGCGAAGGTGATGTCGTCCTGCAGGGCCAGAAGCGCGTGCAGCCGGTCGCGGCTCAGGGCGTCGGGGACCTTGTCGGCAAACTGGCGGGCGGGCGCGTTCGGCCGGTCGGAATACATGAATGCGAAGAGGCCATCGAACCGCACCTTCCGGATCAACTCGAGCGTCTGCTCGAAGTCGGCCTCCGACTCGCCGGGAAAGCCGACAATCATGTCGGAAGTGACGGCGATTCCAGGGCAAGTATCACGTAGTTTGGATACCTTGTCAAGGTAATGCTCGCGCGTGTAACCGCGGTGCATGCGCGCAAGGACCCGGTCGGAGCCGGACTGGACCGGCAGGTGGATGTGGGGGCAAAGCCTTTCGAGCCCGGCAAAGCAGCCCATCAGCTCCGTCGTCAAATCCTTCGGGTGAGAGGTGGTGAAACGCATGCGCAGCAGACCGGGGATCTCGTTCACCCGGGCGAGCAGTTCGGCAAACGTGCCGTAGCCCTCCTTTTGCCCGTAGCTGTTCACGTTCTGCCCGAGAAGGGTCACCTCCCGGGCACCGGCTTCGACCGCATCCCCGATGTCGCGCAGGATCTCCTCCGGCGGGCGGCTCGCCTCCCGGCCGCGGACATACGGCACCACGCAGTAAGCGCAGAAGTTGTCGCAGCCGCGCATGATGGTGACGAAGCGGCACACCGGCCCCGCTGCACGATGCGTCGGGGGATCCGGCGCTGCCGGGCTCATCGCGACATCGACGATCCGGCAGCGCTCGGCTTCGACGCGGCGGACATGGGCGGGCAGCCGATGCAGGGCGCGGGTTCCGACCACGATGTCCACGTAGGGGGCGCGCGCGAGGATGCCTTCCCCCTCCTGCTGGGCAACGCAGCCGGCCACCCCCACGATCACCTCCGGCCGGCGGCGCTTGATATCGGCCAGGCGCCCCAGAATGCTGAAGGCTTTCTGCTCGGCTTTGGCCCGCACCGAGCAGGTGTTGACGATGACCAGGTCCGCCGACTCGAGCGCCGGCGAGGGGCCGTAGCCCATGGGGGCCAGGGCCGCTGCCATCTGCTCGGAGTCGGCCACGTTCATCTGGCACCCGATGGTGTGAATGTAGAATGATTTTGGCTGCATCGCTGATTTCGTCTGCCGTGATTTCCCGCGCGCTCGGGTGTCCGGTCCGACGTCGACCGCGCACCGGAGCACCGGCGATGGAAGATTGGAGGAGTTTACAACCACCGAGCTGCCCTTTTCAACCCTGTTTGTGCGAACAGCAGCGGTTGAGCCGGCCGGCCGGATCGGTTATATACCGACCCATGAAGAAACAGTGGAATGTTCTGGCTGCGGACGAAGCGGTGGTGGGACGCCTGAGCCGGGCCATCGGCTGCCACCCGGCGGTCGCCGCCGCACTGGCCAACCGTTGCATCGACTCGCCCGAAAAAGCGAACGCCTTTCTCAATGCCTCTCTGAGCGGGCTCCGCCCGCCCACCGAGTTGAAGGACATCGACCGGGCCGTCGCCCGACTGGCCCGCGCCGTCACCTCGGGGGAGAACATCCTGCTGTTCGGAGACTATGATGTGGACGGCACGACCGCCACGGCGCTCCTGCTCGAGTTTCTGAAAGCCTGCAGCGCCAGGGTCTCCTACCACATCCCGCACCGGCTCCGGGAGGGATACGGGTTTCAGCCCCGGCACCTTGCGGAGGTCGCCGTGCCCCGCGGCGCAACGCTGGTGATCACCGTGGACTGCGGCTCGGGCAGCCATCGCGCCGTGGCGGAAGCCCGCGCCGCCGGCATCGACGTGATCGTCACGGACCATCACAACCTCAAGGAGCCGATCCCCGAGGCCGCGGCGGTCGTCAACCCCAAGCGCCGCGATTGCCCCGCCGGGCTAAGCCACCTGGCGGGCGTGGGCGTCGCCTTTTTCCTGGTGATCGCCCTGCGAAAGCATCTGCGCGAGATGGGGTTCTGGCAGGGCCGCGCCGAGCCCAACCTGCGGGCGCTCTGCGACCTAGTGGCGCTCGGCACGATTGCGGACATGGTGCCCCTGGTGGCGGACAACCGCATTCTCGCCAAAGCGGGCCTCGATCTGCTCGGCAGCGTCCGCCGTCCGGGGATAGCGGCGCTGATGGAAGCCAGCGGAATTGTCGACCGCCGGGCCGGGGCCGAGGATGTGGCCTTTCGCCTGGGGCCGCGGCTGAACGCCGCCGGCCGCATCGGTCATGGCGGCCTGGCCGTGGAGCTGCTGACCGCACAGAGCATGGACGGCGCCCGCAAGCTGGCCCAGCAGCTCAGCGCGCTCAACACCCGGCGCCAGGAGCTCGAAAAGCAGGTCCTGAGGGAGATCGACGCCCTCGTCGAGGGCCGCCCGGATTTGCTGGAGCGCCGCAGTCTGGTGTTCGCCGGGCAGGGGTGGCACGAGGGCGTGATCGGGGTGGTCGCCTCGCGGCTCGTGGAGCGCTATTTCCGCCCGGTGGTGGTGATTGCCTTGAACGGCAGCCAGGGTCGCGGGTCGGCCCGGGGCATTCCCGGCATGGACCTCTATGCCTGCCTCGCCGCCTGCGAGGGCCGGCTGATAGAGCTGGGCGGGCATCCCCAGGCCGCCGGGTTGCAGATTGCATCCGACCAGGTCGCGGCCTTCCAGGCGGCCTTCGAGGAGAGCGTCCGCCGGGCGTGCCGCCCGGAGCTCTTCACGCCGATTCTGCCGATCGATGCCCCGCTGAGCCTGAACGACATCTCGGAGCAGCTGGCCGATCAACTGGAGTCGCTGATGCCTTACGGCACCGGCAACTCGGAGCCGCTCTTTTTGGCCCGGGATGTCCTCGTCGTCTCATCCACGCCGGTCGGGGTCGGCCATCGCCGCCTGCTCCTGCGCCAGGCGTCGGCGGCCGGCGGCCCCGGCCTTCACGCCATCCATTTCAACGCCGCCCGGGAATACGAGGAGCCCGGCCGCTTCGCGTGCATGGCCTTCAACGTACGCTGGAACCACTGGAACGGCAGCCGCAGCCTGCAAGTGGTGGTCAAGAGCACGCAGCCGGCTTGCCCGGTCTGAGCGGCCCGCTGAAACGCATCCCCAAAAAAGATGGAAATTCTTCTTTTTTTTCTTGAAAACCGCGCGACTTGCCCCTATGATGCTCTGTCAAGCATACGCTGACTATTCGCCCGACGCAAAGGAAACGAACCATGGGAAAGGTCTTTCGGCCGAGCACGCGCGAGTCCTCCATTCTGTCGAAAATCGAGTCCTCCAAGGAGCACAAGCGGCGCCTGGCCATCGGGGGGCTGAGGGACTGCGCCGACTCGCTCTCCAATGCCATCGCCATGAAGCTGGTGGAAAACCACCTGGTGGAAACGAGCAACAAGAACTCGCTCGAGGAGCAGATCAAGTCGTGTCTCGATAAGCTCGGGCGCGCCAGCGACTTCGACATCGACTATCAGGTCGCCCCGATCCGAAATCTGGTCCCGGACTTCAACGTCGTCAGCCTCTACGTGACGGCCTTCATTCTCGAAAGCGTCCTCAGCCACAAAGACACGGTCGACGTCTTCGGCTCGGACGAAGACATTTACCTGACCGTCAACCAGCAGGTGAAAAAACACCTGCCGGTGTGATGCCCCCCCGGTTCCTACCGAGACTGATCAACGGCCCCTTTGACGACCCCGGCCTGTTCGTCCCGTTTCAGTTCGATCGCCGCGCCCTGCTCTTCGACCTCGGCGAAAATGCCCGCCTCGCGCCGCGGGATCTGCTGAAGGTGTCCCACGTTTTCGTCACCCACACCCACATGGACCATTTCATCGGTTTCGACCGCCTGCTCCGGTGCTGCCTGGGCCGCGAGAAGGAGCTTTTTCTCTTCGGCCCGCCCGGCTTCATCGGCAACGTGGAGGGTAAACTGGCCGGATACACCTGGGACCTCGTGGAGCGGTTCACCGCCGGCTTCCGCCTGCATGTAACCGAGGTTCACCCCGATGAGCGGCTCCGGCAATCCTACGAGTGCCGCCGGCGCTTCCGCCCCGGCGGGCGGACCCGATCGCCGGCCGCGACAGGGCCGCTCCACGACGAGCCGGCCTTTCAGGTTGCGGCAGCGCTGCTCCAGCACAGCACCCCCTGCCTGGGGTTTGCGCTCACCGAACGCTTCGGGGTCAACATCCTCAAGACGGAACTGGACGCCATGGGGCTCGCCCCCGGCCCCTGGCTGTCGCGGTTCAAGGCGGCGTTGGCCGCGGGGGCCGACCCCCGCCAGCCGGTCGAGACGCAGCCCGGCCCCGGCGCGAATGGCCGGTGCTTCGAACTGGGGGAGCTGGCCCGCCGGATCGCACGGATCACGCGGGGCCAGAAAATCGCCTATGTCAGCGACGTGAGCGACACGCCGGACAACCGGCGCACCATCGTCGAACTGGCGCAGGGCGCCGACCTGTTGTTCATCGAGGCGGTGTTTTTAGACTCCGAGCGCGATCAGGCGGCCGCCAAGCACCACCTGACCGCGCGCCAGGCGGGGGAGATCGCGGCACAGGCCGACGCGAAGCGTTTCAACCTCTTTCACTTCTCGCCGCGCTACGAGGGCCGTGAGGCCGAGATCCTCGCCGAGGCGCGCAGGGCGTACGCCGAGACGATGCCCCTCGCGGCCGCCGCTAAACAGGCCGGCGGCTCACTGGACCCCCTGGCCCCTTGACCGCTTGCAGCTCGGTGCAGCGGGTTTCAAGGGCGTTGGTGCCGAGGACCTCGCTGATTTCGCGCCGCAGGGCTGCGGCCGCCTTGAGGTGCAGGCCGGAAGCCAGCTCGATGACGGCATCCGTCCGCTCCGGGCTGCGCAGGTGCAGGTAGGTGCGGCAGGAGCCGGGGTAGCGCTGCAGCACCGCGCGCAGGTCCAGCAGCTGCCGGCGGTCGGTGTGGTCGAGTTCCAGGTTGAGGTGCACACTGGCGGTCCAGGTCTCCTCGGCCTTCTCCAGCGGGATGAGGGTGTCGGCGATGAGCTTGACCGACTGCTCGTCGCGTTGAACCTGCCCCTGGACCAGAACCGCGGTGTCTTCGCGGAGCAGCTCGCCGGCAGCGGCGAACAGCCGTGAAAACACCGTCACCTCCACCGTGCCGTGCCGGTCCTCGATCGTGGCAAACCCCATCAAATCGCCCTTGCGGGTCTTGATCGTCTTGGTGCCGCGCACCAGCCCGCCGATGCGCGCCAGCGCCCCGTCGGCGGCCTCCTTGATGGAGACGGCATCCGCGGTGGTGAATTTGCTGATCAGCTCCTCGTAGCGCGTCAGCGGGTGCCCGCTGAGATAGAGACCCAGAGACTCTTTCTCGTAGGCCAGCCTCTGGCGGTCGTCCCATTCCTCCACGTCCGGCAGGGCCGGGGCGGAGGCCGGGGCGGGGCACTCCAGCCCGCCGAAAAGCCCCATCTGCGGGTCGCATTTCTCCCGCTGGACCCGCTGGCCGTGGTCCAACACCATCTCCAGCGCGGCCATCATCTGGGAGCGGCGGGCGCCGGTGGCGTCGAAAGCCCCGCACTTGATCAGGCTCTCGACCACGCGCTTGTTGACCCGCTTATGATCCACGCGTTCGCAGAAATCGAACAGCGAGCCGAACGACCCGCCCGCGGCGCGCGCCTCCAGGATGGCGTCGATGGCGCTCTCCCCCACGTTCTTCACCGCGACCAGGCCGAAGCGGATCCGGCCCTCGTGCACCGTGAACTCCTTGAACCCCGTGTTGACGTCGGGGGGCAGCACGCAAACGTTGTGGGAGCGGCACTCCGCCATGAACTTGACGATGTTGTCGATCGAACCCATCTCGCTCGTCAGCAGCGCGGCCAAAAACTCCACCGGGAAATGGGCCTTGAGATAACCGGTCTGGTAGGCGATGAGGGCGTAGGCGGCGCTGTGGGACTTGTTGAAGCCGTAACCGCCGAACTTTTCCATGAGATCGAAGATGCTGGCGGCCTTGGCGGGGTCCACCCCGGCGGCCACGGCCCCCTTGCAGAACCGCTCCCGGTGGGCCGCCATGATCTCGGGGATCTTCTTGCCCATGGCCTTGCGCAGGTCGTCGGCCTCAGCCATGGAGTAGTTGGCCAGCGCCCCGGCGATTTTCATCACCTGCTCCTGGTAGACGATAACCCCGTATGTCTCCCGCAGAACCGGTTCTAGCTCGGGCACAAGATAAGCAACGGCTCTGCGCCCATGCTTGCGGGCCACGTAGTCGTCGATCATGCCGCTTTCCATGGGGCCGGGTCGATAGAGGGCCACCAGGGCGACCACGTCGGCGAAGCACTCGGGCTTGAGCCGCACCAGCAGGTCTTTCATGCCGGAGCTCTCCAGCTGGAAGACACCGGTGGTGTCCCCGGAGGCCAGCAGCCGGTAGGTGGCGTCGTCGCCGAGGTCGAGGTTGTCGATGTCGGGGGGGATCTTGCCTTGGCGCTTGATCAAATCGAGGGTGCCGGCAATGACCGTCAGGTTGCGCAAGCCCAGGAAGTCGAACTTGACTAGCCCGATCTTTTCGACGATTTTCATGTCGAACTGGGTGATTACCTCGCCCTTTTTCCCTCGAAACAGCGGCAGGTACTCCATCAGCGGCCGGTCCGAGATCACGACCCCGGCAGCGTGAGTGGACGCATGCCGCGGCAGCCCCTCCAGCACCCGGCAGATCTGTACCAGGTCGGCCACCTCGGGTTTCTGCGCGATCAGCTCCCTCAGCCGCGGCTCCTGCGCCAGCGCCTGGTCGAGGGTGATGTTGAGCACGTCCGGGACCATCTTGGCGATGGCGTCCACCTCCGCCAACGGGATGTTCAGCGCCCGCCCCACATCCCGAATCACGGCCCGGGTCTTGAGTTTGCCGAAGGTGATGATCTGGGCGACATAGTCCCCCCCGCCGTAGCGGTCCACGACGTACTTGTAGACCTCTTCGCGGCCGTCGATGCAGAAGTCAACGTCGATGTCCGGCATGCTCTTGCGCGCGGGGTTGAGGAAGCGCTCGAAGATCAACCCGTGGGCAATCGGGTCCAGGTCGGTGATGCCCAGGCTGTAAGCCACCAGGCTTCCCGCCGCCGACCCCCGCCCCGGCCCCACCGGAATGCCGCGCTCCTTCGCGAAGCGGATAAAATCGGAGACGATCAGAAAGTAGCTGGGGAAGCCCATGTCCTTGATGACGCCGATCTCGTAGTCCAACCGCTGGCGGTACAACGCCTCGTCGACCTGCGGGTTCTTGAGGCGCACCCGGGCCATGATGCGCACGAAGCCCGCGCGCGTCTTCTCCTCGAAATGCGCCTCCACGCTCTGGGCGCCACGGGTGTCGAAGTGGGGAAAGTGATAGGTCTTGAAGTCGAATTCCAGCCGGCAGCGGTTGGCGATCTCCACCGTCCGGCTAAGCGCCTCCGGGGTGTCCTTGAAAAAGTCCTCCATCTCCGAAGCCGGTTTGAAGTAGAGCTGGTCGGTGCGAAATTTGAGCCGCTCGGCGTCGTGGATGGTCTTGCCGGTCTGAATGCACAGGAGCACGTCGTGGGCGCGCACATCCTCACGGGAGAGGTAGTGGCAGTCGTTGCTGGCCACAAGCGGAATGGACAGGCGGCGACTCATGTCGATCAGGGCCTGGTTCACCCGTTCCTGCTCGGCGATGCCGTTGTTCTGGATTTCGAGGAAGAAGCGGTTCTCCCCGAACATCGCGAGGTAGTTGCGGGCGGCTTGGTCGGCCAGCTCCATCCGGCCTTCCAGGATCCGGCGCGGGATCTCCCCGTGCAGGCAGGCCGACATGCCGATCAGGCCCCGCGAGCACTCGTTCAACAGCTCCCGGTCGATCCGCGGTTTGTAGTAGAAGCCTTCCAGCTGGGCAGCGGTGGCGAGACGGCACAGGTTGCGGTAGCCCTCCTGGGTTTCAGCCAGCAGGATGAGGTGGCATAACTCCCGGCTGTCGGCCGAGCTCTTGTCGAAGCGGCTGCGGGCGGCAACATACATCTCGCAGCCGATGACCGGGTGGATGCCGGCTTTCATCGCCTTCTCGTAAAACTCGATGGCGCCGAA
>JAWOHH010000006.1:0-16486 GCA_046496215.1 Desulfobacterales bacterium
TAAAGGGCGTCGACTAGCGGGATAGCTGCTCCGGTGCGCCTGCGGCCGGGTTGGCGAAACTTAGTGGGCTGGCCGATTGTGCATCCCGCCTGGAGGAGTCACATGAGGCGAGACTCAAAATCCAGGATACACACGTAGATGCTTGAGTGGAATGTTTTCGGACGCGGGTTCGACTCCCGCCGCCTCCACCATTTTAATTATATAATATCAGTTATTTATATGATATATTTAATTAGTTTCAGTTGTAGGTTTGTTGTAGGTAGAATTCATCTATTCACCAGCCCTATTTCTGAGATTATCCACTAATATCTTCTGTTCTCCTTTTCCTTCCCTCAGGTTAATAAGCTGTCAGTATCGCCCGTTTAGCGCTAACCGCTTTTGGTGGTATATAGCCCAGACTCACAGTCTATCCAACGTTTTCCAGGAGGGATGTTGTCCGCATCTTTCAGATAAGCGGTGGGGCACTGCCAATATAAAACGGCTTTCCTTTGAGAGGTCGCTATCTATTTCAACCCGGCCTATAATCAGTCCGGTCCTCTCGCGGACGCTGAATAACAAATCAACTGCTCGGCGACTATAGGAAGCAAGGAACGCGTATCAGCGGTTTAGCGCATCGCCTTGTTGTGATAAATAAATTCATTTTTTCCGAATTTCTATTGTCGTGTTTGGTGCCTCTTCCCACTTCACGGTTCTGAAAAATCTATCGCAGGTACCG
Source organism: Desulfobacterales bacterium (assembly GCA_046496215.1). Classification (GTDB taxonomy): domain Bacteria; phylum Desulfobacterota; class Desulfobacteria; order Desulfobacterales; family SpSt-501; genus SpSt-501. The sequence goes on from JAWOHH010000006.1 coordinate 716, forward strand.
AACTCATTATCACGATAGGTTTCCATTCCTGTTACAACGCCATCAAAAATCCAAAAAAGGACAAAATGATCGTCTTCAAACCCAGAGAAGGCGGTAGAGCAATATTGCCACGCTTCGCTTTTCCCCTTGAATTGCCGATTTTGCGGCTCCCCCATAACTTGTCTAAGTTCTGCATCCGACATTCCTGGTTTAATGTGCGCAGAGTTCTTAACAATTGCGCTTTGAGACGCACATGCAACTAAAAACAACATCAGGAGCACAATTATCAAATTCTTCATTTGTTGTCCTTTTGGATCTTAGATGAACTGGATAACTAATTAACGGTATTTGCTGAAAAGTGAAAGAGGAAATTGTTTCAAGTTTCTATAGCAGCAGAAAGGTAAGTACGACGATCATCTTTGTCAAACTGTTTACTCACAAATTTTCTATCATGGCCGGAGGAATTGGTCGGTTAATCAATTCTTGAGATAGTTCGCCAGGATCACTATTTTTGTGCGGTCGATTTTATTGTAATAGATATAGGGATACCATAGCATTGGTTTTAAACATGGTCTGCTTGTATGCTATGAATAGTTAGACGATAGCATCGTTCTTAAGTGACTCCTTGGAGATGTTTGTTATTAAAGTGCAGACGACCTCCTCTCAACCATGGCTATGAATTAACTCATTCCCCCCAAAGGTTGGAATGAAATTGAAATTCTTGAAATATACAAGTGTGCTTTTCAGCCTGCTCTTGTTTTCAGCCGCTCTGTGGTTCCTGCACCGCGAGGTGCAGACAGTCCATTTGCATCACATCCTGTCCGAACTTAAGATCATCCCCGGAAAACGCCTCTGGCTTGCCGCTATCCTCACAGTGTCCAGTTACACCATGATGACCGGATATGATTATTTAGCGATTCGATTTATTAAACACACCCTGTCCCTCAAACGAATCGCCATTGCCTCCTTCATCGGTAATGCCTTCAACAACAATATCGGCTTTTCCCTGCTGGTCGGAGCCTCTATCCGATACCGATTCTATTCCAACTGGGGGCTTTCGGCTGTAGAAATCGCCAAAGTGGTGGCATTCTATACCTTGACTCAATGGCTTGGTTTTTTCAGTATAGGCAGCATGGTTCTCGTCCTGGAGCCGATGGGGATTCCACCCGGGTCGTATATTCCTTTTCATACAACTTTGCCACTTGGCGTTCTATTCTTGGGCGTGCTGACGGGCTTCTTCGCTCTGACCGCCTTTCACCGGCAGTCTCTGCATTTCAGGGGATGGGAAATCGCACTCCCATCTTTGCCTATTCTCCTTTCTCAGATCTTGGTGGCGTGCATGGATTGGCTTCTGGCTGCAGCATTGCTCTACACCCTGCTGCCTTCCGAGCTGCCGGTGTCTTTTCCAAATTTCATCGGTTTGTATTTCCTCGCGGCGATGGCGGGGGTGGTCAGTCAGATTCCCGGAGGGCTGGGTGTATTTGAAACCGCCATGTTGATGCTCCTTACGCCCAGCATGAACGCAACCCAGTTGCTGGGGGCTTTGATCACTTATCGGGGGATCTACTACCTGCTGCCCTTGGGCGTGGCGACGGCTCTGCTCGGCATCCAAGAGTTGTTTCGCGGAAAAGAGAAAGCCAAACGAAGTGTGTAACGCGGTTGCAGGAAGCGCATATCACCGATTTAGCGCTTCGGTGATACGTCGGATGGATATCAAATAAACAACTGGTATCCTTTAACCGCTATTTGCATGAGCCACTAACAATTCCGGCACCACCCATCGAAAACGCTACGGGGCGTATGGTGTCACATCTAAATAATAAATTTTAATTTTGTTATTTGGATTTGGATTGATGGGTCATCCGCAAATTTGGATTTCATGAGAGCAACGCGTTGACCGACAGCGGCGCCGGTCAGCCCAAAAATCTGTCCGATCTGCCTGTTGGTCCATGCCCCAAGGCCCCAGAGGGTGTAAATCAAAAAATCCCGCTCGGCCGCTTGCCTCGCCGGCACCCGTGGCAACTTTCTTAATTCACCCACATCGCAGCCTAAAAACTCGGACGCCCTATCTATCACCTGCTGCAGATTAATATTCCGGGCAAGGTTTCTCTGCTCAGGGATATCCGCATGGACCTCCTCCGGTAGAAACCGGCTGCGGATTTCCTGGACAAATGAGAGGCTTCCCAGAATAAATCCATGGCGCAGATTCTCCCAAAGCCGCGCCTCTTCCTTGGCATACCGCTGCGCGGATTCTCGATATTCTTTGAAACGGTCATCCGCGTTGGGCATCTGCGCCAGAAGCTTTTCAGTTTTGAGCCATCCCGGTCCCGGTTTGCCGTAGGCGTAGGCCCGGTAACTGCTCCAGGGGTAGTCCACCAGACGCTTTACTATCCCTGCCCGCAGTGGATTTCTGTGGATATAATGCGACACTCCCAACAGATACGCATCGTTTTCAACGAGCATGCTTTTGAAGCGGCCCTGAAACAAATGTCCGCTGCGCCCGTGCATGGCGTTAAATCGGTTGGTGTAACTGACGCCGAACCAATGCATGGCCTTTGACAAGTTGGCCCGGTGTGTGCGCAATAAGATATGGTAATGGTTGGCCATCAGCACATAGGCATAGACTTCAATCTCATATCGCTCGGCCATCTCGCCGAGTCTTTGCAGAAATAATCTTCGATCGCCGGCGTTGTAAAAAATGTCCCGCCGCTCGTTGCCGCGCGATAGCACGTGATAGAGGGCACCCTCAAATTCAATTCGCCATGCTCGTCCCATGTCTGTTATGAATACAATAAACGAATATTCAGGTCAAATTTAAATTTATATTTTAGATGTGACACCTTAACTCTACGAGATGTTTGATTAACACTGCTCGAGCTGGTATGAGAACCACGCACGGCCAAACGGGCCTTTCAACCGGATTCAGCGAAACAAGGGCGACCGCATGCAGATGACCTCGCGTTTCGTGGGCACACCACTCACGGGTCTCGTCAGGCGGCTGGACTGGCGGCAGAGCATGAACTATGCCGCCGCGGTCGGCGACGACAACCCGCGCTATTTTGATGATGAGAACCCGGAGGGCGTCATCGCGTCCCCCATGTTGAGCGTAGCGCTCACCTGGCCGCTGGTGGAGCGCATGGCGGAGTCCATCACGGCGCCGGATTTCCCGCGCGAGGCCCTGGCCAGCCTGGTGCACTACACCGAACACCTGCAGTTCCATCGCCCGATCCGGCCAGAGGGCAGCCTGAGCATCGATGGTTCCATCGCCGCCATCTGTCCGCACCGCGCAGGGACCCACATCGTCATCCGCTTCGAAGGCCACGACGACTCCGGCGCGCCCGTGTTCACGGAGCACCTGGGCGGCATGCTGCGCGGCGTGGACTGCGCCGACGCCGGGGCGGGCGTTGCCGGTCTGCCCGTGGTCCCGGCATTGGGGAACTCAGGCCCCGAGCCCGTGTGGGAAAAGGCGATCGCCATCGACCGCCTGCGCCCCTTCCTTTACGACGGCTGCACCGGCATCGTCTTTCCGATCCACACCTCCCGGAAATTCGCCCGCAGGGTGGGCCTCCCGGATATCATCCTGCAGGGAACCGCCACGCTGGCGTTCGCCGCAGCCGAGCTGACCCGGCGGGAGGCCGGGGGCGACCCCACCCGGCTGAAGTCCCTCGGCTGCCGATTCGGCGGAATGGTCTTTCCCGGAACCGAGATCCGTCTCCGACTCCTGCACCAACGCAGCGACGATGCCGGATCGGACCTGCACTTCGAGGTTTTCAACCATCTCGGCCAGCCGGCCATTCGAAACGGCTACGCCCGCCTGGAAAGGAGCCCCGCATGAACTCAGCGCCATTTCTTCGTGTGAGCCGGTTGAACGACGCCATCGCCCACTGGGCCTCGGCCAGGCCCCAGCACCCGGCCATGATCCAGCACGAGGACGGGAAAACCGTCACGTACAAGCAGTTCAACAAGCTCGTAGATTTTTTCGCCCTCCGGCTCCTCGACATGGGCATCGGCCGGGGAGACCGCGTCGCGAGCATGCTCGTGCTCGTCCCCGAGCACATGATGCTCATGTACGCCTGCTTCAGGATCGGGGCGATCTTCGCCCCGCTCGACCTGCGCCTGAAAGAGGACGAGGTCGTCCGCGATCTCGCGAAGATCAAACCCAAGGCTTTTTTCTTTCTGGGGCAGACGCCGGTGCGCGATTTTCGCGAGGTCGGGCGGGCGGTCAAGGAAAGGTGCCCGTACGTCGAGCACCTGGTGCAGTTCACGGCGGCCCCCAAGCCGGGGGAGCTGCTCGAGGGCGCCGTCGGCATCACCGCCATGATGAAAAAATCAACGGTTCTCGGCCTGTTGCTCAAGAACATGTTCAGCGGCGCGCTGCGCAAGGCCTACGCCGCGGTGGAGGCCCGCACGCCGGCCCTCATCATCTACACCACCGGCACCACGGGCGACCCCAAACCGGCGGTGCTGTGCCATGAAAACATCCTCGTCCAGAACGAGATCCTCGCCCGCGGCATGAACCAAAGCGCGGAGTCCCGGCTCAAGATCCTGATCAACCTCCCCCCGAGCCACGTGGGCTGCGTAACCGAATGCTTCATGACCGCGATGTTCCTGGGCGGGACCGCCGTGCTGCTGCGAATTTTCGACGTGCGTCTGACCCTTGAGGCGATTCAGAAGCACCGGGTCAATGCCTTGGGGCAGATCCCGACCCAGTTCCGCATGCTCTGGGCCCACCCCGACTATTCGAAGTTCGATCTGAGCAGCCTTGAGTTCGTAGCGTATGCCGGCTCTTCCGTGGACCTGCCCTTCCTGAAAAAACTCTCCGCCATGGCCCCGTTTTTTGGGACCGGACTGGGCATGACCGAAAATGCAGGCTTCGCGACCTTCACCCCTCCCGGCACCCCGCCGGAGGAGATGGTCGGCCAGGTGGGCGAGCCCTTCCCCGACCTCGCAGCCGTGACGGTGCGCAAGCCGCTGAACGCCGACGGCACAGCCGGCAAAGAGCTGCCCGACGGCGAGGTGGGCGAGATCTGCTACCACCCGCCCATCGTTTTTCTGGGCTACTACGGCATGGCGGAGGAGACGGCCCGGACCGTGTCACGCGAAGGGATCCTGTACACCGGCGATCTCGGCTACTACAGGGAACGCAGCGGCCGCCGGGCCCTGCACCTCTCCGGGCGGCGGAAATTCATCGTCAAGCAAAAAGGCTACAACGTCTTCCCCGACGAGGTGGAGGGCTTCATCGCCCAGCTCCCGGGCGTCGATGTGGCCGAAGTGGTGGGCATCCCGCATGCGCTCTACGACGAGGGGATTTTCGCCTTCGTGAGGGCGGCAAAAGGGGCGGTTCTCAGCGCCGAGCAGGTGATGGCGCACTGCAAGGGGATCGCCTCCTACAAACGGCCGCAGCACGTGGAGATTCTCCCGGCCGAGGCCGAGCTGCCCGTCACCCGCAGCACGAAAATCGACAAGCTGGCGCTGCGCCGGCGCGCCGAGGAAATCGTTTCAGAACTGCGGGCCGCGGGGAAATGGGATGCGGCCTGAGAAAAACCGCGGCCGGCAGATGAGACCCGAAAGCTTCCCGCCAGCGGGTCGGCTCGGCACCGGTCATTCGACCGCAAGCTTCATCACCATCTTGCGTATCGATCCTCCCCTCTCTGCTCTCCCATCTCGAAAATCTCAGCCTCCGGCTCGTCGGCGAGCTTGACCAGAAGAAAGCTCGACTCGGTGCGGGCCATCACCTTCATGGGCAGGCTCCCCAGCGTTCGGCGGCGAACATCGTGCATGTGGCTCTCGCCCATCACGATGACCGCAGCGCTGCCCGCAGCCGCCAAGATCAGCTCGAAGCGCTTCTTGCCCTCCGGCTTCACCACCTGCACCGTCTTGCCTTGACGCGCCAGCCAGGCTGCGGCCTGCTCCAGGCATCGGTCGGCCGTTTCCGCATCCTGCGGGGAGTCATCCGGCCGACGGGCGCAGACGAGGTCCACCGGGCCGGTCAGGGCCGGCAGCAGCTTCTGGAGCAGGGAGAAGACGCGGCGCGAGGAGGGGGAGCCGTCGGCGCAGACCGCGCAGCGGCTGTCCGGGGAGCCCCCGCGCGCGATCCAGAACGAGCAGTGGAGGTCGAGCGCGAGCTTGCGGGGCACGTTCATCGGCGCGAACCGGCCGAGCGCGCCCCGCCGCGGAGATGCGATCACCACGAGGTTGTACTTGTTTACGTCGATCTCCTGATTCAGCTCATCGACCAGCGCCCCGAAGCGCTCGGTGAATTGCATCCGCTCGCCGTCAACCCGCAGGAGAAAAAAGAGATGTCCGTGCGGCAAATCCCGCAGTTTGATGGCGCTGAACGGGCTGAGGAGACCGACGGCCGCCAGCCGGTCCGCGGCCGCAAGCAAAAGCTGGATCCCCGCCGGCAGGGAGCGACGCTCTGCGACCGGGATATCCACCCCGACCGGCGGTGTCTCCTCGGTGGCATGGGTCCCTGGGCGAACGGTGATCACCCCCAGCACCGCACGCGAGCGCTCCGCCAGCACCGCGGCGGTTTCCAGCGCCCGCATCGACGCAGGCTTGTCATCGAAAACGGCAAGTATCTTCACGGCAGCCTCGACATCAGTTGTGGGTGGCGGTCCATACAAAACGGGCGACACGGCAGGGCTCTCACCCCTCAGTGCAACCGGTGCCCGGGCGTGTGGCGGCAGCGCGGCTGCTGCCCCTTGCCCAGAACCTCCCAATTCCCCTTCTTGAGTTCGCGGCATTCGACGAAGACCGCAACCTCGCACCGGGCGCAGATGAAGGGGCAGAAGCTTTCGCGCATCGCCTGCCGGACGGCCGCGCCCGTGGTGCTGCGAAAATGAGTTTCCCCGACCTCCTTGAGCAGCCCCGAGTTTTTGAATACCTGAAAGACCCGGCTGTTGACCCCCGAAAAATAAAGCCCCCCGCCCCGGCCGCGGACCTCCTCCGCGATGAGTTCCAACGCGTGCACGCCGCTCGCGTCGAAGTTGTTGACCTGGTGCATGCGGATGAGCAAACTGGTCATCTCGGGGTGGCTTTTCAAACGCCGCTGCAAGTCCTCCTGGACGAAGGCGGCGGAGCCGAAAAAGATGGACCCCTCGATGCGGAGGATGTCCATCTGGCAGCAGGTGACCCCTCTGTTCGACGGGGCCATCTTCCCGGTCTTGAAGTCGGGCACGGTCGAGTATATGCGCGGGTGCGAGGTGTTGGCCATGTGCAGCCCGATGGAGAGGAGCACCCCAACGTAAACGGCGAATTCGATGTTGAGAAACAGCGTTGCCAGAAAGGTCACCAGCAGCACGGCGGCATCGTTGCGGGTGGCACGCACCGTGCGCCGGATGTCCGCGACGCGCACCATCTCGACGGCCACCACCAGCAGCGCACCGGCCAAGGCGGCGACGGGCAGGCTCGCGGCGAGCGGGGCGGCCGCCAAAACGGCTCCCGCCACGGCGAGTCCGGCAACCACCCCGCTCATGGGCGTCCTGGCACCTGCACGGAAATTGACCGCCGAACGGGTGAAGGAGCCGCTGCCCGGGTACCCACTGAAAAAGGCCGCCGCGGAATTGGCAACCCCCTGGCCGATGAACTCCTGGTTGACGTTCAGCCGCTGCCGGGTCTGGCCCGCGATGGCCCTGGCGATGGAGACGGCCTCGACCAGCCCCAGCAGCGCGATGGCCAGGGCCCCGGGGACCAGCCGGCCCCAGTGCCCGCCCACGGCCTGCCAAGGGAGGTGGAATGGCGGCAGGCTGGCCGGAATCGCCCCCACCACGGCCACGCCGCGCGCCTCCAGATCAAACCCCGCCACCAGGGCCCCCGCGACCCCCATGGCGATGAGGGTGCCGGGCCACATCGGACGGAGCCGCTTGAGCACGACGATGAGCGCGATGGTCAAGAGCCCGAGCGCCAGGGTGATCCCATGCGTTTCGTGCAGACGGGCAAGGACCTCCGACAGCAGGCGCAGCAAGGACCCGCCCCCGGCGGTGGTCAGGCCTAAAAACCCGGGAATCTGCTTGAAGCCGATCAGCACCGCCGCGCCGGCGCTGAAACCCAAGATCACCGAGTGCGAGACGAAGTTGAGCAAGGCCCCCAACCGGGCGAGCCCCATACCGATCTGGATCAGACCCACCACCAGCGCCAGGGCAAACGCCAGCTGGGTGTAGGCACTGCTGCCCGGCGCCGCCAGATCGACCAGTGTTGAGTATACCACCAGCGAGACGGCGGTGGTCGGGCCGGTGATCAAATGGGCGGAGCTGCCCCACAGGCAGGCGACGATGGTGGGAACGATGGATGCGTAGAGGCCGTATTGGACCGGCAGACCGGCAATCAGGGCATAGGCGATGGATTGGGGCACCGCCACCACCGCCACGGTGAGGCCGGCGACCAGGTCGGCACTCAGGTGGCGGCCGCGGTAGTTGCGCAGCCAAAACAGAAACGGGGCGACCGGTTGAAAGGCCGAAAGCAAGTAAAAATGCCTCTCTTTCGCTTCAGCTCTTTTTGTCGAAAAGGCTCAGGTACTCCCCGTAGCCCTCTTTTTCCATCTTCTCCTTGGGGATGAACCGCAGCGCGGCCGAATTGATGCAGTAGCGCAATCCCGTCGGCGCGGGTCCGTCCGGGAAGAGGTGGCCCAAGTGCGAATCGGCGAACCGGCTGCGCACCTCGGTGCGCACCATGAAGTGGCTGCGGTCCACCTTTTCGACAATGAATTGCGGGTCCAGCGGCCGGCTGAAGCTGGGCCAGCCCGTGCCGGAGTCGAACTTGTCGGCCGAGCTGAAGAGGGGCTCGCCGGAGACGACATCCACGTAAATGCCCTCGCGCTTGTTGTTCCAGAACTCGTTTTCGAAGGGGGGTTCGGTGTCGTCCTGCTGAGTCACGCTGTACTGCATGGGTGAGAGACTTTTCTTGAGCTCCGCGTCATCGGGCTTGACGTACCCGGCCGCCGGGCCGGGCGCTGGCGTGTCCGCAGTTGCCCATGCCTGCCGGATGAACTGGTCGCGCCCCGAGCCTTGCCGGTAGAGGCTGTAGCGCAGCGAGCTCTTTTTGTAGTAGTCCTGATGGTAGTCCTCGGCGGCATAGAATGCGCCCGCGGGGAGAAGCTCCGTCACCACGGGCTTCTTGAAGCGGCCCGAGCGTTCGAGCTGCTTTTTGGATTCCTCCGCCAGGCGCTTCTGCTCCTCGTCGTGGTAGAAGATGGCCGTTCGGTATTGGGGGCCGCGGTCCACAAACTGACCGCCCGGGTCGGTCGGATCCACGTGGCGCCAGAAAATGTCCAGCAACCTTGCATAGGAGATCTTCTTCGGGTCGAAAACCACCTGAACGGCCTCGTAGTGACCGGTGCCGCCCGCGACGACCTCTTCGTAGGTGGGGTTCTGCTGCGTGCCGCCGGTAAAACCGGACAGGACCTCGATCACCCCCTCGGCCTTTTCAAAATCAGCCTCGGAACACCAGAAACAGCCGCCCGCGAAAGTGGCCGTCTGGTAGCCTTCCTTTTTGGCACTCATGTCTGTTTTCTTTCCGGATGGGTTGTCGGTTGCAACGCCAACGGCGGCCAGAGCCGTCGCGGCGACGATGGAGAGAAAAACGATCGTCTTGGTTTTCATATCAGTGCTCCTTGTTGCCCGCTCAACGCAACAATAGGCCCTCGGATCGCATCTTTCAACGGCAGGCTTAAGATTCAGCTTCGGCAATGCGGGCAACCCGGCATCCCAGCGCGTCACGGATTGCAGCGGGGTCCATCTTGAGCATGGTGCCCCGGCGCCCGCCGTTGACCAGGATGCTCTCGTGAGAGAGAAGACCCTCCTCCATGAGCACCGGCAGCCGCTGCCTGAAACCGAAGGGGCTGACCCCGCCGACGCGGTAGCCGGAGAGCCGCTCGGCCGAAGCCGTGTCCGCCATTTCCACCCGTTTGACCGAGAGCGCGCCGGCCAGCCGTTTCATGTCCGCCTGGCGATCGCCGGGCAGAAGCGCCAGGGCATAGCGGCCGGGCGCGGCGGCCAGAACGAGCGTCTTTACGGTGCGCGCCAAGGGGAAACCGGTGGCCTGTGCGGCAAACTCGGCACCCTTTTTCAGGTGATCATACTCGATCACCTCGAATGCAATTTTGTTCTGCAAGAGGTAGCGGATCGCCCGGGTGGACACGGATTTTCCTCCGAGTCTGAACTTATTGGCTGATGAACCGCCGCCGCCGCAGGCGGCGTGCAACGCTATTGGTGGAAATAAAACCAACACCGCGGCCGCACACCGCCGGCAAAATGCGCTTTCTTATTGGATGAAAATTGTGCTATGGATTCTCAGTCATGCATCCCGCCTGAACACCCCGGCCATTCACACGGTGGAGTGGCATCATGAAAATGCAACTCTTGGGCAAAAGCAAGCTTTCGGACTCGATGGTGCTTGCCGTCGTTCTGATCTCCACCGTCTACTGGGTGCTGGACTCGATTCTTAACATTTTTTTCTCCAACAAGTTCAACCTCATCGCACAGATCGTCGGCCCGGACCTCTACGACGTGTACATCCGCGTGGTCGTCCTCTGCCTGCTGGTCATCCTCGGCTCGCATGCCCAGTCGATCATCAACCGGTTGAACGAGGCCAAGCAGCGACTCAACGAGTCGGAGGAGCTTTGGCGCTCGCTGGTCGAGACCGCACCGGACACCATCATGACCCTGGACCAATCGGGCGTCATCCGGTTCGTCAACCACTCCCTCATCGACCTGCCCCCGAACCAGGTCACCGGACGGCGCCTTTATGAATTGCTGCCCGAGAAAGACCGGACCTTAGCCGAGGAGATCGTCCAAAACGTTTTCCGGACCGGCCACACCGACGCCTTCGAAATCCGCACCGGCGACTCGCACAAATCCTCCTGGTACACCTTCCGGGTAGGACCGCTGCGCCTCGAAAAACGCGTTATCGCCGCCACGATCATTTCAACCAACACGACCGAATTCAAGCGCGCCGAAGAGCTCCTCCGCTACAAGGAGCTCTTCGACAACGTCGGCGACGGGGTGTTCATCCTCAACGCCAGGGGAAAAATCGTGGAGTCCAACGACCGCATGCTGGAAAAAACCGGCTTCAGCCGCGACGAGCTGCTGTCGCGGTCGCTGCCCGACGTGCTCTCGCCGGAACCGTCAGGGCTGGCCGGCCGAATCCTGGCGCAAACCGAGCAGGACGGCGAGATGCGCTACGAGCTCGACCTGAAGACCCGGGAGGACCAGACGATCCCGTTCGAGGTCAGCTGCCGCTATGTGCTCTATGCGGGCACGCCGTGCTTCCTGTGCGTGGCCCGCGATATCACGCAGACCCGGCTACTGCACCACCAGCTCATCCGCTCGGAGCGGCTGGCGGCCACCGGCCAGCTGGCGGCCAGCATCGCCCACGAGATCAACTCGCCGCTGCAGGGCATCAGCGCGCTGTTGAACGTCATGCGCTCCAAGTACGAAGACGACGAGTACCTGACGCGCAAAATCGATTTAGTGAAAAGCGCCTTCAACAGTATCCGGGACACGGTCAAAAACCTGATCGACCTCAACCGGCCCGGCAAGGAGAAAAAGCAGCTGACCGACGTGAACCAGGTGGTGGAGAACACGGTCGCCCTCGTCCGCAGCCTGCTCAAGAAGAACATCATCGCAGCCGACCTGGAACTCGCGGCAACCAACCCTGCGCTCACCGCCTCTCCGCAGCAGCTGGGCCAGGTGCTCATGAATCTCATCAACAATTCGGTGGATGCCATCACCGGCATGCCGGGCTATTTCGACAGAGCGCATCTTTCTGCGGGTGCCGGCGGTTGGATCGGGATCAAAACCGCCAACCGGGACGGGGAGCTGGTCATCGAGCTGCGGGACAACGGACCCGGCATCCCGGAGGCCGACCTGGATCGCATCTTCGACCCCTTCTTCACCAGCAAGAAACCGATGGGCATGGGGGTTGGCCTGAGCATCTGCCACGGGATCATCGAAGACCACCAGGGCCGGATCACCGCGGCCAACGCGCAGGGGGGCGGGGCGGTGTTCACCATCACGCTGCCGGCACGCTCGGACCCCGACGCCGGCTGAGGCATCGCGTCACCCCGCGCCGAGCTCCTCGCCGGCAAGCGCCGTGCACACCGCCTCGGCGATCATCGCCTCGTGGGTGGAACCGGCGTATTTGGCCTTGAGCTGAGCCTCACGGCGTACGACCTCATCGCGCAATTCACCCGAGCTTGGGTTGCGGTAGATCAACTTCACGTCGACGCTCACGCAGACGTCCACGCTGGCGTTCACCGGCAGGCATTTCATTTCCGAGTCCTCCCCCCTGGTGCGGCGCTCGACGTCAGCCGGTGAAGGGTTTGCCGCACTCCTTGCAGCGGCCGTCCGGCCCGATCACCCCGATACAGTTCCCGTCGCTGCACAGCCGCCGGTCGGCCCACTCCGTTGACGGGTCCTCCACCGGCTCAGGGGCTGCATCCGGTCCACCAGCCACGGCCAACGGCGGAATGGCCTCCGGGACGACGGGCGGATCGCCGGCGCCCCCGGCATCCGGCTTGCCGCACTCCTTGCAGCGGCCGTCCGGCCCGATCACCCCGATGCAGTTCCCGTCGCCGCACAGCCGCCGGTCGGCCCACTCCGCCGCTGCATCGTCGGATAGGGGTTCTTCTACGTTTTTCTCGTCAGCTTCCATTTTGGTGGACTCTCCTGTTGTGCGTCGATTGCGCCCGGCTCAGTTCAACATCGACTTGAGCTCCGCCAGGCTGCGAATGTGCCGGTCGGCGCCCAAGGAGGGGTTGCGGTAGGCCACGAACCACACCCCCGCAGCCCGGGCCGTGGCTTCGTCGACTTCCGAATCACCCACAAACACCGCCTGGCGCGGCCCGGCGCTGAAATGGGCCAAAATTTTCAACAGCGGGTCCGGTGAGGGCTTCGGCCGCTTCACATCGAGCGAGGTCACCACCAACCCGAATCGCTCGGCCAGGCCGAATTCCCGCAAGAGCCGGTCCATGGTGTCGGTGCGGTTCGTGGCGATGGCGGTGCTGAAGCGACCCCGCATCCAGTCCAACACGTCGATCAGGCTGGGCTCGATGGTCAGGTAACGAAGAAACCGGCCGTAGTCGATCGTGGAGCGAAACGCGACCGCCTCCCGGCGCTCGGCCTCGTCCGGGAACAGGTGCTCGAGGGACTGGAAAAGGGTGTGGGCGTGCACGTAGCGCAGTTGGCCGTCGTCCATGGGGGGGCGGCCGAAATGCGCCAGGATGAAGTTGTAATAGGTGCGGTTGGCCTCTTCGGTGTCGAACAGGACGCCATCGCAGTCGAACGCCACAACCTTCACGTCGTCCATAAGCCCTCGTTGCCCTCGTTATGCAAGAAAATCGATACTATGAAGGGCCTCTTGCAAAGTCAAGCGCCAAGTCCATAGTTCCAGGTCGTTCGGCGGTTTTTGGATTGATTTGGGTCATGGCAACTGTTGAGCATAGTCGCCTTTCGTGTGCGTCAAACAAAAACGTCCGTCTTTGAGAGGCATTACTTGGCCATTCCCATCCGGGACCGGCGAAGCCGGCCCCCATCCCTCCTCCATTGGGAGTGGGGGTTTCTAATTCAACCTTAAACTGGGTAAAAAATTGCCTCCTTTTGATCACTTAAACTCTGAATGAACCCGATTGGTTGCAGACCGCTTTTCATATATGATATTGATATTCATGTAGAAAGATAAAAAATGAAGTTCTTGCATGATTATTGCTGAGTATAAGGCGAGGGCGGTTAAATGCGGAGCGACGAATGGAGGGATTATGAGATCAAAAATGGTTATCTTTTTAGCAATCGGATTGCTTTTGCTCAGCATAGGGGTTGCAAACGCCTTGCCCATAAAAGTTGGGAAGGGTGCAACTGAAATTAACATTTTTTCCGGCAATATGGATGTGGTTGGCTGGGAAAACCGGGTTATCTATGAAGGCGGTGTCCAGTACACCGGCAATGATAACCCGCTGAGCAAAAGAGTTAATTTTCAATTCCAATTGGCGGACTTGGGCGAACCGGCTTATTTCGCCGTATTCAGAACCAAAGAAACCAAGCGGGGTGAAATCACCGATCTGAAATGGGGCGAAATCTTTACCAAGCAAAACGGCAAATTGAAAGTCAGGTGGCACAAAGATCCGCTGCCGCTCCAGTTGGGCGGAATAGTGTCTTCCGGCTCTGGCGGGTATGGATCCCACAACGGAGAGGGCCCAGGGTCCAACTCCCCGGCGCCCGTTCCTGAACCGGCCACCATGCTTCTCTTGGGAGCAGGGCTGATCGGCCTTGCCGGGTATGGCCGCAGCAGAATAAAAAACACCAGGTAGTTTCCGGTTTGAACAATTGGGGGGCACAAAGCATATGGCGCTGTGCCCCCCAATTGTTTTTGAAAATACCCTCCTCGCCGAATGTTGTGACCCTGCAACCAGCAACTCTGCCACTTCTCATCTAACATCCGATTGACTGCAAGCCGCACCGGCATGGGATGTTATTCGGGTTTTTTCAGATATTCGGCCATTCGTTGATGGTGTTTTGTTTCGATCCGGTTCCGGCCGTCTGCCTCTCCTTTTGGAGGGTTACAGATTGCTGGCTGCACGGATATTTGTGCACCCTCGGCTCGACGCCGGCCGTGATTCCGGCTGTCACATGAGAAACTGGGGGTCGACGTCGACAACGAGGCGCACGTGCCGGTTGCCGAATCGTCGGGGGTGATCGGCGCGCAGACGCAGCACGAACCGCCGCAGCGTCCCGTGGCGAGGCGACTTCAACAGGATCTGCCAACGGTAATGGCCCGCGATCCGCGACAAGGCCGCCTCGGCCGGGCCCATGATCTGGATGGATTCGGCCAGATCCGGATCCGAGGCCTGGAGCGCCCGGCACTCCGCGCCGAACTCCTGGGCGAACGCCCGGGTGCGCTGTGGGTCCCGGCCGGCGATGCGCAGCTGCAGCATGCGTGTGACCGGGGGATAGCCCAACGCCTGCCGGAACTCGATTTCATGCCGGTAAAACTGATCGTAATCCTGCTCCTGGGCGGTCCGGATGCTGAAATGATCGGGGGTGTAGGTCTGCAGGATTACCCGCCCCGGGTGGTCGCCGCGGCCCGCGCGCCCGGCCACCTGGGCCAGCAGCTGGAAGGTCTGCTCGGCCGCCCTGAAATCCGGAAAACTCAACGACAGGTCCGCGCACACGATCCCCACCAGCGTGATGTCGGGGAAATCGTGCCCCTTGGCCACCATCTGGGTGCCCACCAGGATGTCGATCGCCCGCTCCCGCAGGCCCTTCAGCAGATTGATCAGCGCCCCCTTGCGCTCGGTCGTGTCGCGGTCCATCCGGGCGATGCGGGCCTGGGGAAAAAGCGCCCGCACGGCCTCCTCCACCTTTTCCGTGCCGAGCCCCAACCGCTTGATCTTGTCGGACCCGCAGCGCTCGCAGTGTGCGTCGGCCGGCCGGCTGAACCCGCAGTAATGGCAGCGGTAGAGCTGGGCCGATTGGTGCAGGGTCAGGGAGATGTCGCAATGGCGGCAGCGCAGGGGGCTGCCGCAGGCGGCGCAGACCGGAAAGCTCGCAAAACCGCGTCGATTGAGGAAGATCAACGCCTGGTCGCCCTGGGCGAGGGTCTCGTCCAGGGCCGTTTTAAGCTCGGCGCTGATGAAGCGCCCGGGCCCGCGCAGGTCGCGGCAGGTTCGCAGGTCCACCACCCGGATGACCGGCAGAGGCCGCTTTTGAACTCTGCGGGGCAGTCTGAGCTCGGCGTATTTCCCGCCGCGCACATTATAAAACGACTGCAGGGAGGGAGTGGCCGAACCCAGGATCACCG
>JAWOHH010000029.1:0-5166 GCA_046496215.1 Desulfobacterales bacterium
GAACGGCGAATCAGCGCACCGGTCGTCATCAACGCGGCCGGGGTGCTGGCGGCCGAGGTCGGCCGGATGGCGGGCGTGGAGATCCCCATCACGCCCCGCCGCGGGCAGATACTCGTTACTGCCGCCGTTTCGCCGTTTTTGAGGCACTGCCTGATCTCCGCTCAATACGTGGCGGCCAAGTTCAACCCGGGCCTGGCGGCGGAGGGGGGCATGGGATTTTCCGTCGAGCAGAGCGACGCCGGCAACGTCCTGATCGGTTCCACCCGCGAGTTCGTGGGATTCGACCGGCGCACCACCTTTGAGGGCATCCGGACGATCGCAAGCCGCATCGCCCCGGTGATCCCGGCCCTCAGGCGCGTACCGGTGATCCGCACCTTCGCAGGGCTCAGGCCCTACACCCCGGACGGGCTGCCGATTTTAGGGACGGTTGCAGGGATCGGGGGCTTCTTCATGGCAGCCGGGCACGAGGGCGACGGCATCGCACTCTCGGCCATCACGGGGGAACTCATCGCCGAACTGGTCGGCACGGGCCGGACGCAATTCCCGCTGGACGCTTTCCGCCTGGAGCGGTTCCGGGAGGGTGCGGCATGACCGATTTGAGAATCAAGGCCCACCGCCGCGGAAAACGACTGACGCTGCGGGTCGACGGCAAGCCGGTTACGGCGTACGCCGGAGAAACACTTTTCGCCGTGCTGATTGCGGAGGGCATCCGGGCCCTTCGGTCTCCTTCCGACGGCTCAGCTGAAGCGGCCAGAGGCGGCTTCTGCGGGATGGGAGTCTGCCAGGAGTGCCGGGTGACCGTGGACGGCCTCCCCGACCGCCGCGCCTGCATGACCGAGGTTCGCGAAGGCATGGAGGTCTTCACCGGTGGCCGATAAGAAAGTTGACGTCGCCGTCGTCGGGGGCGGGCTTGCCGGAGCCGCCGCGGCCGAGCTGTTGGGCCGCCGAGGGATCGGCGTGCTGATGCTGGACGACAACCTCCACCCGGGCGGGCAGTACTTGCGCGGCGGACGAGGGGCCGGGGTCGGCTGGGCCGACTCGGTCAAGCGGCGTGGACTGGGAATGATCGACCGGTTGCCCCGGGAGGCGGTCAAGGTCAGAAACCGGGTTGAGGTCCTCGGCATCGAACCGGGTTTTGAGCTGCTGGTGGCGGACGGAAACGGGGGGCTCTTCACGGTCGAGGCAACGAACGTTCTGCTTGCCACCGGTGCCCGGGAGCGGTTTGTCCCCTTCAACGGATGGACGCTGCCGGGCGTTCTGGCTGCCGGGGCGGTCCAGGTGCTCATCAAGCAGTCCGGGGTCCTGCCGGCGCGTAACACGCTCGTGGCCGGCGCCGGTCTGTTTCTGACCACCGTGGCCGGCGACATACTAAAGAGCGGGGGGCGGGTGACGGCCGTTCTGGACGAGGCCCCGCTCCGCCGGCGGATTCCGCCGCTGTTCCCTCTCGCCGGTCAGTTCCTCAAGTTCGCGCAAGGCGGAATGCTGCTGGCCAGGCTTCTTTCCGCCGGGACCCGTGTGCGTCATAACACCCGCATCATCGAGGTCAGGGGAGAGGGGCGGGTGATTGAGGTGACGGCGGCTCGCGTCGACCACCGGGGTGCCGTGGTTTCCGGCAGCGAGGCCGTTTTCCCCGTCTCGTGTCTAGCGGTGGGCTTCGGCTTCACCGCCAACACCGAGCTGGCCCAGCTGGCAGGATGCCGCATGTCCTTCGACGCCGCCCTGGGCGGGTGGGTGGTGCAGGTGGACGAGGGGTTCGAAACCAGCGTCGCCGGAATTTATGCCGCCGGCGAAATCACGGCCATCGGCGGCGCCGCCAAGTCTCTGATCGAGGGGCGGCTGGCCGGGCTCTCGATTCTGCGGCGAATGGACGGGCGGCGCCCCGGCAGTCCGGTGCCGGAGGCGGCCGCGCTGTTGAGGGCGCGTCGGCGGCAGCTTAACTTTGCGCGCTACTTCAACGCCCAGCACACCTTCGGCCCGGATCGGATGCAGCGTTGGATATCCGGTCTAAGCGATGACCTGGTCATCTGCCGCTGCGAGGGTGTGCGCCTGGGCGAGGTGCGCAGGGCGGTCGCCGCGGGCTTCGATGCCCCGGCCGGGCTCAAAAAGGCCACGCGCTGCGGCATGGGGGTCTGCCAGGGCAGTACCTGCAAGATGGTTCTGCTGGAGGTCCTGGCCGCGCTGACCGGACAGCCTTGCGCACGCATCCCGCTTCCATCCGTGCGCATGCCGATCAAGCCGGTCACCCTGGGGGAACTGGCTGGGGGCCGGCTTTAGCCATGGACCTGTTGCCATCGCAGGCCCCCCGCCGCAATCGACCCGTGGCGGGAGGGCTCCTGGTGCTCATCTCGGCGCTGCTGTTCTCGGGGGTCGGGGCGCTGGTCAAGGCGGCATCGGCCGAACTCCCATCGGAGGAGGTCGTTTTTTTCCGCAATGCCGTGTCGATGGCGCTCCTGCTGCCCTGGATTCTAATCCGACAACGCAACCTCAGCCTAAAGACCAGCTGCCTGCACCTGCACCTGCTGCGATCCGCGGCCGGCCTGTCCGCCATGTATTGTTTTTTCATTGCCTTGAAGCTTTTGCGGCTGGCCGACGCCATGCTGCTCTGCTACACCTTGCCGATCTTCGTCCCGATCATCGAGCGGTTCTGGTTGAAGGAGCCGGTTAGCCGTCAGACCCAGATCGCCGTCGCAGTGGGTTTCGTCGGAATCGCCCTGGTTCTTAAGCCGGGGTTCGGAGTGTTCCAGGTTGCCGGACTGGTGGGCTTGGCGAGCGGCCTGCTCTCGGCTCTTGCCATCGTCGGCATCCGCCGCATGACCGTGACGGAGCCGGTGGTGCGCATCGTTTTCTACTTCACGCTGTTCGGCACTCTCGTTTCCTCCTTTCCCCTCGCATGGGCCTGGGAAAATCCGGACGGCCGCCTGCTGGGGGTGCTCGGGCTGCTTGGGGTGCTGGCGATCATGGCCCAGATGTGCCTGACCAAGGGGTACAGTCTGGCGCCGGCCGGCCAGGTGGGCCCGTTCAGCTACGGCACGGTGGTGTTCGCGGCCCTGCTGGGTTGGCTCTTCTGGGGGGAGACCCTGGACGCCTTGACCCTGGTGGGCGCCGTCCTTACCTGTTCGGCAGGAATCATCGCCACCTATCACAGCGACCGGCATCCCCCACCGTAGATTGGAGGTCACGACGTCATGAAATGCGCGTCCTGCGACAATCCTGTTCCTCCCGGCGAGGAGCGAGAGCACCTGGGGCAGACTCTTTGCGAGGACTGTTACATGGACGTGCTGTCGCCGGCCAAGACCTGCGACCCTTGGGCGGTGCACAGTGCCAAAACATTGGGGAAAGAGACCGGCGGCAAGTTCGACCTGACCGAGCCGCAGCGAAAGATACTGGAGATATTGAATGAGACCGGCGGCGTCCCGCCCGAGCACTTGGTGGAGCGTCTGAACATTCCCCCCATGGACCTCGAGCGCGAGATCGCCGCCCTGCGGCACATGGAAAAGGTCCGTGGCGAACTCCGGGAGGGGAAAAAATACATTCGGTTGTGGTAGGAACCGTCAATTGTGTTTGATGAAGGTTCCGTTGCGGTATTCGTCGAAGGCGGTCTTCAGCTCCTCTTGGGTGTTCATCACGATGGGGCCGCGCCAGGCGATAGGCTCTTCAATGGGTTTTCCGGAAATCATCAGGAACCGGACGGACTCGGCCCCTGTCGCTACAGCCACCTCTTCGCCATCCGAGAAGAGGATCAGGTTCTCGCTTGTCACGGGTGTTGCCCCAGGCCCTTCGAAGCTGCCGTTGCCTTCGAAAACATATGCAAACGCCTTGTCCCCACGCCGGACGGGGTGAACGAACTCCGATTCACGCGGGATGAAGATGTCGAGGAACTGCGGGTCGATGACAACGTCCTGCACGGGGCCTCTCTTCCCTCTGACCTTGCCGCAAATGACCCGGATCTCCACCCCGTTCTCCAGACGGACCAGCGGGATGTCCTCTTTCTTGACCTCTCGGTAGCGCGGGTCCATCATCTTATGCGCAGGGGGAAGGTTGGCCCAAAGCTGGAAGCCCCCCATTCGGCCGCCGGAATCGCCCCGCGGCATCTCCTGATGGATGATGCCGCTGCCCGCAGTCATCCACTGGACCTCTCCGGGGCGGATCACCCCCTTGTTACCCAGGCTGTCGCCATGCTCCACCTCGCCTCGCAGCATGTAGGTGATGGTCTCGATGCCGCGGTGCGGGTGCCATGGAAACCCCTTGGCGTAGTGCTCGGGCTTGTCCCCGCGGAAATCATCCAGCATGAGAAACGGGTCGAAAAGCGGGACCTCGTTGAAACCGAAGGCCCGCCGCAGATGGACACCGGCGCCCTCGATGGTGGGTTGGCTCTTGAAAACTTTTTTGACACGCCTTGTATCGGCCATCGGGATCCTCCTTTACATGGATTAGAATTTTTCAGTCTCCGCTGAACTTATCGGCTTGCACTCACCTTGCCGGGCCCGGACTGGCGCTTAATGCTCTGGCAATATCCCACTATCTGAAATATAGTCGCGATAGTGAACTCCCTTCAGTACTTCCCATAAAAGATGCCTAGTCAACACTAATGTTAGCTTGATATATTCGATGCGGATGGCGTGTCAAACACACCGATGCGCAGCGGGCCTGAACGACATGGCTCGGCGGATCATGGTGGAGGAGTTTATTTTTAGGCCATTTTTGGGAATTAACTCGAAATTTAAAAAGGGACGGTTGCCGAATGCTTTCACGCAGGAGATGGAGGATGCCTTGCGCAAATGGTTCCATGCCTGGGCCGATTACGACCTCGACGGGGTGATGGAGCTGTTCCACGAGGATGTTCTCTTCGAAAACTGGACCGGCGCAAAGGCGGAAGGCAGGGAGAACCTTCGCCGGGCATGGTCGGAGTGGTTTTACCGCCCCGGCGGGTTCCGCTTTATCGAAGAGGAGACCTTCGTCGACGAATCCCGGCAGAAGGCCCTCTACCGCTGGCAGCTGGAGTGGCCCTCGATCGAAAAAGGCTGCGAAGGCAAACCGGAAAAACGGCGAGGGGTCGATGTGATGCATTTCGAGGACGGCAAGATCATCCGAAAGCTGACCTATTCGAAGACGACCCTCGAAATAAGCGGGCAGAGAGTCCGTCTTCTGCCGGAACGTCAGAACTAA
>JAWOHH010000025.1:0-218261 GCA_046496215.1 Desulfobacterales bacterium
CGGGACACCGGGCCAGCGGGCCCACTCCCGACGGCTCTCCTCGACCGCACCCGCCGCCCGGTCCATGGAACTGATGACGATAACCTCGGGCGCGAGCCCCAGCACCTGCTCACGGCTGAAGCGCGGATAGGCGGCAGCGCCGGCGGCGACGTTGGCCCCGCCGGCCAGTTCGATCAGTTCGTGGGCGAAGGTGAGAGTCCCGACCGATACGATGGGGGCTGCGCCGATCTGGAAGAAGACCCGCGGCCGGCGATCGATGCCGACCACCCGGCGGGTAACCTGCTCGATCCGCGCGCGCATCTGCGCCGCGAGGGTCTCGGCCCGCGGCTCGGCAGCCAGAACGGCGCCCAGATCGAGGATCGCCCCGATCACCGTCTCAACGCTGCGCGGGTCGAGCGCATAGACGGCCACCCCCAGCGCCTGCAACCGGTCGACGGCCGCCTTCGGGTTTCCGTCCTTGACGGCGATGCACAGGTCGGGCCGCAGGCCGACGATGCGCTCGATGTCCAGGCGGACGTAGGAGCCCACCATCGGCAGACGGGCTGCTTCGGCCGGGAAGGTGCTGTGCTGGGTCACCCCGATCAGGCGGTCCCCCGCACCCAGGGCGAAGACGATCTCGGTGACGCTGGGAGCGAGCGCCACGATCCGCTGCGGCCGCTCGGGGATCTCGACCCGGCGGCCGGCCTGGTCGAGGAGGCTGCGGGCCGCCGCCGGTGAGCCCGAAAAGAGGGCCTGGCCGGCGATGATCGCACCGAGAAGCAGGATGTAAAGCGAGCGGTTCCTCATGGATCGTCCACGGCGATAAAAAAATCCCGGACCGAAATTGGCTCGATCCGGGATTAAAAAAAACACCGGGCGATCGCTGAACAATTCTCGGTCCACGGAGACACGGTCATCGTTCAGGCAGGTCTTCTGACTTCCCTCCCGTTCCAGCGGCCTTCCCGCACCCAAGTGTCAGTGCAGTGGCATCCTTGGCTGAAACGGTTCCGCGGACATTCTAAAATGTCGGCGGTGAGGGTCACAGCGGCGGGCCCGTCCTCGATTCGCACGAGGTTCCCTTTTAAGCTCCGTGAGTGGCGTGAAGCCCCCTGGAGCGCCTGAACCCAGAATGCCCAATAGATCAAGCGCAGAGGAAAATCAAGGGGAAAAAAGAACCGGATGAATCGCCATCGGTACTCTGTTGACAATCTGCTTTGTGTCGTATGGCAAGTCGTCATAATTCTGTGAAAAATGACGGCATTCTATACAAGTAGAATTGATCGGGCCCTGACCCCTCCGATGCAACGCTTTTACTTTACGTGAGCATTTTAAGCGGAGTGCAACAATACCACCGGGGGGAGCAGTAGTGGTTTGAAACGATTTCTACGGTGTCAGAGCCGCATCTTTATTGACCCCCAAAAAGAAAAAGCCACGTCACCCCCATCACATTCCGCTGCGTGCGGTGGATCAGGGCATTCGTGGCCTGATTGCAGATAA
Organism: Desulfobacterales bacterium; assembly: GCA_046496215.1. Lineage (GTDB taxonomy): Bacteria > Desulfobacterota > Desulfobacteria > Desulfobacterales > SpSt-501 > SpSt-501. Next base: position 1,477 of record JAWOHH010000025.1, read on the forward strand.
AACCCTGCACCCCCGAGCGTGGCGCCGGGGGTACTTCCGGTCGAGCGTCAGCAGCACCTTCGTGGTGCCCGTTGTTTCAAGCGCATCCATTCTTACTTTCCCCTTCAGCATACCTCAAGGGGGCAACACTCCGCGTTGAAGTTTCAAGTTTTTGATTGGACGTTTCAATGAGAGATGCTGCCGGCAACTCATATTCCACCGCTGAAGTGGAAACGAAATCAAGCGGGTGCCGAACATGATAGAACCGAAAAACGCCTTTGAAATCTTCAAGCTGCTGGAGAGGTCCAACTGCGGAAACTGCGGTGAGAAAACCTGCCTTGCGTTTGCCGGAACGGTGTTCAAAGGCCAGCGCCGCATTGCCGAATGCCCGCGGCTGGACCCGAGCGTCATCGCGCGTTACTCGGAAGGAGGAGCTTCATCAAGCGCACCGGAACCGGAAGGCGCCGCCCATTTTCAAAAGCTCAAAGATGCACTGGCCGGAGTTGACCTGGAAGCAGCCGCCAAGCGGGTCGGGGGGCACATGGTGAACGGCAGGCTGACCCTCAAGGTGCTGGGCAAGGATTTCGGCGTGGACCGGCACGGCAACTTCTATGCCGACATCCACGTCAACCCCTGGGTCGCCATTCCCTTCCTGACCCACATCATCTACGGCAAGGGGCTGGTCCCAAGCGGACGCTGGGTCTCGTTCCGCGAACTGAGGGACGGCCGAGAGCGTTACCCCTTGTTCCACAAACGCTGCGAGGAGGCCTTAAAAAGGGTAGCCGACACCTACACACCGCTTTTCGACGACATGGCCCACCTGTTCGGCGGCAAGCAGGTGGAGCGCCAGTTCGAGTCCGACATCTCCGTGTTGCTCCACCCCTTGCCGCGAGTGCCGGTTATGGTCTGCTACTGGATGGCGGAAGAGGGAATGCAGTCCAGTCTGAACGTTTTTTTCGATGAGACCGCCGATCAGAACCTTGATATCGGAGGCGTCTTTTCGCTGGGCGCCGGGATGGCGCAGATGTTCACCAGGATAGCTTTGAGGCACGGGGTCGGAGGGGAGGTGCCCGGCCCGCCGACGGGCGCCGGGGCTCAATAGGCCAATCCTTCTTTTTCCATCTGTATGAGGGCTTCGCCGGCCAGCTTGCGGACGAGTCCGACCACATCGGATGGATTTCGTGACTGGCTCACGGCGGCCCACATAAGACGGTCCTTGGTCACATCGTAAAGCCGTGTTTCGAGCGATACCACGGTCTCCGGGTATCCATAGGCCGGGTCGTAGACCACTCCCCAGCCCCACCCGTAGGATCCCCAGTAGCTGCCGAACCGTGAGCCGACCCAGGGATAGGGCCGGAAGGCCTCGCGCTCCCGCACAGCAGCGCGCATGACCATCGCCTTCTCTATCCCGGCCTGACGGAACAGCTCGAACGCCTTGGCACGGTCCTGCCCGGACTCGGAATCCAGAATGGAGTAGGCCGCTATCCCCTTGCCGCCGCGTGCGGTGATCTCATCGGCCATGGCCTCCTCGGCGTTGCGGCGGGTGGCTTCGACATCGCTTACGTAAAGTGCGGCAATCTTCTGGCCGGCGATTGCAAAGGAGCCCTCTTCCGGCGCCCTCCATGTGGTTTTAAATGGCGCCGTTGCGCAGGCCGCCACTACCAATGCGGTTGCTGCAATCAAAAGCATTTTATGTTTGAAGATCATAGCCCGATTTCCTCTCTGATGTGGAGGTGTCTTCCTTGCAAAATGGTAAGGGCATCCTGGAAGAAATCAAACCGCCACCCCATTGACATACTGACCTTGGAACGTTAAGAACCAAACCATATTGCTTGCCCGAAGGCAAGCCGTGATAAAACCATTCTCACTTTAGGTTTTTTCCGAAAAAGCCACGAAGGCCCGCACTGTTTTCGCTGCGAGGCCTTTTTCATTTCGCAGAGGGTGACCGTGGGTCTGTTCAGCCGCTTTAAATTTTAATGGCGCTATTGGCGCGGTGATACCCCTTGGGACACGAACATTACCCCGCCCGAGGTGATGGAATTTCTGGCCACCGCCACACCCGGAAGAGCCCTTGATCTCGGCTGCTGCGGCCCGAGGGCGACTACATGCTCTACGCCTGGCTGCCGCGCCCCTGGAAAGGCGGCACCTACGGAATTTCGGTCAAAGCGGTGGAATCCTTGCTCAAGGACGCTCTATGCCGGACCCGGCTCGTCATCGGTGAGGAAAAAAACTTCCCCTCCGCGTGGTACTGGTACCGGCGGCAATAAGAAGGCTTTATCGAAACCTTGGCCAACCGGATCAATTTTAACCCCGGCAACTGAAAAAACCAAAACCATACCGGTGGGCGTGGACGGGGGGGTTCCAAATCGAGCATGCTTTGCTACCGGTATAAACTGTGAGCCTCTTTACTAATGGCCTGCCTGTCAAGCGGTTTAAAGCGGAAGCTATGCACAGCAGCCCGGTTCAATCGCCCATCAAGGGTTCCTCCTTGCGGGTCTTGAAATCGATCACAAACGAGCTGCCCAGCTTTTCGGGTTCCTGGAAAAAGCCGCCGAAACCGGCGGCCAGGAAGGCCGTCTTGACGCTATCGTACTCTCTGGGATCCAGGCGCTCCCGGACCGGGGGATGAGTATGAGCCCGGTAGAGGGGGCGGTATTGGGCCATGAGGCTGATGGAGATGTCCTGGGGGTCGAAAGTCTGCAGCAAAAAGTTCAGCACCTGAAGGCTGGCCGACTGGCCGTTCGGCAGCACCAGGTGGCGGATGACCAGGCCGCGCTCGGCAATCCCGTGGTCATCGACCCGCAGCGGCCCCACCTGGCGGAACATCCGGCGTACGGCGTCCTGGTTGACCTCTAAATAGTCGGGCGCTGCCGAATAGCGCTGCGCCAACGCGCTGCCGCCGTATTTCATGTCTGGCAGCCAGATGTCCACCACGTCCTTCAAAAGGTCGATCGTCTCGGCCAGCTCGTAGCCGCCGCAGTTGTAAACGATCGGCAGCCTCAGCCCCTCGCGCACTGCGCGCCGCAGCGCCGGCAGGAGCCAGGGCAGAAGGTGCGTGGCCGTGACCAGGTTGATGTTGTGGCAGCCCAGGCTCTGGAGATGGAGCATTTTATGCGCGAGCCCGCTCTCCGAGAAGAGGCGCCCCTCGCCCTCTTGGGAAATCTGGTAGTTCTGGCAGAAGACGCACTTGAGTGTGCAATGGGTGAAGAAGACGGTGCCGGACCCGCCGGTACCGGATATTGGGGGCTCCTCGCCGTGGTGCGGGAAGATGCTCGACAGGACAAGCCCGGCAGGCGCCCCGCAGAAGCCGGTCTCGCCGGCGATCCGGTCGATCCCGCAGCGCCGGGGACAAAGCCGGCAGCGCCGTGCGATGCGGTTGAGCTCGGCGATGCGCTGCTCCCAGTCGGCGTCCATCAAATAGGTACAGGCGGCCGGGTTCATCGGTATTTTACGATGCTTTTCCGGAAACTTTCAAGATTCCCTATCCGGGGCTCTGCTATCCCACAGTCGGGTTCAGGGTCGAGGAAGGCGTGAACATCCCTCCGATTTTAAACCGGGACCCGGGATGGATCAAGCGGGCCATCGAAGCCACTTGGTCACGGATCCAGGTGCGGCGATGGAGCAGCAGGCAGGGTTCGGTGGCCTTGATGCCCAATAGCTTCTGGGTGCGGCGGTCGGGCAGAATCGCCTCGAAGATGTGTTCGGCCTTGGTCAGCGGGCCGACCTGGAAAAGATAATGGCTGGGGGTGATGCGGGTGAAGTCCTGTGCGATGAAATCCGGGGCCGCCAGGGGATTGACGAAGCGGTCGGCCAACTGCACCGGGATGCCGTCGGCCTGGTGCACGATGATCGAGCGATAGACCTCCGCACCGTTCGGCAGCCCCAACCCGGCAGTAGTCTCGGAGGAGGCGCGCTCTGTACCCAAAAAGTGAACAATCGCGCTGTGGGTGCCTCCCCGCTGGGCGATCTCATCCGATATGGGCCGTATGGTCAGCAGCGCGGACTGAGACTGTGGTGCCGCCACAAAGGTCCCCAGACCCTGGACTCGTTTCAAAAATCCTTCTGCCGCCAACTCGCGTAGAGCGCGGTGGACCGTCATGCGGGAGATCGACAGCTCCGCGATGAGTTCGTTCTCCGAGGGCAGACGGGTATCCGGAGGCCATTGGCCGCATTCGATCTGGTGTATGATGAAGTCCTTGACCTGCTGAAAAAGAGCCACCGACGGTTTCGCAATCCCACCAAGCAGAGCTACTCCCGGCCGGCTCTGAGCCAGCGCGTCGAGCTTCCTAAACCCCGCCGGGTGAATTCGTCGGTTGATACGCACCCTCCCGGTTGCGCGGGAAGATGGCATGGTTGGTGTTGGCCGGTCAGGTCTATGTGGTTTTGACTTTCGAAGGGGCGTTTTTCGAGTCTCCATTTTCCACACTTTTTTCTTGACAATCTCTTTTCAGGCGATGTAAAAACTGTGTTGTATATGTAAGCATATACATTTGAAGATTGCCCGTCAACCGTTTTCTTGCCCGCCCTGTTTTGAGGGGGGAGATGAGCTGAGGCCTGATGGATGCAGCTCTCAAGGCCTTCCTGTGCGTCCTGGATCCGTGCGACACCTCGACCGGCGGAGGCACGGCGTCGGCGGTTGCCGGCGCCATGGCGGCTGCACTGGTGGCCATGGTGGCCCGTTTGTCCCTCGGCAAGACTAAGGTAGAACCCGCCCCCTTCTACCAGTCGATCGCGGACGAAGCCGAGGCGCTTTCACGAAATCTCTCCCAGGGCGCTGGCGACGATTCCGAGTCTTTCGAAGCCGTCCGGGCCACACTGCGTATGCCCAAGCAGTCCGAAGAGGAACGCACGCTCCGCCAGACAGCTTTCGCCGCTGCGATGCTGCACGCCACCGAGGTCCCTCTGTCAAATGCTCAACTCTGCCGCCGCGTCCTCGAATTGATCCGCATGTTGAAAGGGCGCTCGAACCCTAACGCCGCCTCGGATCTGGAGTGCGCGTTCTTACTCGCCCAGGCAGGTCTCAAGGGCTGCCTGGCAAACGTCGCTGTCAACCTGCCCAGCATCAAGCAGGCGCACCACGTCGACCGCTTAAAATCCAAAGCCGAGGAGTTGGAGCGGCTGGGTTGAAAAAAGGATCGGGCTTATGAAAATTCTATCGTGCGTCCCCAATATCAGCGAAGGCCGCGACCGTGAATTGGTTGAAAAGGTGATGGACCAGATCAGACCCATCAAGAATGTGAGGATTACCGAGTGCTCCTCCGATCCGGATCACAACCGCACGGTCATCACCTACCTGGGGCCGCCCGAATCCGTACTGGAGGCCACCTGCGCGATGGCGGCCAAAGCGGTGGAGCTCATCGACATGCGTCGCCACCAGGGATCGCACCCGCGCATGGGGGCCGTGGACGTTGTCCCCTTCATCCCCGTGCGCGATATCGAAAGCGCCGAAGCGGTGGAGATCGCGCGACGCTTCGGGCACTTTCTGGGCAAGCTGGGGGTCCCGGTCTACTACTATGAAGACGCGGCGACCCGGCCGAACAGAACCCTGTTGACTAGCATCCGCAAAGGCCAATACGAGGCGCTGCCCGAAAAGCTGACACAGCCGGAGTGGTCCCCCGATGAGGGCCCGGCCCAATTCAATGCGAAAGCCGGTGCGACGGTCACCGGCGCGCGTTTCCCGCTGGTCGCCTTCAACGTCAACCTGCGGACCGGCGACGTGGCCATCGCCCAGGCCATTGCCAAGGGAGTCCGTCACATCAACGGAGGGTATCGCTTCGTTCGCGCCATCGGCCTCGCAATAGAAAAGGAGGGCATGGTGCAGGTCTCGATGAACTTGACCAACTACACCAAAACGCCCATACCGCGCGTGCTGGAGACGATCCGATCGGAGGCATCCCGGTACGGGGTTGCGGTGGCAGGAACCGAGCTGATCGGGCCGGTGCCGCTCGGGGCATTGGAGGAGCCGCTCAAGCACTACCTCCAGCTGCACACCTTTTCCCTTGGCCAGATCATCGAAAATAATCTACTGGATATGATTGAATAAACACGCCGGAGGACTGCGGTTCAACGGACGAAGGAGGAAAGACGCCATGAAGCCAGAAATTCTCTATTCGGTCAAAGCTCAGCGTGGATCGACCCTGCGCTGCAAGGGATGGAAACAAGAAACGCTCCTGCGCATGCTGGAAAACAACATGGAGAACGCCGAAGCCCCGGAATACCTGGTGGTTTACGGCGGCATCGGCAAATGCGCCCGCAATTGGGAGTCCTACCATGCCATCGTCGCGTCTCTCAAAAACCTTGAGAACGACGAGACTCTGGTCGTGCAGTCGGGCATGCCCGTGGCCATCTTCAAGACGCACAAGCTGGCCCCGCGCGTGGTGATGGCCACCACCAATATTATGAAGGCGACCTGGCCGATCTTCTACGACCTTCAGGACAAGAACCTCACCATCTTCGCGCAGTACACCGCCGCCCCCTGGCAGTACATCGGGACCCAAGGCGTCATTCAGGGGACCTTTGAGACCCTGGGCGCCATCGCCGCCCGGCATTTCGGCGGGAATATGGCCGGCCGCATCCTGCTCACCGCCGGCCACGGCGGCATGGGCGCCAACCAGCCGAGGGCGATGAGCATGCACGGCGGCGTCTGCATCGATGTGGATGTCAATGAGGCGACCATCGATAAGCGCATCAAAATCGGCTTCACGGACGTCAAGGCCAAGAATTTGGATGAAGCCATTACCATGGCCAAAAAGGCAGCCGCCGAAAAGAAGGCGCTGGGCATCGGTGTCGTCGGCAACGCGGCGACCCTCTTCTGGGAAGCCTATCACAAGGGCTTTGAACCGGATGTGGTCACGGAAATGTGCCCCTGCCACGACCCGCTCTCCTACATCCCCGAGGGGTTCTCGCCCGAAGAGGCCGAAACCCTGCGATTGAAAGACCGCGACCTGTATTTTCAGAAGGCCCGCGAATCGATGGTCAAGCAGCTGCGCGCCATGAACGCCTTCGCAGCCAAGAAAAACATCCACGTGTTCGAATACGGCACCTCCATCCGCAAGGAGTGCCGCGACGCCGGAATGCCTGAAAACGAAGCGATGACGATCCCCGGGTTTGTCGCCGAGTACATCCGTCCGCTTTTCTGCGAAGGGCGCGGCCCGTTCCGCTGGACATGCATTTCGGGCGAGCCGGGGGACCTCGCCCGCCTGGACGACCTGGCGCTGCAGATGTTTCCGGAGGACAAGCTCACCGTCAAATGGATCAACCTCGCTCGGAAAAACCTGCCGATCGAAGGCCTGCCGGCACGGGTCTGCTATTTGGGCTTCGGGGAACGCAAGGCGTTCGCGATGGCCGTCAACGATCTGATCAAAAAGGGGGAGGTGAAGGGCCCCGTTGCGTTTTCGCGCGACAATCTGGACTCCGGTTCGATCGTCAACCCGACCTTCGAATCCGAGAAGATGAAGGACGGCGGGGACCTGATCTCCGACTGGCCCATGCTGAACGGGCTTCTGAATTGCGCCGCCATGTGCGACCTCATCGCCATCCAGGCCAACTACTCCATGGGCGAAGCGGTGCACACTGGCGTCACCATGATCGCGGACGGCAGCGACGAGGCGGACTTCCGCCTCGAGGCCTGCATGACCACCGACTCCGGCATCGGGGTAGTGCGCCATGCCCAGGCCGGCTACGAAATGGCACGCGAAGTCGCCCAGGGCCGCGGGAAGCTGACGAAGGACATCATCAAAGTGCCTCTGTGGTGGAATCCCACGGCCACGTTCGGGCCGGAGGGGGGGCGCCAGTTGCGGCGCAGTTCCCATACGAAGGACAAATAGCATGGAGAAGCCAAAGGCCGACCTGTACGTCACCGGCGCCGCCGAGGTCGTCACATGCGCTCCTGCCCCGGGCAACCCCCTGGGGCGCATTGCCGCAGGCTGCCTAGCGGCCGCCGGTGATCGCATTCTGGCGGTCGGCTCCCCCGCCGACATCGCGGCGCGGGCGGACACTTCCGCAGCGCTGGTGGTAGACGCCTGCGGCGGGGTCGTGGCGCCAGGTTTTGTCGACTGCCATACGCATCTGGTGTTCGGAGGTTCCCGATCGCTTGAATACGCCGCCAAGATGACCCGCACCTCTGCGGAGGTTTCGGCCATGGGCATCCCCGCCGGAATTCCGGCCACAGTGGCCATGACGCGTGAAACCGCCTCCGAACGACTCGTCGAGGAATCGGCGGGCAGGTTGTCGCGAATGTTCGCCTCGGGGTCGACCACGATCGAGTCAAAATCGGGCTATGGCCTGAACTGGAAGGCGGAGCTCAAGCAGCTTCAAACGAACCGCCGGTTGAGCCGCTCCTGCCCGGTGGATTTAGTCCCTACCTTTCTGGGCGCCCACGACTTCCCGGTCGATATGCCCCGGGACCGGTATGTGGACCTGCTGGTCAACGAGATGATCCCGGCCGTGGCGGAAATGCTCCTCGCGGAATTCTGCGACGTGTACTGCGACCAGGGCTATTATACAGTCAATCAGACGCGGAGGATACTCGAAGCTGGGCGCTCGCACGGATTGAAGCCCAAGATCCATGCCGATGCCTACTCCGCGACCGGCATCGCCGATGTGGCGATCGAACTCGGCGCCGCCTCCATGGACCATCTGAACTACACCACTCCGGAGGAGATGAAGCGTCTAGCCAAAGCAGGCGTGGTCGGGGTCGGCCTCCCCGCCCTTGACTTCGCCGTGGCCCACCCGGACCCGGTTCATTTGCGAGCCATCCTGGAATCGGGCATGACCCTGGCGCTGGCGACCAACCTCAACCCGGGGAACTGGACCGAAACCATGCATTTCGTCATGGTGCTCGCCTGTCGCCGCCACCGCCTCTCCCCGGAAGAGGCCATGCTCGCGGCGACTTCGGGGGCAGCTGCGGCGCTGGGTCGATCCGCGGAGATCGGCGCCCTGAAAGCGGGGATGCTCGCCGACATTCAGATCTGGGACATTCAATCTTTCGAAGAGTATATATATCGGTTGGACCGCAATCCCATCGTAGGGTTGATCAAGCGAGGGAAAGTAATCTTTGCGCCTTCCTCTGGAGACTAATTCAAATGGGCGCAAGCCACCCCATCACTCAACTGAAGGAGGTTTAAAAATGAAAGTGGCACGGGTTATCGACACAGTCATCTTCGTACTTTTTCTATTTGTTGTTCTATCTGCAGGTTCCCAACCAGCCTTAGCCGCTCCTGTCGTCATCAAGTTCGCCCACGGGCAACCTCCTGTGGAAGAGGAGAGCATTCATGTCGGGGTGACGGTGTTCAAACGCTTTGTTGAACAGCGTACAGGAGGGGCGGTCAAGGTCGAGGTTTACCCTTCTAGCCAACTCGGCAAGGAGCGCGAGCAGTTCGAGGGCGTGCAGCAGGGGACGATAGAGATGTGCATGATCGCCGAGGGGCCTATTGCCGGCTTCTTCCCCGAGATCATGGTACTTGGAATTCCTTACCTGTACAGCAACGAACGCGTGGCCCATAAATCGCTGGACAGTGATTTTGGAAAAGCCCTGTTCGAAGAGATGCGGAAAAAGACGGGGGCCCGAACTCTGGGGGTGGGTGAGAATGGGTTCCGTAATTTTACGAACCGGGTGCGCCCGGTGAAATCCCCCGCGGACATGAAGGGTCTAAAAATACGGACCATGGAAAACCCGGCTCATATGGCGATGGTGAAATCGCTGGGAGCCACCCCCACCCCGATTGCCTGGGGTGAAGTCTACATGGCTCTGCAGCAGGGTGTAGTGGACGGGCAGGAAAACCCCGTTTCAGTCATCGAGATCGCCAAGTTCTACGAGGTTCAGAAATATCTGACCCTGGACGGACACGTCTACAGCGTTCTGCCGATACTGATCAACGACAAGTTCTACATGTCGCTATCCCCGGAAATCCGGTCGGTCGTTCGGGATGCCGGTGAACTGATGGCCACCATCTCCCGCGGGCAAAACATCCGTCATGTTTTTAACGGTCTCAAGATACTCCAGGACAAAGGCATGCAGATTTACAGCCCCTCGGAAAATGAACTGCAGATGTTTCGCGAAACCACCCAAAAGCCGGTCATCGAGTTCATCACAACCAAGATAGACAAGAAATGGGTCGATTGGGCTCTTAAGTCAGCCAAGGAAGCCGAGCAGGGAAACTGAAACCCACCGCTGGGGGATGGACAAGTGATGCGCCCGTCCCCCCTTTTCAATTCGATCGAGGATCCGCCATGGAAATGCTGACAAGGATTTCGGGGACAATTAGCCGCATTTCGGCTAAACTTGTTGAAATCATTCTGATAAGCATGGTGCTGGTAATGGCGATCCTGGTCATCATGCAGGTTCTGCTGCGTTACTTTTTCAGCAGTGCCTTTTCGTGGACGGAGGAGATTGCGCGCTACATGATGATCTGGGTGTCTTTCTTGGGCGCCGGCCTCGCCCTGCGGCAGGGTTTGCATATCGGGGTGCAGGCCTTGGTCATGCGCCTAAGCGCCCGCAAGCGCCGATGGGTTTCGATCACTTCCAAGATCGCTGTTCTATTTTTTCTGATCGTCCTGACATTGGGCGGATTCCAGTTGGCATGGTTTGTTCGCAACCAGAGCTCCCCCGCTCTCTTTTTGTCGATGTCGTGGGCTTACGGCGCTGCAGCCGCCGGCGGATTGTTCATGGCGATTCAGATGTGCCATTTGCTAGCAACAGATATTGTTTTGTACGGCTCGAAGGAGGAAAAATGATTACCTTCGTGCTGTTGTCCGTATTTGTGGTTACACTCATCTTCGGAATCCCCATTGCATTTTGTCTGGGGCTGAGCTCTTTGGCGACCGCCCTCTACCAGGGCCAATATCCGATCACGCTCATTGCCCAGAAGATGTTCCAGGGCATGGACATGTTCGCACTCATGGCAATCCCTCTTTTCATTCTCGCAGGAGACCTGATGAACATAGGCGGCGTCACGGACTCCCTCATCCGTTTCGCCAATCTACTGGTTGGGCACATTCGCGGTGGCCTCGCCCACACGCTGGTAGTCGCCGAGATGTTTCTATCCGGTGTCTCAGGTTCGGCGGTCGCTGACGCCTCGGCGCTAGGGAAGGTCTTGATCCCTTCTATGGTAAAGGAGGGCTACGATAAGGAGTTTGCGACGGCTCTCTTGGCCACAGCGGCAACCGCCGGACCGATCATCCCGCCCAGTATCACGATGGTAGTTTACGGCGTAACTATGGGGGTGTCGATCGGCGGACTTTTTCTGGCCGGGATGATCCCGGGGATCATCATGTGTTTGGCCATGATGGGGATGGCCTATTATTATGCTTACAAGCGTAACTATCCGCGTAACCCGAGGCGCGCCTCTGTCATCGAAATCCTGAAGGGATTCTGGGCAACCATACCGGCGCTCATCCTGCCGCTCATCATTCTGGGCGGAATTATGAGCGGGGTTTTCACGGCAACCGAGGCGGCAGCAATTGCTGTGCTGTGCGCATTCCTGCTAGGCTTCTTTCTGTTCAAGACGCTAACGCTGAAGGACTTGCCGCAAATCCTGCTGAACTGCGCCATTACGACCTCCATTATCATGGTGATCATCGGCACGGCCAACATCATGCTCTGGTTTCTGGCCACCCAGCAGATCCCGATGAAAGTCTCGCAGTTTTTCATGTCTATCTCCACCAACCCTTATGTCCTGATGATGATGGTGAACATCATTCTGCTTGTCGTGGGGTGTGTCATGGAAACAGGGGCGGCGATCATTCTCTTCGCGCCGATTCTATCCCCGATCCTGACAGCGGCTGGGTTCCACCCCTTGCACATCGGATTTGTTTTTGTGTTCAATCTGGTCATCGGCATGATCACCCCACCTTTGGGGATCTGTCTTTTTGTCGGCTGCACCATTGCCGGACTTCCTATCGAAGCTCTCTCCAGAGCCATTTGGCCGTTCATTATCGTGCTGATCGCTGTATTGGTGATGTTCAGCTATTTTCCATCCATTTCCATGATTGTCCCTCAGATCTTCAACCTCGTACAGTAGAGGAAGCATGCCTCTCTGCCGCTCAGCTACAGGAGTAGGACGATGAATTTGACCCCGATCGAAAATGAGATGCTGGACGGCAAACACGGCCAAGGTGTGGCCCTGGCAATGAAGATCCAAGTGGGGATTGGCGAGGCTTTCGACGCGCGGCGCATGGTGGAGATCACCCGGGCGCATGTGGCGCTGAGTGCCCAGGACGCCGACCTGTGGTTTGTGGAAAAACTGTTGAGCAACGGCGCCCGCTGCAAGGTGCCCCCCACCGTGAACCCCAGTATCGATCTCGCCTACCTGAATCGGCATTTGTTCGAAATCCCGCAGGAAGGGGTCGACATCGTCTCGGCAACGAATGCCGCCTACCGTCAAATCGGAGCTACACTGACATTCGACTGCACCCCCTACCTGCAGCAGAACATACCCGCTTTTGGGGAGATCGTGGCGTTTTCCGAGTCCAGTGCAACGCCCTACGTGAACTCGGTCCTGGGGGCACGCTCGAACCGCGAATCCTCCCAAAGCGCGCTTTGCGCCGCTGTCACGGGAAGAGTGGCCGAATACGGGCTGCTGCTGGATGAACACCGCAGGGGCGAGATCCGCGTCGATGTTTCGGCTGCAGTCGAGACGGATTTCGACTATCAACTCCTCGGATGGTGCTACCCCTTGAAGCACAAGGGGCTCGAGATCCCGGTTTTTACGGGCATTCGCAAAAGACCAACGCCGGAGGGGTTCATGAACTTCGGTGCCCAGCTGAACACCTCCGGGGCGGTGTCCATGTACCACATCACCGGCATCACCCCGGAGGCCCCCACCATAGAGGCGGCCTTTGCCGGCAAGCCGACCCGGCATCGGGTCGAAATTACAAACCGGGACCTGGAAAATGTACGGGAGCAGATTTGCGGCACACCCGGCAAGATTGATTTCGCCATGTTCGGTTGCCCCCACCTGACCATCCGCCAGGTCGCGGAAATCGCCGGAGTACTGGAAGGCAGGCGACTCAAGGTGGATTTCTGGGTCCTGACCAGCTCGCTGACACGGGAGTTGGCCGAACGCATGGGCTACCTGCAGACGATCCAGCGGGCGGGCGGGCACATCGTGGCCGACACCTGCATCGACGTCCCGCCCTGCTGGCAGCCCTATTACGGCAGGACCGGAGTCACGGATTCTCCCAAGTGCGCCTACTACAATGAAATCCGTAAAATTAAATTCATCATCCGGCCGCTCAAAGAGAGCGTCGAGGCGGCCATCCGGGGGGAGGTGCTGCAGTGAAACCGGAGGGGATATATCATATCGCATGCCGGAAAATCGCGGAAGGAAGAGCCGAAGGCGAGGCCATCGTCTCGACCGACGCTATCTGCTTCTATCTCGTGGAGCCGGAGAGCGGGGTCGTGATTGAAAAGAACCACGCATTAGAAGGGCAAAGCATTGCCGGCAAAATCCTGGTGATGCCTTCGGGAAAGGGAAGCTCGGTGGTCCAGGCGGACGGGCTCTACAAGCTGATGAAATACAACAAAGCCCCGATCGGCATAATCGTCGAGTTTCCGGACCCGGTTCTGGTTGCGAGCGCCATCGTCATGGAGATACCGACCGTAATGCGGGCCGGCAGGGAATTTTACGAGAGAGTGCGCACGGGGTCCTTCATCAAATTGGACGCCGACCATCAAACCCTCGCGGTCCTTTGAAACCGGGACCGGCGGGCAAGGATCCTCGCCCATGCTGAACATTTCCGTCCCCTATGGCCGCGATTTTCTCAAGGCGCGGCTTCCGGTCGAACGGCTGCAATTCACGGGTCAAATGGAGCGCCTGCCAGCGTTGCCGGACTTCGAGCAGGGGCTGAGGGGAGCCCTGGAGCAGCCGATCGGCTGCGCCCCCTTGCATGAGCTCGTTGCAGCGAAGTCCAAGGTGTTGATCCTCGTGGAAGACAACACCCGCAACACGCCGGTGGATAAAATCCTTCCGGTGCTCCTCTGTTGGCTGCAGCAGGCCGGGGTCGGGGAGGCGGCCATCGAGATTTTGACGGCGCCGGGGACCCACCGAGTGATGACGGAGGTCGAACTGGAAGCAAAGCTCGGTGCGGGCATTCGAAACCGGTTTCGCGTATCGCAGCACGATTTCAGAAAGATCGAGAGCTTGAAGGACCTCGAGCCGGTGAGAGTCGGCCGCAGCGTGATCCCGCTGCAGGTAAACCGCAAAGCGCTGGAGGCCGATTTCGTCATTGGCATCGGCGATATCGTCCCGCACTGCGATGCCGGTTTCTCCGGGGGCGCAAAAATCCTGCAGCCGGGTATTTGCGGCTACGCCACCACGGCCGCGACGCATGTTGCGGCGGCGCTGCTGGAGGAGATCCCGTTGGGTGTCGTGGACAACCCCTGTCGCATCGGGATGGAGGAAGTCGCCCGGCGGGTCGGCCTGAGGTTCATCATCAACGTCGTCAAAAATTTCCAAAACGAGGTCATCGCCGTCGTGGCAGGCGATTTCATCGCAGCCCACCGGCGGGGGGTGGAAATTTCCCGCAGGAGCTTCGGGGTTCCGGTGCCGGCCCCGGCCGACGTCGTCATCGTCAGCTCCTATCCCTGCGACATCGATTACTGGCAGGCGGAGAAAGGCATCATTTCCGCCTATTTCGCAGTTTGCCAGGGCGGGGTGATCATCTTCGCCGCGCCCTGCCCCGAGGGGTTGGAAACCAATCACCCCCGGCTGCGAGATTGGTTGAGGCTCAGCTATGCCGACGCCTGCGCCAAGGCCATGGCAAGCTCTCCCGAGGACCCTCAGGCGGACCTGGTCGCGGCGGACCTGGCGATCCTCAACTCCAGGATCCGCGAAAAGGCCCAAATATTTCTCGTTTCCGACGGCTTGACAACCGAGGACAGCCGTATTTTGGGGTACTCGAAATTCGGCAGCCTTCAGGAAGCGGTCGATGCGGCGTTCCGGCAGCGGCCCGGTGCGAGTGTGGGGGTGCTGCCCCGCGGGGGCGACTGCCTACCGATCCTGCCGCCCGGATCTCCAAGGCCATGAAAATCACTGTAATCGACGACATGGCGCTGACAACCGACCAGACGGACAGGCTGCAGCGCTGCGGGGAAGTACGGATTTTTTCCGGGGTCCCCGTTCGCGTCGTTGACATCCTTGCCCGAGCCGCCGGGGCTGAAATCGTCGTCGCCAGCTGGACCAAGATCGACGACACCATCCTCTCCGGGCTTCCCGGCCTGAAGCTGATTTCCATCTGGGCCACCGGCTACGACAACGTCGACGTCGATGCAGCAACCCGCCGCAAGGTGGCGATCGCACACGTCCCCGGCTACGCCACGGAGGCCGTCGCCGAAATGGTGTTCGGGTTGATCCTGGCGATCACCCGCAGGGTCATCGCAGCGGACCGGGATGTGCGCCTGGAGCGAAAGCTGAACTGGCACTTGTATCAGGGCACGGAGTTGCACGGGAAGCTCTTGGGGATCCTCGGAACCGGCGCCATCGGGGCGCGTGTGGCCGAGATCGCCGGCGCATTCGGCCTTAGAGTCATCGCCCACGATGCGGCCCCACAGAGGGATCTGGCCCAACAAGGCCGAATCTCTTATCTTCCGCTTGACAAAGTCCTGGCACAGAGCGATATCCTTTCGCTGCATCTGCCCCTGACCGCCGACACGTCTGGATGGTTCTCCTCCAGGCAGTTTGCGTTGATGAAGCCCTCGGCCGTTTTCATCAACACCGCGCGGGCGGCCATCGTGGATCAGGCGGCGCTTTGGGATGCGCTTCATACCGGCAAGATTGCGGCGGCGGGGCTCGATGATTTGGATCTGGATCAAGACTCGGCGCAAGGAATTCTGAGAGCGGAAAACGTGGTGCTGACGCCCCACATCGGGTTCAACACGCGCGAGGCAATCATCAAAAAATCCGAGGTGTGCATCGACAACATCGTATCTTTCCTCCAGGGCCGGCCGCAGCATATCGTCAACCCCGTCGTTCTGGAAAACAGCCCGTACGCAACCCAAGGGATCTGCTGAAGCGGGCAGGCCGCGCTTGGGCTCCGCTGGTTTTTGGCGAAAGACAGCTTGATTCACAACACAACAAAAAGGAGAAGATCGATGAAGAAAATGGTCGAAAAACCGGTGGTGTTTGCTCTGTTGATTCTCATCGCAGCGGGCGGGATGTGGGCGGGGGCCTCTCCGGCAGGCGCGCAGCCGATCAAGATAGGGATGATGGCGCCTTTGACCGGCCCGGCCGCTGCCGATGGCCAGTCCGCCAAGCAATCCTGCGAGATGCTGGTGGAGCAGGTAAATGCCGCAGGCGGAATCAACGGCAGAAAAGTCGAACTGATCGTCTACGACGACCAGTTCGACTCAAAGCAGGCCGTCATCGTGGCGCAGAAGATGATCCAGGGAGACAAAGTGGTGGCGGGGGTCTCCGGGTCCTATTCCTTCACTACCCGTGCGGCGGCCCAGGTGTTTCAGGATGAAAAAGTACCGTTCTCGGTCGGCTATGCGCTGCACCCCGCCATCACCGAAGGCGGCAAGTACGTTTTCCGAGTGACGGTTTTGGGCCACGTCCAGGGGCGGGCCGGGGGGTATGCGGCCGGCAACCTGCTCAAGTCTAAAACGGTCTCGATGCTGATCCAGGACAACGATTTCGGCCAATCGCTGGCCCAGGGATTCCGGGAGTATGCCGAGGCGCTGGGCGCCAAGGTAATCTCGGCCGACAAGTTCAAAATGAACGAAAAGGAGTTCACCCCCGTCCTCACCAAGATCAAGCAGCTCAACCCGGACCTGATTTACAACACCGCCTATCCGATCGACGGCGCTCTGATCCTCAAGCAGGCGGCGGACTTGGGCATCAAGACCCAGCAGATGGGCTCCGAGGGGCTGGACAGCACCAAGGGCTTTCTGGACGTGGCCGGCAAGGCCGCCGAGGGGATCATCATCACCACCAACCTGGACCGCGACTCCAAAGTGGAGATCACCCGCAAGTACCTGGACGATTACCAAAAGCGGTTCGGCTTCGCTCCGGACATGACCGGCGCCTCCACCTACGATGCGCTGTTGATGGTGATCGATGCCATCAAAAAGGTAGGTACGGACGCGGACAA
Organism: Desulfobacterales bacterium; assembly: GCA_046496215.1. GTDB lineage: Bacteria > Desulfobacterota > Desulfobacteria > Desulfobacterales > SpSt-501 > SpSt-501. The sequence continues at coordinate 18,544 of JAWOHH010000025.1, forward strand.
GATCGTTGAGGCCTTCCGGGCCATGAAGGGCTGGCAGGGGGTCACCGGTCAGATCCAGGCATTCACCCCAAAAGGCGAGGTGATCAAGAACGTCGAGCTTCAGGTTGTCCGCAACGGCGTCTTCCGATATTATGGAGTGGTCAGCGACCCCAAGGTGTTGATGCCGTAGACCGAGGCGCTTCGGCGGGGGGGCTCCGCTCGCCCCCCGCCCCATGGCTTGTCCACCCACACCTCGATGCGAACATGATCCAGCAGCTTTTGAACGGCATCATCACCGGCAGCCTCTACGCCTTAATCGCCGTGGGCTTGACCATGGTCTACGGGATCCTGCGCATTCTCCACATTGCGCACGCAGCGGTGTTCGTGTCCGGGGCCTATCTCGGCCTGCTGACCTACACCTACACCCAGAGCCTGATCGTCGCCCTTCTGGCGGCGGCGGCAGGTTGCTCCGTTCTGGGGTATTTGATTCAGCGTTATCTCTACACGCCCATGCTCGCCGAGGAGCGGATCGTGCCGCTCATCGCCTCGGTCGGTCTTTTTATTTTCTGCGAGGACCTGTTTCGGTTGCTGGGCGGCCCTTACATTCGCGCATTCAAGGTCGACCTCTGGTTTGAAAAGGTGAGCTTTTTTCAAGCCATCGTCACATCCCACCAAGTGCTCATCCTGATCGCAACGGCCGCCTGCCTGATTGCGGTCTACGCCATCATCACCCACACCAAGCTCGGGCTGGCATGGCAGGCCACCGCACAGGACATGGACACCGCCTGCGCAATGGGGGTCAACATCCGGCAGGTCGTGACCTTCAACTTTATCATCGCCTCATCGATCGCCGCGGTCGCCGGTGTCATGACGGCCATCAACTACAATTCGGTGCTGCCCACCATGGGCTCGGTCATCTCCTACAAGATGTTCGCCATCGTCGTCCTCGGCGGCATGGGCTCCATCCCGGGGACCATCCTGGCCGGATTGATCATCGGGATGTCCGAAACCTTCATGTCGGCTTACTTCGGGTTCATCATGCCCCGCGACGCCATCGCGTTTACCGCCATGATCCTCATTCTCATCGTGCGGCCCCAGGGTCTTTTCGGGAAGGCGAGGTAGACGCCATGGGCTTGGGTTATCTCACCACTATCGGGACCATCGTCAGCATCTACATCATCCTGACTCTCTCGCTCAACATCATTTCCGGTTATGCCGGCCAGGCTTCTCTGGGGCATGCGGCGTTTTTCGGTATCGGCGCCTATACCAGCGCCCTGTTGACCTTGAAGCTTGGAGTGAATTTCTGGCTGGCCGCACCGCTCGCAATGGTTGCGGCGGGGATCATCGGCGCACTGGTCGGCGTGATTTCGCTGCGTATCAAGGGGGATTTTCTCGCCGTCACAACCATCGGCATCAACTTTGTCATCGTCACCGTTTTCGAGTATTCCGATTTTTTCGGCGGCGCCTTCGGCATCATGGGCATCCAGTACCCCTCGCTGTTCGGGGTCAGGATCAGCAAGGTATATTACCTTCTGATGTGCATCGTCTTCGTGGGGTTGTGCGCTCTATTCAATCTGCTGGTCTCCAAGTCTTGGCTGGGGCTCGCGCTGGAGGCGATCCGTGAAAACGAAGACGCGGCCGAGGCTTCGGGAATCAACTGCGCCAAATTCAAGGTCATCGCCTTCGCATTCGGCTGTGCCTGGGCCGGGTTGGCCGGGGTCCTTTTCGCGCATTTCATGCGGTTCATCACGCCCAACGATTTCACTTTCCCCATTTCCATCACCATTGTCTCCATGATGGTGGTGGGTGGGATCGGGACTATCCGGGGACCGATCCTGGGGGCCCTGCTCATGGCCGCCCTGCCGGAACTGCTCCGGCCGTTGGCCAACTATCGACTGCTCTTCTATGGCGGTCTGATCGTGCTGATGACCCGTTTTCAGCCCCAGGGGCTCTTCGGCGACAAAGCATTCATTCTGCGGATGCTTTTTGGGAACCGGCTTCCTTTTATGAAGCCTTCCGAGAGCGGCCGCTTGGCCAATCAACGCAACAATGGATCCAACTGAAGTGAACGCCGCATGACTCCGATTGTAAAAGTCGAAACCGTATCCAAATCGTTCGGCGGGGTGCAGGCTCTGCGCAAGGTCAGTCTGGATTTGATGCCCAACGAAATTTTGGGCTTGATCGGCCCAAACGGGGCGGGCAAAACGACCTTTTTCAACACTGTCTGCGGCGTCTTCCGACCGGACTCGGGGAAAATATTTCTTGATGGCAGGGACATTACCGGAGTACCGACCCACCGCATCGCCCGCATGGGGATCGGGCGGACGTTTCAGATCGTGAAGCCCTTCCGGAACATCAGCCTTGAACGCAATGTGCTTGCCGCCTTCGGCCATGACCGCATCAGCGGATGGGGTCCTTCCATGCTGGGAACCGATTTAAAAAAGCACCGCGGCGAAATCAGACGACTGCTGAGCTTGGTCGGCCTGGAGGAATTCATCGACCAGACACCCACCACGCTCCCTCTCGGCCATCAGAAGCGCATGGAAATCTCGCGCGCCCTGGCGCTTCGCCCAAAGGTCCTCATGCTAGATGAACCCTTTGCCGGACTCAGCGAAGAGGACATCACGCCCCTGGCGGGCGTCATCAAAAACCTCCAGCGGGAGGGGTTGAGCATTCTGCTCATCGAGCACAACATCCCGCACGTCATGGAGTTGTGCGACCGTTTGGCGGTCTTGAACTTCGGTGAGAATCTATGCGACGGGCCGCCCGCGACAGTGCGCAAAGACCCGCGGGTCATTTCGGCCTACCTGGGAAGTTGAGCGAGGTCCGGCGATGCTAAAAGTCGAATGTCTTTCAGTTAGCTATGGCGAGTATCGCGCTGTGACCGAGATCTCCTTCCACATCGCTCCCGGCGAACTCGTCACCTTCATCGGAGCCAACGGCGCCGGCAAAACCTCGACCATTCGAGCCATTCTCGGACTGGTGAAACAGTCGACCGGCAGCATCCTGCTCGCGGGCCGGGACGTGACCGCTATGCCGGCGCACGAACGGGTCAGAAACGGCATCAGCATCGTGCCGGAGGGCCGAAAGATTTTTCCGGAACTCTCGGTGATCCAAAACCTCCACATGGGCGCCTACACCCTTGAAGACAAAGCCCAGCAGGCCCGGAATCTGGACTGGGTGTTCGAGCTGTTTCCAATTCTGAGAGAGCGGCGGGATCAGGCGGGAGGGAACCTCTCGGGCGGGGAGCAGCAGATGCTCGCCATCGGCCGGGCGCTCATGAATACGCCCAAGCTCCTGCTGATCGACGAGATGTCGATGGGCTTGATGCCCATTTTTGTGGACAAAGTGTTTGAGCTGGTTAAAAGATTGAACCGGGAAGGAATGACGGTGCTCCTCGTGGAGCAGAATGCCAAGAAGGCGCTGGCCGTAGCCGACCGGGCCTATGTTTTAAAAACCGGTCGCATTGTTCTACATGACAGCGCCGACAATCTGCGCCAGAACCCCGAAATTCAACAGGCCTACCTGGGTGGATGACCCCTTTGTCCGGAAAAAGGGCGCATGCACTCGTCATAGCTTTATCAGCGCCAGGATCTCCCTCTCCTTGACCTCCGCATCGGATTCAAATCGATCGGCCTCGCGGCGAAGTTCGGCGGTGAAACCCTCGTCGCGGATGCTGCCGAGGTTGATCCGCACGTTGTAAACCGCAGTGCGCGCCGCCATGCGCGCGGCCAAAACCCCGGCCGCCGCGTCGGAGGCGGCGTTGGGGTTGCCTTTGGCGATCGCAACGCGGCCCAGATCCATCACAGCAAGGGCGTCCCGGGCGACCCCCAACGGCACGAGCGCCGCCTGCTTGAAAGCCTCCTGGATGGCCTTCGCCCGAACCGCTTTGTCTGCCTCCGTCGCTTTCGGCAGCCTAAACGCCGCCAGGACCCGGGCGTAGGCATCCGAATCGCGATCGATATCGAGGGTGAGCTTGGCCCGCAGTGCGGATGCCTTCTGCGCCACCGAGCGCATCTCGGCCTCCACCGCCTCGAACCCTTTGCGGCCGATGGTCAGGTTCGCCACCATTTCTGCCAGTGCCGCACCCAGGGCGGCATTCAGTGCCGCAGAGCTGCCGCCCCCCGGAACGGGATCGCCGGAGGCGGTTTTGGCAAGATACTCCCTGATCGACAACGCGGCTAGCACCGAGCGCCTCCTTTCAATTTAGCGTTTTCGCTCCCTTCGGGCGAATCCTTCAGCGACCCACTGCGCCACCCTGCCCTCATCCGCCAGATAGGGCAGGGTGATGTGGTCCGAGTCGAGCCGCGAATCGTTGTACTGGATGCAGGTCTCGAGTGCGGGGGCGTTGCGGGCCCAGGCGCGGCGGGCGACCCCGCCCATCACGTCCCAGGGGATGGCGCGGCGAATGATCGCATCGACCCGCTCGCTGCCGTCCAGGACCAGTCCGAAGCCCCCGTTGACGGCCTTGCCGATGCCGACCCCGCCGCCGTTGTGCAGCGCCACCAGGCTCATGCCGCGGGCGGCGTTCCCGGCGAAGCACTGCACGGCCATGTCGGCCATGATGTTGCTGCCGTCATGGATGTTGGCGGTCTCGCGGAAGGGCGAATCCGTGCCGCCGGTGTCGTGGTGGTCGCGGCCGAGCATCACCGGGCCGATCTCTCCGGCGCGCACCATCGCGTTGAATTTGAGGGCGATCGTCGTCCGGCCCAGAGCGTCCTGATACAGAATGCGCGCGCGCGTGCCGACCACGAGTTTGTTTTTGGCGGCGTCCCGGATCCAGACGAAATTGTCGCGGTCCTGGAAGCGGCGCGCGGGGTCGATGCACGCCATGGCCGCCCGATCGGTTCGGTCCAGGTCTTCGTCCCGGCCGCTCAGGCAGACCCAGCGGAAGGGTCCGTAGCCGTAATCGAAGAGCATCGGCCCCATGATGTCCTCGACATACGACTGGAAGATGAACCCGTCGAGCGGGTTCTCGCCGTTTTTGCAGATCTCCTTGACGCCGGCGTCGTAGATCGCCTTGAGAAAGCTGTTGCCGTAATCGAAGAAATACGCCCCGCGTGCGGAGAGGGTTTTCACGAGCTCGCAGTGCCGGCGCAGACTCGCATCCACCCGTTTCCTGAAGCTGGGGTCCCCGGTGCGCAGCATCTCCGTGCGCTCCGCGAAACTGACCCCCTGGGGACAGTAGCCGCCCTCGTAGACGGCGTGGCATGAGGTTTGGTCCGACAGCAGGTCGATCGCGGCGTCGTGGCGCACCGCGTAGTCCAAGAGGTCGACTACATTGCCGTGGAAGGCGATGGCCCAACCTCGGCGCCGGCGCTGGTAATCGCGCGCCGCGGCGAAGGCGTCGGCCGGGCTCTGGACCACCTGGTCGACCCAGCCCTGATCCAGGCGGGTCTTGATGCGCGAGGAGTCCACCTCGGCAATGATGCCGACCCCGTTGGCAATGACCACGGCCTTGCCCTGGGCACCGCTCATGCCGCCCAGGCCCGAAGTCACAAAGAGCCGCCCGGCAAGGTCCTGGTCCGCCGGGATCCCGAGCTTGGCGCGGCCCGCATTCAGGAGGGTGCTGTAGGTGCCGTGGACGATGCCCTGGGGCCCGATGTACATCCAGCCGCCGGCGGTCATCTGCCCGTAGTTGGCCACCCCCAGGGCCATGGCGCGGTGCCAGTTGTCCTGATCGTCGAAGCAGCCCACCATCATGGCGTTGGTGATGATCACCCGCGGCGCTTCCGGTGAAGAGGCAAAAAGCCCCAGCGGGTGACCCGAGGCCACCACCAGCGTCTGCTCCCGGGTGAGCACTTCAAGATAGCGCCGGATCAAGCGGTACTGCATCCAGTTCTGGCAGACCTGGCCGGTTTCCCCGTAGGTGACGAGCTCGTAAGGGTAGAGCGCCACGTCGAAGTCCAGGTTGTTGTCGATCATCACCTGGAACGCCTTGCCCTCGATGCAGCGGCCCTCGTAAGTGTCGATGGGGCGGCCCTGGATCGGCCCCGGCGGGCGGAACCGATACCCATAAACACGACCGGTGGTCATCAACTCTTCAAGAAACTCGGGGGCCAATTGCGGCTGCCACTTCTCGGGAATGTAGCGCAGGGCATTCTTCAGCGCGAGCTCGGTGTCTTTCCGGGACAGATCGAAATGCCGCGTGGGCGCGCGGCGAACGCCGGAAGCAAAATCCGGCAAGGAGGGAAGCAACGGGAGGATGGCGTCCAAACAAACCCGACTGGCTCCGGAAATATCCGCGTTCGTGATCATTCTGCACCTCTAATGGCAGCGTTCGATGTGATCCGATATTCAAGGCGAGGCCGAGGCCTTGTGGTTTGATTTTGGTCGAATAATTGAGCGGGAATCATAGACAAAAAAAGGGAGAACCTCAAGCCAATCATCGGCCTTGGGCCCTCCCTTGCTGCGGGGGCGCCGCAAAAAACAGCAGGACGCTATTTTTTCTTTTTGGCGGCAGTCTTTTTGGCAGCAGGCTTTTTGGCGGCGGGCTTCTTCGCGGCCGCCTTCTTGACAGTGGCCTTCGCCTTGGGGGCGGCTTTTTTCACAGCCTTTTTCACTGCCGGTTTTTTCGTGGTCTTTTTTACAGCCTTTTTTACCGTTGCCATCGCATCCTCCTCTTTCTGGGATTGGGCGGCGAAACTTGCGAATCGGATCAAAGGTTCGCCCGCCTGTTGGTTGTGTTGTAAAACACTATACCCTACTATATATAGAGATGCAAATATTTTTTTGCAATTTTGCAAATCAATGGCTCGACCGATGCAATCAAACTCGATCATTTCCAAAATTTCCGGAACCGGTCTCGGCCGGACGCGACTTTACTTCCCGACATCGGAATATTAAAATCCGATCGAACCCAACAGGCCTCTATAAGGAGGGCGCGGGCAATGCGAAGCATACTTCTGGACACAGACGGATTGACCATCGAAGCGCTCGTGGCGGTGGCGCGCGAAAATGCAGAGGTCCGGTTCAGCGATTCCGCCCGGGCCCGGATCGAAGCAGCCCGCGCGCTGGTCGACCGTTGGGTTCGGGAGGAACGGCGGATCTACGGGGTCACAACGGGGTTTGGCGCCCTGAGCGATGTCGCCATCTCCGGCAAAGACACCCGCCGTCTTCAGGAAAATATTCTCATGAGCCATGCCGCCGGCGTGGGCAACCCCTTAAGTTCCGAAATTGTGCGGGCCGTCATGACCCTGCGGGCCAAGGATTTCGCCCGGGGTCACTCGGGCATCCGCCTGGAAACCGCCCGGCAGCTCATCGAACTTCTGAACCGCGGCATCGTTCCGCTCATCCCGGAGAAAGGCTCCGTCGGCGCCAGCGGAGACCTGGCGCCCCTGGCCCACTTGGCGCTGGTACTCATGGGAAAGGGCGAGGCCTTCTTCAACGGACAAAAAATGAGCGGGACCAAGGCGCTCAAGGCCTGCGGCCTCGAGCCGATCCAGCTGCAATCGGCCGAGGGGCTTGCACTGGTCAACGGCACTCAGGTCATGACGGCCATCGGCGCCTTGGCGGTCTGCGACGCCCGGCGCCTTTGCCGGCTGACCGACGTCGCAGCGGCCATGACGCTCGAGGTGCTGATGGGCAGCCGCACCGAGTTCAACTCCAAAATCCACCAAGTCCGGCCGCACCCCGGACAGATGGCGGCCGCCGCCAACATGGAGCGCATCACCCGCGCCAGCGAGATCATCTCCTCTCACAGCGACTGCTCGCGCATACAGGATGCCTACACCCTGCGCTGCTCGCCCCAGGTGCACGGGGCCACCAAGGACGCCGTCGCCTATTGCCGGACGGTCGTCGAAACCGAGATGAACGCTGCCACCAGTAACCCGTTGATTTTCGCGGAATCCGAGGAGTTCCTGCTGGGCGGGAATTTTCATGGGCAGCCCGTGGCGCTCGCCATGGACTTTCTCGGCATCGCCGTGGCCGAATTGGCCAACATCTCCGAGCGCCGGATCGAACGCCTGGTCAACCCGATGCTGAGCGGGCTGCCCGCTTTCCTGGTGAGCGACGGCGGACTCAACTCGGGGTTCATGATCGCCCAGTACACGGCAGCCGCCCTGGTTTCCGAGAACAAGGTCCTGGCCCACCCGGCCAGCGTCGACTCGATCCCGACATCCGCCAACAAGGAGGACCACGTTTCCATGGGCACCATCGCCGCGCGCAAATGCCGGGAAATCGTGGCCAACACCGAAAACGTGATTGCGATCGAACTGCTTTGCGCGGCCCAGGCCCTGGACCTCTTCACCAACCTAAAACCCGGCGAGGGCACGCTGGCCGCCTACCAGGCCATTCGCCGGGTCATTCCCCACCTCGACGCCGACCGGTTTCTCGCAGCCGACATTGCCGCGATGAGAGATCTCATGCGCGTGGGAACCATACTGGCGGCGGTGGAATCCAAAGTGGGAGAATTGTTCTAAGTGGCCAAGACGATTGCTGCCGTTGTCGGTTTGCTGCTGCTGATGCCGGGGGGCAGTTTTGCTGCGGAGGAGAGTGATGCCGCATGGCAACTTCTTCAGCAGGGAGGTCTGGTCGTTTTGATTCGCCACAGCCTGGCGCCGGGTTTTGGCGATCCGCTCGGCTTCAGGTTGGAAGACTGCACGACCCAGCGCAACCTTTCGGAGGACGGCCGCCGTCAGGCGCAGGCCATCGGCGAGGCGTTTCGCCGTAGGGACGTCCCCATCGAAAAAGTCTATTCCAGCCAGTGGTGCCGATGCCGTGATACGGCCAGGTTCGCGTTCGGATTTTATTTAGAGCACCAAGCCCTGAACTCGTTTTTCGAGCAGCCGGCACTCAAAAACGCTCAGACCGCGGCCATGAACTCTCTGCTCGAGGAGAACCGACCGCTGAGCGGCAACCTCATCCTGGTCACCCACCAAGTTAACATCACTGCGCTGACCGGCATTGTGCCCGCGTCGAGCGAGATGGTCCTCGCGCGCATCAATGAGGCGGGCGAATTGACGGTCTGCGCCAGAATCGCCATGATTGAGTAGGCGCCAAACAGCTGCTTATCGGACTCCGCACCTCCCACCACTCTCCGGACAAACTCCGGAAAAGGTTGACACACTCCGCTGATATCGTTTACACATAGTTGTGCATTCGTCTGCCCAAATTGTTTCCACGCAGCTCCCGGGAAATCAAGTCAACCCTTCAAGAAATCACTGAAACTCGACAAACCGCTTCAGAGTGCACACTTTTTGCTGATAATTGGTTGAAAACTTTTGCAGGAGGTGCCGATTCGCACCGTCGACTCAGGGGGTGAGACGAGGGTGTTCACAAAGGAGGTGAGCGTCATGTCATTCCGAGAAGATAAGCCGCCATGGAGGCGGCGGCTTGACCAAACGATGGGGTGGCTGTTTGCGGTGGCGCTGGCATTAATGGTGTCCATTGCAGATATCCGATTGTCGGCCGAGAGGGATGAACTGGACGATGAGGCCGTCGCCATCCCGGTGCCGTTGCAGGCCACCGCTTTCGGCAGCCTCTCGGCATCGGGTAAAGATCAGGCCCGGTTCACAGACCTATCCGGCACGGTGTTTGAGCCTTCGGGAGAACCGACCATCGACCCGTATCATCTGATCATCCACGAGGCCGCCGGTCGCTACGACGTGGCGTACGACCTGATCCGGGCGGTCATCATGGTTGAATCCGAGTTCAACCCCCGTGCGGTCTCCCGGCGGGGCGCACGCGGGTTGATGCAACTCATGCCCGTCACCGCCAGCGAGCTCGATGTCAAAAATCTCCACGACCCGGCTGAAAACATCAACGCCGGGGTCCGCTATATCCGATCGCTTCTGGATCGGTTTGACGGTGATGTTGAGCTGGCTCTGGCCGCCTACAATGCCGGCCCCGGCAACGTCCAGCGCTACGACGGAATCCCGCCGTACAAGGAAACTCATGCGTTCATTGCCAAGGTTCTGGGGTACTACGAGGCGATCCGGGTCGATTCCGTGGAATTTTGATGTGAGGTGTCAAGACCCATAACCGCAGCTTCTCGGCAATTGCAGCCATGCGCCCCGTACGGGGCGCAAACTTTTTAATACGCTCTATTCGACGTTGACCCGGCTGTTGCGAAAAAGGTGTCGCCCGCCGAGTCGCAGCGCCAGAGGCTCTGCGGACAGGGAGTCCGCCCCGAGCTTTTTTTGCTGGGCGTGGATGTGAAGGTGCGGCTCGGTCGAATACCCCGAATTGCCAACCCTGCCGATGAACTGCCCCTGATGCAGACGCTCCCCGGCCCCCACCACCACACTGAACTGCATGAGATGCGCCAGCAAGATGCCTGCATCGCCGCACTCCAGGTAGACGAAGTTGCCGGCTGGGCTCTGCCGATCGAACTCCGGCGGCGTCGAGTCGGGCAGGCTGTTTTCGGTGAGCAGCACCTGCCCTTCGCAGGGAGAGTAGACGGGCTCGCCGAAAATCTCGTACCGCGCCAACTCCCGGGGCCACAACCCTCGGGCACGAAGCCCGAGTGGGTTTAACTTGACGATGTCGAGTGCATAACTCTGGCCGCGGTATCCCCGCAGGCACTCGCGCCGGTGGGCCTTCAGGTGGGGGTTGATTAAAATCGAATATCCGCCGTTGACCACATGAAACACCCCGGACTTAAGCGGAAACACTGCTGAGACCGTTTGTCCAGGGGGGGGGACATATCCCATCAGGGCCCACGCCAGGCAGGCCAGGCAGCTCACGGCAAGCAGCGGTAATGGCCACCGACGGAAAAGCGGCCTAAGGCCCATGAACCGGTGCGCTTCCGGTACGGTGCGACGCCATGCCGCCACGCTGGCCGGAATAGACAAAGCCGCCAACCCGAACGCGCTGTACCACGGCATCAGCAGCCCGATCCCGACCACAGCCGACAGCGCCTGGTAGGTGACCACCGCCACGGTTTTGAACAGCCACTCGATGCGGCTTCGGCATTGTCCGCGCCAAAGCCACGTCAGCAGCGCCAACGGAAGGAAAACCTGCCCTATGAGGGTGACGAGGACGATGTCGATCATCGTGGTAGCGGCCGGCAGAGGCGCCGGACAGCTGTAATCAGCTGAACCAATCGGCGCCGGGTGGCTGGCATTGGGATCAAATCAGTATTGCTCCGGACCTCTATATCAAAACCGGGTAAGCAGTTCCAGTGGCTCTATTTTGAAATCGGGGCGACAAACGAACTGTTCTTGGGACAGAGGGCCACAATCAGGCCTTAAGCTTTCACCTCCTTTCAGTTTCATCGACAGCTCTGAAAGTGAAGGCAACCCGCACCGGCGGATACGCAGCGTTCTTTTGCAGCGGGCCCCGTGCCGTGCTATAGGAGGGCTCCCTGAGCATTGCGAACGGACGGAAACGATATGACGGCTCCCCCACGGATCGACATCTTGCGCGCTGCGGCTGCGAACGGCCTGCGCAAGGGGTTTCGCAGCTACCTGTGGCTGCTGAGAATTCTCATCCCGATCTCTTTTGCCACGGCCCTTTTCGACTATCTCGGCTGGATCCAGGAACTCAACTTCATCCTCGAACCGGTCATGGGGCTGTTGAGCCTTCCGGCGGTTGCAGCGCTGCCGATCCTCATCGGGATGACGGCCGGGGTGTACGGCGCCATCGCGTCCATGGCCGTGCTGCCCCTGTCGGTCGACCACATGACCATCGTCACGGTGTTTGTGCTGATCGCCCACAACCTGCCGCAAGAAGGCGTCATTCAGGCCCAGTCCGGCATCCGCTTCTTCAAGGCCACCCTGACTCGGCTGGCCGCCGCCGTCATCGCCTGCCTGGCCGTCGCCTGGTGCCTTCAGCCGGCGGCAGGGCTCGATGCAGCCCCTTTCTCTGAAAATGGGCGCCAGGCAGTTGCCTTCGGCCCCTTCATTCAGATCTGGCTCGTCGATATGCTCCAGCTCGCGGTCAAAATCCTGGTGATCGTCCTTGGAGTGATGCTGGCCATTGAAGCGGCGAAGGCGTTCAACCTGATTAATCTTTGTGTGCGGATCTTCGCCCCTTTCCTCAAGATGATGGGCCTTGACCGTCGCGCAGGTTTGCTCTGGCTCACCGGGGTGCTTTTCGGGTTGGCTTACGGCGGGGCGGTGATCGTCGAGGAGTCGCGCGAGCTGCGGTTGACCCCGGAGGAGGTCGAGAAGCTCCAAGTTTCCATCGGCATCAACCATTCCATGATCGAGGACCCTCTGCTGTTTCTGCCCTTGGGGATCAACCCCTTTTGGCTCTGGGTGCCGAGGCTGGTCGCCGCCGTTGCGGCGGTTTATCTGATTTCCGCCTGGTTCGGGGCCAAAAAAATTTTTGCTCGATAGGCACCCTCCCCGTGCAGGTCAAATGAGGTGTCATGCCCGCAAAGAGGCCAGGCGCTTGAACCTGTAATGCTTACAGAAAAACAATCTGACCCTTACCGTGCTCAGCGACGAGAAGCATGCCGTGATCGAGCCTTACGGCGCGTGGGGCAAATAGAAGATGTACGGAAAAGAGTTCGAAGGAGTGGTGCGCAGCACGGTGTTGGTCGACCCGAAGGGGGTCGTACGCGCGGTCTGGCCCAAGGCGCCCTCGAAGGGGGACGCGGTGGAGGTGCTGACGGTTTTGCAGAAGCTGGCCTCTTGAGCCGCAGGGTGTTCTATCGCTTCAATACGGATCGAAGCGGTTCGATGAGGTCCATGAAATCGAACCGCTTTTCTTTATTTGGATCGCGGGCTTCCCCCTCGGCGTACGAAACCCCGAAACGCAGGTCGATGGCGATGCCCCGTTCTCCGCAATAAGCGGCGAGCGAGTGCTTGGTCATGCTGCCGATCGTGAATGCGCCCGCCTTTCGCCCCCACTCGAAATGCGGCCCGTCGCCGCCGCTGTCGCCCATGACGGCGACCCTGGCTGTCGGCACCGCGAAGTTATGAACAATGGCCTGGGTATTTTTGCCTTTGTCCGAGGTCTCGGACAGCGTTAGGATTTCCCCGGGGTCGCTTGCCGCGTGAGGAAACCGCAGCAGCGCATTGGCCGACAGGACCGTCACCCGCGGCAGCAGCCCCTTGGCGAATACGCGTTGGAAGTAGCCGATCATGGCGGTCGTGTTGATCATAAACAGGATCCCGTGGCTCAGGCACCACTCGATCAGCCCGGGCACCCCAGGGTAGGCTGCAAAGGAACTATCGAGGTAAGCATCCATCATTTCCTGAGTCACCGGCGCCGGCAGGATGGTCTGGATCCGGCGGCAGGCCTCCCCCAGCGAAATGCGGTTCCCGGTGTAGCCGCGGAAAATTTCGCCGAGGGTGGGGGCAAGCTGGGGGTAGCCGAACTCGATGAAGTCGAACGGCCCGGAGGGCGACAGGCATTCGCTCCAGTCCGAAGAGATGATCGCTTTGAATCTTTGAGAGACCTGTTCCATGCTGGACCTTGCTGGGTTTGGGTAGGGACTCGAAAGAATCCCGCCGCCGCCTGCCTGACCGATCGCTCACGATCGAGCTTGCCGGATCGCAAGAATCGGGTGGCAACGATTCACGCGGTGTGTATAATGGTCTTGACGAAATGGCAACATCAGGACCCATTTCGTTCGAAGGGACTCCCGCCATGAAAACGAGCGACGATTTAAAACGCGCGTGCCGAGACTACGAACGGGTTGAGAGGGCAATCGCGTTCATCGAAGCACGCCTCGACCGCCGACCCGATCTGAAACAAATCGCCGATCACGTCGGCCTGAGCGAATTTCACTTCCAGCGCCTTTTCAGCAGCTGGGTGGGGATCAGCCCGAAGCGCTTTCTGCAATTTCTGACCAAGGAGCACGTCAAAGGGCTCCTTGCGAACTCCTCGAGTGTGCTGGGGGCCGCTTTGGAGGCCGGCCTCTCAGGACCCGGCCGCCTGCACGACCTGTTTGTCGCGTGCGAAGCGGTGACGCCGGGTGAATTCAAATCAAAGGGCAAAGGGCTGACCATTGCCTATGGCTTTCATGACAGCCCTTTCGGCGAGTGCCTGATCGGCGCAACCGAGCGCGGGATCTGCTGGCTGGCGTTCGTGAAGAGTACGGGCCGTGCCCCCCTGCTGGCGGAGCTTCAGACCGCCTGGAAAAACGCCCGCCGGGTGGAAAACCCGTCGGTCATCCGACCGCTGGCCGCTCGCATCTACGACCCGTCGCGATGGCGCCGGTCGAGCCCGATCCCGGTGATGGTCGCCGGGACGAACTTTCAGATCAAGGTCTGGGAGGCACTCCTGCGCATCCCGGTGGGCACGGTCGTCACCTATGAGGACATTGCGCTTTACATCGGTTTCCCCAAGGCCGCACGGGCCGTAGGCAACGCCGTCGCCAAAAACCCGGTTTCCTTCGTCATCCCCTGCCACCGGGTGGTCCGCAAGAATGCCGAGTTCGGCAACTATGGCGGCGGCCCGGACCGCAAGAAAGCCATGCTGGGCTGGGAGGCCAGCCTGGCGGTCGGCGAATAGAGATCGTCTGCCTGCGGCAGGCGGCCGGCAAGATCCGTGCACGGCCGAATCGGCAATAGTTGCCGCGACTACTTCAGGCGCATGATGGCGGCGGAGGTCCCGTCGTTGCCGACAAATTCATACTCGGTTTCACTGATCCTATAAATTTTTGAACAGCTCTCTTCCCCGTTTCTCAACCGGCTCCAGGTGCTGCAGAATTCGTCTTCGTTGATCCGGAAGGTGCCCGTGTCGTTCCCGCTGCCCCAGTCGATGACCTGCCGCCCATCCGGATAGTAGTCGACGGTGGCGACCCTGCCTAAAATTGGGAATTCGACCGTCCTTTTGGCGTGGAAGAGGGTTTCGAGTTCGCTCTGGTTGAGCTTTTGCGCACCGGAACGCCGCAAGTGGAGTTCATGCAGGCTGCACCCCCAGCATGAAACGAAGACGCCAAGTGCGAGAAAAAAAGGCAGGTGCTTTTTCATAGAGCGGCTCCAATCTCATCAGGGCCTCGCCAGGATCGGTCGGAAAGCAGAGAACCCGCCTGCCTTCGCGCCACCGGCTCGTATTCAACCCATCCGTGGCGCAATGCCTTTCACGGCCTGGAACCCACGAGGGAGCGCCAGGTATGTTTCTCCAGGAAGCTTCCCTCGACGTTGCTTTCCATTTCCAGAAACATCTCCCAGGGCATCGAAAAGGAGAGGTATTCCGAGCCCAGGAGCGTCCGGACATATTTTCTGGCCGAGATGTCGGTGAGCCCCACCACTGCCCGGGGCTTACCGGATTTTGCCTCCCGGAGGGGCAGGATGCCTATCGTCTGGCACCCCGCGGCCCAGGGGATGATCACGTTCTCCATGCCGCCTCTGGCATAATTGGCAAGAATGACCAGCGCCGACAACTGGTCCGGGTCGGCGAGCAAGACCACGGTCTGGGGCCTTTCTGCTTTTGGATCGACGCCGGTTAGGGGCTTGAAGAGCACGCAGGCGGATCCGTTCTCCGTGATCGGAAGTTCCTCAAGCCATTGGTGCACCAGGTCGGGGTTTTTTTGATACCCCTCGCCGTCGAGGAAATTCTGCGCGAACTCCTTTCCCGCAGCCCCCTCTAACGCCTTGGCAACCTCCCTTCCTTTTTCCCACTGGATGTTCCCGGATGAGAGAAAGTGAGCAAAACAATCCACCCCGCCGGGAAAGCTCAGGTAGGTGTTCCCGAATCCGAGTCCCACCCCTCCGCCCCAGCAGCCGTATGTTTCGGCATCGAAGGCGGCGGTCTTGCCTCGAGCGGCATTTGCGAACATGAACATGACGCAGCCCCACTTTCTTTTTTTGAACTGCAGGGCATTCTCCGGCTTCCCGTCCGCCAGGAGGACGGCAACGGGGCTGTACTTGATTCCGACGGCCTTAGCGATTTTGGATTCCATGCGTTTCCCTCCTCCCAAGCTGTTTCCGTTGCGAGAGCAGCCAGTACTGACGCCCTGACGCGATCGGCCCGTATTCTATCCCGTGAGCCTTGCGAATTCCATTGCGAGCACGTCGAGGGCCCGGTCCAACAAACCCGTGTCGGCCTGGGTGCCCATGTGGCCCAGTCGAAAAACCTTGCCGGCGATCGGCCCGTAGCTGCCCCCCGCCACCAGCCCGCGGGCGCGCAGGCGCTTGTCGAGCTCGCTCCATGCAACCCCGTCGGGGACGTTGACCGCTGTGACGGTGGGGGCCGGCACCGCGCCAGGCGCCGGGAAAAGGGTGTAGCCAATCTCGACCAGCCGCGTGCGGCAGCGGGCCGCCACCTCGGAGTGGCGCCTGAAACAGGCTTCAAGCCCCTCCGTCAGAATGGCCTCGGCCCCTGCGTTGAGGCCGGCCGTGGCCTGCCAGCCCGGCGTATAGGGGAAGTAGTGCTTCTCCACCGCCGCCCTGAAAGGCCTTATGGCATCGTAGCCCGCGTAATTCACCTGCTCGATGATGTCCCAGGCCGCCTCGCTCACCGACAGAAAGCAGGTATCGGGCAGGGCCGAAAGGCACTTTTGCGCCCCGCCCAGGCAGAGGTCGATATGCCACTCATCCGGCAGCACCGGCACCCCGCCGATGCTCGAGACCGCATCCACATAAAGCAGCGGCACCCCCATCGCCTGCTTCATCTGCCCCAACCCCTCGATCGGGTTGAGGGTGCCGGAGGGGGTCTCGCAGTGCACAACCGTGATCATCTTGGGCTTGAATTCGGCGATGGCCTTTTCCACCGCCGAGAGCTCCGCGAGCGTCTCGTTGTAAGGCAGGCCGACCGTTCGCACCTCGGCGCCGGCGGCCGCCGCCATCTCCCCGATCCCGTAGCCGTAGACGCCGGTGCCGATGGACAGGACCCGGTCGCCGCGGCCAACACAACTCTTGAGGGCACCCCACAAGGCCATCATGCCCTCTCCCAGGAAGATGACCACCGAGCTCTTCGTCTGCAGGATGGTCTTGAGGTTTTTCTCGGTGCGGGTGTAGAGTTCGAGATACTCGGCTTCTATATCCGCCGAACCGTAGTCGACACGATAGGCCTCCAAAACAGCCGGGTGGGCCCTGACCGGCCCCGGGACCATGGGGATTGGATAGGTGTTCATGGCAGCCTCCTACATATAGGGAACTTAACCGCTTTGAGCCGGACGGTCAATTGAGCACCAGCGCCTCCGCCGCAGCCGCCGGGGCAATTTCACCTCGTCGCCGAAAACTGGTCATCTCAGCCTCCCTCCTCGCCCTGTTTCTGGGCGCGCTGGATGCCCTGGTGATGTCCGCCGCCATGCCGACTGTGGTGGCCGACCTCGGAGGCCTCGAGCTCTTCAGTTGGGTCTACTCCGCCTACCTTCTCGCACGCACGGTGGCACTGCCCATCTTCGGCAAGCTGGCCGACATCTATCGCGCTAAAACCCTCTACCTGGTCTCGATCGTCGTCTTCATCGCGGCGTCGTTGGCGGCGGGGTGCGCCACGGGCATGACCTTTTTGATCGTCTGCCGTGCGTTTCAGGGTATCGGGGCCGGCGGCACCTTTGCCCTGGTCTACATCGTGCTGACGGAGATATCGGCCCCCGAGGAGCGCGGCAAGACACTCTCCCTGGGCAGCTTCGTCTGGGGCCTGGCGAGTGTGCTGGGGCCGACTCTGGGCGGGTTCATCGTGGCCTATTTTTCCTGGCGCTGGATCTTCTTCATCAATGTGCCGCTCGGCATCCTGTCGCTTGCCGGCGTGGCCAAGCATCTGATCGAACTGCGCAAGAAACGCGAACAAGTCGCGATCGATCTGGTAGGAGCGATCACCCTTTCCGCGACCGTGCTGTGCCTGCTCTTTGTTTTTCTGCTGGGCGGCCAGACCTATGTCTGGACATCGCCACTGATCCTGGCCCTGGCAGCCGGCGCCATCGCATTCGGTGGGGCTTTCTACCTCTTCGAAAACCGCGCCCCGGACCCGATTCTGCCCATCGCGTTTTTCAGAATCCGCGGGTTCAGCGCCGGCAACGCCGCGGTCTTTATGAGCAGCTTTGCTATTTTTGCCTTTTTCGGGTTCGCACCCCTCTTCATCCAGGGCGCCCTCGGCAAAAACCCGATGGAAGTCGGCACCACCGTGCTGGCCCTGAGCCTGGGGTGGTCGGTCGGATCCTTGATCCTGGGCCGGGTGATCAACCGCGTGGGGGCCCGGACCGCATCAACGGCCGGGGCCGTATTACTCGTTGCCGGATGTGCGCTGACGCTCTCGTTTTCGACGGCCACCTCGGCCCTCACCTGCTTTCTGGTGTTCGGACTGGTGGGCATCGGCATGGGGTTCGTGGCCTTGGCGACGGTCCTGGTCGTTCAGGACAGCGTCGAACCATCCGACCTGGGCGTCGCCACCGCCTCGCACCAGTTTTCACGCAACCTGGGCGGCACGGTCGGTGTGGGACTCTGCGGCAGTATCTTTACGGTGCGCTTTTCCCGCGCCATCGAATCGGTTTTAGCAGGCAGCCTCGCGGATACGATTCCGTTCGAGATGGCCGAGCACCTCCGCGGGCACGCCGACAGCCTCTTTCGACCCGAAATCCAGGCCCAAATCCCGGCCGCCGTCCTGCCCGAGTTCCAGCAAGCCCTCGGGGGGGCGGTCATCGCCATCTTCTGGGCCACCCTCATTGCCGCCGCACTCTGCCTGGCGTGTTGCCTGTTGCTGCCGGGTATGTCACAATCAGCGGCAACATCCCGCAGGGATTGACCGCGCCGATCGGTGCCACAAGCATCTTGGTGGGGAGCACTAAGGAGCGATGGTGGATGGTTGAGGTGATCTTAGGCCGCACTGCAATACGCGTCAGTCAGGCCGGTTTCGGGGGCTACCACATCCGACCCGGTGTGTCCGGAACATGCCCGCGCCCTGCACCACGCGCACGCCTCCGGCATCACCCTGATCGACACCAGCGCCAACTATGCCGACGGCGGGTCGGAGGAGCTCATCGGGCAGGTGCTGGGGCACTTGGTTGAAGCGGGCGAGCTGCGCCGCGAGGCGGTGACAGTGGTGTCTAAGGCGGGCTACCTCCAGGGGCAAAACCATGCGTTGAGCCTCGCGCGCAGGCGAGCGGGGCGGCCGTTTCCCGTGATCGTACCCTACGCCGGATCCGCCGTAAAGCAGGTCGCCGCCATTAGGTCGGCGCTGGCATCAGCCGACACGGAGTGGAGCGGTGATGGCCCCTTGAGCCGTCTATCGCTGCGCGCCCTGCGCTCGACCGAGGGGGTGTCCTGCGTGCTGATAGGAATGCGCCGCCCGGCCTATGTCGAAGATGTTCTTGCGGAGCTGGATTGTCCCATCAAGCAGCGGGAGCGACGGGAATCCTGGCAGAACCTCAGCCGCTTGCTCCGGCCCGAATGAGGCGGCATCGCTAACCGCTGTTGACCACATCAGATTATCATTGACAAAGATTAAGAAATTCAATTTAAATGAAGTCTTTTGGATTGCTCCGGCTTACTGCTCAGGAATGACATGTTTTGACCAACAGAAACCTGTTGTTCACAAATTGCAACGAGGCTAAATTGCCATGCGGCCAGGCAGATTATGTGGTGGTATTAAGTTGACGGTCCCGCCAACGGGATTGTCCAGTCCGTTTGAAGAGATACCCCCCCCTCCGATGGTCGTCGTCCCTCTGCAACAGGACCGGGGAGGCGTTTGCAGCCCCAAGGTCAAAAAGAATGACGTGGTCCTCGTCCGCCAGCTCATCGGCGAGAGCCCACACCCCAACGGGGCCTCGATTCATGCCCCGATATCGGGCAAGGTCACGGAGGTCCTCAAGGCGTTCCAGGATATCCACGGAAAGACCGTCCAGGCCCTTGGGATCGAGTCCGATGGAATGGCAAAACAAGCCGAGGCCGCAGTGGACACCGACCCGCTTGCCTCCTTGCAGGCCGCGGGCGTTGTCGATTTCGACCGCAAGACCGTTCCACTGGCCGCCAAGCTGGAAGGAGCCCGGGGGCACAGCGTCAACACGCTGATCGTCAACGCTCTGG
Source organism: Desulfobacterales bacterium (assembly GCA_046496215.1). GTDB lineage: Bacteria > Desulfobacterota > Desulfobacteria > Desulfobacterales > SpSt-501 > SpSt-501. The sequence continues at coordinate 38,385 of JAWOHH010000025.1, forward strand.
ACATCGAGCCCTTTCTCTCCAGCCGGGGCCGGCTGCTGCTGGAAGAAATTCAGGCCATTGCCGCCGGCATCGATACCGTTAAAAAAATGCTCAACGTCGGCCGCGTCCTCCTGACGGTCGACGGCAGGGCCGCAGAGGCCATCGCCGCCGCCGCGAAGTCGTTCGGCGATTCAGTCCAGATCCTGCCGCTGCACAACAAATATCCTCAAGCGGTTGACTACCTGATCGTCAAAAAGGCCCTGAACGTCGAGGTTCCTTTCGCGCATGGGGTCCGCATAACCGATATCGGCGCCCTGGTGGTAGATGTCGAGGGCCTGGTTGCCGTCGGCCGAAACCAACCCGTGGTGGAACGCTTCATCAGCGTGGCAAACAGCCAGGGGCATATCAAAAACCTTCGAGTGCCGCTCGGGACGCCCATTCGAGCTGTTCTGGAGCACTGCCGCGTCACCCTGGAACCCGGCGGAAAACTGCTGGCCGGCGGGCCGATGACGGGACAGGCCGTAGCCAGCATGGATCAGCCGATAACCAAGGAGTTCTCGGGAATCTATGTTCAGGCCCCTCGCGAGGTGGCGCAGACGGCGGAGGCGGTCTGCATCAAATGCGGTTTGTGCGTAGAGGCATGCCCCATGCGCCTGATGCCGTTTCTCATCTCCGGTTTCGCGGAAAAAGGCAAAATCGCCGAAACAAAAAAGTACGACATCTTCGCCTGCATCGAATGCGGCTGCTGCGCATATTGTTGCCCGGTCCGCATCCCCATGGTTCAATTTATCAAGTTCGCGAAGAAGCAACTCATGGATCAAAGGAATAGCGCATGAATACCCCCGAATTCGTCGTGTCGGAACGGCCGCATCTCCACAGCGGCAATTCCGTGCGGAGCATGATGCTCCATCTGATCATCGCATTGATCCCTGCCGTGGCCGCGTCGCTCCTCGTCTTCGGGGTCGACACGCTGCGCGTGGTGGCAATCGCCATGGTTTCGGCGGTTTTCTGGGACGCACTTTTGCAAAAAATCTTTAAACGCAGCCTGTCGATCGGAGATTGGAACGCAGCCGCCGGCGGACTGGTGTTCGCCATGCTGATGCCAGCTACCGTCCCCTGGTGGGTCGTTGTCCTGGGCACCCTGGTGATGCTGCTGTTGGGAAAACACGTCTACGGCGGACTGGGGTGCAACCCCTTCAACGGGGTGCTCATCGCCTATGTGGCACTGCTGCTCTCCTACCCCGGCCTCGTGGGCGATGTCCCTGCGCCGACATCCGACAGGATGATGACCGAGAACCCACCTCTCGTGGAACTCAGGGAAAAAGGGGCGGAGTTCCTGGACGAAACGTTTCCGCTGCAGGACCTTTTCATGGGCTCCACCCTGATCACAGGGGCCATCGGCGAAATATCCAAGTTGGCCCTGCTGGTCGGCGGACTGTTTCTGATCCTGCGAAGAAAGATCTCCTGGATCATCCCCGCCGGTTTTCTGGCCGGCCTGGCCGGCTTTGCGACCATTTTCTGGCTGACCGACCCGGACACCTATGCCAGCCCCCTGTTTCATCTGCTGGCCGGAGGCAGCCTGCTGGCGGCGTTTTTCCTGGTTACCGACTGGACCACCTCGCCGGTGACCAAAACCGGAATGGCGCTTTTCGGCCTGCTGTGCGGGGTGATGACCATGGCGATCCGGCTGTGGTCCCAATGGCCGGAAGGCGCCTATTTTGCCGTTTTCATGGTCAGCATGCTGACGCCGTTCTTCGATAAGCTCCGTCCCAAGGCCTTTGGGTCGAAGTTCGGCGGTCAGAGGCCGGTGCACTCCTAGCCGGGGGAGCATCGCCTTATGGAGCTCTGGGCGCTCGCCTCGATTGCCTGAGGGGGGTGCCCGCTCCGCTCATCGTCCACGTCAACAGGAGGTTGGATTCCGGTGTCTCTGCGCGAACTCATCCAAATGGTGCTGGTGCTGACGATCGTGACCTCGATCTGCGCCGGCGGCCTGGCCGCCGTGAAGCTGGCCACGAAGGAGCAGATCGACTACCAGCAGATCAAGTTCATCAAGGAGCCGGCGTTGAAGAAGATCCTCACAGATTTTGACAACGACCCCATTTCCGACCGCCTTCAGATCGTGACGGGCAAGGATGCGCGCGGGCGCGAGGTGAAAACGACCTTTTTCCTGGCCAAAAAGGGGGGCGCCGTGACGAGTGTGGCCTTCGAGGCGAGCGGCTCCGGCTACGGCGGCCCGATCGGCGTGATGATCGCCATCGACCCGAAGGAGGACTTGGTGCAAGCCGTTGCGGTCACCACTCAGTCGGAAACGCCGGGGCTGGGCACGAAGATTGTGGATGACCCGGCTTTCCCCTCCCAATTTGCCAACAAACCCGTGAGCGCGAATTTCAACCTGGCCGCAGCCGGGGGGCAGATTCAAGCCATCTCCGGGGCCACGGTCTCCTCCAACGGAGTGAGCACGGCCGTGAGCAGGGGGGTTGAACTTTATCAAAAAGTAAAGCCCCAGATTGGGTTATAGAAGAGGAGGCCCGGCGCCATGGCTGCCCGCATCGTAAACGAGTTTACCAAGGGCTTCTGGAAAGAGATCGCCCCGCTGCGCTTTGCCTTGGGCATCTGCCCGGCCCTGGCCGTTTCCACGAAAGTGGAAAGCGCTTTAGGCATGGGTTTTGCCGTGGTGTTTGTGCTCTGCATGAGCAACGTTCTGGTCTCCGCCGTGCGCAACCTGGTCCCCGACAAAGTGCGCATCGCCGTGTTCATCAGCATCATCGCCACCGGGGTGGTCATCGTTGAGTTGGTGATGCAGGCCTATTTCTACCCGCTGTTTCTGGTCCTGGGCATCTGGATTCCGCTGATCGTGGTGAACTGCATCGTCCTGGGCCGCGCGGAGGCCTTTGCGCGCAAGAACCCGATACTGCTTTCGCTTTCAGACGGCCTTGGGATGGGTCTGGGGTTCACCCTCTCCCTGGTGGTGATCTCCAGCCTTCGCGAGATCCTTGGCAACGGCACGTGGCTCGGCATGATGGTCCTGCCCGAGGCCTACCCCGGGTTCGGCTTCCTGCTCCGGCCGCCGGGGGCTTTTGTCATTTTCGGCTTGATCCTGGGCGTCATGAACGTCGTGTCGGCCCGGATCGAAAAAAAGGCGGCTTGACCGGCCGATAGCGGCCGCCGCTTGAGGAAAACGCCATGCAAGACTACCTGTTAATGATCGTCGCCGCGATGTTCATCAACAACATCGTGCTGATCCGGTTCATGGGCAACTGCCCGGTGGTGGGGGTGACCAGTTCGTTTGAGAGTGCGGTGGGCATGGGGGCTGCGGTGGTTTTCGTGGCGACCATGGCCGGGACCACCTGCTGGATCATCCAAAAAACCATCCTGGAAGTGCTGGGGATCGAATACCTGCAGACGTTGGTTTTCATTCTGGTCATAGCGGCCCTGGTCCAGTTCGTGGAAATCTTGATGCAGAAAGTGGCCCCGCCCCTGTACCGGGCGCTGGGCATCTTCCTGCCCCTGATCACGACCAATTGCATGGTTTTCGGCGTCTCGGTCCTGAATATCAAGGAAGAGCACACCTTCATGCAAACCCTGGTCTTCTCCCTGGCCTCTGCGGTCGGCTTCGCCCTGGTTCTGCTGTTCATGGCCGGCTTGCGGGAGCGAATGGAAGCCACGGGGCGCGTCCCCGAACTGCTGCGGGGCGTGCCCATCACACTGATCACCGCCGGCATGATGGGGCTGAGTTTTGCCGGGCTTCTGGGAATGGCTTAAAAACGCGAGGACGCGACCATGGAACCTGTCCTTACCGCAATTATCACCGTGGGCGCCATCGGGATGTTGGCCGGGCTCATCCTGGGCGTGACCGCGAAAATTTTCTACGTCCATGTCGACCCGCGCATCGGTCAGGTGGCGGACATCCTGCCCGGAGCCAATTGCGGGGGGTGCGGTTATGCCGGATGCACGGATCTGGCCGCCGCCATCGTTCAGGGCAAAGCGCCGGCCAATGCGTGCAAAGCCGCCAGCGACGAGCTGTCCCAGGAAATCGCCGCCATGCTGGGCATCTCCGTCGAAAAGCAGGAGCGGCAGGTGGCCCAGATTTTCTGCCAGGGCGACACCGCCGCCGCTGAACGCAAATTCGTCTACATGGGGATCCAGGATTGCCGGGCGGCTCAGGAGGTCTCGGGCGGGGACAAGTCATGCCGCTACGGGTGCCTCGGCTTGGGCACATGCGTTCGGGCCTGCTTCTTCGGCGCCATGCATATGGGCCCAAACGGTCTGCCCGTGGTGGACACGGAGCTGTGCACGGGGTGCGGCAGCTGCGCTCAGATCTGTCCGCGACACATACCCAAATTGATCCCGGTTTCACAAAAGGCCGCCACGTTCTGCTCCTCCCGTGACGTCGGCCGGGCGGTCAGAGACGTCTGCACGGTGGGCTGCCTCGGGGACGGGCTTTGCAAGAAGGTCTGCCCCGAAAACGCGGTCACGATCGACAAGTTCCTTTCCGTCGTGGATCCCGTCAAGTGCACCGGGTGTGGGCTCTGCTTCGAAAAATGCATCCCCCGGATCATTCAGGCGGTGGTCCTGTCCGGAAACTCGAAAAAAGAGGCGGCGTAGCGCCCGCCGGCATACCATGAGCCAGGAGCGGATCGAGTTCGGCGAGATCGTGTCGGCCGAGGGCCGCACGGCTCAGGTCAGAATGAAGCGCAGCTCGCAGTGCGCCTCCTGTTCCTGCTCAGGGCTCTGCAACCCTTTCGGCAAGGACTGGATGATGGTTGCGGCCGATAACACGCTCGGCGCCACCGCCGGTCAAAAAGTCCGCATCATTTATCGCGTGGAAGGAGAGGTGAAAGCCTCCCTCATTCTCTACATCGTCCCCGTGCTCGCCCTGTTGTTCGGAGCCTTGCTCGGCACCGCCATCGACCCTTTCAACAACACCGATCTTTCTGCCGTCGTGGCGGGCCTCTCGTTCGTTGCAGTTTCATTTCTGCTGATTAGAAAGTACGCCGCCTGGAAATATGGCCGGAAACGATCCTATCACCCCAGCATTTCCGAAGTGCTGAGATAGTAAAGGAGGAAGACCCTATGAACGACAATGTTCTCGTCATGCTCTCCTGCGGCACGGACAACCCCAATCGCGCGACCCGCGCCCTGTTTTTCGCCGTGGTGGCGCAGAAAAAAGGCAAGAAGGTAGTGGTTTTCCTTCTGGACGAGGGTGTTTACCTGGCCAAAAAAGGACTCATCCAGCACATGCGGGCCGCCACCGGCGACTCGGCCGACGACCACCTGGCTTTCCTGCAGGAGTGGGAGGTGCCGATCCTGGTGTGCACCCCGTGCGCCCTCACACGGCAAATCACCGAGGGCGACCTGGTCCGAGGGGCCCGCATGGCCAAGGGCGATGAGATGATCGATCTGGCCTGCAGCAGCACGGTGCTGAGCTTTTAGCGGCCCCCAAAACGAGGTTGCGGGGAGGCTGTCGGAGCCAGGGGGAATCGTCTGCAGTCGGTTGGGGCCATACTCCACCACCGGGCGTGGCCGAGACGAACAGTTTCAAATTTGACAGGTTTTTTGCCGGACGCGTGACTTCCCCCCCCTCAGAGGGGTTCGAAGACCGCCGTGAAATGGCGCAGCAGCGGCGGCTCCTGGACAATACGCATCCCCTGGATTTTCTCCCGCCGGGAAAACAGCCCGCCGATGCACTCCACCACGTAGTCCATGTGGCTCTGGGTGTAGACCCGTCGTGGGATGGCAAGGCGCACCAACTCCATCGGCGCCGGCTGGAATTCCCCGTTGGCCGGGTCCGTCTTCCCGAACATGACGCTGCCGATCTCGCAGGCACGGATCCCTCCCTCCAGGTAAAGGGCGCAGGCAAGCGCATGGCCGGGGAACTGATGCAGCGGGATGTGGGGCAGAAAGGCGGCGGCATCCAGGTAGACCGCATGCCCGCCAGCCGGCTTGAACACCGGCACCCCCATGGCGTCGAGCTTGTCCACCACGTAAGCCACCGAGCGGATGCGGTACTTCAGGTACTCCTCATCCAGAACCTCTTCGAGCCCTTGGGCAAATGCCTCTAGATCCCGGCCCGCCAGCCCGCCGTAGGTCGGGAACCCCTCGGTGACGATCAGGATGTTGCGGGCCTTCTGGGCCAACTCGTCGTCGTTCACGGCCAGAAACCCGCCGATGTTGACCAGCCCGTCCTTCTTGCCGCTCATGGTGCAGCCGTCGGCATAGGAGAACATTTCCTGGGCCAGCTGCTTCACAGACCGGCCCTTGCACCCCGGCTCGCGGGTCTTGATGAACCAGGCGTTTTCAGCGAAGCGGCAGGCATCGATGAAAAAGGGTATCCGGTAGGAGCGGCACAGGTCCGACACGCGGCGGATGCAGCCCATGGAGACCGGCTGACCGGCGCAGGAGTTGTTGGTGACCGTCATCATCACCAGAGGGACCTGCTCCCGCCCCTTCTGCTTGAGCAGGCGCTCCAGCGCGGTGATGTTCATGTTGCCCTTGAAGTCCTGGACCAGCGACGGGGTGAGCGCCTCTTTGACCGGCAGGTCCACGGCCTCGGCGCCGCTCACCTCGATGTTGGCACGGGTAGTGTCGAAATGGCTGTTGCTGGGGATGGCCTTGCCCGCGCCGCCCATAATCTCGAAGAGGATCTTTTCGGCGGCCCGCCCCTGATGGGTGGGGATGATGTGCTTGAACCCGGTCAGCTCCTTAACCACGCGCTCGAAGCGGTAAAAGCTGCGGGCCCCGGCGTAGGACTCGTCCCCGTCGAGGATCCCGGCCCACTGTGCGGCGCTCATGGCGGAGGTGCCGCTGTCGGTCAACAGGTCGATGAGCACGCTCTCCGCCCGCACGCCGAAGAGGTTGTAGCCCGCCTGATTGAGAGCCTCCTGGCGCTGCGCGCGCGTCGTCACTCGCAGGGGCTCGACCGTCTTGATCTTGAAGGGTTCGATGATGGTCCTGATCGTCATGGGATATCCGTATGTTGGGGAAGTTTGACTTTAATGGGTCGCCCCTGTAGTCTGCCCCTCACATGCGCACGCTCCGGAGGCTTCGAACACTCTCGCCCGCATATCAGGTGGTGGCCGAACAATGAAAAAACAGCACGAATTCGGTGACATTCTGAGCATCGTCCATGAAGTTACCGAAAAGATCCCCTTCAACCAGGTCCTGGGCCTCACAGTCGAGTCGCTGGACCTCGACCACCCGACGGTGCGTCTGACCATGCAGGAGCAGCTGATCGGCAATTTCATCCGCGGCTCGCTCCATGGAGGGGTCATATCCAGTACGCTGGACTTCATGGGCGGGCTGGTCGCCTTTCTGGGCGTGCTGAAGACCCTGCAGGGGCAGCCACTGCAGTTGATGGCCGAGCGGTTCGCCCGGATCGGCACCATCGATCTCCGGGTGGACTACCTGAGGCCCGGGATCGGCAAGCATTTCATCGCCACGGGCTACGTGCTGCGCACCGGCAAAAAGGTCTCCGTGACCCGCATGGAACTCCATAACAACGACAGCCAGTTGATCGCCGTGGGCACCGGGGCTTACACCGTGGCGTAGATCGGAAGGCGTCCGCGTTTTTCGAAGCGATACGGCGGACACCGGCGGCTGCCGGACGCGGGCGGCAGCGTCAAGGCATGGGGAGGACAGCCCGGAAACGCTACCGGGCCGCCGGGTTGGCCGCGTCGGATCGGAATCGCCGGCCGGCTTCGTCGCCCGGGCCGTTAGCGACCCTCCGGCGGATGGCACCCGTTGCAGGTGGTCGGGGGCAGCTTTGCAAGCTGGGCCTTACCGCCCTTGCCCGCTCGGCGCAGCTCCCAGGTCTTTGCCCGGGTCTCTTTGTGGCAGCCCAGCCAGCATGTCTTGTGAAATGCGGTCTTGAAGTACATGTTGTCGTCCAAGGCATCGGATTTTCCGGGTTCGATGGTGGGCTCGATTTCATCGTGGCAGCCGGAGACGCTGCAGCCCATGGGCGGCTCGGAACCGTCGAAGGTATGGTGGCACTTGACGCAGGCGAAGTCGAAGTGAAAAAAATGCTTGAATGGAACCGGGGCCCGTTTCGCTTCGACGCCCTCGGGCGCCGAGAGCAGATAGGTCTCTTCCCCGAAGCAGGAATCGCCGTTTTGGGCCTGGCTCGAAAAACCGCGCATCACCCCCAGCAGGACAAATCCCGACACCAGCAGACTCAGAAAGACGATTCGGTTGCGCATGGGCACCACTCCTTTCAAAAAGGTTGATCGTGGATAGAAACCAAACCCACTTATAGCCGGGTTCTAAGCTGGATAGGACAGTAGGGCGACGGTTGTCGTCAGGTAAAACAAGTTGGATCATTACCAAAAAAAACCTCCTTAGGGAAGCCCTTTGTAAGGCCGAAGGATAAGCAATCGGCCGAAAAATGAAACGGGGACGGTTTTAACGATGATTGCAGTCACATGTGTTGTAAACAATGAGGTCGCCTTCGGCACCCAGTTCAGGGGTGAACACGGGCTTGCGTTTTTCGTTCAGACACCGGACGCTGCGGTGCTCTTCGACACCGGACAAAGCCCCCAGGTCCTGGCACATAACCTGAAAGAGGCCGGTATTCGCCTCGACCATGTGACCCACGTGGTCATCAGCCACGGCCATTACGACCACACCGGCGGCTTGCCCCATATCCTGGAGCACTTGCAGCGGCCGGTGGTGATGGCATCCCCTTCGGTTTTCGAGAAAAAATTGAGCGCCCGGCACACTCCTCCGAAAACGATCGGGCTACCACTTACGCGCCAAGAACTGGAGCGGAAAACCCAGCTGACGCTCCAGGATCAACCCTCAACCATCGGCCGCTACGTCACCGTCACCGGCGCCATCCCGCGCGAGACCGCTTTCGAGTCGGTGGACGCCAATCTTCTGCGCGAGCGCGAAGGGCGGATCGAGCCGGACCCCCTGCACGACGACCAGTCTCTCGTCCTGGAGACCGCACAAGGCGTGGTGGTGGTGCTCGGCTGCTGCCACGCGGGCCTGATCAACACCCTGCGCCGGGTGCGCCGCCTGTCGCCGCGGCCCATTATCGCCGTCTTGGGCGGAAGCCACCTGCAGCCGGCCGGCCGGGCGCAGGTCGCGGCAACGATCGACGCCCTGCGCCGGGAGTTCCCCTCCATCGGGTCTTTCCGCCTGAACCATTGCACGGGCTGGACCGCGCTTACGGCCCTGCGGGACGCCTTCGGGGAGAAGGTCCAGCCCCTGGCGGCCGGGGAGAAGGTGGAATTCGAGTGAGGCAAGCATCAAGGCGCCTGCATCACCTCAAGCTCGTTGCAGATGAGGCCGTCGACGCCGAGTGCCAGGCACTGTTCCGCCTCCGTCCGGGTGTTGATGGTCCAGGGGAAGACTTTGAGGCCGGCGGCGTGCAGACGCTCCACCTGCGTGCGGTCGAGGGTCGAGAAACGCGGATGATGAGAGAACGCTTTGATCGCCAGCAAAAAATCGAGAACACCCGAATCCAGCGGGTGCTCCGAAATAAAGGCCAGGGGGGGCGGGGCCTCCATGGCGGCGATGCGCTCTAAGATGCGCGGGTCGAAGCTCGAAACGATGACCCGGTCCATGGCGCCGAATGCCGCTACGAGCGCCGCGACCTGGCGCTCGACGGCGTCCGCCGGATCGTGCGCATCGAAGGCGCTGGTCTTGATCTCGATGTTCACCAGGCAGCGGCCGGCGGCCAGCGCCATCACCTCGAAGAGCTCCGGCACGCGCTCCGCCGAAAAGCGGGCATCGAACCAACCCCCGGCGTCAAGCCGCTTGATCGCAGCCAGCGTGTGCTCCCGCACAAGGCCCCTGCCGTTCGTGGTGCGGTCGAGGGTGTCGTCGTGGATCACCACCACCCTGCGGTCCTGGGTCAGGGTCACGTCCAGCTCGACCATGTCGCAGCCGGCCCGGACGGCCCCCTCGAAGGCGGCGAGGGTGTTCTCGGGAAACCGGGCCGGGTAGCCGCGGTGGCCGATGAGCAGCGGGCGGTGGAAGCGAGCCGGGTCGATAAAGAGCGGCATTCGGCTAACCTTCTATCCGCCGCTTCGTTTCCGGGTCGAAGAGGTGCAGCTTGGCCGGCGGGACCGATAGCGGGATGGTGCTGTTCTTGCTCAGGTCCCGGATCCCGCCCAGGCGAACCGTGACGGCTGCCCCGTCGGCGCCGAAATGCCCATAGACCAGGGTGTCGGCGCCCAAAAGCTCCACGTGGTCGACGGTCAGCGGGATGCCGCCGGCCTGTCCGGCAGCCAGCTCCAGATGCTCCGGGCGCAGCCCGACGGTGATCTCGCGACCTTTGAAAGCTTTCAGCCCCGCGTGATCCACGGCCACGGCATGCCCGCCGGGGAGCACTACGGCCCGGCCCTCCCCGGAGACGCCGGCCTTCAGAAAATTCATGGCCGGGGAGCCGATGAACCCGGCGACGAAGAGGTTGGCCGGCCGTTCGTACACCTCGAGCGGCGAGCCGATCTGGGCGGCAGTGCCGTTGTCCATGACCACCAGCCGGTCCCCCAGGGTCATGGCCTCCACCTGGTCGTGGGTCACGTAGATGCTGGTGATTTTCAGGTCTTCGTGCAGTTTCCTGATCTCCAGGCGCATCTGGACCCGCAGCTTGGCATCCAGGTTGGAGAGCGGCTCGTCGAAGAGGAACACCTTAGGCTCGCGCACGATGCAGCGCCCCATGGCCACCCGCTGGCGCTGGCCCCCGGAGAGCTGCCGCGGCTTACGGTCGAGCAGGTCGGTCAGCTCAAGGATGCGGGCGGCGTTTCGCACCCGCCGGTCGGTCTCCTCCTTGGGCGTGCCGCGCATCCTCAGGCCGTAGGCCATATTACGGTACACCGTCATGTGCGGGTAGAGCGCGTAGTTCTGGAAAACCATGGCGATGTCGCGCTGGGCCGGCTCCAGGCGGTTGACCACGCGCCCGTCGATGGCAATCTCGCCGCTCGTGATCTCCTCGAGCCCTGCGATCAGCCTGAGCAGAGTGGATTTGCCGCAGCCGGAGGGCCCCAGGATGACGATGAACTCGCCCTCGCGGATGTCGCAGCTGACCCCGTGGATGATTTCGGCCTTGCCGAAGCTCTTGGTCACATTGCGGATGCTGACGTCTGCCATTTCGACTCCGTTGCCCTACCTGTTCGCTTGTCTTCCTGAATCGGCGGTGTGAAGCCGTCTTCCCAAAAAAGAATTTGACGGCTTTGTAGAAGGCTGAAATTCAAGGCGCGCAAGCGGTCGCGTTGCGAGGCGTACTTGTAGTACGCCGCAGCAACCGCGACGCGCAGCGCAGAAGTCCGGCCTTATACGAAGAGGTCATTTTTCGGTTTCGGTCATTCCCCTCACAAACTGCTTCTGCATGAAAATCACCACCAAAACCGGCGGCAGCATGGCGAGGATGGTGGACGCCATGATGATCTGCCATTCGGCCTGGCCCTCGCCCACATCCAGCATGCGTTTGATGCCGATCAGGAGCGTGTAGTATTTCTGGTCGCTCGTGATCAGCAGCGGCCACAGGTACTGGTTCCAGCCGTAGATGAAGAGGATCACGAACAGCGCCGCGATGGAGGTGCGCGACATCGGCAGCAGGATGTCGAAGAAGAAGCGCATCGGACCGCCGCCGTCGATGCGGTGAGCCTCGCACAGTTCGTCGGGCACGGTCATGAAAAACTGCCGGAAGAGGAAAGTGGCCGTGGCCGAGGCGATCAGCGGAAAGATGAGCCCGCCGTAGGAGTCGAGCAATTTGAGGTCGGCGGCCACTTTGTAGGTCGGCAGGATGCGGACCTCCACCGGCAGCATGAGGGTGATGAAAATCATCCAGAAAAAGACCATGCGCAGCCGGAATCGAAAGTAGACGATGGCGAATGCGGCCAAAAGCGAAATCAGGATTTTCCCGAAGGTGATCCCCAGGGCCATGATCAGGCTGTTCAGCATCATGGTGCCGACCGTTGCGCCAACGTCCCGGGGCCCCACGGTGAGGGCCCGCAGGTAGTTTTCGATGAGATGGCCCCCGGGCAGCAATGGAAAAGACTTGGTGATCGCTTCGATGGTGTGGGTCGAAGCGATAAAGGTAACGTAGATCGGGAACGCGAGAACCACGGCCCCCAGGATCAGGACGGCGTGGGTGATCGCTGTCAGAAACGAACGGTGTTCGACCATCATCAGTAGTGCACCTTGCGTTCGATGAACCGGAACTGGACCACGGTGAGAGCGATCACCACGATCATCAGGACCACCGACTGGGCCGCCGATCCGCCCAGATCGAGGTTGATGAAGCCGTCGTTGAAAACCTTGTAGACCAGGATGTTCGTGGCGTAGTTGGGTCCGCCCCGGGTGATGGCGTGAATGACGCCGAAGGTGTCGAAGAAAGCGTAGACGATGTTGACCACGATTAGGAAAAAGGCCGTGGGCGACAGCAGGGGGAACGCGATGCTCCAGAAGCGTTTCCACGGCCCGGCCCCGTCGATGGCCGCCGCCTCGATGAACGAGCCGGGGATGGCCTGCAGCCCCGCCAGGAAGAAAAGGAAATTATACGAAATCTCGCGCCAGGCGGCGGCGACCACCACCAGGGTCATCGCCTGGCCCCCGTTGAGGGTGTGGTTCCACTCCACGCCGAATTTTTTCAGGAAAAAAGCCACCATGCCGACGGTGGGGTTGAACAGGAAGAACCACAGCACGCCCGCCACCACCGGGGCCACGGCGTAGGGCCAGATGATGAGGGTCTTGTAAACGGTCGCCCCGCGCAAGGCGCGGTCGGCCATGACGGCCAGGAGCAGCGCCACGGAGAGACCGATGCCCGCCACCAAGAAGCTGAAAACGAGCGTCACGCGAAAGGAGTCGAGGTACTCCTCGCTGGAGAAGATCTCGATGAAGTTGTCAAACCAGATGAAGGCGGAGGCGGTACCGAAGGGGTCCTCCTGCAGGAAAGACTGAACGAGCGCCTGGGAGGCAGGCCAGATGAAAAACACCAGGGTTATCAAAATCTGGGGTGCGACCAGCAGGTAGGGCAGGACCTTGTTCCGGAAAACGACGCGCTTTTCCATGGGCCGATTCAGAGCTGCGCAAGATGCCTCCCCCCTCCCCTGCGCCCTCCCGCAAGCGGAGGGGGCGTCAAGGAACGGGGGAAGGGCGGGTGAAGCCTCTATTTGTTGGCCTTCTCGAATTTCCGCAGCAGGTCGTTGCCCGCCTTCACGGCATCATCCAGCCCCTGCTTGGCTGTTTTTTTGCCGGCGAAAACCGCCTCGAACTCATTGTCCATGATGTCGCGGGTCTTGGCGTGGTCGCCGAAGCGCAGGCCCTTCGAGTTTTCGGTCGGCTTGTTCAGGGTCATCTGCTTCAACGCAGTCTCGGTGCCGGGGTTCTTTTCGTAGAACCCCTGCTTCTTGGTCAGCTCATAGGCAGCCAGGGTGATGGGCAGATAGCCCGTGGCCTGGTGCCACTCGGCCTGCACCTCGGGCCGCGAGAGGTAGTTGAAGAAGGCGGCGACCCCCTTGTACTCATCCGGCTTGTGGCCCTTCAGAACCCAGAGGCTCGCGCCGCCGATGATGGTGTTCTGGGGGGCGCCCTTCACGTCCGGCCAGTAGGGGAGCATCGAGGTCCGGAACTCGAACTGGCAGGTCTTTTTGAACCCGGCGTAGCCGGCCGAGGACTCGGTGTACATGGCCACCTCGCCGGATGAAAACTTGGCGTTGCCGACGTTGGTGCGGCCGCCATAGACGAACACGTTGTCCTTCTGCCAGTCGGCCAGCTGTTGGATGTGCTTCACCTGGACCGGCCCGTTGAAGGTGTAGGAGGTGTCCAGGCCGCCGAAGCCGTTGGCCTTGGTGCCGATGGGCACGTTGTGCCAGGCGCTCAGGTTTTCAATGTGGATCCAGCCGTTCCAGGCGGAGGAGAACCCGGCCTTGGACGCGCCGGTCTCAACCAGCCGTTTGGCGACAGCCCCCATGGTCAGCCAGGTCAGCGGCGGTTTTTCAGGGTCAAGGCCCGCCTTCTTAAACATATCGACGTTGTAATAGAGCACCGGGGTCGAGCTGTTGAAAGGCATGGAGATCATCCGGCCGTCGGTGGTGGTATAATAGCCGGTGACGGTCGGCAGGTAGATTTTCGGGTCGAACGGCAGGCCGGACTCCTTCATAACCTCGTACACCGGCTTGACCGCCCCCTTGGCGGCCATCATGGTCGCCGTGCCCACTTCGAAGACCTGCAGGATGTGGGGCGGGGCCTTGGCCCGGAAGGCCGCGATCCCGGCGTTCATGGTGTCCGAGTAGTTGCCCTTGTAGGTCGCCACCACCTGGTACTGGGTCTGAGACTTGTTGAAGCCCTCGGCGATGGCGTTGACCCGCTCGCCGAGAGCGCCGCCGTGGGCATGCCACCAGTTGACCGTAACCGGCGCCGCCAGGGCGAGCGCCGGCACCGCCACCAGCAGCACCAACGCCGCGAGGTGTATTCTCAAAATACGCGCGTGTCTCATGGGTTCCTCCTTTTCGCTGTGTTAGGTTGACTGCAGGTCACATCCCCGTTGGAGCGGTTGTTGCGATGGAAACCCGAAACGTGCTAGAAAATGATCAGGCGCCTGTTAAATGTTAATTTCCTAAGGAAGGAAAGTATTCCATGAAAGGGAGCATAGTCAAACGAAATCTCGCGGCAGCGGCCCTGGCGGCCGCAGCCGCTCTCCTGGCGTTTGCCGCCCCCGCAATGTCCCAAGCGCTGCCCGGGCCGAGCGCTGCCAAGCCACCGGAAAAACCGCTGGTTGTCGGCCATCGCGGGGCCGCCGGCCTGATGCCGGAAAACACCCTGGCAGCCTTTAAACGCGGCTGCGAACCGGGGATCGACGCCATCGAGCTCGATGTCCTCATGTCCGCCGACGGGCAGCTGGTGGTACATCACGATTTCAGGCTGAAGCCGGAGATCGCGCGCACGGCGGACGGGGCCTGGATCGGCTCCGGGTCGCCCCCGGCCATCAACGCGCTGAGCCTGGCCCAGATCAAGGCCTACGACGTCGGCCGCCTGCAGCCCAAAAGCTCTTATGCGGCGCGCTTTCCGTGGCAGACCCCGGTGGACGGCGAGCGAATCCCCACGCTTAAAGAAGTGATCGATCTCTTCAAGCAATCGTGCCACCCCCCAACCCGGTTGTTCGTCGAGATCAAGACCTCCCCGGAGGAGCCGAGCCTGACGCCGCCGCCAGAGGCGGTGTCGGAGCGTGTCGTTGCCCTGCTGCGGGGGGAGGGGATCGCCGAGCGCACGTGGGTCCTCTCATTCGACTGGCGCAGCCTCACCCACATCCAAAAGACGGCACCGGAACTGATGACCGTCCATCTCACCATCGTCAGCCCGGGGTTGAACAACCTCAAGCCGAACCAGTTTGGAGCTTCGCCCTGGCTGGCCGGGCTGGACGTCGACGACTTCGGCGGCTCCGCTCCCCGGGCGGTGAAGGCGGCCGGCGGCCGGGTCTGGTCCCCGCACTACAGAAACCTGACACCGCAAACGCTTGCCGAAGCCCGGCAGCTGGGGCTGCTGGTCTCCGTCTGGACGCCCGACACCCCTGAGGACCTGAAGAGGATGATCGCAATGGGGGTGGATGCGATCACGACCAACCGTCCGGATTTGCTTAAAAAACTGCTCGATGAACGCTGAAAAAGCTTCTTTCGACGAACTCTCCAATCGGCCGCCGCCGTCTGAATGGGAGGGCGTTCTCATTTGCTGCGCGTGAAGAGGTAGAGCACCCCGATCGCCGCCTGGCAAACAAAGCATATCAACAGCGCCGTGCCGAACGCCTCCGGGCCGCGCGAGGCCTCCGGGTAGAGCCCCTGCATGGCGATGCCCAGGCCCTGGAGGAAGACGGCCGGGCCCATCATGGTGAAGAAGTTGGTGCCGCTCATGGCCGCGCCCGCCATCTCTTTCGGGACGAGCGCCTTGATGTGGGCATAGACGTGCATGCCGCTGGCCGAAGCGAGCCCGAAGGCCAGGAAGACAGCCCCCGCAGCCAGCTCGCTTGTCCCCGGCGGCAGCCCCCGCAGCACGAAGGTGATCACAGCCAGCAGCAGCAGGCCGGCGGCGATGACCCATTTAGGGGTCCGGAGCCGGTCGGAAACCGCACCCCAGAGCGGCCCGCCCAGGATCAGGCCGAAGTTCATCACCAGCAGGATGTTGCCCGCCTGCACGGGAGAAAATGCCAGGGCCTCCATCAGCAGGGGGCCGGCCCACAGGGTTTGCAGCGCTGCGTGGGTGCCGTAGCGCACGAAGGTCCCGGCCGAGATGATCCAGTAGTCCCGGCTGGCCATCAGGATCTTCAAGTTGCCGAAGAGCGGTCCGGCCCGCGGCCGTCCTCCGGATGGTTCCGGGTTCGAGGAGGTCTCCTCCGGCCGGTCGGCTACGACCCAGAACAGCGCGAGGGTGATCAGGAGATGGAAGGCGATGATCACCTGGAAGCTCAGGCGCCAGCCGAGCTCCCCCACCATCAGGACCAGCGGTGTGGCAGCAACCATGTTTCCGAGGGTCCCGATCGCGTAAAGCAGGCCTGAGAGCGTCGCGAAGACCCTTGGGGTGAACCAGTCGGTCAAGAGCTTCAAGGGCCCCATCAGGTTGCAGGCCATCCCCACCCCGATCAGCAGCCGGCCGGCCAGGCCCAGGCCCAGGCCCTGTGCCGTCGAAAACATCAGGGCACCGGCCATCCCGACAAACGACAGGAAAATCATGATGCGCTTGGCGCCGATCTTGTCGAGGAAGATGCTGATCGGTATCTGGGTCAGGGCGAATGCGTAGAAAAAACCCGCGGAGAGCAGCCCCAATCCCTGCGTGTCGAGATTAAGGTCTGCGATGAGCCAAGGGGCCAGAACGGCGTTCGTCGTCCGGTAGAGCTGGGAGATGAAGAGGTGCAGGGCGCAGAGGATGAAGATGAGCCAGGCACGGACCATACCCAAACGCCTTTCGGGTTGTTGACATCCGGAGAGTACGGCCCTGTGTCTAACCCCGGCGTGCGTGGATGTCAAAACAATTGCGTCAGCCGGAAATCATCCGTGCGCGATCCTTGTTATTGACACCCCGCGCCCTCTTTTATAGTCTCGACAAACTCCCGCACCCGGCTCCGATCGGGATGCAGCGAGCCGCCAGCGACCCCAGACCCCAGCAAGGAGGGCAATTTCAGCATGAGCCAGATCGACCCCACGGATTTCAGAGACATCAACCCCGGGGAGCGCCTTTTGATGGGCCCCGGCCCCAGCGACGTGCCGGCGCGGGTGCTCGGGGCGCTGGCTGCGCCCTGCATCGGGCACCTGGACCCCTATTTCCTGGCGACCATGAACGAGACCCAGCAGTTGCTGCGCCACCTTTTCCAAACGGGCAACGCGCTGACCATGCCCGTCTCGGCCACCGGCAGCGCCGGCATGGAGGCCTGCCTGGCGAACCTGGTGGAGTGCGGGGACGAGGTCGTGGTGGCCGTGAACGGGGTCTTCGGCACCCGCATGTGCGACATCGTGAACCGCATCGGCGGCAAGCTGGTCCGCGTGGACGGCGAATGGGGGCGGGCCGTCGACCCGGCGCCGATCGAAAAAGCCGTCAAGGGCAGCAAGCCCAAGCTCGTGGCCGTGGTGCACGCCGAAACCTCGACCGGGGCCTGCACCCCGCTGGAGGAGATCGGCCGGATCGCCCACGCCGCCGGGGCGCTGTTCGTGGTGGACTGCGTCACTTCGCTTGGCGGCATGAACGTCCCGATCGATAACCTCAAGGTCGATGCGGCCTACAGCGGCACCCAGAAATGCCTCTCCTGCCCCCCGGGCCTCTCGCCCGTCACCTTCAGCCCCGACGCCATCAAGGCACTCGAGCAGCGCAAGCACCCGGTGGTGAGCTGGTACCTCGACCTGAGCATGGTGCGCGACTATTGGGGCAACGAGCGCAAGTATCACCACACCGCGCCGGTGAACATGGTCTACGCCATCCGCGAGGCTCTGCGCATCGTCGCCGAGGAGGGGCTCGAGACGCGCTTTGCGCGGCACCGCCTGAACCACCGGGCCCTCGTCGCCGGGCTGGAGGCGATGGGGCTCTCGATGCTGGTGCCCGAAAAGGAGCGGCTGCCGATGTTGAACGCCGTGCGCATCCCCGAGGGGGTCAACGACGCCAAGGTGCGCAAGGCCCTCTTGACCGATTTCGCCATCGAGATCGGGGGCGGCCTGGGCCAGTTCGCCGGCAAGGTGTGGCGCGTGGGTTTGATGGGGCACTCCTGCCGCCGCAGAAACGTGATCCTGTTCCTCTCCGCCCTGGAGTCGGTGCTCAAGGCCGAGGGTTTCAAAACCCGGCCGGGCGCCGTGGAGGCGGCCACAGCGGTCTACGCGGCTGTATAGTCCACCCAAAAGGACGTCTTTCGGCCCATGCGGGCGTTCTCGCTCCTCGCAGCCCTCGGCGTGGATCCGCTGCGCCCGCGGTTGCGAAATCGCTGCGGCCTCGGCCTGAACCGAAAGCCGCCCGTTCAGAGTGAACCCTCGTCGGAACCTCGTTAGGAATGTGATACCGAAAGCGCTCCTCCAGGAACTCAAGCGGATCGTCGGCGAGCGGCACCTGTCCGAGTCCCGCGCCGTGGCGGAGCTATACTCCTACGACGGCTCGCTCGCCCGGGGCGCATCCGGCGCAGTGATTTTCCCCGCCGATGCGGGCGAGACCGCCCGGGTCGTTGCAGCCGCTGGCCGGGCCGACGTGCCTCTGGTGGCGCGCGGCTTCGGGACGAACCTCTCCGGCGGCACGGTCCTGACCCGGCCCGGTCTCACCCTCTGCCTTTCGCGGATGAACCGAATCCTGGAGATCTCCCCCCGCAGCCGCACCGCCGTGGTTCAGCCCGGGGTCACCAATTTAGAGCTCCAGAACGCACTCTCTCCTTTGGGTTTTTTCTATGCGCCGGACCCCGCCAGCCAGAAGGTGTCCACCCTGGGGGGGAACGTCGGGGAAAACTCCGGCGGCCCGCGCTGTGTGAAATACGGCGTCACCACCAACCACGTGCTGGGGCTGGAAGTCGTCCTGCCCTCCGGGGAACGGCTGCGGCTGGGAGGGGCCCCCTGGGACCCCCCCGGCTGCGACCTGCGGGGGCTGCTCATCGGCAGCGAGGGCACCCTGGCCGTCGTGACCGAGGCCACGGTGCGCATCCTGCCCAAGCCGGAGAAGGTGATCACCCAGCTGGTGGTCTATGACGAGATCGCCGCCGCCGCCCGGTCGGTTGCCGACATCATTGCCGCCGGGATCGTGCCGGCCGCCCTCGA
Source organism: Desulfobacterales bacterium (assembly GCA_046496215.1). Classification (GTDB taxonomy): domain Bacteria; phylum Desulfobacterota; class Desulfobacteria; order Desulfobacterales; family SpSt-501; genus SpSt-501. Next base: position 57,578 of record JAWOHH010000025.1, read on the forward strand.
GATGATGGACGCCCCGATCATTCGCGCGGTGGAGGAGAGCATCGCCTGCGGGTACCCGCGGGATGCGGCGGCGGTGCTGATCATCGAGGTGGAGGGCCCGGAGGCCGGGCTCGAGGATCAGGCCCGGCGCGTCCGCGCCATCTGCGCGGCCAACCGCTGCCGGGACGTCCGGTGCGCGGCAACGGCCGAGGAGCGCAACCGGCTCTGGGAGGGCCGGCGGGGGGCCTTCGGCGCCGTGGCCCGGCTGGCGCCGAACTATCTCGTCAACGACTGCACCGTTCCCCGCACCCTGCTGCCCGAGGCCCTGGAGCGGGTGGCCGACATCGCCGGGCGCCACGGTTTCGAGCACGGCAACGTGTTTCACGCCGGGGACGGGAACCTCCACCCCCTGATCCTCTTCGACTCGCGCGATCCGGGCCAGCTCGACCGGGTGCACGCGGCCGGCTGGGAGATCATGCTGGCCTGCGTGGCCCTGGGCGGGACGATCTCGGGCGAGCACGGGATCGGCCTCGAAAAGATGGAGGCCATGCGCCTGGTCTTCTCGGACGAGGAGATCGAGGCCCAGCGCTCGCTCAAGGATGCCTTCGACCCGGACCGCATCCTCAACCCTGGGAAGTTGTTCCCGGACACGGGCAAGCCCTTCGCGTTCCGCGATCAAGCGGCCTGGACCCGCCCCCCCGACCCGCTGAGCGCCGCCGAGAGCGGCCTGGCGGAGCGCGTGCGGCAGGCCCATGCGGCCGGGCGGGCGCTGCGGCCGACCGGCGGCAATACCAGCCGGGGTTTTGGAAACGAACTGCTTGGCGCGTGGCAGAGCATCCCGACGGACGCATTGGACTCGCTGGCGGAGCTCGACCCGCCCAACCAGGTGGCCACCGCCGGCGCCGGGTTGCGCCTGGGCGCCCTCCAGGCCGCGCTGGCGCCCTATAACCAGTGGCTGCCCCTGCGGCCCGCCTTGGGTCTGCTGCAGCGCAGCATGGGGGGCATCGCGGCGACCAACGCCTGCGGCCCGGAGCGGGCGGCTTACGGGTCCCCGCGCAGGCTCCTCCTGGGGATGCGGTTCATCGACGGACGCGGCCGCCTGATCAGCGCCGGCGGCAAGGTCATGAAAAACGTCGCCGGCTACGATCTGACCCGCTTGATGGCCGGGTCGGCCGGCACCCTGGGGCTCATCACCCGGGTGACGTTGAAGACCGCCACGCGCCCGGAGCGCTGCGCCTCGATCTCGGCGTGCGGCCGCCCGGAGGCCTGCGATGAACTGGCGGCCAGCGTGATGGGCTCCAGCCTGGGGGCGGTCTCGGCGGCGGCCGTGCCCGAAAACGGGACCGGCCGCTGGCGGCTCGAGATCGGTTTCGAGGGGTTCGCCGAAACCGTCGCCGCGCAGCTGAAACGTGCCGGCAGGCTCTTTGAGCAGGCCGGTTTCAGCTCCGTCCGGGTCGCGGACTACGACCTGCTCACCGGGCCGTTTGCCGCGCTCTACGGGCGCATCGCGGGCTGTCCCTTTGCCCTGCGGGCCGGGGCTCCACCGGGCCAAATCGGCCGGGCCGCAGCCCTCTTGGGGTCGCAGCTTCAGGCAGAGCCGATGCTGGTCGATTTCGGCTGCGGGCGGGTTCTGGCCGGCGGAGGAGACCTGAGCGAGGGCGGCTGGCGCGAAATCGTCGCCCGGCTGGGGGCGCTCGGGGGGCAGGCCGTGCTCGAAAACGCCCCGGACGCATTCAAACACGAAAGCGACGTGTTCGGGGGACCGCGCCCCGACTGGAAGCTTATGCACCGGGTCAAAGGCGTGCTCGACCCCGCGCGCATTTTTTCGCGCGGCGCCATGCCGGGCCGGGTTTGAAAGGCTTTTGGGCCACACCGAAGACCCCGGACCGCCCGGCTTCACGACCGCGAGACGCGTATCCGATGGCCATCGTCGACCATTACGAAGAAATCGCCCACTGCAACCGCTGCGGCTTCTGCCAGGCGGCCTGCCCGGTCTTCCGCTCCTCGGGGCACGAGGGGGGCGTGGCCCGGGGACGCCTGGCTCTGCTGCGGGCGCTGATCGAAAACCGGATCCCGTGGAGCCCGGAGCTCGAAGAGCCGCTCTACGACTGCCTGCTGTGCGGGGCCTGCACGAGCAACTGTTTCCCGGCCATACCGACCTCGGAGATCGTCATCCGGGCGCGCGCGGAGTACCTGCAGACGGTCGGGCGCAAATCGATCCACCGGCTGCTGTTCGAAGGCCTCCTGCCCTACCCCCGGCGGCTGCATTTGGCCGCCCGCGCCGTGGCCCTCGGCAAGAACAGCGGCCTGAGCCGGCTGGCCCAGGCCCTAAACCTGCTGCGCATTTTCGGCCACGATTTCGCCCAGGCCGAGGCCATCGTCCCCCGTCTGCCCGCCCGGCCGCTGCGGGCGCGCCTCAAACCAGGGATCTATCCGGGACGGGGGCCCCGGATGCGGGTGGCCTACTACATCGGCTGCGGGGTGGACATCGTCGCCCAGGCGGCCGGGGAGGCCTCTATCTCCCTGCTGCGGCGGACCGCCAGCGAGGTTTACCTGCCGGCAACCGTCTGCTGCGGCCTGCCGGCCTGGACTTACGGGGATCTGGAGGCGGCGCGACGCCTGGCGGCGAAAAACCTGGAGATTATCGGCAGCGGCGGGTTCGACGCCATCGTCACGGACTGCTCGAGTTGCGCCGCCTTCCTCAAGCGCTACCCGGACCTGTTCGGCGCGGCGGACCCCCGCCGGGCAGCGGCGATGAACATCGCAGCCCGTGTCCGCGACATCTGCGAGTGGGCCGCCTCGGAGACGGCGCCCGCCTCAACGGCCCTGCGGGGCCGGCGCGTGACGTTCCACGACCCCTGCCACCTCTCGCGCGGCCAGGGCCTGGCAAAGCTCCCGCGCGAAATCCTGCGCCGTATCCCGGAAACCGAGTTCGTCGAACTGCCTGAAGCCGACTGGTGCTGCGGCGGGGCCGGCTCCTACTCGCTCTCCCACTACGATCTGGCGATGCGGGTCCTGGACCGCAAGATGGAGAACCTGAAGAAGACCGGGGCGGAGGTGCTGGTGACGACCTGCCCGGCCTGCATCATCCAGCTCTCCCACGGGGTGCGCCGGCACGGGCTGGCTGTCGAGGTCAAACACCTGACGGAGGTCCTATAGAATTTTTACACCCCCGAAAAAACGGGGGTGTAAAAATTCTAAAAATATCCTGGCGGCGTTTTATGCCGCAACGATATTTTTGAGAATGCCGATCCCGTCGATCTCCACCTCGACCACATCACCCGGCGCGAGGGCGCTCGTCGTGCCGGGGGTGCCCGTGAAGATCACGTCCCCCGGCAGGAGCGTCACGCAGCGGCTGGCATGGCTCACCACCGTGGCCGCATCAAAAATCAGGTCGCTCAGCAGCTGGGACTGCTTCACTTCGCCGTTGACGCGCGTCTGAAGCCGGGACGCCTTGTAGTCCAGGCCGACGGCAATCGCCGGCCCCAGAGGCCCGAAAGTGTCGGCTCCCTTCGCACGCCACCACTGCAGGTCGTTCTTTTGCCAATCGCGCTCGGACACATCGATCCCGCAGGTGTAGCCGAAGATGCAGCCGGCCGCCTCCTCCGGGGTGACCGCTTTGGTTTTCCTCCCGATCACGACCACCAGCTCACCCTCGTAATGCACGTTTGCGGCCCCCTCCGGGATGACGATCGCCCCGCCCGGCTCCAGCAGGCTGGAGACCGGCTTCCAGAAAAGCTCCGGTTTGGCCGGGGCCGGCCTGCCCCCCAGGTGGCTCTTGTAATTCAACCCGACGGCCATGATTTTGGTGGGCTCGCAGGGCCACAGCAGCCTGACGTCATCGCGCGCCAGCTTCTCGCCGGTTTCACGCCCGCCGCCGAACAAATCCCCGCTGATCCGCGAAACCCGCTCGCCCTCGAGAACCCCGTAGGCATGCGTCCCGCGATGCGCATAGCGAACAAACTGCTTGCCTGGATGCGACATGAACCCCCCTCAAGTCGTAAAATGTGCGGCCGGAACCTCCCTCGGCCGGCGGCGCGAGTATACACCCCGTCAACCGCGATGGCAAAAACCGGAACGGCAGGGTGGTGACATGTGAGGGCGCATGCGATATAAGGGCGTAAGGCTATAGCCGCCAACCAATCGACACCACAGGAGCCACGCCATGAAACCCACTGACCTGCACGGGATTTTTCCCCCCATCCCGACCCCGTTTATCGATGGCGAACTGGCCTGCGACAAGCTGGCCGACAACATCGCCGCGTGGAACACGACCGGTCTGTCGGGCTACGTGACCTTCGGATCGAACGGCGAGGCCGTCTACCTGAGCGAGGAGGAAAAGATAGAGGTGGTCAAAACCGTGGTCCAATCGGCAGCCCCGGGCATGAAGATCATCGCCGGGACCGGCTGCGAGTCCACCTGGCAAACCATCGCCCTGACCAACCGCTGCGCCCGGCTGGGCGCCCACGCGGCATTGGTGGTAACCCCCTTCTATTACGGCGGGCGCATGAACGAAGCCGCCCTGCTCCAGCACTTCACGACCGTGGCGGACCACTCCGAGATCCCCATCCTGATCTACAACGTCACCAAGTTCACCAACATCAGCGTCGGCGTGAACCTGGTGGCGAGGCTTTCGCGGCACCCCAACATCATCGGAATCAAGGACAGCAACGGCAACGTGGCCTCACTGGGCGAGATGGTCAGCCGTGCCGCCGAGGACTTCAGCGTCCTGGTCGGCACGGCCGGCGCTCTGTTCGGCGCCCTCACCCTGGGCTGCGTGGGCGGGATCGTGGCGCTGGCCAACGTGGCGCCCAAAGCCTGCGTCCGCATAAGCAATCTTTTGAAAAAAGGGGAGATCGAAGCTGCGAGCAAACTGCAGATCAAGATGCTCCCAGTCAACACCGCGCTCACGGCCACCTACGGCGTCCCCGGCCTGAAGGCGGCCTTGGACATGCTGGGCTACTACGGCGGTGCCCCCCGGCCCCCGCTGCTCCCGGCCACGGAAAAGGAAAAGAACGAAATCCGGGACATCCTGTCAACCGCCGGCCTGCTTTCATGAAAACGGCCGATCGTTGACCCGGGAAGATATACATCAGTGAAGGGAGACCCCATGCCGAAGATAGTGATCCGCATCGCATCGATCCTCATCGTCATGACCGTCGGGTGCGCCGCCCCCCAGATCAAACTGTTTCCCAGCCAGGCGGACCCTCTCCAGGAATCCACCCTGGAAGGCCGTGCAGAACAGAAAATCCTGGTCATCCCCGTGCGCGGCGTCATCTCCAACAGCCCCGACGAGGGGCTGGTGCGCACCCGGCCGAGCGTGGTGCAGGAGGTGGTCTCGCACCTGCGCAAGGCCGCACAGGACAAAGAGATCCGCGCCGTGGTGCTGCAGATCAACTCGCCGGGAGGCTCCGTGACCGGCAGCGACATCCTGTACCACGAAATCCTGCGCTTCAAAGAGGAGCGCCGGATCCCCGTGGTCGCGGCCATGCTCGACGTGGCCGCATCCGGCGCGTATTACATCGCGCTGCCCGCCGATCACATCGTGGCCCACCCCACCACCCTGACGGGGTCGGTCGGGGTGATTTTCATCCGGCCCAAGGTCGCCGCGCTCATGGAGAAAATCGGGGTGGCGGTCGAGGTGAGCAAATCCGGGGTGAACAAGGATATCGGCTCCCCCTTCCGGCACACGACGCCGGAGGAGGAGCGGCTCCTGACGGCCATGACGGAGCAGCTCGGCAAACGCTTCGTCGACCTGGTGAACCGGCACCGCCAGGTGGAGCCGGCGGCGTTGGCCGAGGTCTCCACGGCGAGGGTGTTCCTGGCGGAGAAGGCGCTGAAGTTCAACCTGGTGGACAGCATCGGCTATATGCCAGATGCCCTGGGCGAGGCCAAAAAGCGCGCCGGCCTGCCGGACGATGCCCGGGTGGTGGTCTACCGCCGCCTCGACTACCCTAACGACAACATCTACAACCCCGTGACCTCTTATGAAGGCAGCCGCCCGACGGCGGTGCTGGACCTCGGGCTGCCGCGCCTGCTGCCCGCTGCTCAGACCGGTTTCTACTACCTGTGGCATACAGCGGCGGACTAACCGCTCGTTTCGTCTTCAGGGGCGGCGATTTTTGCCAGAAGCGATTTGGGTGGATGGCCGTTGCCGCCGATGACGGCTTGGATCTTCGCCGTCAATTGAATGCGTTCGACGACGCGGACGAGCACCGCTACGCTTTTGCGCAGCCGCTTCGCGCTCGAGGTCATCTCCAGGAAACGCTGTTTCTCATTGGGGGTAACCTCGTCGAGCGCGGCGATCGCAAAGGAGAGCCTGCGGGGGTCGGACAGGTCCGGCCACTCCGCGATGCCGGTCGGGAAACCGGTCCCGGCAAGCTCGTGCAGCAGGCACAGTCCGGTTTCGGCGGCAGCCGCCAGGCCCCCGTCCGCCTCCTCCGGCTCATCATCGAAATACTTGACCCGCGCCTCCATGTAGGGCTTGCGTTCGATCATCTCGTGCAGGATGAAACGCCGCTCCCCGCGCGTCAGGATATCCATGCGGCCGTCCTCGTAGCGATGCAGCACCTGGACCAGGCGCGCCGTGCACCCCGCTGCCCGAACGGCCTTGCCGTCGAAGAGCACGATCCCGAACGCCTTTTGCTCCGCCAAGCATTCCGAGATCATCAGCTTGTAGCGCTCCTCGAAAATGTGCAGCTGCAACGGCATCCCGGGCAGCAGGACCAGGCCCAGGGGGAAAAGCGGGATGGTGGGCATTATCACATCCTCCTTGCGGATCATTTCAAAAAAGCGCCATCCCGCAAGGTCGGGATGGCGCTTTTTTGCCTGACATACCCTTTTAGACACCCGGCGGTCCGCCGGCGGCCGAGACTTTTTCAAACATGCCGCTCCCCGCGGTCAAGCGTCGGCACCCATCGCCTCCATGGGTGCCGCAGCTTGACCGCGGCGCCCTAACCTAAAGGACGCCGAAGCCGACCAGCAGGGCGCAGGCCGTCAAGATCGCGCCCGCCCAGAGCAGCGCCATGGTGGTGTAACCCATGACGTCCCGTGCGGAGAGCCCCGCGAGCCCCAGAAGCGGCAGGGCCCAGAAGGGCTGGATCATGTTCGTCCATTGGTCGCCCCAAGCCACCATCATGGCGGAGCGCACCATGTCGATCCCCATGGTCTTAGCCGCCTCTATGGTGATTGGTCCCTGGACGGCCCACTGCCCGCCGCCGGAGGGAACGAAAAAGTTGATGATGCCGCCCGCCCAGAACTGGAACATGTAGAAGGTTTCGGGCACGGAGATGGCGACGAACCATCCGGCGATCACCTTCGCCAGCCCCGTGCCGATCATGATGCCCTGGATCCCGCCGTAGAGCGGGAACTGCAGGGCGATGGCGCCGGCGCCCTTGATGGCGGTGGCGATGGCGTTGATGTAGTTCACGGGCTTGCCGTGGAGGAGCACGCCGCTGATGAAGAAGATGAAGATGACGATGTTGAGGTTGAGGTCGAACCCCTTGGAGCTGAAGTGATCGTAGAGGTAGATCACCCCCATCAACCCGAAGATGATGTTAATGATATAGCTGTGGTCGATGCGCTGTGCCAGCGTCGCCTGCGCGGGGAAGGGGACTTTTACCGTGATGCTCTCGACTTCTTTGAGCTTCTCGGGCGAGATGCGCTTGACCTCGTCCGCCTTGGGGTGGATCAGGGCGTAGAGCAGCGGCATGGTGAAGACGATCAAAAAAAGGGGCACGAGGTTGAAGGCCTGGAAAATGCTGTCCGAGACCGGGACCACGGCGCCGGTGGCCTTTTCGATGAAGTTCTGGGCGCTCTTGGCCGTGGCGCAGACCAGCGGGATCGACCCCGAGAGCCCCATGTGCCAGACCACGAAACCGCTGTAGCCGGCGGCGACGAGGTAGGGGAAATCGACATCCCGGTTGCGCTTGGCGATCTCCACAGCCAAGAGGCCGCTCACGATCAGCCCGAAGCCCCAGTTGATCCAGGAGCACACACCGCCGACAAAAGCGACGATCATCCCCGCCTTGACCGGGGTGCTGCCGATGGCAGCGATCGCCACGAGGGCCCGGTTCACCACCGGCGTCAGGGCGAGCGCATGGCCGGTGATCAGGATCAGGATCATCTGCATGGCGAAGGCGATGATGCCGTAGATCCCGCCGCCCCAGGTGGTGATGACTTTCATAAATCCGGCGTCGGTGAAGATCAGAGCCAGGATGGCGGACAAGAAGGTCAACAGGATGGCGAAGAGATAGGCGTCCGGGAGATAACTGCGCATGATGAGGGTAAAAAAAGAAGCCAAGCGCCTGAGCATAGTGAATCCTCCTTCCTGTGAGAGGTTGAAGATGCCCGCCGCCGGCTTCCGAGGCCGGCGGCGGGTTCATATCGAGTCGAGGAAGAAAAAAGGATTTTCAACTCAGAGGGTCCGGCCCCCGGCAGCCTGAAGCCGTCCCCGCAACACTCGTCTTTTAGGTGCCCTATACTCGCATTTTCTCCTTTTGGCTATGGTTTTTCTTGGGTGTGGCTGTGGCTTCAGACTCCCCAACGGCAATCACGAAAACGGGCTCTCCTTGGCGCCCGAATCGGTCGGGGAATCACCCCCTAGCCAGGGTTTGGCGAAGGCCATTTCCATGTTCGCCTCCGCGCCGAAGGCAACGTCCAGGGCCTCGTCGATGCGCTCCACCAAGACGAACCGAAGCGCATCCCGGACCTCCTGCGGCAGATCGTCGAGGTCCTTTTCGTTGCGTTTGGGAAGGATCACGGTGGTCAGGCCAGCGCGGTGAGCGGCCAGCACCTTCATCTTGACCCCGCCCACCGGCAGCACCCGGCCGCGCAGTGTGACCTCCCCGGTCATGCCCACATCGCCCCGCACGGTGCGCCCGCTAAAAAGGCTCGCCATCGCCATGGCCATGGCGACCCCGGCCGAGGGGCCGTCCTTGGGAACGGCCCCGGCCGGCACATGCAGGTGGACGTCGGTCGACTCGAACACGTCCGCGGCGATCCCGAGCTGATCGGCTTTGGAACGCACGTAGCTGTGGGCGATCTGGGCGCTCTCGCGCATGACATCGCCCAACTGGCCGGTCAGGGTGAGGTTGCCCTTGCCTTTCATCCGTGTGGCCTCGATAAAAAGAATGTCGCCGCCCACGGCCGTCACCGCCAGCCCCGTGGCGATCCCGGGGATCTCGATCTGCTCGGAGCGTTCGGCCTCGAACTTCTCCTTTTTGAGCTGTTCGCGCACCAACTCCTCGGTCACCACCACGTGGGACCACTGGTGGCCGACGATGCGCACGACGCTCTTGCGGCAGATCGCGCCGATCTGCCGCTCCAGGTTCCGCACGCCGGCCTCGCGGGTGTAGTCCTGGATGAGCTTGCGCACCGCGTCGTCGGTGAAGGTGATCTCATCGTCCTTGAGGCCGTGCGCCTGGATCTGGCGCGGGATCAGGTGCCGCTTGGCGATCTGGACCTTTTCGTATTCGGTGTAGCCGTCCAGCGCGATGATCTCCATCCGATCCCGTAGCGGCGCCGGGATGGTCTCGAGTTGATTGGCGGTGGTGATGAAAATCACATCGCTGAGGTCGAAATCGACGTCCAGGTAGTGGTCGCGGAAGGCATGGTTCTGGGCCGGGTCGAGCACCTCGAGCAAAGCGCTGCTCGGGTCCCCGCGCCAATCCATGCCGATCTTGTCCACCTCGTCCAGCATGAAGACCGGGTTCTTGGTCCCGGCGCGTTTGACGGCCTGGATGATGCGCCCCGGCATGGCGCCGATGTAGGTGCGCCGGTGCCCGCGGATCTCGGCCTCGTCGCGCACCCCGCCCAGGCTCATGCGGGTGAAGTTGCGCCCCAGGGCTCGGGCGATGCTCTTGCCCAGACTGGTCTTCCCCACGCCCGGCGGCCCGGCAAAGCACAGGATGGCCCCCATCGCCTCGGACATCTTTTCGGACTCTGCCGCGGCCTTGACGCCGCGCTCGGCGACGAGCTTGCGCACGGCGAGGTACTCGACGATGCGCTCCTTCACATCCTGCAGGCCGTAGTGGTCCTCGTCGAGCACCGCCCGCGCGTGGTCGATGTCGGTGCGGTCCTCGCTCACCTTGTTCCAGGGCAGGTCCACCAGCCAGTCCAGGTAGGTCTTGATGATGGAGGCCTCCGGGGCGTGCGGCGACATGCCCTCCAGCCGCTTGAGCTCGCGCTGAGCCTCCTTGCGGGCCTCGGCGGGCAGGTCGGCTTTTGCGATCTTCTCGGCATACCCGGCGGACTCGGGGTCGGCCTCGTCGGGCTCTCCCAGCTCTTTCTGGATGGCCTTGAGCTGCTGGCGCAGGAAATAGTCCTTCTGCGCTTTTTCCATACCCTCCCGCGCCTCGCTCTGGATCTTGCGGCCGAGCGAAAGCACCTCCTTCTCCCGGCTGAGATTCGCGACCAGCGACCGCAGCTTGTCTTTGAGATCCTCCGCTTCCAGGACGGCCTGGGCCTTGTCCATCTCCAGGCCGGCGTAGTTGGCGACAAGATAGGCCAGGTAGCGCGGGTCTTTGACCTGGCCGAGGAACTCCCCCGCCTCCTTGGGATAGTTCGGCGAGAGGGCGACAACCTCCTGGGCCACTTCGAGCAGGCTGCGCTGCAGTGCGTCGGTCTCCAGGTCGCCGGAGACGAGATCCGGCGTCACGTGGATGTTGGCTCTCAGGTAGGGCTTGTCCGAGGTCCAAAAGTCGACTTTGAACCGCTCCAGGCAGTGCACGATCACGTTGAGGGTGTTGTCGGCGCTCTTCGCCACGCGCTCGATTCGTGCAATCGTCCCCACCTCGTAGACCTGCCCCGGGAGGGGTTCGTCGATCTCCGGGAATTTCATCGCCACCAGGCCGATCAATCGATCGCCGCGCTGGGCGTCTTCAACCAGTTTGACCGAGCGCTCGACTCCGACGGAAAGCGGCAGGATGGTGAACGGGAAGGCCACCGTGTTGCGCAGCGGAAGGATCGGCAGCTCGGCCGGGAATTCGATCTGGCTTATCTTGGCGCCGGCCTCGGGATCTGCCGGAACGATGATCTTGTGGGCATTGCTCATGTTTATGGCTCCATGGGATGGGTTTGGGTTGACCGCCACATTACTTTTGGCTTGGTTAAGGCCAAGGTAATCTCGGACGGAAGATTGTAAAGGCGGCTCGACTCGGTGTATATTTTTCCAATCATGGGAACGCTGCTTCGCGGCATCATCGTCTGCCTGTGGATATGCTCGGTTCTCGGCTGCGGTCGATCGGTTCCCGGGGTCCCCATCGACCCGGTCCCCGCCAATGTGCCCGAGGGCTACCGCGCGCTGTATCGAGAACTGGAATCGGACCTGTCCCTACCGAACCCGTTCTTGAAAAACGTGCGGGTCCGAGAAGCGGGGGCACCACTTTTCGGGGTCGAACTGCCGGCAACCGCATGGCACCGGGGCGGACGCCTGCCCGACGATGCCCAGCCCGGATCGCCGGCCCCGATGCTGGACCGGTTGAGAACGCTCGGCGCCAAGTTCGTTTGCCTGCACCTCCTCCATCCCGTCCTGACCCGCGAATTTACCCAGAACGAATCCTATTTGGCTTTTTACCGCAACATCGCGGGCGAGATCCGCCGGCGGGGCTTCAAGCTGGTGGTCGCCTTGGGGGTCATGCCCCGCGAGTCGGAGCTGAGCGTTCTGGCAGCGGGCACCGCCGAGCTGAATCGCGCCCGCTTCAACTCCGGCCTCAGGCAAATGGCCGAAACCATCCTCGCGGAGCTGCGGCCCGACTACCTGACCGTTCTCTCCGAGCCGGACACGGTCGCTCAGGACACGGGGTTACCCTTCTCGCCTGCGGAGTTCGCCGCGACCGTGCGGCACATCGTCCGGGGGCTCGACGCCGGCTCCACGAAGCTGGGGGCCGGAACCGGCACGTGGGCCGCTTCGGATTATTTAGAGGAGATGGGGGCCATACCCGAGCTCCACTACCTCGACCTGCGCCTCCATCCGGTCCGCTACGGTTTTGCCTCCGACCGGATCAGCCGGGCGGCGGACATCGCCCGTAGCCGCGGGAAAAAACTGTCGATCGGCGCCGCCTGGCTGCAAAAGGAGTCCAGCCGAGAGTTCGGGCGCATCGCCCGCGCGGATGTCCTGGCGCGCGAGGCCTTCTCTTTCTGGCAGCCGCTCGACCGGCGCTTCGTGGAGACGGTGGTGGGAATCGCGCGCTCCCTTGGAGCGGAGTTCTGCTCGTTTTCCAGGACCGAGTATCTCTTCGCCACCCTTGAGTATTCAGAGGAGGCAGATCGCCTGACCCCGGCGCAACGCATGCAGCGGGTCGAGATCCAGGCGATGGTGCGCATCCCCGCCGGCACGCTGACCCCCGCCGGCCGGAGGCTCAGGGACCTGATCGCCGACTGAGCTTTCGAATTCCCGCTTGACAGCGGCACGCAAACATTTTAAGAGTCCAGTCCGGATCTACCAATTCGAAACGTGATCGAGATTATGGGACGCTTCTTCCGCTTTTGGTGGTTTAGAAGCGTCCATCCGGGTCGGTAACAACCCCTTGCGACGCATCCTCCCGGATGGACCGGCAGCGGTCTGTCCGGGGTCAGGCTTAGGAGGCCCCGAGACGAAATGCTCGGGGCCTTTGCTTTTTGAAATTCGTCTTGGCTCGAACAAGCAACGAGAAGGAGCAGGCCCATGATCGTTGAACTGGAAAAGGAACTGGCGCCGGAGGCCAAAACCGATCTGATCTTGAAGTTGAAGGCCGCCCGCTGCGATTGCAGGGAGTTGCCGGCGACGGACTGCGAGCGGATCGGGATTCTGGGAAAGCCCGGCTGCGGCGAGGAGGAGATCGGCCGCATTCCCGGCGTGGCGCGGGTCCTCCGGGTGAAGACCCCCTATAAACTGGTCGGCCGCGAAATGCACCCCCAGGACACCTGTGTGCGCGTGGGGGACGTGGTGGTCGGCGGGGAGAACATCTCCGTCATCGCCGGCCCCTGCGCCATCGAGAGCCTGGAACAGGCGCTGACCATCGCGCGCGAGGTCCAGCGGGCCGGGGCCTCCCTGTTCCGCGGCGGCGCGTTCAAGCCGCGCACCTCACCCTACTCCTTCCAGGGGCTTGAGGAGCAGGGGCTGAAAATCATAGCCGAAGTGCGCGAAACATTGGGCATCGGGGTGGTGACCGAGATGACCTCCCCGTCCCAGGCCGACCTGATGATGAAGTACATCGACGTGGTCCAGATCGGCGCCCGCAACATGCAGAACTTCGAGCTGCTCAAGTGCGTCGGACGCATGGGCAAGCCGGTCCTGCTCAAACGCGGCCTGGCGGGGACCCTCGAAGAGTGGCTCATGTCCGCCGAGTATATCCTGTCGGAGGGCAACAGCCAGGTCGTCCTCTGCGAGCGCGGCATCCGGACCTTCGAGCCGTACACGCGCAACACCTTGGATTTGTCCGCCATCCCGGTCCTCAAAAAGCTCACCCACCTGCCCATCGTCGTCGACCCGAGCCACGCCACCGGCATGCGCGAGAAGGTCAGCCCCATGGCGCGCTCCGCCGTGGCCGCCGGTGCGGACGGGCTCATGATCGAAGTGCACCACAACCCGGATCATGCCATGTCCGACGGGGCCCAGAGCCTCTACCCCCACCAGTTCCGGCAGCTCATGCGGGACATCTATGTGATCGCGCCGGTCGTCGGCAAGCAGCTGGATTTCTCGCATTTGGAGCGGGTCCGGGTGATCGGGCGCAAACGCAAGAACGGCGGCGCGCGCCAGCGTGCCGGGTTCATGGGCCGAATCGGCACGTTCAGCCACAAGGCCTGCCTGCAGTATTTCGGTGAGGCCGCCGATGCCGTGCCGCTGCCGACCTTTCAGTCCATCTTCGAGGCGGTCAAGGCGGACGGCATCGACTACGGCATCGTCCCCTTGGAGAACTCGCTTTCGGGGAGCATTCACGAAAACTACGATCTGCTGCGCGACTACGACCTGCGCATCATCGGAGAGGTGAAAATCCGCATCACCCAGAACCTACTGGCCAAACCCGGCACGGAGATCTCCCAGGTCCGGCGGGTGCTCTCGCATCCGCAGGGGATCGAGCAGTGCCGCCAGTTTTTGTCCCAGCACAACTGGGAGCTTGTCTCCGTGAGCGACACGGCCGGGGCCGCCGAAAGGGTCAGCCGGTCGACGGGCAACGGGGACGCCGCCATCGCCGGCCTGATCACCGCCGAAATCTACGGCCTGGCGGTCATCGCGGAGGGCATCGAAACCAACCCGCGCAACTACACCCGCTTCGTCGTCATCGGCAAGGCGCCCATCGAATCCCGCAAGGCCGCCAAGACCTCGCTCATCCTCTCGGCCAAAAACGAGCCGGGCGCCCTCTTCTCGATTCTCCAGGTCTTCGCCGAGCAGAAGATCAACATGACCAAGCTCGAGTCCCGGCCCATCCCGGGGGAGCCCTGGCGCTACATGTTCTACATCGACATCGAGGCGGACCTCGAGTCCGAAGCGCTCGCCGGGGTGCGGGCGGCGCTGGCCGAAAAAAGCGACTACCTGAAAATTTTGGGCTGCTACTGAAGCGCCCGGGAGGCCATGGCCATGGACCCGCTGCATGCCCTTGTTCGAAGCCTTGAAAACGAGGTGATCGCCGCCCGGCGGGACCTGCACCGCATCCCCGAGACCGGTTTCAAGGAGTACAAGACCTCCGCCTATGTCGCCGCGCGGTTGAAGCATCTGGAGCTGGAGGTGGCGACCGGCATCGCCGGCACCGGCGTGGTCGGGCTGCTGCAGACCGGCCGGCCCGGCCCCACGCTGATGATCCGGGCCGACATGGACGCCCTGCCGATTACCGAGGAGACCGGGCTGGCGTTCGCATCGACGCACCCCGGCTGCATGCACGCCTGCGGGCATGACGCCCACATGGCCATGGCGCTGGGTGCGGCGGCCGCGCTGACCCGGCTAGCAAGCCGGTTCAGCGGCAATGTCAAGTTCGTCTTTCAACCGGCGGAGGAGGGCCCGGGCGGCGCCCGGCCGATGATCGAGGCCGGGGTCCTCGAAAACCCGCAGGTGGATTTCGCCCTTGCCTGCCATCTGTGGTCCGAACGACCCGAGGGGGTCATCGGCGTACGGACCGGGGCCTTTCTGGCGGCCATGGACCGCTTCGACATCAAAATCCGCGGCCGCGGCGGTCATGCAGCCCAGCCGCACCTGTGCGTGGACGCCCTGGAGGTCGGCGCCCAGGTCGTGGGAGCGCTGCAGCGGATCGTCAGCCGCCAGATGAACCCGATCGAGCCGGCCGTGGTGACCGTCGGGACCTTCCATGCCGGCACCGCCTTCAACATCACCCCGGCCGAGGCGCTCCTGAGCGGCACCACCCGCACCTTCGACCGCACGGTCTGGGCCTCCTGGGAATCACGGCTGGAGAAGATCGTACGCGGGGTTTGCGGGGCCATGGGCGCCGGCTGCGAGTTCACCTTCAGCCGCGGCTACCCGCCCACCGTGAACGATGCCGGGGTGGCCGATGTCGTCCGACGCTGTGCGACGGCGGTGGTCGGAGGAGAGCAGGTCGTAGAGCCCGAACTCACCATGGGCGGAGAGGACATGTCCTTTTTCCTGGAGGCGGTGCCGGGCTGTTTCTACTGCATCGGGGTCGGCCGCGAGGGCGCCGCCCCGCTCCACAACCCCAGGTTCGATTTCCGCGAGGACCTCATGCTGCTGGGGGTCGAGACCCACTGCCGGGCGGCCCTGGACCTGCTCGGCTGAGCACCGGCCCCGGCGATTGGCCCCGACCGCCGGGTGGATGCGAAATTCACCTTGCAACTTCCCTTAGGCATGAATATGCTCATCTTCTACCTGTGGCGAGCATCGGGGGGATGGGGCAATTCTCTGAGCAGGAGCGTATCATGGAGATCGTCGATTGGAGGGACGTCGAGGACGTCAAGATCGCCACCTTCCCCTACCGGGGCAAACCCTACGAGGTGAAGGGGATCAGCGTGCGCTGGCTCTCCAGGTTCGGGGACGACGGCCATGGCTACCCCGAGTACGGCCTGCGCCTGTTCACCGCCCAGCCCGGCGGTGAAATACCGATCCACAACCACTTCTACATCCAGACCATGTACATTCTGACCGGCCGCTTCGAGTGCTATGAATACGACCCGGAGACCGACCGCCGGGTCAAGGCTTCCGTCTGCGGGCCCGGCTCCACCGTGGTCATCCCCAGCCTGCAGCCTCACGGCATGCGCAACCTGAGCGACACCGAGCCCGCCACATTCTTGTGCTGCATCTGCAACGTGTATGAGAAGGAATCCATGTGAAGGGGGCTGAGCCAGATCAAATCCCTCTCCGATCGAGGCATGTTCTACCCTCTGCAGGCGGCAACGCCCGAGCGGGGGTAGTTGCAAAGCGTTTTTGAGAGGGTCTGTCCACCGTCAACAAACTCTAGAAGAAGGAGGCTCCCATGTTGGGAAAAGCGGCAGTGACGGGTCTTGTGGTAACGTTGATCATGGCCGGCGCCAGTGCCGGCTGGCAGCCGGCGCTGGCAGCCGGCGAGGTGAAAATCGGCCTTTCCGCCCCGCTGACGGGCGACTGGGCCGAATACGGCAATGACTTCAAGCGCTCGGTCACCCTGGTGATCGACAAAGTGAACAAAGAGGGCGGCATCAACGGCAAGACGCTCGAACTGGTCATCGCCGACAGCCGCGGCGATGCCAAGGAATCGGTTCTGATCGCCGAAAAATTCGTGTCCGACCCGGCCGTCATCGCTCAAATCGGCGACTTCAGCAGCTCCAGCACCATGGCGGCGGCCCCGGTCTACGAACAGGCTAAGATGGTCCAGATCTCACCCACCGCGTCCCACCAGGATTGGACCAAGAAGGGCGAGTTCATGTTCCGCGTCGTCGCCACCCAGGGCTACGAGGGCCCGTACAACGCCCGCTGGGCGGTGAACGACCTCAAGAAGAAAAAGATCGCAACGATCTACATCAACAACGACTGGGGAGTGGACGCCAACAAGTATTTCGTCGGCGAGGCCAGACGGCTCGGGGCCCAGATTGTCGCCGAGGAGGCGTTCACCCCGGGCGAGAAGGATTTCAACGCCATCATCTCCAAGCTCAAGCGCCTGGAGCCGGACCTGGTGTACATGCCGACCTTTTATGCGGATTTCACGGCCATCATGAACCAGGCCGAGCGCGCCCGGTTCAAGCCGACCGTGCTGGCCAACAGTTCGCTTTTCTCCGTCAAAACGCTCGAGATGGGCGGCAAGGCCGTCGAGGGGACCATGATCCCCGTGAACTATTTCAGCAGCGACCCCCGGCCGGCGCCCCAGAACTTCACCAAGGACTACAAGGCCCTTTATGGGTCAGACCCCAATCAGTTCGCGGCCCTGGCCTACGACGCGGCCGGGGTGCTGGTCGCGGCGCTCAAGGCGGTGGGCACCGACAGCCGCGCCAAGGTGCGCGAGGGGTTGATCGGGCTGAAGGGCTACGAAGGGGCCACCGGTCCCATTTCCTACGCCGAGGGTCGGGACCCGGCCAAGCAACTGGTGCGGATCATGATCAAGGACGGGCAGTGGGTGCTTTACAAACCCTGAAGCGCCGTTCCAGCGCCGGCGCATCAAGGCGGCGGCGCCGAGGTGTCGATCGAAATTCATCCTGAAGGGCCCGTAGGTTCTGTGGCGCAAACGGCAGGGGCGGCTCTCTCTGCCTGACGCGACCCGCCGGACCCTTGAGCCCTTGGGCCCTTTTCGTTTATGCCCCCGTTTCTGATAGAGCAATTGATCAACGGCCTGACCCAGGGCAGCGTGTACGCATTGCTGGCGCTGGGCTTCACCCTGATCTTCGGCACCCTGCGCATGGTGACCTTTGCCCATGGCGAGGTTTACATGATCGGGGCCTACATGGGCTTTGAGATCATCCGCCTGCTCCACCCCAGTTTTCTCCTTGCCCTGATAGCGGCTTTGGCGGCCACGGCCATCCTGGGAGTCGTGGTGGAGCTTTTGGCGTTTCACTTCCTGCGAAACGCCCCCCACGCGACCTCCCTGCTGGTGACCATCGGCATCTCGATCCTGCTCGTCAACCTGGCGCAGAAGATCTGGGGGCCGGAAACCCAGTCGATCCCCTTCGGGCGCCTCGACCGGCTCGGCAATTACGAAATCGCCGTCGGCGGGGTCTACGTCACCTTTCTCCAGATCGCCGTGCTGGGGGTCACCGTCCTGCTCATGCTCGCGCTCTATTTCCTCATCAACCGCACCAAGCTCGGCATGGTCATCCGCGCCACGGCCCAGGACTTTGAGGCCGCCTATGCCATGGGGGTCAACGTCAACGTAATCTACATGGCGGCGTTTGCCATCGGATCGATGCTGGGCGGGGTGGCCGGCGTTTTGGTCGGGGTCTACTACAACATGTTCTACCCCACCATGGGGGGTCTTTACGGGCTCAAGGCCTTCAGTGCCAGCGTGGTCGGCGGACTCACCAGCCTCCCGGGGGCCGTGGTGGCCGGGCTGCTGATCGGCCTGGTGGAGACCTTTTCGGTCGAATTCGGGGCCTCGAATTTTCGCCACGTTTTTTCGTTCGTGTTCATGATTCTGATCCTGCTGCTCAGGCCCGGCGGGCTTTTCGGCGGAAAGGAGATGGCGCACACGCGCGGGGACTGATGCGCTTCGTCAAATCCATGCTGGCCCATGCGCCGATCCTTTTTGTGGTTGCGGCCTTTACCGCGGCGCCGCTTTTCATCACCAACATGTACTACATCCAGGTCCTGGTGTTTATCGGGATCTACATCATCCTGGCGCTCAGCCTCAACCTGCTGAACGGCTACATCGGGCTGCTCTCCATCGGGCATGCGGCGTTTTACGCCATCGGCGCCTATGCGTCGGCCAAGCTCTCCATGGAGCTCGGACTTCCCTGGGTGCTGGCCATGGCCGGGGCCGGGGCCATTGCCGGCGCTTTCGGCTTTCTCATCGCCAAGCCGACGCTTCGGCTCTCGGGCATCTACATGACGCTCGTCACCCTGGGGTTCAACATGATTCTCTTTCTGGTCCTGCAGAACTGGATGGGGTTCACCAACGGCCCGCTCGGCATCATGGACATCCCCCCACCCTCGTTTTTCGGCGCTGCGGTCAGCTCGCGCCTGCACTACTACTACCTGATCCTGGGATTGGTGCTCTTGACGGTCTTCAGCATGCACCGGCTGATGAGCTGCCGCTTCGGGCGGGCGCTCGTCGCCATCCGTGAAAACGAGCTGGCCGCCGAGGCGACGGGAGTCGACACCACGCGCTACAAGACCCAGGCGTTCGTGCTGGCCGCTTTTTATGCCGGCATCGCTGGCAGCTTCTACGCCCACTTCGTGAAGTACATCAGCCCGGACAGCTTCACCATCAACGAGTCGTTCATCCTGCTCGCCATGCTCGCCTTCGGCGGCCAAGGCAACCTGATCGGGCCCGTGGTGGGCGCGGCGGTGCTCATTCTGATCCCCGAGGTCTTCCGGCCGCTGCAAGAGGTTCGTATGTTCGTCTACGGCGGGGTCCTCGTGGTCATGATGCTGGTGCGTCGCCAGGGGCTTCTCGGCGGCCGCCCCTACAGCCTCCGGCTGACATGGTTCGACGCGCCCGATGAGAGGGTGTATACGCGGGGCGACAAATTTCTTCCGGACGAGGGCCGGGTCAAGGATCATGGCGCTGCTTGAGATCACCCGGGTGACCAAGGTTTTCGGCGGGCTGAAGGCCGTCAAGGAGGTCTCCATGCACCTCGAGGAGGGCGAGATCGTCAGCCTCATCGGTCCGAACGGCGCCGGCAAGACCACGCTGTTCAACTGCATCACGGGCACCCTGCCGCCCGACCGGGGGTCGGTCCGGTTCGGGGGCGAGGAGATCGTCGGGCTGCCGCCGCACGAGGTGGCGCGCCGGGGGATCAGCCGCACGTTTCAGCACATCCGGGTATTCGGCCAGATGTCGGTGCTCGAAAACGTCATGGTCGGCCGGGACTTCAAGGGGCGCACCGGGGTTTTCAGCGCACTGCTGCGCCCCCCGCGGGTCCGCCGGGAGGAGTCCGAAAACCGCGCCCGCTGCACAGACGTGCTGGCCCTCTTCGGGGAGCGGCTGCTGCCCCGGTTGCACCAGCCGGTGCGCGAGTTGTCCTACGCCAACCGGCGCAGGGTGGAAATTGCCCGGGCGCTGGCCGCCGGCCCCAAGCTCATTCTGCTTGACGAACCCACGGCCGGCATGAACCCGCACGAAACCCAACAGCTGGTCGACCTGGTCCGTTTCATCCGCGACCGCGGGCACAGCGTCCTCGTCATCGAGCACAAAATGAAAGTCGTCATGACGATTTCCGACCGCATCGTGGTCCTCGACCACGGCGAGAAGATCGCCGAGGGCACCCCCGGCGTCATTGCGGGCGACCCGATCGTCATCGAGGCCTATATGGGAGGGGGCCGGCGTGCTCAGGCTCACTGAGGTGAACACCTTCTACGGGCCCATCCAAGCGCTGAAGAACGTCACCCTGACGGTCGCGGAGAAAGAGATCGTCTCGCTTCTCGGCGGCAATGCGTGCGGCAAGTCGACCACCATGAAGACCATTTTGGGACTGGTGCGCCCGAAGCAGGGGCGCATCGAGTTTTGCGGACGGCGCATCGACCGCCTGCCTTCCTCCGACATTGTCCGGGCCGGGATCGCGCCGGTCCTCGAAGCGCGGCGCTTGTTTCCCTACCTCAGCGTGCACGAGAACCTGCTGATGGGGGCCTATACCCGTCGCGATGCGGACGGGATCCGCGCCGACGTGGAGCGCATGTACGCCCTGTTCCCCGTGGTCAAGGACCGCACCCGCCAGCAGGCCTCGACCCTGAGCGGCGGCGAACAGCAGATGGTGGCCATGGCCCGGGCGTTGATGGCGCGGCCGAAGCTGCTCATCATGGACGAGCCGTCCATGGGGCTGTCGCCGCTGTACGTGGACAAAATTTTCGAGATCATCCAAATGATCAACCGCAGCGAGGGGGTTGCCGTGCTGCTGGTGGAGCAGAATGCCAACATGGCGCTGTCCATCGCAAGCCGCGGCTATGTGCTGCAGACAGGCGAAATCGTTCTCCACGACACCGCCGAAAATTTGAAAAACAACCCTCTGATGCAAAGAGCCTATCTGGGCGTTGCGTAAGATTTTGGTCCCGGATCCGGACCAAAATCCTAACTGGGAGTTAATGCGTGGGATGGTGCAACCGTGAAATCGAAAATTACCTATGGAGACTCGGCATGAACAAGATCGAACGAGTGGATCGCGTCTTGCGCGGCGATGAAGTGGACGCCCCGCCCATTTCCCTCTGGTACCACTTCGGGGTGCAGCATGCGGACGGCGAGCAGTTCGCGCGCATCACGCTGCAGTATTTTCGTTACTACGATTTCGATTTTTTGAAGGTCATGAGCGACTATTATTACCCGGCGCCGCCCGATCTCGACGCGGTGCGCTCCCGGCAGGATCTCGAGCGCTTCACGCGGTTCGACGTGGAGCGCAGCGAGTGGCGCGAGCAGTTCAAGGCGCTCTCGATCATCACCCGGGAGATCAAGGGGCGGGCCCACTTCATCGACACGGTGTTCGACCCCTGGCAGAGCATCCGGCGCACGGTGGCGGGCGAGTCGATGGAGCAGCTCGTTCAAACCGAGCCCCAAGCCCTGCACGATGCCCTGGACCGGGTGGCCGACAACCTGATCGCCTACGCTCAAAACGCCATCCGCATCGGGGCCTCCGGGATCTTCATGTCGGTGCCCGCCGCGAAGGAGATCGTCAGCCGCGAGGTCTTTCTGACCTTCGTCAAGCCCTACGCCATGAAGGTTTTCAAGGCGGTCTCGGGTCTGGGCCCCTTGAACACCGCCCACATTCACGGCGATGCGCTTTACTTCGACGACGTGCTGGATTTCCCCGTGGATGTCTTCAGCTGGTGGGACCGCGGGCCCCACGGGCCGTCCCTGGAATACGTCAAACAGCGCATCGGCGGCTGCGTCATGGGCGGCATCGACCAGACCCTGCTCACCCGCCGCTCGCCGGCCTTCCTGAAGGCCCACGTGCGCGAAGGGGTCGCTCTGGGCGGAGGCCGGCGATTTTTGCTGGCTAACGGGTGCAGCATCGACACATGGGTGAGCCCGGCTATCGTCCGGGCGGTCGTTGCCGCAGCGCGCGAAGCGGGATGAGATCGGGGCCGGGGCAATCCCCGAGCCGCTCCGTTTTTGGCCGCGGCCCGCACCGGGCGCTGCCGCGATGAACCGTGTAACGTTGCCATATGTGCACTCGACCGCGAATCTGTTAGAAAGATGGCGGCGGTTGGATCGACCCATTCAAAAATGAAGAGGCATCATGGAGAAACGAATCGACCAAAAGGAGATGATCGACAAGGTGCGGGCGGCCATCAAGGACCGCGCCACGTGGTTTGCCCTGCTGTACCGCTCATTCAAGGAGGCCTTTCCTGAAAAGGAGGTCGAGCGCCTGGCGCGCAAGGCCATCTTCGAATTCGGGCGCATGAAGGCCCGGAGCGACCCGAGCGATTTCAGCCCGGCAGCCTGGGTCGAGAAGCACGTCTCCAAGGGCTCCTCGCTGGTGTTCGACTCCGACGTGGAGATCAATGCAGCGGGGGCCGTGCAGCGCATGAAATACTGCGCGCTGGTGGAGGCCTGGAAGGAGATGGGGTGCACGCCCCAGGAGATCGACCTCTTTTGCGACATCGCCATGGAGGGAGACCGGGGCCGGGCCGACGCCCACGGTGTGCGCATGGTGCTGGAAGAGCGGATCGGCCGTGGGGACGCGTTCTGCAACCTGAAGATTTTCGACCGTTGAATGGCGGCAAACTCCGGGAATATCTACTTCTGCGGCATGATCGGGTCGGGCAAGACCACCATCGGCTCCCGCCTTGCCGAGGAGCTCGCCCTGCCCTTCTACGACCTTGACCGTGAGATGGACCGGCGCCTGGGGTACTCGTTTCACCGACTGATACAGCAAAGCGGCTGGGTCACGTTTCGCGAGCTGGAGTACTCCATCTGCAAGGACTTCGCAACGCTGGGGCGCTCGCTGGTCTGCTTGGGCGGCGGCACGGTACGCTACGAGTGGAACCGGGATGTGCTGCGCGGCACGGGCCTCGTCATCCTGCTCACCGCCTCGCTGCCGGAGCTGGCCCAGCGGGTGCGCCGGGCGGACCGCCCGAGGGTGAACGCCGGGGCCAGCCTCGAAGAGGACCTTGAGAAAATATGGTCGGAATCGGCCGAAACCTACCGCCGGGCCGCCGATCGGATTCATTCCACCGAGGGCAAAGGGGTGGAACAGGTTGTGGAGGAGCTCAAACCCGTGCTGCGCGATTTTTTGAGAGGCGGTTAGCCCGGCAGCAAAACAGGCTCGAATCGGAATCCGTTCGTCCCGGCCGCGCCCGGCGGGAGTGAGGTTCCCATCGGCGGCAGGGGGTTCAACGTTGTTGATGTGTCGGAGTAATAAATGCCCTATGGCGACTCCTTTCCTCACAGAACAGGACTCCTACCGGTCGCCCGATCGACCGGCCGCCTGGTTAGCCCGGCACCATCCCGAGTTGGTTTTCTACGCCAAGATCGCGGCCGTGGTGTGGAGCGCCTCCCGGCTGGCTCGAAAGGGACGATACGACGGTGCGGAGTGGATCCGGAGCAGCATGACCGTGCTCCGAGCGCTCGAATCCGTCGGCGGAAGTTTCGACCTTGAGAACCTGAACGT
Organism: Desulfobacterales bacterium; assembly: GCA_046496215.1. Classification (GTDB taxonomy): domain Bacteria; phylum Desulfobacterota; class Desulfobacteria; order Desulfobacterales; family SpSt-501; genus SpSt-501. The sequence goes on from JAWOHH010000025.1 coordinate 81,224, forward strand.
CGTCAAAAAGCTGACCTCCCCCTGCGTTTTCATCGGCAACCACATGAGCATCCTCGAAACCTTCATCCTGCCCTGCCTGATCCAGCCTCACCGCGACGTAACCTTTGTCGTCAAGCAGAGCCTGATGTCCTATCCCCGTTTCGGCCATGTCCTGCGCAGCCGCAACCCGGTGGTGGTGAAGCGCGAGAACCCGCGGGAGGACCTCAAGATCGTCCTGGAGGAGGGTCAGCAGCGGCTGGAGGCGGGCGTGTCCGTGATCATTTTCCCCCAGACCACCCGCAGCGCGGACTTCGATCCGCAGAAGTTCAACAGCCTGGGGGTCAAGCTGGCCCGGCGCTGCCGGGTGCCGATCGTGCCGGTCGCTCTCAAGACCAACGCCTGGGGCCTGGGGAGAAGACTCAAAGACATCGGCCGGATCAGGCCCGACAAGCGCGTCCACATCCGCTTCGGCGAACCGTTGACCGTCCGCGGCTCGGGCAAGGAGGAGCACCACCACGTCATGGATTTCATCGCATCGCATCTGAACGCCTGGCGGCGATGAGAGGCCCTGCGGCCCAAACCCGGCAGGCGCCATGAGGCCCCCGGACGAAGGCTCCCGGGAAAAAGAGCGTTGAGTCGACATCGAAACCGATGTATCCTTCATGATCATGATCAAGATTCTCTCGCGGCAAACTTCAGTTTGGCAGCACATCGAGTTGGAAGCCATTGCCGGCAGATCGACTCCCTGCTGGGTCGATCTCGCTTACCCTCAACCGGAGGAGATCAAGCAAGTCGGTGCGGCCCTGTCGATTGAAATCCCCTCCCGCGCCGAGATGGAGGAGATCGAAGTGTCCAGCCGCCTTTACCAGGAAGAGGGCGCCTTTTTCATGACGGCGGATCTCGTCGCCAGCCCCGACACCCATCGCGTCGAGTCGTCGGCCATCACCTTCATTCTCACCGAGACCTTCCTGGTCACGGTGCGCTACAGCCAGCCCCGGTCGTTCGACAGCTTTTCCGCACGGCTCCAGAAACCCGGCGGCAACTGCACCTCCAGCCTTGAAGTCCTGATCGGGCTGCTGGAGGCCATCATCGACCGCATGGCCGACATCCTGGAACTCCACAGCTTCGAAATCGAGGGGACATCCCAGAAGATATTTGCCGAGGGGGGGCAGGATTCCAAACCCATCGATCTGAATGCGACCATCAAAGACATCGGCATCGAGGGCAACCACATCTCCATCATCCGCGAAAGCCTGATGACCCTCAGCCGCATGGCCATTTTCCTGAACCAGGCCGTTACCGCCACCCCCAGGGCCGGTGAGATCCGGGACACGCTGCGGGTCATCGGACGCGACATCGCCTCCCTCGCCGACCACTCCTCCTTCATGACCAGCAAGATCAATTTCATGCTGGACGCCACCCTGGGCATGATCAGCATCCAGCAGAACAACATCATCAAAATATTCTCCGTGGCCGCCGTCGTCTTCCTGCCGCCCACCCTCATCGCCAGCATCTACGGCATGAACTTCCAATTCATGCCCGAGCTCTCCCACGAGTTCGGATACCCATTTGCGATCTGCCTCATGGTTCTTTCGGCCGTACTCCCCTACCTCTATTTCAAGCGCAAACGCTGGCTCTGACGCGCGCCGCCGGCGGTCTTGCTGTTTGACCCGATCGCTGCTAAAAATAGAGCAGCCGACCTGAACCCGTTGAACGGGGTCTGCAACGATGAAACTCTGCCCGGTCTGCGGCCAATCGGTGGCCGAAGAGATCACCACCTGCCCCGCCTGCGGCGGCCGCGTCGCCGAAGGCCGCACCCACATCGACGACTACCGCATCGTCGACGTCCTCCACGAGGGCCACTCCAGCTTTCTGTGCCGGGCCATCCGCGAACGCACCCACGAACCGGTCATGATCCGCCTTTTTACGCCGCGCTCGGGTGTGGACGAGCAGGTGGCCGCCCGGCTCCAGCGCGAGCTGGAGGAGTTGAAAAAGCTCCCGGATGAGGGGTTCGTGCGCCACCACGCGATCCGGCGCTCCTCGGACGGCCTCTGGTACCGCATCAGCGAGTGGGTCGAAAGCGAGAGCTGGGGCTCGCTGCTGGCCTCCGGCCGGCTGGCGGACCGCCGGCTGCTGATAGAGCTCTTTCGCCAGATGGCCGCCATCCTATCCGTGCTGCACGAGCACAACCATTTCATCCCGCACCTGATTTTAAATGACATCATGGCCCTGCCGGATGAGCACACCGGCCTGAAAATCAAGATCGACTACAAGCTTTCGCGTTTCATCGACCCCAGGCTGGACCGGCCGGCCCCGATGCTCAAGCAGCTCCTGGCCTGCCACCCGGACATCGTCAATCAGCGGCCGCTCGATTTCAGAAGCGACATCTGGTCGCTCGGCAAAATCTTCGTGGAGCTGCTCTCCGGCGACCTCGAGATCGACCACCTGGAGGGCAGGGTCGACGAGCTCGACCTGCCCGGAGACCTGGCCGTGCTGCTGCGGGTGATGCTGGCAGACGACCCGGACCTGCGGCCTCAATCCATGGCCGAAATCGCCGCTTCGTTGGCGCGGATCAAGGACGCCCTCGCGTCACCCACTCCGACCGATTTTTCGCCGGAAGAGGCCGCTGCGCCGAGCCGCCAGGTCCGGCGCCTCCAGAGCCGCATCCGGGTTCTGGGAGCTGCCGTCATGGTGCTGGTGGTTGCCGGCCTGGCCGCCTGGTTCTACCTCGACCTCCCGCGGCGGGATGCCGAAAGCCTGCTGGAGGGGTACGCTAACCAGTATGCGCACTCCGTGGGATTCGTGCTGGTGGACTATTCCCTCGAGGCCGAGGGCCAGAAAATATACCGCAACGTGGCCGAAGGCACGGCCTTCCTGGTGGACCGGGAGGGGTTTCTGCTCACCAGCCGCCACGTGGTCTGCCCCTGGCTGGAAGACCCACGGTTTGACGGCGCCGTGCAATACCTGCGCATGCGCGGACTGGAGCCCAGGCTCACCTATCAGATTTACCTTTGGTTCGAGGGGGCGCGGGCGTTCAACCGCTCTGGCCGGCTGATCGAAGACGCCGATTTGGCTGACGTCTATTTCACCGAAAACGCCTTCCGCACCGACGGTTCCCCTCGGGTGGAGATCGCCGGCGTGGCCCGTCCGCCGATGCGCACCCGGCAGCTCGTCGCCTCCCCTCTGAAGGATGATTTCGCCGTCATCAAGATCGAGCGGGTACCCGAAGGACTGGTGCCCCTGCCCCTTGACCTCGAAATGGACCCGCGCCGGCTGCCCAAGCTCTCGCGGGTGATTGCCCTGGGTTTCCCGCTGGGGAGCCGGACCCAAGCCGACACGGTAAACGCCAGCGTCGTGCGCGGCAACGTGCGCCGTGCGTTCGAGAACATGTTCCAGATCGACGCCTCGCTGCACGGCGGCAACAGCGGCGGGCCGGTGATCGACGCGCGGGGCATGGTGATCGGCATCGTCTCGGCCGTGGCCATGGACTTCACCCAGGGCTTGGTCCCGATGGTGACCCCGGTCTGGGACATGGGGCTGATCCTGCCGATCACGGATGCGGTCAAGCTGCTGCTCGACCTGAAGGCTGGCCAGGCGAAGTGGAGCGGTGTGCTGGATTTTTCCATCGAGGCGGCGCTGATGAAGATCCGCGAGGCGGCATCGCAATCACGCTGGGTCGAGGCTCTGGCGATGGCCGAGGAGAAGCTGGTCCGCAACCTGCAGCCGGAGCTGGTGACCGCCGCCGGCATGGTGCGCCTCTGCCATGGAGACGCCGGCGGGGCGCGGCAGCGCTTCGCCCAGGCGCTTTCATTGGACCCGGAGGACTATCAGGCACACTGGATGATGGTCCTGATCGACTGGCTGACCGGCGGCCAGGGGAGCGAGGCGCACCGCCGGGAGCTGGCTCAGGCCGGCTGGAAAAACCCGGGAGAGTTTCAGGGCTTCCTCCTCGAGGTGCTGGAGGCCGGGGTAAACCCCGAAACGGCGTTGGCCGGCTGGATGACCGCATCGGAGAAAAGCTGGCTTCACACCGTATCCGGGCTCTTGAGGTTGCGCGAGGGCAACCTCGGCGAGGCGGAAAGACTGCTCGAGCAGGCGGTGCTCGCTGCCGACCCGGATGGCTGGGAGCTCTTCGTCGCCCGCTCCCAGCTGGAGCGCATCCGCAAACAGCAACGCACCGCCCGGGTCAGCCAAGAGCTGTTGGCGGCGTTCATCGCCCGGGTCGAAACATTCGAGCGCACCGCCCAGAAGGGCCTGGAGAGCAGGAGGGCCCGCCAGAAAGAGACGGCGCCGCTCTGGGCCAAGCTCTCATCCGGCGAATTGTCACTCGATGACAAACGCGAAACGTTGGCACAGATCCTCGAGCTCGACCCGGAGAACCGCCAACTGCTCGGCATGCTGGGTTTTGCCGATGCTGCGGCAGGGGCATTCCCGGAGGCCCTCGACCGCACCCGGATGTTTCTGGCAGCCGGGAGCCGGCCGAATGGGATGCGCCTGAGCCTGGGGCTGCTGGAAGCCGGGGTTTTGAGGCACCTGGGCCGTGAGGAAGAAGCCACGGCCTGCCTGCTGGACTTTAACCGGCGCACGCGGGACCCCTGGTTTGCCGTTGTCGGAGACTACCTGCTCGGGCAAACCACGGAGGAGGAGCTGCGCCGACAGGCCGGAGAGATCCCCGAACATGTCGTCACCGGCTTTACGGCCGCGGGTTTTTGGGCCGAGGGGGCCAAGGATCCGAAAACCGCCATGCGTTTTTACCGAGATGTTTTGGGCTCCTTTCTCGACAACTGGGTCGAGTACGACTTTGTGCGCGAGCGGATCAAGCACTTGCGCAGACCGGCGGGGTAGCCGATGGATCGCACCGGCCGGCACGAGCCGAGCATCGTGATGATCGCCGCTGAAAACGGGGCCCTGCCCGGCGCCAAGGTCGGGGGGTTGGGCGACGTCGTGCGATACCTCCCGCCGGCGCTCGCCCGGTCGGGCTGCCGGGTCTGCATGGCAACGCCCTCCTACGGCTGCCTGCACCGCAGCCCCGGGGCGAGGCCGTTGGCGGCTATCCGATTCCAGTTTTACGGAGCCGCGCAAAAGGCCGTCGTATACGATGTCCGGCCAGATGCCACCGCCGCGGGCGTCAGGCATGTGGTCGTGGATCACCCCGTTTTCGATTCCCCCCGGGACGCCGGCGGGCGGCCCCGGATCTACCACAGCGACCCCCCGGATGCCCCTTTCGCCACGGACGCGACCCGCTTCGCCCTGTTCGGCGCGGCCATGGCCGAGGCCCTGGGCGAGGAGCTCTTCGGACGGACCGACTGCCTGCACCTGCATGACTGGCATACGGTTCCGGTGCTTATTCTACGCCGCTACGGCCCCGCCCGCCACCCACTTCAGACCCCGCGATGCGTCTTCACGATTCACAACCTGGCCCTTCAGGGGGTGCGGCCATTTGAAGGCCACGCCTCATCGCTGGCAGCCTGGTACCCGCACCTGCCGGTGGCCCGCCGCGAAATCGCAGACCCCCGCTGGCCGAACTGCGTCAACCCGATGGCGGCCGGGATCCGATTGGCGGACGCCGTTCACACGGTTTCCCCCTCCTATGCCGAGGAGGTTTTGCGGCCCAGCGACCCTCCACGGTTTTTCGGCGGCGAGGGGCTGGAACTCGACCTGCAGGCCGCCCGCCAGCAGGGCCGTTTTTTCGGTATCTTAAACGGCACGGATGATTCCGAAATCCAGCCGGCTCAGGGGCTGCTCTTTTCGGAATTGGTCCACCGGTTGCAGGAGAAGGTGATCGGTTGGACCGGCGGCACCGACACCCTGGCGACGCCGCATTTTCTCGCCCACAGCCGTTTGGCGGACTGGGCGCGGTTGGGGCGGCCGCCTGCGGCGGTGCTGACGGGCGTGACCCGGGCCGTGGAACAAAAGCTCTTTTTGATGAAGGCGCCTGCCGCCGCAGGGGTCCCGGCCCTGCACAGGGTGCTGGAGGAGCTGCAGACGCAGGACGCCGTCTTCATTCTGATAGGTACCGGAGAGCCCGGCTACGAACGCTTTTTGACCGAAACCAGCGCCCGCTTCTCAAATTTTGTCTTTCTGAACGGATATTCGGATGAAGCCGCCCGGGCCCTTTACGCCAGCGGGGATATTTTCATCATGCCGAGCTCCTTTGAACCGTGCGGAATCAGCCAGATGCTCGCCATGCGCCATGGCCAACCGTGCGTGGTGCATGGGGTGGGAGGGCTGAAAGACACCGTGGCAGAGGGGGTGAACGGGTTTGTCTTCGGGGGGGGGAGCGTTGCGGAGCAGGCCGAAAATTTCGTCCTGGCCTGCAGGCGCGCCGTCGACTGCCGCATCGGTCGGCCCGCAGCGTGGGAGAAGATCCGGCGGCAGGCGGCGCAGGCCCGCTTTTCCTGGGACGACGCGGCGGCCGCCTACCTGGAGCGTCTGTACCGGTAGCCCGGCGGGCTAGAGTTTCCCCACCAACTTCAGAATCACAACGATCAACAGCACGATCAACAGCACGACAATCGCCGTTTCGAGCACGCTCCCCGCTGCCGGAAGCATATCGATTCTGCCGGAGATCCGGTCGATCTCCGAATCCGTCAGCCCGACCACTCGCGCATCCGCCTCCGCCGGGTCGATGCCCTGCGCGACCAGCGCCGCGCGGACATCCGCACGCGCAAGGAACTGCCTGACCTTCTCGCGACCATCCACGCTGTTTTGCGGGTCCAGGGTCGAGCCCGTGGGAACCAGAGCCGCAAACGCGGATGGGTGCGGCAGGGAAACGAGCAGCCCCAGGGCGATCATCAGGATGAAAACCGGTCTTCCTCTTTGCTGCAAACGAATCATGGCGACTCCTCCGGTTCAGGTCTCCGCGTCGGGCGCTGCACCCGACTACAGGATCATTTGCGAACCAGGCGGCTGATGTCCGGCACCTGCAGGTTGCTTTCGAAGACGACCCACTGCCCGCCGGCCTCCTGCCGGCCCTGCAGCCGGCCGGTCTTGAGCCACTCGGCCACGCCGTTTTCGGTGAGATAGGTCATGGCCGCAAATTCCGCCACGGTGTATACCTTTTCCGCCGCGGGCCGGGCCGACGCCGGGACGGGGGCCGGTTGTAAAACGGCCGCGGAAGCGGCAGGCTTGGCAGGAACAGGGATGGCGGCCCTGACCGGTTCGGCCGCCTTGCGGGAAGGCGCCGGTTTCTTGGTTTTTTTGCCTTTCGCAGGCTTCGCGGCCTTTCCCAGTTCGCGGACTGCCTTCGCCTCCAGCTGGCTAGCAGTGATCATCCAGCACTTGCCTTCCTTCTTGGCCTTGAGTTTCCCGTCCCGGATCAGTTTCGAGACGGCGGCAGCCGGGATCCCGGTTGCCTTGGCGAACTCACTTGTGGTCATCGACTTGCTGGGGTTGGCCATGGCTTGTCCTTTCCTGAAACACGTACAGTTGCCATTCGTGCGGGCTGCCGGCAGTGAGGATCGCCCGCCCATCGAAAATCAATATGCATCTTCTTACGACAATTGCAAAAAAGCGTCAACCGCAAGACGGCACGACACCCCTCGCGCAACCAGCGGCCGGAGGAGGCAGGCATGGCATGATCCCCTCCTTCGGAGCGCTGACGGGTCTGAAGTGCGGCCTGACCGGAGCGCTCGGCCTCGATCACACCGTGTCAGCGCTGCCGCTCCTTCCTGCGTATCTCCTCCACACGGTTTTTCAGCTCTTCGAGTTTACGGGCATCGAAGCTGCCGATTTCCTGGGAGTGAAGCTGGTAGATACGGAGACAGTGATTGGCATTCACGGCATCGCGTTTCGCGATGGAGGCTTCGATGCAGCGCAGGTTGTCCCGAACGGACTTGTCGAAGAGCTGCTTGCGAAGTTCTTCGTAGATCTTCGGATCGAAGGTCCCGGCATCGAGAGCGGTGATCTTCCAGACATTGAGGGTCACCCGGGCGTTGTAGAATGCATCGTCCTGGATGGATTTGCGGGCCACCGACAGGTTGACGGCCGCTTCCCGCTCGAGCTCCTTCTGGGCGGCATCGGGCTGGGTCTGGGGCGGTGCGGGCGCCGCCGAGGGTCGCCCGGTCTGGCCACACCCGTCGCGGGCAGCCATCCCGAACAGCAGGAGCGCCGCGGTAAAGCCCAGCGCCAATCGGATCGGCGGGGAGAAAGCCATCAGGCACCGCCGAGTCCCGTGGCGCATGGTTCGGGCACAGCTGCCTCGGGGACGGCCCTGGGATCGCCTAAATCTGGGCAGGAACAGCCGTCTTTCAGCATCTTGACCAAGACCACGTCGGCCGGGCAAAAAGCATATCGATCGAGCTCTCCGGCTTTGACCCAGGCCATCTCCGCGTGGTCGTTCAGCGTGATGCTCCCGCCGGTCAGGCGGCTGCGATAAGCCAGAAGACGCACGGTTTGGTCCGGGTAGGCGTGAACGCTTTCACCCAAAAACCCGCCCACGGAGATGTCAACGCCGAGTTCCTCCCGGATTTCCCGCGCCAGGCACTGCTCCGGGGTCTCCCCGGCGAGGAGCTTTCCACCGGGAAACTCCCACAGGCCGCCCCGCCGGGCACCATCCCGGCGGCGGGCGATGAGCACCCGTCCTGAGTCAACCAAAATGGCTGCGGCAACCTCGATCATGCCCGCACCTTCCGAAGCCGGAGGAATATCTTGCGATTTTATCGAGTTGGTGCCAAATAACGCTCAGCTGCCGATCGGTTCGGGTCGGTCCCCTTTGCCTCTCCAGGGGCAAGACCCCCGATAGGCGGCGGAAGCGTCTCTGCCGCGAACATACTACCCGTTGCGTCCCGGATCTCAACCCATGCTGCAGGTGACCGACCGCATTTCGATCCCTCTGAGCGAGATCGAGATCAGTGCCGTGCGCTCCCAGGGGGCCGGCGGCCAGAATGTGAACAAGGTCGCCACCGCCGTGCACCTGCGCTTTGATATCGCCTCATCGTCTCTGCCCGACCCGATCAAGGCCCGTCTGCTCAATTGCAGCGACCAGCGCATCACCCGCGAGGGGGTTGTGGTCATCAAGGCCCAAAACCACCGCACGCAGGAAAGAAACAGGGAGGAGGCACTCAAACGCCTCCAGGCCCTGATCGTATCGGCAGCAATCGCACGCCGCAAGCGGCGGCCGACTCGGCCGAGCGCCGCCTCTCGCGCAAAACGCATCGAGAGCAAGGTCAAGCGGGGGCGTGTGAAGGCTGCCCGGCGTCGGGTGGACGAATAGACGCCTCAGGCGCCGCCCCTCTTTTTCCGGGCGGCGGTGACGCAATACAAGCCTTCGCCTCTGCGGGCCGGGCCGAAGCACAGGTTGTCGGAGGTGCAGGCGGCCTTGCGCCGGTCGCCCGATGCCCAGCGGTTGATGAGGTCGGGCTCGCGGATGAGGGGCCGACTCATGGAGATAAAGTCGCAGACCTTCTGCGCCACGAGCCGCTCGGCCACCGGCAGCGAGCGGATCCCCCCCACCAGGATCAAAGGGGTTTGCAGCCGTGCTTTGAAGGCTTTGGCCTCTTCCTGGTTGTAGGCCTCTTTCTTCTGGTTGGTGATGCCCGTGCGCGAGGACCCCAGCTTCGCATACCGGGTCATACCGCTGCTGAGCTCGAATGCATCCAGGCCCTCCTGCTCCATGAGCTGCGCCGCTGCCACCGCCTCCACCAGCTCGAGCCCGCCGTCGGCAAAGTCCCGGCCGTTGACCTTGATCAGGACGGGGTAATCGTCCCCGACCGCCCGGCGCAGGGCGCGGATCGTTTCAAGGTGGACCCGGACGCGGTTTTCCAGGGCTCCGCCGTATTCGTCTTTGCGCCGGTTGAACAGGGGGGAGAGAAACTGGCTTAAAAAATAGCCATGCGCCGAGTGGATCTGTACGCCGTCGAAACCGGCAGCCTTGGCGCGCATCGCCGCCGCGGCAAAAGCGGATACCAGGTTGCCGATGTCGACAACGCTCATCTCCCGGCGGGGGGTGTCGTCGAGTTTCACCGAAGCCGATACGGCCAAGGGCGGCACACCGGTGAGTTTGTCCGCGGCGAAATACCCGGCATGGGCCAACTGCAGCAGGATCTTCGCCCCGTGGTCGTGAGCGGCCGCCGCCATGCGGCGCAAGCCCGGAACCAATTCGTCCCCGTATGCGCCCAACTGCCCGGGCCCGGCCTGCCCCTCCGGGCGGACGTAGGCGTGGCTGCTGATGATCAGCCCCACTCCGCCGCGGGCAAGCGCCGCGGTGATATCGACCAGCCGCGGGGTAACCTTTCCGGCCGGCGTGGCCATGGCCTCCCAGGTGGCAGAGCGCACGAAACGGTTGCGCAGGGTCATGGAACCGATGGTGGCGGATTCGAAAAGTTGTCTCATTTTGGCCTCTCAAAACATGGGGCGGAAGGACGGGTTGGTTTCTGCTCGACGACGCTTTGCCATTGCTCGATGAGTACCCCCCGGTTTTCGCGAATCCAGGCGGCGCCGTTGAGATCCATCAATTCACCGATCCGGGTGCACAGAGCCTTGCGCTCAGCTTCGCTCCCGGGAATGTCGGTCGTGCCCAGAAGATCAAATAGTGTCTCCAGAGAAATCGCAGCCATGGCCCTCCGGGAAGTTCGGCCTCAAGTGTGATGCGATCATCGCTTCTTAGGAGATTTCACTTTGCGGTCCCAGCCCCAGTTTTCGTAATATTCCCAGCTGGCAACCGCGTTCAACTCCTTGATCTGGGTATCTTTTTCAAGCAAACTGGCGCGCAGAACATCACCGATGGACAAGAGGCCGACGGCCTTGCGGCGCCGGGTGATCAGGATGTGGCGTACAAAAAGACCCAGGAACATCTCCTGGAGCTTCAGCAACGGGGTGTCGTCCGGTGCGGTGAAGAGCCGGGTGGTCATGTGATCTTCGACCCGGGCGGAGTCGATGTCGAACCCGGGTTTGAGGACATCCCGGGCGAGGTCGCGTTCGGTCCAGATGCCGACGACCTTCTCGGCGCGCTTGACCAGAATGGCGCCGATGTGGTTGACCTGCATGCGCTCGAGCGCCTCGCGCAGAGTCTGCTCCGGCCGCACCGCCACCATCTCCCGCTTCTTTTCATTGAGAATGTCTCCGGCGGTTTTCATACTCGCTCTCTCCGGCGGTTGGTGCTTCACGGGATGTGTAAGCCAACCCTCAACTGCGGAAAACGTAACCCGCTGTTCAATAATGTCAATTATCTCAATTAAAAACCACGCCTTTAGGCGTGGTTTTTACGGAGCACTTTCTTGTCCAGCTTGCCCACACTGGTCTTGGGGATGGCGTCCACGAACTCGAAGCGCTCCGGCACCGCATATTTGGGCAGTCGGCCCTGCTCCGCAAAGGTCGCCATGAAGCGTTTGAGATCCTCGGCGGCGACCTTGCCCTTGAACTCGGGCTTCAGCACGACGAACAGCAGCGGCCGCTCGCCCCATTTGTCGTCCCGCACGCCGATGGCGGCGGACTCTAGCACCGCCTCATGCTGGCTGAGGAAGTTCTCCAGGTCCAGGGAAGAGATCCACTCTCCGCCGCTTTTGATCACGTCCTTGATCCGGTCGGTGATCTGAAGATAGCCCTCCCGGTCGATATACCCCACGTCCCCGCTGTGCAGCCAGCCGTCGCGCCACAGCTCCGCCGAGCGCTCCGAGTCTTTGTGGTAGCCGGCCGTAAGCCAGGGGGCACGCATGCAAACCTCCCCCACGGACTTGCCGTCATTGGGCAGCGGATGACCGACGGGGTCGAAAAGGCCGATCTCCACCAGGGGGATCGGCTTTCCGGTCTTGATGACCACATCCAGCTGGCGTTCGGGCTCCCAGGCCAGCATGTGCTCCTTGGGGTTCGCAAGGCTTATGATCGGGCAGGTTTCGGACATACCGTAGCCCACGTTGACCTCGATGCCCCGGTCGCGGGCCATTTTGGCAAGCCCGCGCGGCAGCTGGGATCCACCGATAATCACTTTCCAGTGAGACAGGTCCGCGTCCTTCGCCGCCGGGCTTGTCAAAAGCATCTGCAAAATGGTTGGGACGCAGTGGGAAAAGGTGACCCTTTCGGTCTGGAGCAGCTTGAGGATCATGGCCGGCTCATACATCCCGGGGTAGACCTGCTTGACCCCCAGAAGGGTGGCCAGCAGCGGGATCCCCCAGGCATGGACGTGAAACATCGGCGTCAGCGGCATGTACACGTCGTTGGATCGAAACCGGCACTGGGTGTGGTAGGAGCCGACGGCCACCGCCCCGCTCAGGGTGTGCAGGACGAGTTGCCGGTGGGAAAAATAGACCCCTTTGGGATTGCCGGTGGTGCCCGTGGTGTAAAACGTGGTGGCCCGGGTGTTCTCGTCCAAATCGGGAAAGTCGTAGGCCGTGGCGGCCCCAGCCAGCATCGTTTCGTAATCGGCATCCAGCGATAGGGTCGTCTCGGGCGCTTTGCCGTCCTCGGAAATGAGGACCAGCGTCTTGACGGTGCCGAGTTTGTCGCGCACGGCCTGCAGCAGCGGCAAAAACGTGGAATTGAAGATGACCACTTTGGCCTCGGCATGGTTGACGGTGTAAACGATCTGCTCGGGCGAGAGCCGCCAGTTGACCGTCTGCAAGGTCGCCCCCATGCCGGGGACGGCGAAGAAGCACTCCAGGTAGCGGTGGCTGTCGAACTCGAAAACCGCCACCACGTCCCCGGCCTTCACGCCTAAACGGGAGAGGCCATTGGCCAGGCGGTGGATGCGCTCGTTCAAGGTGCGGTAAGTGAGGCGGTGCTGGTCGCGGTAGACGATTTCGCGGTCCGGCGAGTAAATCAAAGGGGTGGTCAGAAGCTTTTTCAGGATGAGCGGGTAGGCGTAGGGTTCTCCGGGCTGATAGGAACTGGCGGTCATGACTCCCTCCGGTTTGCTTTGACACGGATCCAGGTCTTCTTTCCTGACGCGTCGAGTGCTCCCCCTGAATTGCAATCGAAGGCCCCGACGCACCCCTCATTTAGATGAGGATGGCACGGCAAGTCAACACGGGAGTTTCCGGTTACCGCGGCGCAGCGGGCTGCCGTTCAGGGGTCCGCATTGAAAACCCGCCCGAACTCGGGTATGGTTCCGGCGTTTGTCCCGAAACGGCGTTTTTCGGCCCTTGACGGCGTTCCCGCGCTTCGCGCTCCTCGGTGGGGTCAACCATCCTGCCGTGGGCGGGACGGCGGCAGAATCGCTGCGGACTCGAGCAGGACCGTAAGCCGCCCTCCGGGTGGACACCACTCAACCGTTTGCTGAAAGGGAAGCCGGAATGAAATTGTTCGAAGTGGACGGAGAAAAATGCAACCGGGACGGGTTGTGCGTCCAGGAGTGCCCGGCCCGGATCATCCGCCTGGGCCCGGAGGACCCCATTCCGGTCCCGGAGGAGGATTTCAAGGATTACTGCATCGCCTGCGGCCACTGCGTAGCTGTGTGCCCGACCGAAGCGCTCCGCCTGGATTGGCTCGGGCCCCAGCAATGTCCGCCCGTGGAACCGGAGTTGCAGCTCAGCCGGGAGCAGGCCGAGCAGTTCCTGCGCAGCCGGCGTTCCATCCGCACCTTCAAGGAAAAATCGGTCGAACGGGCCAAGCTCGACAAGCTGCTGGAAGTGGCCTGCTGCGCGCCATCCGCCAAGAACAACCAACCCTGGCACTGGACCGTGGTGGAACGGCCCGCCGATGTCCGCCGGCTGGCAGGCCTGGTGGTCGAATGGATGCGCGGGGTCATCGCCGAAAAGCCGAAGGTGGCGGCCACGCTTTCCTTCACGCGCGTCGTGTCCGCATGGGACAGCGGCTTCGAACGCGTCTGCCGCGGCGCCCCCCATGTGCTGGTTGCCCATGGGGACAAGAACTATGGGTTCGGCGCCGAAGACACGGCATTGGCCTTGAGCTATCTCGAACTCTACGCCCCGGTGCTCGGGCTGGGCACCTGCTGGGCGGGCTATTTTTACTCGGCGGTCAACGCCTACCCGCCCCTGTTCGAGGCCTTGAAGCTGCCGGCCCGCCACAAAGCCCTCGGCGCCTTGATGGTCGGCTACCCCGCGTTCCGCTACCGGCGCCTGGTGCCGCGCAAACCGCCGAAGGTGACCTGGATGTGACCGGTTTCCCCAGCCGGAAGCCGTGGCGGCAGGATGCTCAGAAGGTGGAAATCGTATCGCAGGGCTGCCTCACGATCGCCGACTCGCAGGCGTACAGGCGCCCATTCCGTGTCTTCAGAAATGCCGACAGCGGGATCTGCTCCTGTTTGATGAAGCCTTTGTCGGGCAGCGCCCCGCTGCCCACCATTTCCACCACGGCGCACGCCGAAGCGGCGGTCGTCCACGAGATCGCCCGCCAGCGGCAGGCTGCGATTTCGAGTGGGTAGTAGGCCCTCACGAACTCCTCGCGCGACAACCGTCCCCCCTTCCATCCTTCCACGGCGGCGTGAATGTAGACCACGTCCTCATTGACCTGGGGCTTGGCGTTAACCAGGATTTCGCCGGCCCGGGTGCGGTCTTCGCGCATCAGCAATTCGTGGAAAAAGAAGTTCATCAATTTTGCGTGCCCGGGGTAGCGGATGGTCTTGTAGTCCAGGTTCTGGACCCGCCCCTTGAAGGTGTCGCACATAGTGCCGAGCCCGCCGGATGTCGTGAAGGCTTCGAGTTGGACGCCTCCGATAACGATGGTCTCCAGCCATTCCAGGGGGGAGACCCACTTGTGAACGCCATCTTCGATGACTTCACAGTCATTGAGATACTCGTTCACCACGCCTTCGGCCGACCAGTTGAACGCATATCCCAGAAGGCCGGTCGGGTGCTGCGGCAGCGCCCCGACGCGCAGCCGGATGCTGCGGATTTGATCGAAGGCCTCTGCCAGGGAGGCCCCCGCGATGGCGATGAACCCGGGCGCCAGCCCGCACTGCGGCGCCATAACGGCACGGGCGCTGCCGCTCATCTGGATGATGGCCTGGGTCGTTTTAACGTCCTCTGTCAGGTCGAAATAATGAAGGCCCAGTTCGTGGGCCGTGGAGGCGATGCCGAGGTTGAAGTTGTAAGGGAGGCAGGAGACAACGGCATCGAACCCGCTCATCCGGCTCAGGTCCTCGGGCCGTTTCACATCCAGGGAGACGACCGGAAACGGCACGCCGGCGGCAGTGTGGATGTCGGCACCGGTCACGGCAAACCCGGTTTCATGGAGCAGGGCGGCGACCAGCGAACCGACTTTGCCCAAGCCAAGAACCAGAACGGATTCGATTTTTGCGCTCACAAGACGCTCCTGTCGGAAAAGCGTGATTTCAAAGCAGGACATCCGGCACGATCGCCACGGTCAAAACCATCGCTCCGGGTAAAACGCGGCATCATGCGCGGAGCGACACGATACCGCATTCGCCCTTTGACTTCAAATGGCTCATGGGTCGATCAGGGTCAGGATCCGGTCCCGGTGATCCGGGTTCAGCGCGAGGATCCGCCGGGCCTCTTCAGGGGTGGCGATCTCCCGGCCGATCTCGCGGGCGATGCGCACGATCTTCTCCACCAGCAGCGGGTTGGACGCCGGCGAGCCGTCCGGCAGCAGAAGGTTGTCCTCCAGCCCGACCCGCACATGGCCGCCCATGGCGATCGCCGCGGCGGACAGGGGGATTTCCGCCTTCCCGATGCCGGCGACGCACCAGGTCGAACCGGCCGGGATGCTCTCGGAGAGAAACTGAAGGTTCTTGACCGTGCCGGGCATCGAACCGGGGGCGCCCAACACGAAGTCAAAGTGCAGCGGTGGGTGGATGAACCCATTTTTCTGCAGAAAAAGGGCGGTGGCGATCATACCGGTCTCGAACACCTCGATTTCGGGCTTCACTCCGGTCTCCCGGTACACCGCGGCCAGGAAGTCGATGAACGGCGGCGAGTTCTCGTAGACGATGCCAGGTAGGTTGTTGGACCCCGTCGTGAACGAGCCCATCTCCGGCAGCAGCCGTATGGGCTTGGCCCGGGCCTCCCAATCCTTTCCGGCCCGGGCGCCGGTGGAAAGCTGAAGAATGGCTTCCGGGGCCGTAGCCTTGATGGCGCGGGCATTGGCCTTGTAAGCCTCGATGTCCAGTGTCGGCTTCTGATCCGCGTCCCGCGCGTGAACGTGAAAGAGGCAGGCCCCGGCATCGCGGCAACGCCTCACGTCCGCCGCGACCTCCTCCGGGGTCACCGGAAGGTTCGGGTTCATCTGCTTGGTGGGGACGTTGCCCGTCAGGGCCACCGTGATCACCAGCTTCTCCATGACACTCCTCCATGCCCCTGTAGGCGCGAACGGCCGGGGACCGGGTCAATAAATTTTCGTCTCCGCGGCGACCTCGGCGATCGCCTCATCGAGGATGCCCACCAGTCGATCGATCTGATCCTCGGTGATGACAAACGGCGGGGCGAGCAGGATGTGGTCCCCGCGCACCCCGTCCGCACCGCCTCCGCCGGGGTAGCAGATCAGGCCCTTTTCGAAGGCCCGGGCGCCGATGAGCGCGTTGAGCTTGAGCCTCGGGTCGAAAGGCTCCCGGGTCGCGCGATCCTTGACGAACTCCACCCCGGCCATCAACCCCAGGCCGCGCACGTCGCCCACGATCGGGTGCCTGGCGAGGGTCTCCAGTTTTTTCAACAGATACGATCCCATGACGGCACAGCGGTTTACCAGGTCGTGATCCCGGATGAAATCGAGCACGGCCGAGGCAATCGAGCAGGACAAGGGGTTCTGGCTGTAGGTGTGGCCGTGGACGAAAACACCGCTGCCCTCCTTGATGGCTGTGTGCACCTGCTCCGCGGTAACCACGCAGTAGATGGGCGTGTAGCCGCTGGCCAACCCCTTGCTGCCCACCAGCATGTCCGGCACCACCCCCCAGTGGTCGACGGCAAAGTTCTTCCCGGTTCGCCCCACACCGCTCATGACCTCGTCGACGATCAGCAGCACGTCGTAGCGGTCGCAGATCTCGCGGATTCTCTGAAAATAGCCGTCCCGGGGAACCAGGGCGCCGGCGGTGGCCCCGACGACCGGCTCGGCCATGAACGCCGAGACCGAATCCGGGCCCTCGTAGAGAATGGTTTTTTCCAGGTCTTCCGCGCATTCCAGCGCGCAGGAGTCGGGCTTGCGGCCGAACGGACAGCGGTAGCAGTAGGCCGGCGCGATGTGCGGGGTGTGCTGCATCAACGGCAGATAGTACTTGCGCCGCCCCGTGTGTCCGCTGAGCGCCAATGCGCCCAGCGTGTTCCCGTGGTAGCTGGTCCAGCGTGAGATCACCTTGTATTTCGACGGGACGCCACGATCGATTTGGTACTGGCGAGCCATCTTGACGGCGGCTTCGACGGCCTCCGAGCCGCCGGAAAGAAAATATACCCGGTCCAGGCCGGGAGGAGAGATCGCCGCGATCTTCTGCGCGAGTTCGATGGCCGCTTCGGTCGTAAATTGGGACCCGTGGGCAAAGGCGATTTGGGATGCCTGATGGAGCATGGCCTGCTCGATCTTTTTGACCCCGTGGCCGATGGAAACCACCACGGCACCGCCCGAACCGTCGATGTACTCCTTGCCGGTCTGGTCATAGATGAAAACCCCGTCGGCTCTCACGGCGGTGGGGTAGCTCTTGCGCGGATTTCGATAAAATACGTGGTCCGTCGGCCCTTTTGCGGACATGGTGACCGTCTCCTTTCCAATGGAATCTTTCGTGCAGCCCGGTTTCAGCTCGACGGCCGGATCGACTGGTCGCTTGTCGGCATCGCCCGGTGTTTCCGGCCGACCCATTGCCGTGCCAGGACCACCGCGAAGAGCCCGGCCCCGATGATATCAGTCACCAGGCCGGGCTTTATCAGCATGAAGGCCACGGCGTAGAGCACCAAAGTTTCATACCATTTCGTTTTCACCAATAAGCAGCGCTGAACGGCCGCGGCAAGGCAGGTCACCCCCAGGCCGGCGGAGATTAGCGCCAGCAGGATTTGGCCGATATCCCCTATGAACAGCAGCTCTTTGGCATAGATGAACATGAACGGGATGATGAAGCCCGCAATCCCCAGCTGGAAGGCGGACACCCCGGTTTTCCAGGGGTCGGAGCCGGCGATGCCGGCCCCGGCATAGGCCGCCAGCGCCACCGGGGGCGTGATGTCGGCCCGCGTGCCGAAATAGAGAATGAAGAGGTGGGCGGCGATCGCCTCGACTCCCATCTGGACCAGGGCCGGCGCCACCAGCGAGGAGATGATGACGTACTGCGCCGTGGTGGGCACACCCATCCCTAAAAAGAGGCAGGCGATCATGGTGAACGGCAGGGCGAGAAAGAGGTGGCCCATGGAGGCGTCCACTACCAGCGATGAGAACTTGATCCCCAAACCCGTCATGGTGATCGATCCGATGATGATTCCGGCCGCCGCGCAGGCCGCGGCCACTTCCACGGCCCCCAGGGCGCCTTCGGCCAGCCCCTCGACGATCTGGCGCAGAAAGACCTTAAGAGACTCCCGGCGCAGCAGGCTCATGATGAAGGAGGATGCGATGGTCGCCAGGATGGCCCAGAACACCGCCCGCTCCGGGGAGTAGTCCTGCATGAGAAAGTAGATCAAGAGAAAAATCGAGAAGATGTGGTGCCAGCCCTTCGCGAAGGCATACCGGATTCGGGGCAGCTCGCTGCGGGGCAAGCCGCTCAGCCCGAGGGAGACGGCCCGGAAGTGCACCTGCATGAAGGTCGAGAAGAAGGCCAGAACGGCCGGGATCGCCGCCGCCACGCAGACCTTGAAATAGGAGATGCCCAGAAACTCGGCCATTATAAAGGCCGCCGCCCCCATAATGGGGGGCATGATCTGGCCCATGGTGGATGAGGAGGCCTCCACCCCGGCCGCGAAATGGCTCGGGTACCCCGTGCGCTTCATCAGGGGGATGGTGAACGAACCGGTGGTGACGGTGTTGGCCACCGAGCTGCCCGAGATCATGCCGAAGAAGGTGCTCGACACCACTGCCGCCTTGGCCGGCCCCCCCTTGGTCCAGCCCGTCAGCGCGAAGGCCACATCCGTGAAGAACTGCCCCGCGCCGGTCTTGCGCAGCAGGGCGCCGTATAAAATGAAGAGCAGAATGAAGTTGGCCGACACCCCCATGGGGACCCCGAAAATTCCGTCGGTGGAGAGCGAGAGGTAGGTGCTCAACCGCTCGACGGTGTAGCCCCGGTGGCTGATCGCATCGGGCAGATAGCGCCCGAAAAGGGTGTAGCCGACGAACACCAGGGCGATGATCGGCACCGCCGGCCCGGTGGAGCGCCGGGCCGCCTCGAGGACAACGATTACCAGAGCGGTCCCGAAAAAGACGTCCTGGGTGTGGTAGGCCCCGGCACGGTTCATGATTGCGGTCGAATAAAAAAAAATCCAGATGCAGATGCCCACGGAGGCGGCAAGGAACAGCCCGTCGAAAACCGACATCCGGGCTCGGGGAGACCGTTTTTTGGTAAACGGGTAGAGAATGAACACCAGCGTGGACATGAACAGCCAGTGCAGCGCCCGGTGATCCAGCGCGAAAAAGGGGTGCCAATAGGCGTACACCAAGTGATAGCACGCCGTCAGGACTGCGATCACGGTGATCAGCGTCGCGGTCGGCCCCGAGAAGCGGCGTTTTTTTTCAAACCGTTCCAGCACCTCCTTCGCTTTTTGGGCTTCGGCGGTGTTTTCCGATCCGAAAGAGCTCGTTGCATGGGCATCCGGTTGGGCGCCTATCGGCTTTCCGCCGGCTGGCGGATGATTCGGATGCATACGGATTCCCTCCCCTTGGCGATGCTCAATAGCGGCAGGCGCATCCCTTGCACGGTCAACACGTGGCCGGCGACCTCACCGACCCGCAGCGGTATCTCGTCAAAAGGCCGGTGAAGGCGAACCAGTGTCTGGGAGCCGGAAAAGGAGATGTCCGCCGACGGGTGGAACTCCAGGCCGGACCCGTACCAGTCGAACCGCTCCTCGATTAGAATCATGGTCCCTTCCGCCGTGATTTCAAAATTGTCATGCACCGGTGTGTGATCGGAGGAGTGGCGGTAATCGATGGTGAAATTGTCGCCGGCCTGAACAGGGTGGGCCCACAGCACACGGTCGTCCACCCGGCGAACCACTTCCAGCAGCAGGCGCGCGGATCCGGCCACCGGCCCTCCCGGCATTTCGCCGGCGAAGGCAGCCGCGGCGATGAGCCATGTCAGGCAGAGGGCCGCCGTTCGCGTGGTTGTATGCACCGATTCCTCCCGGCAACCAGCACCTGTTTCCGCCGGAAGCGTCGCAGCGCCTTGAGCCGAGACACTCCCGCGGCAGGGCCGGCTTATTTCAGCGCGCCGATCTCCTTGAAATACTTCTCTGCCCCCGGGTGCAGGGGCAGCGGGCTGTTCACCGCATTGGCCGGAGTGAGCTGCGCCGCAATCGGGTGGATGTTCATCAAGGCGTATTGGCCGTCCTTCACATTGCTGAAGATCGCCTTGACCACCTTGTAGGCCACATCCTCCTTCATGTTTTTGTTGGCAATCAGAATGTTGGAGTCCCCCAGGCAAAGCACGTCGTAGTCCACTTTGCTGTAGGTCCCGCGGGGGATGGTGATCTGCACGTAGTAGGGGTATTTTTTGACGAGCTTGTCGGCCAGCGCTTTTTCCAGAGGGATCAGGGCGATGTCGCGGGTGGCGGCCAGGTCCATGACCGCGGAGCCCGGGAAGGCGAAGTTGAAGAACACCGCGTCCACAACCCCGTCCTTGAGGGCCTGCACCGATTCGGACTGCGAAAGGTTGGCGATGGTCAAGTCTTTTTTGAGGTCGAACCCGGCCTCTTCCAGTATGGCGGCCGCCATGATGGCACACCCGCTGCCGGGTACGTCGATGGAGACCTTCTTGCCTTTCAGGTCGGCGATGGATTTGATTCCGCTCTTGGTAGTCGTCACGATATGCTCAGGCGCCGGATACATCTGGAACAGGGCGACGACGTCGAACTTCTTTTCGAACGGCTGCTGGCCGTCGCGAGCCTTGTAGGCCACGCTGCCCATGACCATGCCCATGTCCGAATTGCCGCCGCCGACCAAGCGCGAGTTTTCGACGGAGGCGCCCGTGGACTCGGACGCGCAGCGCAGGTCCGGAACAGTCTTTTCGATCGCCACCGCCATGCCGCCGCCGAGGGGATAATACACCCCGCCCGGGCTGCCGGAGGCGAGCGTCAGAAACGTGCGTTGATCGGCCCCGGCCTGCAGGGCAAGTCCCAGAGACACCGTCAAGGCAATCGCCATCCACATGATCGTCGATTTTTTCATTTTAGTGCCCTCCTTATAGAAATGGGGTTTGACGGGAAAACCGCCTGCGCAGCGGCAACGCTCGGGGTCATCACCTCCTTTCGTTTGGCCGGCGGCACGGTCGATCGAACGGGGCTCGCTCAGATGAAATGCTGGAAACCGGTCCTCCGGGCTGCAGGAAGCCGCCACAATCGAGCAAACCGGCAACGAGACAGTTTCACGTCAAGCGGGGTTTCGCGCCGTGGCCGCTTTCGCTGTCGAAATACACCTGCTGGTCTCGCCAGAACTCTTCCAGCCGCTTCAATGCCTTGAGTGTGGCGTCTTTGCGGCACAAGCCGACCGCCGTCACGATCGCGTTGATAAGGCTCAAAGGGGCGGTGAACGACTCAACGAACGAGTCCATCTTGCAGCGCGCGGTCAACACCACATCGGCATGCTGTGCCAGCGGCGAGATCAAGCTGTCGGTGATGGCCAGCGTTCGGATGTGCCGGCCCCGGGCATAGGCGAGCGCCCGCAAAGTTTCCAGGGTGTAACGCGGAAAGCTGATGCCCACCACCACATCCCCGTCTTTCAGGCGGAACATCCGGTCCCACATGTCCCCGATCCCCGGCCGCATGATCCAGACCTCCCGCTGCAAAAACTCGAGCGCCACGGCCATGAAGACCGCCAGGGAATGGGTGCTGCGAAGCCCGACGATCACGATCCGCTCGGCCGAATTCAAGGCGTCGACGAATTTCCGGAAATCGTCGGTGGAAACCTGGTTCATGGTCTCCGTGATGTTCTCGATGTCGCGCCGCATCACGTTCCGAAGGACCCCGCCGTCGCCCGCCTCGCCCGGCCTTGTCTTCTCGAGGCGGGAGATCGTGGTCAGCTTCTCCTTGAACAGACGCCGCAGCTCCTGCTGGAATTCCGGAAAGCCTTTGAAACCCAACGCCTTCGAAAGCCGGACCACGGTGGCCACGCTGACCCGAACCCGTTGCGAGAGTTCGTGGATGTTGAGAAAAACCGCCTCCTCGTCGTGCTCCAGGATGTAGTCGAGCAGCTTGCGCTGCGAGGGGGTCAGGGTTCCGGTGCGTTTGGAGAGAAGTTTGTCGTACGGCATATGTAATAAATTTTACAAAATAAAATTATTTTGTAAAATTTATACCTATACGCTAAACTAAAAGTCAAGAAAAAAAGTTAACGCAAGCCACGGCAATCTCAGGGCAGTGCCGGTTTCTCTCCCGTCTCGACAATCTCAAGAGCGGGGGTTGGGTTTGAGGGCAAACTTTGTTAAATTAGAAGAGCAGTCGAATCGGCGGCCGGCCGAGCATGCATAGATCATGGCCGTGCCAACCGGAACGGCACTTAAACGGAAACAGCGAGGAGGGCTTATGAAAAAGCGGTTTTTCACCTGGGGTCTGTGTCTGCTGATGGTCGGGCTGGTGGCGGGGGTTGCCTATGCCCAGTTCGCCAAAACCGAGGAGGCCATCAAGTACCGCCAGTCGGTCATGTCCGTGGTCGGCACCCATTTCACGCGCATGGGGGCGGTGGTCAAGGGCGAGCAACCCTTCACCCAGGAGTCCTTCGAACAGAACGCCAACCTGGTGGCCACCCTCATCAAACTGCCGTGGGACGCTTATATGATGCCCGGCAGCGACAGGGGCAGCAAGATGAAGCGCGATGCGCTGGCACAGAAGGAGAAGTTCATGGGGCTTGCAAAGGCCAACGAGGCTGAGATCGCGAAACTGGCCGCAGCCGCAAAAGCCGGCGATTTCAATGCCGCCAAATCGCAGTTCGGCGCAGCCGGCGCCAGCTGCAAGGCGTGCCACGACGATTATCGCAGCAGATAGCAAGGCTGAAGGAGAAGCCGGGTTCTGCCCGGTTTCTCCTTAACCCACCAGCCAATAAACCGCACCCGCCGAAACTGCTGCCGCCAGCGCCGCCAGCCACAACGGCTTCTGGAAAACGCACGCAGGGATCTCACCCCGCCACTCTTTGAGGCCCGTGATCATCGGGGTGATCAGGTTTTCGCGCTTGTAAACCAGGTGGAAGAGCACCGCCGCGATGTGGAGCGCCACCAGGGCCACGATCGCGTTTTGGTTGATCAGGTGGAGCACCGTCAACCGGTCGCTCAGCGCCTTTCCGACCCACGCATAAAGCGGCCCGGTGGTGGCGATGTCGTCGTTCGCGAAAAGTCCGGTACCCGCCTGGATGAACAAGACGAGCAGCATGGCCGCAACCGACCAGCCGCCCAGGGGGTTGTGACTGAGGTGTCGGCCGGCATCCCGGTAAAAAAGGGTCATGGCATACCGCAACACAGCCGTCGGCCCGACCAGAAATGAGGCGAACCGGGATGGCCCGCTGCCGATAATGCCCCACACCGCGCGGAACACCAGCAGCGCCAGGACGGCGCTGCCGCACCACTCGTGGTAGATCATGGCGTTCCCGCCGGCCTTCGCGGTCGCAAACGCGGCCGCAACCAGCGCCGCCAGCAGCCAGTGAAAAAGCCGGGTAGGCAGATCCCAAACCGGAACCAAATTCGGTTGCTCTGTCCAACGGGTCCCGTTCTCCATGACGCCCCTCCCCGAAGGTTCCTTACCGCACGGTTTTCCCCCTTGGTCTTATGGCATGAATTTTTCCCGCAGCGCGCTGCGGGAAAAATTCATCCGAACACGCCCCCCATTTTGGACCCCGCCACGCGGTTGATGACGAACAGGCAGAGCGCCCCGAGAATGATGAGGATCAGGCCCAGGGCGGCGGCCTCGTTGACCGATCCGCCGATGTAGAAGTTGAAAATGCCCACCGTCATCATCTCGTGCCCGGGCACCACCAAGAGCAGGGTGGCCGAGGCCTCCTGCAGCGCCAGGATGAATGAGTAGAGCGATCCCACCAGGACCCCCTTCCAGATCAGCGGCAGGGTGACATCCTTGAAAGTGGTCATCTGGGTGGCGCCCACGCTCTCGGCCGCCTCCTCGAAGGACTTGTGGACGATCTGAAGCGATGCGAAGGTCCCGCGCACGGTGTAAGGCAGGCGGCGCACCCCCAGGACCACCGGGATGACGATCCACATGCCGATGAAGGCCATGTCGAAGTAGGGCAGGGGCTCGCGGAAGGCCCGCATGTAGGCGATGCCGATGCCGGTGCCGGGCAGGGCCAGGATCAGGGTGGTCAGGGAGTCTAGCGCCTCCCGGCCCGGCAGTTTGGTCCGTGCGTTCACCCAGGCGAGCGGCACGCCCACGGCGATGCAGATCAGCACCGAGATCCCGGCATAGAGCAGGCTGTTGATAATGAACTTGGGCGTCTCGAAGGCCACCCGTTCGAAATACTGGAACGTGTATTTCACAGGGAAGGGGGTCAGGGCCCAGCCCTTGCCGAAGGAGTCCAGGGCGATCCCAAGGTAGGGGATGAAGGCGAAGATTAGGATCACTCCTAAAAAAGCCACCACCCCCGCCTTGGCGGCGGGCCCTATCTGCTTGCGCTCGATCACCGAGTAGGACAGGGAGCTGTAGTCCTTGATCGCCACGTATTTCTTGGCGATGATCAAAAAGAGGATCGCTAGGATCACCATGATTGCCGATATGACGATGCCCATCTTGAAAAGACGGCGGTCGACGAACTGCACGATGTTCAGGTAGGCTTGGGAAGCGAGCAGGTCGTCGACCCCCACCACCAGCGGGGTGGCGAAATCCGCAAAGGTCCAGATGAAGACCAGGAGCGCCCCCGACACGTAGCCGGGGGTGGTGAGCGGGAAGGTGATGTCCCAGAATTTTCTCAACCCCCGGGAGCCGACGCTTTCGGCGGCTTCATCCAGGGATGGGGAGATTTTGCCCATGGCGTCCACGATGCTAAGGGTCATCAGGGGAAACAGATGCAGGGTCTCGACCAGCAACACCCCCTGGATGCCGTACATGAAGTTGATGGGTTTTTCGAAACCCAGGTAGTCCATCAGGAGGATGTTCACCGTGCCCGCCCGCCCAAGTATGAAGACGAAGCCCATGACGCCCACGAGCGGCGGCATGATCATCGGCACGATGGAGAGGTAGGTGAAAAGCCCCCGCCCCGGGAACTCGTAGCGCAGCAGCAGGAAGGCGAAGGTGATGCCGATGATCGAGGTCGTGATCACCGTGCCCACCCCCAGGAGCAGGGAATTCATGAGAGACTTGAGGTAAAATCGGTCCGTAAAGAAATCCTGGAAATTTTCCAGGGTGAACTCGGCCGCATCCGTGGTGAAAGCATCGTAAAAAAGGTGCAGGAGGGGGTATATCAGGAAAACGATCATGAACGCCCAGATGGCCCCGTAGCCGAGAAGCCCACCCACATGGATGCCGCTTCCGGACCTGAACCATACCGGGACTGCCGTTGTCGCCGCGTCGGTTGTCATGAAGTTCTCTTTTGCATCGGGTTTGACGGCTTATTCCGCCGGAATGACCAGAGACGATGATACCGGAAAGCTCACAGTCACTTTCGTCCCTATCGGCAGCTCGTGGTGATCGGTTGGGTTCTGGACATCCACTTTGAAAAGCGTGCCGCCCATGTCCACGTCGTAGCGGACGGTATTGCCGATGTAGGAGGGAAAGCTCACCGTGGCGGGGACCCGGTTGACACCTTCTTTCGGACCGTCTTCCAGACTGATGCTGGCGGTTTCCGGGCGGACGCAAACCATGCAGGCCTGGCTCGTTGTCAACCTGCCGTCGCCGGAGCCGATCAGGGTCCCGACCGCACTCTCCACCCGAAGCGCGGCGCCGCCTTCCATGACGTCGGTGATCTTCCCCGGTATCAGGTTGTTGATTCCGATGAAGTCGGCCACAAACGGGTTGCTGGGTTTTTCATACAACTCATGAGGGCTGCCGACCTGCTGCAGCTTGCCGTGGCTCAGGACGGCAATGCGGTCGGAAAGGGTCAGGGCCTCTTCCTGGTCGTGCGTTACATAGATGGTGGTGATGGCGAGGTCCTTCTGGAGTTTGCGGATCTCCGCCCGCACCTGGATCCGGATCTTGGCATCCAGGTTGGAGAGCGGCTCGTCCAGCAGCAGCACATCCGGATTGAGCACCAGAGCCCGCGCCAGGGCCACGCGCTGCTGCTGGCCCCCGGAAAGCTCTCCCGGGTAGCGCTTCTCTAGCCCTTTCATGTTGACCAGCTCCAGGGCACGGGCCACCTTGTCTTGGATTTCGGACGTTGAAAATTTCTGCAGCTTCAAGCCGTAAGCAATGTTGTCGAAGATCCGCATGTGGGGCCAAAGGGCATAGTTCTGAAATACCATGCCGATGTGGCGTTCGTAGGGGGGCTTACCCGACATGTCCTTGTCGCCGAACAGGATCCGCCCATGGTCGGCTCGGTGGAAGCCGCCCACCAGGCGCAAGATGGTGGTTTTGCCGCAGCCCGATGGGCCCAGAAGCGTGAAGAGCTCGCCGTCCCGGATGTCGAGGGACACATGGCTTACCGCCTCGAGCGCACCGAACCGCTTGACGATGTCCTGGAGTTCGATTCTCATCCGCCCGCCGCCTTCTCGTGGTAAAAGATCAGGGGAAACCCTCCGGCGTAGGACAACGTCCGAACAGGCTCCCCCTGATTCCGGGTGATGGGGTTATTTCACAATGTCCTTGTGTTTTTCGGCGATCTCCTTGCGGAAGTAGGAGTTCACGTCCTCGATCCGCTTTTTTTCGCCCGCGATCTTGTCGTCGTAGACGTTGCCGATCTCGGTTTCAAAGAAGGAGCGCATCCCGCCCGTGAAAGCAACGGCCTTCTCCTGGTTCGATCCCGCGGGGCCCTTCACCTTGAGGTTGGGAGTGATGGGGTAGACGCCGAGGCCCGAAAGCAGCAGCTGGCCTTCCTCGCTCAGGCAGAACTCGATGAAGGCGTGGCCGGCCTTGGGGTGCGGGGCGCCTTTCAAGACCGACATGGGCTCGGGGGTGACGTAGGCGTTCTTGGGGTAGACGAAGTTCACGTCGTAGCCTGCCAGCACCTCGGCGAAAGCCATGTAGCTCGGAACCGCAAACCCGACCGCAAACTCACCCTTGGCCACCATGCTCGGCACGTCGCGGGAGCGGGCGGTGAAGATACCGGTGTTGGCTGCCAGCTTGGTCAGCCACTCCCAGCCCTTTTCCCACCCGTAGGTCTGCAGGATGACTTCGTAGCTCGCGTGGCTGGAGCTGGAGCGGTCCGGGGTGCACTGGGCGATCTGGCCCTTGAGCTTCGGGTTGAGCAGGTCTTCCCAGCTCTTGATCTCGACCCCCAGTCGCTTCAGCAGCGTGGGCTGATAGATGATGCCGTAGGGCTCGAGAGTGGTGCCGACCCAGAATTTTTTGGGGTCTTTCAACGGCAGGGGCACCGGTTTGCCGATGGAGGCCGGGATGGCATCCCAGGTGGCCTTCGACAGCTGCACCTGATCGAGCAGCCCTTCGATGGCCAGGTTGTCGAAGAGGGTCCCCTCGCCGCCCCAGAACACGTCCGCCTGGGGTCTGCCTTTCCACTCCAGGATCTGCCCGTAGGCGACCGGCGTACCCTTGGGGATGGCGCTGGTCTTGACGTCCACGTTGTATTTCTTTTTGGCCCAGGCGGCAAACGCCTTGAGCATGGGGTCGTGGACATCTTTTGAGACCGGGGTGATCAGGTAGAGTTCGTTCTCGATGGCCGGAGCCTGGGCAAGTGAGGTGGACCACATCCCCAGAACCGCAAAAGCGAAGAGACTGAACATCACAAGGGCCCTTTTCATCATGCACTCTCCTTTGTTAAATGGTTGAGGATGCCGGAGCGTGAACCCATCGGAGCCCATCCGGAAACGCCGAAAAACGCTGTTTGCAGATGGACAGTTAACGCGTATGAACCTACTGGACCCGGACCGGCAAGTCAAATGAAAACAGAAAGGTCTTGACTCCGTTAATACGTTGTAACAATCTGAATTGTTACCGTTTTGCTATGATTATGATTGCGGGCGGCCATGGCAAAGCTTTCATGAAAGCAGCGTCGCCGCCATCTCCGCAAAGCCGATTCCGCCCGGGCGCTGCGTGACCCAGGCCGGGGGGTCGCTCAGCCGATTGACGAACTCCCTGACGTTGGCAACGCCGACGGCGTGGGGGAAAAATGCGAACATGGGCTGATCGTTGGGCGAGTCGCCGATGAAGATCACCCGGTCCCTGATCGTTTCGAGCTCTTGCCTGAAAACCTCCAGAAACAGTCGTCGGGTCATGGCGAGCTTGTCGTAGGCGCCGAACCAGCCGTTGACGTGAATGGAGCTGATCTTGGCCTGGGCACCGGCTTTCTCGAAGATCTCCACGATCCGGACGACCGCTTGGGGCGGCAGCGCCGGCACATCCTCGCAGAAATCGATCGCAAGGTCCGCCTCACGAAAAGCCTGGTCGGCCGACACCGCGCAGCCCGGGACCTCCGCCAGGATTTCGGCCTTCACTTCAGCCAGGCGCCCGCGGTCCGCCTCCCGTTCAGCGGCCGTCTTGAAATAGCTGCGCTGCATCTTCCGCAGCGCGCGGTCGTAGCGAAAATAAAACGCGCCGTTCTCGCCGACCACGGCCGCCACCGGCCACATGCGCGCGATGTGGTCGCACCAGCCCGCGGGGCGGCCCGTGACGGGAACGACCGCCATCCCGGAATCCCGCAGCCGCTCCATGGCCGCCAGCGATGCCGACGGCAGCAATCCCTCCAGGGTCAGCGTGTCGTCGATGTCCGCGAGAACGAAGCGGATCTCCTTTTTGAGGTGAGCCGGGAATTCTTGAAAGGGTTTCATGGCCTTCGCCTCGGCAGCCGGGGCGGGTGGTTTCGGAGGGTTGCGGCCCAACGCATGGCCCCGTCCGCGCCCCGGAGATCGCAGCGTACAACAGGCGGAGCAGGCATTTCAAGGCTGCGGGGTCACACTGCCGGCGCTCAGACTGCGGGCGGCTCGGACGGCTTCCACATATTGCCGGGCTCTTCGGGTGATGGCCCGGGTGTCGCCGGACTCGACGGCGTTTTTATTCACCAGGTCGCCCCCCGCGCCTACAAAGGGCGCCCCCGCGCCGAAGTAGTCGGCGAGGCATTCCAGGGTGACCCCGCCGGTGGGTGTGAGCTGGATGTGCGGCAGGGGCTCGTGCACCATCCGCAGGTAGGCGGCGCCGCCCATGGCCTTTACGGGAAAAACCTTGACCGCATCGGCCCCGGCCTCCCAGGCTGAAAAGATTTCGGTGGGGGTCAGGGCGCCGGCAATAACGCAGATCCCCCGGCGCTTGCAGGCCGAGATAACGTCGGCCTTGAAGACCGGGGTGACGACGAAGACACAGCCGGCGTCGATGACCGCAGCGCACGTGTCGGCATCGGTCACGCTCCCGGCCCCCAGGGTGAGCCGGCCCCTGAAGCGGGCAGCGCAGCGCGCGATGACGGAGGCGGCCCCCGGCACGGTCATCGTAATCTCCGCCACCGGGATCCCGCCTTCGATGAGCGCTTCCACGGCACCTTCCACCCGCTCGGGCGATTCCGCCCGCACCACGGGTACGACGCCGATCCGGGTGAGGCTTACCATGACCTGGGGTGCATTCATGAAATGGCCTCTTTTTCTCTTCTGCGCCGGCGCATTACCTCACGCTTATCACCAGCGGTTGACCCAGCACTGGGGGGCACTGCCGGAGAGCACCCGCACGACCTCCTGGGCCCCGCGGGTTTGAAGCTCCCGGACGGCATCTTTTGAGTACCAGCCCACATGGCCGCTGAGCACGACATTGGGCAAGCCGATGAAAGGGTGATCGTCAGCGAGCGGCTCCCTTTCGAAGACGTCCAGCCCCGCGGCCGCGATCCGGCCCTCCGCCAGCGCCGACGCCAGCGCTTCTTCGTCGATGAGTTCGCCGCGCGCCGTGTTGACGAGGACGGCCGTGGGCTTCATCTGCGCCAAGCTTTTTGCGTTGATGAGGTGCCGGGTCCAGGGCGTCAACGGGGCGTGCAGCGAGATGTAATCGGACTCTGCGAAAAGCCGGTCCGGATCGACGGCCTCGGCCCCGCCCTCCCGGATCGCCTCCGGCGGCGCGTACGGGTCGAACACCAGCACCCGCTGCGGAAGGAACCCCCGCCACTTGCGGTGCAAGGCCCGGCCGATCTGGCCGTAGCCGACGAGGCCCAGGGTCTTGCCCGTGGTGCGATAGACGGGGCCGCTGATGTCGGTTTCGAACCGGCCCAGCCGCAGGTTGGCGTCGCGGGTGCGCAGATCGCGGACACAGGCCAGCAGGAGGGCCGCGGCGTGGTCCGACACCTCCTCGGTGCCGTAGCCCGGGATGTTGGCCACATAGATCCGTTTTTTTCGCGCGTGCTCCAGGTCGATGTTGTCCACGCCGACCCCGTAGCGTACGATCGCCCGGCAGCGCACAAGGGCGTCGATGACGCGGGCGCTGACCGGGGCCTCGCGCACCAGGAGCGCATCGGCCTCGCGACCGGCGGCGATCACCTCGGCTTCAGTGAGGCAGTCCCGCGGCGCCAGCACCAGCTCGGCGTCAATCGCTCTCAAGAGCTCGCGTTCGATCGCATAGGATTCGTAGCCCAGGCTGACCACCACGACCGTATGCTTGGACATGGATCCCTCCCACCCGTCAGTTTTGCGACTACCGCGCCATGAGCGCCTGAATCGCCTCGCGCCGCGGCACGGGGCTGACACAACCCAGGCCCGTGGTGGTGAGGGCGGCGGCCGCATTGGCAAAGCGCATGCATTCATCCAGCGGGCGATCTTGCATGAAGCAGACCGCGAAGGCGCCGTCAAACGTGTCGCCGGCGCCGGACATGTCGATGGAATCCACCGCATACGGCGGGAAGGTCTGAAGATCGTTGCCCGAGGCGAGCAGCGCGCCTTCGGCTCCCAGCTTGATGACCACCACCTTGGGCCCCAGCCCGCGGTAGAATCCGGCAATCTCCTCGGGTGAAACCAGGCCGGTCAGCTGGCGCGCGTCGTCCAGGCTGGGGAAAATCAAGTCCGCCCGGCGGCAGGTCTCGTGGATAACCGCCCGCGCGCGGTCCAGCGGCCAGAGCTTGGGCCGGAAGTTAGGGTCGTAGGAGACGAGCCGGCCGGCGGCCCGCGCGACGGCCATGGCAGCAAAAACGGTGTCGCAGGCGCTCTGACTGATGGCCTGGCTGATGCCGGAGACGTGCAGCAGTCTAGCACCCGCGATGTAGTCTTGGGGCAAAAAAGCGGGCGTCATGCGGCTGGCGGCGGAACCTCGCCGGAAGTAGGTGAAATAGTGCTGCCGACCCTTGCGGGAGATGAAGTAGGCGGCGGTGAACGCGTCGGGGTCTTTGACGATGCGGCCGGTGTCGATCCCCTCCCGCTGCCAGAGTTCGAGGAAGCTTTTGCCGAACTCGTCATCCCCCAGACGCGTCAGATACCCCACCCGCCCGCCGGCGCGGCAAGCGGCGATGCAGAAATTGGAGGTGTCGCCGCCCCACCCTACCACAAACCGCCCCACCTCTGAGAGGGCACCCTCCTGCTCCGCATTGAACTCGAGCATGGGCTCTCCGATGGCGATGATCTCCGGTTGCATCCCGGCCCTCCTTAGATTCGACCGTATTTGGCAAGCCCGGCCCGCAGGGACTTGGCCTCGCGGATCAGCCGCGCCTGTTCGGCCTCCCGCACCTCGATCTCGGTCGCCATATTCAACACGGCCTCCACGTGCTCCTGCGGCACCACGACGACCCCGTCCAGGTCGGCGACGATGAGATCCCCCGGGTTCACGTTGACGCCGCCGCAGATCACCGGCATGTTGGAGGCGATGGTCTTGAACCGGCCCACGGTGGTCGCGGGGCAGACGCTGCGCGCGAAGACCTGAAAACCGGAATCGCGGCGGATCTCGGCCACGTCTCGCACCCCCCCATCGAGTATCGCCCCGGCATGGCCGTTCACCTCGGCGCCGGCCGTCATCAGCCCTCCCCAGACCGCCACCTCGGCCTCACCGTTGATGGCGATGACGATGACGCTGCCGGCCGCCGACTCATCGATGGCGTCCAGTGCGTGCTGGGGCGGCAGCGCTTCCGTGGTGTGCCCTTCCAAAATGGTGACCGCGGGGCCGACGATTTTCGTTTCGTTGATCCGCGGCTTGATCGCCGGGTCCATGAACCCGCGCGTCTTTGCGATCTTATCCACCGCATCCGAAACCGAGGCGGTGGAAACTTTCATGAATCCGTCGATAATCGTTTTAGGATACATCGTTTTCTCCCTCTAAAGTGGTCCCGTAACCTGTTGGTTAAGGAGCGGCTCCGCCGCGACTACCCTCCCGCCCCGGCCAGAAACCGCTCCCGTCGCTAATGCTGCTGATTGCCTCTATTTGGCCTTCCGGTAATTGTCGACCTGGACGAACAGCTTGTCCACCCACTCCTTGCCGATCTGCTCCTCCACCCATGCCTTGACCGGCGGCTGCGACTTGTTGCGGAAGGCCGCCACCTGCTCGGGCGACAGGGCCGTAACCTCCATGCCGAGCGTCCCCAGAATCGCGGGGGCGTTCAGGTCCTGGGCAGCCGTCATTCCCCGGTGGATCACCTTGGCGATGTCCACCCCCTTCAGCACGATCTTCTGCTGCTCGGGGGTCAGGGAGTTGTAGAAGCGGTCGTTCATCATGTAGGCGTGCCAGCTATAGACGTGGCCGTCCAGCGTGATGTATTTCTGGTTCTGGTAAAGGCTTGCCGCCAGGATGTTGGTGACGCCGTTCTCCTGCCCGTCGACGACGCCCTGCTGCAGGGCGGCGGGCAACTCGGTCCAGGGCACCGGCGAGGGGCTCGCGCCCAACGGCTCCACCAGTTTGGTCCAGATCGGGCCGGTCATGACGCGCATCTTGAGGCCCTTCATGTCGTCCGGGCTCTTGATGGGCCGCTTGCTGTTGGTGAAGTGCCGGATCCCATTGTCGGCCAGCGCGAAGAGCCGGATGCCGGTCTTCTTGGTCATGTCTTCGGCCATCTCCTTGCCGAACGGGCCGTCCACGACGGTCCAGGCCATCGTCTGGTCATCGAAAAGGTAGGGAATGGCATAGACCATGAAGGGCTTGTACACGGCCGAGATGGGGCCGTCGTGGACCACCGCCATTTCGATGGTACCCATTTTGAGGCCTTCCATGGTGGCACTGTCGTTTCCGAGCTGGCTTGCAGGGTAAACCTCGACCTTGAGGGACCCCTTTGAATTGGCCTCGACATAGTTCTTGAAGGCCAGGGCCGCCGCCTGCTTGGGCTGATCGAGCTTGGCCGGTTGGAAGTGGGCGTACTTGATCACTTTGGTCTGGGCCAGGGCAAGCCCGGGCACGATCAGAGCGACAACAACCAGGATCCACATCATTCTCCAATGTCTCATCTCACATCCTCCTTTGGTTGACGGTTAACGGGCAAAGCCGAAGAAGTTCGGCACGGCCGTGCTCAGGATTGGAAAGGCAATCACGGCGGCCAGAACGACGATCTCTGCCAGGAGCAGCGGCATGACTGCCTTGGCCACCTCCTCGAAGCGGATTCTTCCCACAGTGCTGATGACGAAAAGGACCGGCCCCACGGGCGGCGTAACCAGCCCGATGGAGAGGTTCAAGACGACCGCCATGGCGAACTGCAGCGGGTCCAGGCCGAACTTGTCGACGAGCGGGCCCAGTACGGGGACCAGTATTATCAAGGCCGGAAGGGTGTCGATCACCATGCCGCAGATGAATACCAGAATGGCCACCAGGATGATGACGAGCGTGGGGTGGGTGGTAATGTTCGCAATCTGGTTGGCCAGCGTCTGGGGGATCTGCAGGATGGTGAGAAGCCATGAAAAAATGGACGCCATGGAAACGATCAGCAGCACCGAGGAGGTCATCACCCCGGCGCGGACGAACACCGGCAGGATCTCTTTCCAGTTGAGGCCGCGGGTGATGAACAGGCCCACGATCAGGGCGTAGGCCACGGCCACGGCGGCGGCCTCGGTCGGGGTGAAGATCCCGGCCAGGATCCCGAACATGATGATGAAAGGCAGCAGCATGGCCGGCAGCGCATGCCAGAAGCTTCCGGCAAGGCCCCGCAGGCTGGGCCGCCGGCTGCGAAAGAGATACCCGCGCCGGATCGAAATCCAGTGGTTCACGGCGGCCAGGGCCAGGCCCAGCAGGATGCCCGGCGCCACCCCGGCCAGAAACAGGCCGCCCACGGTAACCCGGCTGTCCGAGATGGCGTAAATCACCATCAGGATGCTGGGCGGGATGATCGGCCCGATGGTGGCGGTGGCCGCGCTCAAGGCGCCGGCGTATGCCGGGTGATAGCCGGCCTTGCGCATCATGCTCATGACGATCGCGCTCGGCCCGGCGGCGTCCGCCAGGGCCGACCCGCTGACCCCGGCGAAAAGCATGCTGATGAGCACGTTGACATGGCCGAGTCCCCCGCGGATGTGTC
This sequence comes from Desulfobacterales bacterium, assembly GCA_046496215.1. GTDB lineage: Bacteria > Desulfobacterota > Desulfobacteria > Desulfobacterales > SpSt-501 > SpSt-501. The sequence continues at coordinate 115,709 of JAWOHH010000025.1, forward strand.
CGACCAGGTCGTTGGCGAATCGCACCAGCGAGCCGGTCAAACCGCTGGCGGTCATGATTTCGGCCGCCAGGATGAAGAAGGGAACAGCCATCAGTGGAAATGAGCTGATGCCGTTGAAGAGGTACTGCGGCACCACCATGCCCATGAAGCGCCCGTCGGCCAGGACCGCGGTCATGCCGGAGAACCCCATGCTCAGGGAGACCGGCAACCCCACACACATGCCGATCGCGAAAACGGTGAACAGGATCGTGCTCATAAGGCCGCGTCCTCGGCAGGGGAGTGCTCTTCGGGGGCTGCGATTTTCTCCCAGCTCCGATCCACCCAGCTCCTGAACGTCAGGGTGAGGTGCATGCAAAACACCAGTGCCCCCAACGGGATGGCCAGATAGGGGATGCCCGTGGGGATCTGCGTCGCAATGGTCTCCTGGGACCACCCGAAAATCGACATCTGGACACCGAAGTAGGTCAAAACGCCGAAGAAGACGAGGATACCCACCCCGAGCAGGGCACGCAAAAACATCTGCGCCCTCAAAGGCAGCTTGTCCTGGAACATGTCGATGGCCACATGGCGGCCTTCCCGCAGAGCGAGGCCTGCGCCCAGGTAGGTGACCCAGATCATCAAAAAGGTGGAGACCTCCTCCGCCTTGGCAAAGGAGGCATCGAAGACGTAGCGGCCCACCACATTGACGAAGACCAGAACGAACATGGCCAGCATCATCAGGCCGATGACGAGCTGGTTCGCCCGCACCAGGAACCGGTCCAGCTTCCGGATCATGACACCAACCGCCTCTCTGCCCGATCGCGGGTCAATAGCGTTTCTCCACGAGCGAGCGCTTCACTCGGTCCAGACGCTCCTTGGTGCCGTTGAAATTGCGCATCGCAACCGCCACGAAGAGGACGTCGATGATGGCCAGCTGCACCAGCCGCGAGGTCATGGGCGCCAGTCTCACCGCCGCCTCCCGTGAGAAGACCGAGAGCGCGATGTCGCAGAGCTTAAGCAGGGGGGCGCTCTCGCTGCCCAGGATCCCGATGATGGTGGCACCGGCCTTGCGCGCGATTTTGACGCTGTCGATGACATCCTTCGTTGAGCCCGTGTGCGAGAAAGCCATCACGACATCCGCGGCGCCGAGCAGGGCGGCCGACATGACCTGCATGTGGGGGTCGTCGTAAACGACGCAGGGGATGCCGAGGCGAAACAACTTGTGGTGGGCGTCCCGGGCCACGACACCCGAACCGCCGACGCCGTAGAACTCTATGCGCCGAGCCTTCCGAAGGGCGTTCACGGCGGCATCGAGATCGTCCAGGTTGATCCGGTTCAATGCATTGCTGAGGGCTTCGCGGTGGGCGTTTAAAATTTTGCCGGCAATCTCGGCCAGGGAGTCGCTGTCGCCAACGTTTTCGAAAATGTACTGTGCGGAGGGCAAATCGCGGGCCAGGTTCAGGCGCAGCTCCATGTAGCCGCCCAGGCCCAGTCTGCGGCAGAATCGGATCACCGTGGGCTCGCTCGTACCGGCTTTTTCCGCCAGCTCGGTAATGGAGGAGGTGATGACCGCGCCCGGATCGCCCAGGACGCACTTGGCCACTTTTTTTTCAGAGTTCCGCAGCGAGTCGAGCGAGCTGCGGATCAGGGAGAGTGTGTCGGCCATGGTAGCCTGGTTACAAAAGAGAGGGATAAAAGCTTCTTTTACAATTTTGTAGTATATTTACAACAAAGGTCGTGTATGTCAATAAAAAAGTTGATTTTGGAAAATTTTTACATTATGGGGTCGGGGGAGGAGGGCGGTTTATGTTAAGCGGCAAGGACTTTCTTCTGCTCGCGGTGAGCTTCGGTTCGCTTCTGGTCGGCGTTCTGGCGCCCGACCTGTGTGCCCCGCTTCGGCCCTTCCCGATCGTCTGGATGATGCTGCTGCTCTTCCTGAGCTTTCTCTCGATCAGCATCTCCCAGATCTGGCAAGCCGCCTGCCGGTCCCCGTTGCGGATCGCGGGGTTTCTGGCCTTCCGCATGATCCTGTTCCCGGCGGCCGTCGCCCTGCTCTTCCGACTGATCTGGCCGGCCTACGGCCTGGCGGCGATGCTCCTGGCCGGGATCTCCACCGGGGCCGTTGCCCCTTTTTTCGCCAATTTGCTCCAGGCCAACATGGCGCTGGTCCTCGTCGTGGTGGTCGGCTCGTCGCTGCTGGTCCCTTTTACCCTGCCGCCGCTCGTGGCGCTGCTCTTCGGCCACTCCATGGAGATTCCTCTGCTCGGCATGATGCGGCTTTTGGTGATGGTGGTGTTCGTCCCCCTGCTCGCAGCCGAGCTGCTGAAAAGGGCCGCCCCCGCAGCGGCGATTCGCATCAAAAAAGGCCAATACCTCCTTTCCCTGCTGCTGTTCGCCTTGACCAACCTGGGGGTGTTTTCCAAGTATTCCGATTTTTTCCATCAGCAGCCGACGGTGCTTGTCGAGGCGGTCGCGGTCACCTTCGCTGCCGGGTTCCTTTTTATTGCGGCGGGGATTCTCGTCGCCTGGCGCTGGCGCCTGGAGGACCAACTTTCAGCCGTCATCAGCCTCTGGATCATGAACTACATCCTCGTCATCGTCTTCAGCTCCCAGTTCTTTTCACCCCTGGAGCCCACCGTGGCCGCCCTGTACACTTTCCCCTTCTATGCCCTGGTGATCCCGGTGCGCGCCTGGCGCAGCTGCAGGATGCGGTTGCGCCCCGGGTAGCCGGCGTCCAGGGCACGGCGCCGCCGCATTCGGATCCCATGGGGCTGACGACGCAGCCCTCCGCCCATTTTTCGTGCAAGACCGGGCCCCCTTCTCCGATTCTACCTGCCCTTGCGCTGTCTGCTCTGCGGGCGTAAGATGCAAGGCACGAACTCGCAAACCTCACTCAATGGAGCCTTCCCATGAAAACAAAGCATCTTGGTTGGGTGTTGGGGTGTTTGGTGCTGGTGGCGATGCCCGGCTTTGCGCAGGACATCAAGGGCGCCGTCAAAGGGGTGCTGGGGTCTGCTTCCGGGGGGGGTGCCGGCGGCCAGGGCGATGCGTCGGCCGGACTCAAGGAAGCCCTGGCGGTTGGAACGGGAAACGCCGTTCAAACGCTGTCCAAGGCGAACGGCTATTTCGGAGACGCCGCGGTGAAGATCCTCATGCCGGAGAAATTGCGAACGGCGGTCGAGCTGCTCAAAAAAGCGGGATACCAGAAAGAGGTGGACGACGTTGTCCTCAGCATGAACCGGGCGGCGGAGCAGGCGGCACCCATGGCGCGGCCGATCTTCGAGGAGGCCGTGAGAAAGATGACCTTCGAGGATGCCAAGAAAATTCTCAATGGCGGGAACACCGCCGCCACCGACTATTTCAAGTCCAAGACCACGCCCCAGCTGACCGAGGCCTTCAAACCCGTCATCGCCGACAGCATGAACCAAGTGGGTGCGACACGCTCCTACAAGGCCCTCACGGACCGCTACACGTCGCTGGTGCCGTTCGGCAAGCCGGATTCAATCGACCTCGACAGCTACGTGACCGGCAAGTCCCTGGACGGTCTTTTTTTGAAGGTGGGCCAGGAAGAGGCCAGCATCCGCACCAACCCGGCCGCGCGCACGACGGATTTATTGAAAAAGGTGTTCACGAAATAGGCCCTCACTCTCCTTTCATTTCCCGAGGACCTGCTCCAGCGCAAGGGCGCACTGGGCCTGCGCCTCGTCGGGGCCCTCGATGTTGAGGACGTGCTTGTCGAAGTCTATGTCGACCAGGCGGCAGCCGTGCTGCTCGACCACGTTTCTGACGATGGTGAGGAGTTGATCGTCCCGAAGTTCGCTCATGGAAAGTTGTCCTTTCAGGCGCAATTCAAATTTGCCGGCACAGCGGCATGCCGTGATTAAAGGATAAGCCCGCTGCTGCCAGGCGAGCCTGCAAGGTAGGTCCCGGCGATTTTAAGTCAACACTCCTGCGCACACTATTTTTTCAAAACCCCCATGATGCCCCTGATTGCCGCCGGCAGGTCCGCCGGGAGCACCACCACCTTGGAGTTGGCGGACCCCGAGATGGTCCTGAGGGCGTCCACGTATTTCTCCCCCAGAAGGTAGACGGCCGGCAGTTCGTTTTCCTTGACGGCATCCGTGACTTTACGAATGGCGAGCTGGGTCGCCTCGGCCAGCACCACGTTGGCCTGGGCATCACGCTTGGAGGCCTCGAGGCGGCCTTCGGCTTCCAGAACGGCTGCGGCCTTTGCACCGTCGGCGCGGGTCACCATGGCCCGGCGTTCGCGCTCCGCCGCCGCCTGCTCCTCCATGGCCTTTTGCATCGTACCCGAAGGCTTGATGTCCTGGATCTCCACGGTCTTGAGCGTGATGCCCCAGTCGGCGATGTCGTCCGAAATGGCCGTCTTCAACTTGGCCTTGATATGGTCGCGGGAGGAGAGCGCATCGTCCAGGTTCATCTCGCCCACGATGGAGCGCAGCGAGGTCTGGACCAGGTTCTGAATCGCGAGGATGTAGTTCTCGACACCGTAGACCGCCTTTTCAGGAGAGACGATGTTGATGTAGGCGATGGCGTTGACGATCAGGACCGCGTTGTCCCGCGTGATGACCTCCTGGGAGGGGATATCCATCACGATGTCCTTGGTGGTGACCTTGTAGGCGACCGAATCGATGTAGGGGATCAGAATGTTCAACCCCGGCCCCAGGGTGTTGTGGTATTTCCCGAGCCGCTGCACGACATACTTGCTGCCCTGGGGCACGATGCGCACCCCCACCAGGATGCTGACGAACACGAGCACGACAAACACCACGACCAGGGTCATTTCAGGCATATCGGTTCTCCTTTCTGATTTGAGACACCGCGCGGGAGGGGCGGCCGTGCTAAGCGGCCTTGTGTTTGCTGACGAGCAGCGTGTTGCCGGAGACCTCTTGGACCGCCACCCGGTCCCCAACCGCCACGGTCTGCTCGCAGATGAAGGGCCACTCCTCCGCCCCCAGCAGCGGGGTGGCGAAACGCACGACACCCCGCTGGCCCGCATCCGGCACCCGGATGACCTGTCCGGTCTCTCCGACGATCGCCTCTCGGGAGATGCCGGCCTTGGTGCGGTCGGCCATGAGGGGTTTAAAGAGTTTGAACCACAGATAGGTCATGAAACCCGAGGCGATGGCCCAGAGGAAAAGCTGCCAGGTGAAATTGGTCTGGGGCGCCACGAGCAGAACCGAGCCGACGATGAGGCCGGCTAAACCGAACCAGAAGACGGTGAAACTTGGGATAAAAAGCTCGGCGAGGATCAGGACCATGCCGAACGCGAGCCAATGCCAATATTGAGGGTGCAGGTCCATAGCGCCATCCTGTAAATGGGTAAAAATGTCGGCCCAGAGATGAATTATAGCGCAAGTTGGGGCCTGTGGGCAAATCCGTCGGTGAAGACGAAATGGGCCCTTCAGCCGCCCATCAGGCCGGGCAGGTATAGAGCGATACCCGGGAAAACCGTCAAGAGGGTCGCTGTGAGCAAAATCGCCGTCAGGAAAGGCAGGGCCCCCCGAAAAATTTCCACGGGGGCGACGTCCGTGGCAATCCCGGCCAGGGTGTAGACGTTCAGACCCATGGGCGGGGTGATCAGACCGGCCTCCATCATCAGCACCGCCACCACTCCGAACCAGATGGGATGAAAATCCAGTCCCACGACGACCGGGTAGACGACCGGGAGGGTCAGCACCATCATGGAGACGGAATCAAGGAAACACCCCAGGAAGAAATAGATCAGGACGATGATCGCGAGCACCAGGTAGCGGGAGACCTCCAAACCTGCGATCCAGCTCGAAACATGGGCAGGGATCGTGGAGAGCGCCAGGAAGGTGCTGAACACCGTTGCGCCTGCGACCAGAAACAGCACCATCGCGGTGACCCGCGTCGCCTCCAGCAGGCTATCGAGGGCGGCGCTCCGGCTCAGGCGCCTTTTGGCCAGCACGATCAGAAGCAGGGCAAAGGCGCCGACGGCACCGGCCTCGGTGGGGTTGATGAACCCGAGATATATCCCGCCCACCACCAGGCAAAACACCAGGGCCGTCTCCCAGACCCCTTTGAGGGCCGACACTTTTTGCCGCAACGGGATGGGTTCCGGACGGACCGGCGCCAGGCCGGGACGGATCAGGACCCACCCGATGACTACCGCCGCATAGACGACGGAAAGCAGAATGCCGGGCAGAACGCCTGAAATCAGGAGCTTGCCAATGGACTGCTCGGTCAGCATGCCGTAGACCACGAAACCCAGGCTGGGCGGAATGAGAAAGCTCAGGGTGCCCCCTGCGGCCACCACCCCGGTCGCCAGGCGCGGCGCATACCCGAACCGGCGCATCTCGGGGATCGCAACCCTCCCCATTGCCGCTGCGGCCGCCACCGAAGACCCGCTGACCGCGGCAAACCCCGCGCAGGCGGCGATGGTCGCCACCCCCAGTCCGCCGGGAAGGCGGCGGAACCACGCATCGAAGCTCGCGTAGAGCTCGTGCGTGATGCCGGCCGTACCCGATAGGCTGCCCATGATGATGAAGAGCGGGATGATCGTAAACGGGTAGTGCGAACAGACCCCATAGAGGGTTTGGGGTATGACCGGAAGGGCGGCGCCGGCCGAGGCCAGCTGGGATATCCCCAAAAAGCCCACCAGCAGCATCAGAAACGCGATGGGCATCCCCATGAAAAGCAGCGCCACCAGCAGCAGGCTGCCGGCGATGCCGGCGGTCACCGGATCCATCGGCTCCCTCCGAGGGCGCTGCGGACGGAGTCGATCAGGTCCAGCGCCAGCTCAAGCCACAGCAGAAGCCCCCCGGCCGCCACCAGCAGCCGGAAGGGCCACTGAGGGATCCGCAGCTGATCCGAAACGCTCTTTTCATCGATCCCTGTAACAGCCCCCTGCCAGACGACAATGGCGACGACGAAAAGGCTCGCCGCGCCCGTGAGGGCGTTCAGCGCCGCCCGCGCCCGAGGCGAGCAGCGCTCGGTGAAAAATCCGACGGCCACATGGCCCTTGACCTGCTGGGTGTAGGCCGCTCCCAGCAGCACGATCACCGCCAGCATGTACTCCGAAAGCTCGAAGGTCCCCGGGATCGGCTTGTTGAAGAAAGATCGGCCGACCACATCCGCCACGGTAAGCGTCATCAACGGGGCCAACAGCAGCATCCCGGCGAAACAGGAACGGGTGCTCGCCTTCCGGATCAGCTTTCGAAAACGCTCCACGATGGTCTGCCGCCTTTCGGTCCCGGCTATGTTTTTTTCATTTCGGGTGGGCAGGCCACGAGATCGATGTTCCTCTTTTCACATTCCTCGTTCATCACGGCGACGGCCCGGCGCGCCGGCAGCCCCTTGGCCTCGAGGTCCGTCACCCACCGGCGGGTCACCTCCTGGAAACGGCCGTACCAGCGCTGGGCTTCGGGTCCGGTCAGCTCCACCAGCCGGACCCCGCCCGCTTGAACCTCCTCGAGCAGCTTGGGGTATTCGGAGCGGGTTAGCCCCCCCGAAACTCTGAACGGGTTGGAGCACACCTGCTCGATCACCTGCTGTTGATCGCTCGACAGACGGCCCCATGATTTACGGTTCATCACGGTACCCTCGGAGACGCAGCCGAGGGTGGTCACCACCCCGTAACGGGCCACCTCGTGCAGCCGGTAGGCAAGCAGGATCGGCGGGCAGGTCACGATCCCGTCAATGGTGCCGGTCTCGATCGCCATGTAGACATCCCCGGGCGGCATGAAAAGCGGCTCGGCTCCCAGGGCCTTAACGTAGTGGGTCTGATGGCCGCCCGGGGTCCTGAGCTTCATCCCCTTGAGGTCCTCCATCCGGGAGACCGGCTTTTTGGTCCAGATGAAGGACTGGATGCAGCCGTTGAGTTCGAGAACCTTGACCCCCTTGAACTCATCCTGCAGGACCCGCTGGAAGACCGCATTGCCGATGTCGGCCGCCAGGTCTTTGCCGTCGACCCACACCGCCAGCGAAAGCACATCGGTCAGCGGGAAACGGCCGGGCGTGAAAGTGGCCGTAAAGTAACCAAGATCGGAAAGCCCGTTGGCGACGATGTCGAAGTGCTCGGGCGCTTTGCCGAGCGCCGCTCCGGCATACAAGGAATAGTCCAGGCCGCCCCCGCTGCGCCGCTTCAGCTCATCCAGCATGGGGCCCCAGACGGTGCGGGTCTCGCGGCTCATGGGCGGGTGCCAGGTGCTGAACCTGAGGCGCATCGCCGCCGCCAGGGCCGACTGACTGAAACCGAGCCCCAAACCCCATGCGGCCCCCCCGGCCAGGATCCCCTTCAAAAACCCCCTGCGTGTCCATGCAGCGCATTGCTGGCACATGGTTTCCCCTCCACTGAAGCGAATTTACCCCACCCGATGCTCTTTTTTCAAGCGCAAGTCAATCGATCAGGACCAGGCTCTGCGCATCGAGCCCCTGAAGCACGGTGGCCGAAACGCTGCCCAGAAACAGCCGCTTGATGCGGGAGAGGCCCCGTTTTCCTATCACCAGGGTGCCGTATCCGCCGGTATGAATTTCGCTCAAGATGCTTTGCGCCACCGTCCCATGCGGTTGCACCAGGCGCAACGGCGGCCACTCGTGCCCATCGAGGACCCGGCGGATCTCGGCCCAGCGCTTACGGGCCTCCGCCTCCGCCCCTTGGAGCACGTGGATCAGGTCGAACCGCAAACCCGGGCCGTCCATGAGGGCATGCTCCAGGTTGCGCAGCACCAAGAGGCTGACCAGCCCCAGGTCGAGCGCCACCAGCGCCTTGGCCCAGTTCGGGTGGCTTCCGAGCAAGCAGACCGCTTTGGCCCGATGCCGGTAGAGCAGCCGCTCGCGCCAAGGTTCCTCTCGGTTGCGGGCGATCAGCACCGAGCCATAGCCGCCCTGCGCCAATTCCGCGCTCGCCTCGTCGCCCGCGGGCCTCCGCAGCGGCTGCACCCGGTGCGTGAGATCTCCCGGCTTGAACCGCCGCCGGTCCCACTCGGCCCGGCTCCAGGCGATGAACTCCGAAACGCCCTGGTCGAATGCGGGACCGGCACCTTCGGGCTTGAGAAAAAGAACCGCAAGCCTACTGCCGGCCCTTGCTGGGATCATGGCGGTCGCCGGCGGGCTTCTCAGCACTTGAAGGTCTCGATCCCCGGCAACGACCCAAAGGGTCCGAAAGAGGTCCCGCTTGAGGAGCCGCTGCTCGAAGTCGATGCGGGCCTTTTTGGCGCGCGGCCAGAGCGCACAAACAAACCCCTCATCCAGCACCACGCGTTTGAGGCAGGCGTTGCAGTTGCGGCAGGCCGTAACGCGTCGGCCGGTCTTGGCTTTGGCGATCCAATCCGGGTCGGTCCGCAGCCCACGGCCTAATCCGATCAGGTCCCCAGCCCCGCCAACCAGCAGTTGCTCGGCCAGGGCCGGTGTCAGCACCCTGCCGGAGACAATCACCGGCACCCCCACCCGCCGCTTCAAGGCGCGGGCATCGTTTTCCAAGTAGGCCGGCCGTGCCATCGCAGTCCGCACCTCGGGTTGGAACATGGATTGATAGGTGCCGATGGCCGGCGACAGGTAGCCCACCCCCTCTTCCTCAAGACGCTTTGCAAACGCGAGCGATTCCGGAAGGTTGATGCCGCCCGGGGTCCATTCGCGCAGCAGCAGTCGGAAGCCGATGGGGAACCCGGGTGGCAGGCGCTCCCGGGCAGCCCGCACGATTTGGAGCGGAATGCGCGCACGCGCATCGAAGTCCAGAGCGGCCCCCGACTCGTCCTTGTGGTAAAAGCCGGAAAGAAACTGGGTCAGGAGATAGCCGGTGGCGCCGTGCAGCTCAACTGCATCGAAACCGGCTTCGCAGGCCCGGGCGGCGGCATTGCCGAAAGCCGCCACCACCTGCTCGGCCCGGCCGACGTCCATCGCCTGCGCCCAGCCCCCTAACCGCTGCATGAAATCCCGCGTGAGCCCGAAGCGCCGATCCAGGGGAATGAAATTCATGAAATCCTTGAGGCTGGCGATGTTGAACGGGAAGTGGGCGGAATCGAGGGCGGAGGGCGAAAGGGGCTGATCGGTCTTTGCGAAACGGCCCCCGTGGTTGAGCTGCAGGACCGCAGCGGCACCGCGCTTCCGGATCGCCTGCGCCAACCGGGAGAGGTCCGGAATGAAATCGTCCCGGTCGATTCGCAGGTTGTTGACCGCCACGACACCGTCGGCGGACACGGCGGCGTTGGCGACCACCACCATGGCCGCACCGGATTCAGCCAGCGAGGCGTAGTGCCGCAACAGCATCACGCTCACCCGGCCGTCCGGCAGGGCATACCCCGTGAACACGGGCAGCGCCACTATCCTGTTCTTCAGCAGGATCGACCCGATCGCAAAAGGGGTGAACAACACGGCCGCCCCTCCTATCCATATCCCAATGCGGCCAACTCCTCCTCGCTCATCCCCAGGAAATGGGCCACTTCGTGCGCCACGGTGATTTCGATCTCCTCTCCGAGCTCCTCGATCGTTTCACACATCTCCTCCAGCGGCGTTTTGAATATATAGATGGTGTCCGGGTAAAGCGGCGGCTCGGTGGCGCTGCGCTCGTTCAGCGGCACCCCCCAGTAGACCCCGAGCAACGGTTCATCCGGCGGGTAGCCCATCTCTTCGAGCATCTCCGGCGCCGGCCGGTTTTGAACGGTAATGAGAATGTTTTCGAGGTGCTGCCGGATTTCCACTGGAATGCGCCGGATGGCTTGCTTGACGATCGTGTCGAACTCTTTATTGCTCAGCCGCATGAGACCACTCACGATGGAGAGGCGGTAAATCGGCGCTCCTTGCCCATACTCATTTCGAATCATATGCGGCCCCAAACCCATTTGCAACCCCATTCAGGCGCCTGCGCTTTTAGGCTTTTTAATGAAAAACATGCTATAGTCCCCGGATCTGTCCGGGGGCGGGCAGGCGAAAACCCCAAGATCGCGACCGCAGGTCGGAACCGCAGAGCTCAATCGGGTGTGGACACCGGAGATGGAGAATATCGCGCGTCGATCATGGCTGCTTTTCGATCGGAAAGACTACGACCTGATCCAGATCGTCAACGAGGTGCTGCGCGAGGCCAGGTTCGCCCGCAAACAGTACTATCCGCACCTGCACCCGAACGGGATCAAGGAGATGGCGGAAACCAAGGGCCTGCGCACCGCCTACGCCGTGGCCCAATTGCTGAACTCGCTTGAAATCGGCGGGGTGGACGACCGGCTCAACGCCCTGCGCTCGCTGCGCCTGGAGGTGATCGACACGGCCGAGGGGCCCATGCCTAAAAACACCGCCCGGGTGCTGCTGCAGATCATGAAGAACCTGGTGCGGGCGTTCGGCGACCATCACCGCCAACTGGAGCTGGCCCACGATTTCCGGATGACCACCTCGGGCAAGCCGCGCATCGTCCGCCGCCAGCTGAAGCGGCACCACCTGCTCGAGATGCCCGAGGAGTGGAACCAGATCGCTTTCGACGACCATGTCCACGACGCCAACACCAAAGGCCGCAAATCCTCCACCCACCTCCTCATGGACGCCTGGATCAAGGGCATCCGCCGCCTGCGCATCATCCACTACAATTTCATCGAACCGCGGTTTGCGGCCGAACTGTTCGAGGCGGCCAGAATCCTCGACATCGACATCCGCATCGGCATCGAATTTTCGGCCCGTTTCCGGGATACCTATGTGCAGCTGATCTGGGTCCCCCGGGGGTTTGCGGACGCTCAGTCCTTTCTGTGTTTCTTGGCCGAACCGCCGGTGATGACCCTCATGGAGGCCGGCCGGCAGGCCTCGCACTACCAGCAGGCGTATGTGGATGCCCTGCTGAACAAATTCAACACGGTGCATCGGCTGGACCTGAACGCACGCCTGGGCATCGACCTGGCGCCGATCAGCCACGCGGAGTTCCTGGCCTTTGTCGGCATCGGTCAGAAGTCCAAGCTGCACTTGTCGAAATTCATTTACGACAAGCTGATGCGGCTCCTGCAGATGCAGGTCACCGCGCTGCGCCGCGAGCTCGATGCGGCCGGCCTCGAACGCCGCAGGGAGATCGTTGAATGGGTCGAGTGCGTCAACGGGCTGGACCTGGAGACGCTGCTGGATGGGTATTTGGAACAGGCCCAAAACCCCGAAGTGGTCTACCCCGACAACCCTTCCGATGCCCCGGATGTGCCGGATCTTCTGAAACTGACCGCCCCGGAAATCCTCGCCCGCCTGGCCCAACTGCACTCCGGATATCGCATCACGTTAAACCTGACCCACCTGGCGGTGGAGGACGTGCTGGAGCTGCTCTACGACTGCCAGGGCTCGATCACGCGGCTGGAGATTTTCAACCTGAAGGACTACGCCGCCGGCAAGACGGCAAACATCCCCGAAATCAGCCGGCTAATGCGGGCCATCAACGAAGGCAGCGTCATCCACCTGAAACAGATGATCCGTGAAATCATCGGCCGCCTCGGTTCATCGGAGGCCCCCCCCAAGGCCGAACAGGCCGAAAAGCTGACGGCGATCCTGTTCGACATCGACAGCCTCAAATCCTATTACTCGGGCAAATCGCTGAAAGCGCGCATCGGCAGCGACTCCACCGGTCGCTCGGGACGCTCCCACGGCATGGGGCTCGCCATCATGGAGACGCTCCCCCGCCGGGCGCGGCAGGAAATCGGGCGGGGCGCGCGGCAGGACGGCCGAGAGATCATCCCCATCCGGATGACCGCATGCCGGACGCTCACCGTCAGGCCGAGCCGCAGCGGGTCGATGAACGGCCGGATGGCAGGAAAGTGGTTCTCCGCGCTTCCATTGGCCTGGCGGTTTGGGGCCGATTGCCGGGAGAGCTGGCAGGTGGAGGCCAACGACACCCGCATGGCAAGCCCGGGCAACATCGTGACCCTCGGGGGGGCTCAGAGGGTTGTCAGCAACGGTCTTTGCCTGGAGGAGGGGGCGTCGTCCCCTCGCAGCGTTTTTCGGTGGAGCTGCCTGAACTCCCGGCTCCTGAACGCCTTCAAGGTTCTGGCGGGCTTCGTGCCGGCGTTTGCCACATTCGCCCTGACGAAGGAGTGGTGGGTCCTGGCCTATCTGGGCGCTTTCATCTGGTTCGGAATCACCGGGCTGCGCAACATCCTGCAGTCGGTCCTGGGCGGGGGTGGGCTTCAGCGCTCGCCCTTGATGAACTGGAACGATTACATCAGCTGGTCCCGCATCTGCGACTCGCTGATGTTCACGGGTTTTTCGGTTCCCCTCCTGGACTATCTCGTCAAAACGATCATCCTGGACCGCGGCTTCGGCATCCACACCGGCAGCAACCCGTGGCTGCTTTACACCTGCATGGCGCTCGCCAACGGCGTCTACCTCTCCGCCCACAACCTCTTCCGCGGGCTACCGAAAGGCGCGGCCTACGGGAATTTTTTCCGCAGCATCCTCTCGATCCCGGTCGCCATCGCCATCAATGCGCTGGCCGGCAGCCTGCTCGCCTCGAGCGGCAGGGTCGACATCGCGGGGGAGCTGCAGAAGTGGGCCGCCATCATCTCTAAAACCGGGTCGGACATCGTCGCGGGATTCATCGAGGGGATGGCCGACCGGCATCGGAACATCCAGGACCGCCTGCGAGACTACAAGGGGAAGTTCGAGCAGCTGTTCGACGTTTATGCCCAGCTGGAGCTGCTCTACCCGGACGTCCAGACCTTTGCCGTGCTGCAGCATTCCGGCATGACCAAACGCAAAGTGAGCCTCGAAGCCCGCGACCTGGAAAAAATCATCATGATCCACTCCTTGGATCTGCTCTATTTTTGGATGTACCAGCCCCGGGCCCGCACGGCCCTCCAGCGTTTCACTCAAACCCTGTCGGAAGACGAGCGTCACATTCTGGCGAGCTCCCAGTTCACGCTGCAGCGCCACCGCGAGGTCAGCCAACTCTTCATCGACGGCATTCTCGGCGACAATTTCCCCCGCCCGCTCTCCTTCTACCTCTCCCGGCACGCGGAATATCTCGAAGCCATCAAAAGCCTGGCGTTTGCGGAGGCCGCGGCCGGCCCCGCCGCTGAACCGGCGATCCCCGAGCCGCACATGATCGCCGCGGCCAGACTGGACCATGAATGCAGCCGGGCGTCGGCGCAAAGCCCTCCGCGATGAAGAAACGCAGTTGACAATCAACGCCCAGCTTCGCTAACATCGTTCAGAGCTGGCCTGGTATCCCACTGCGGACTCCTCCTTTAGAAAAGAGCTGCTACCCCGCCGCCGATGCGGCTGAGGTCCATCGACCACCGAAGGAGGCTGCCCATGCCTTGGTTCCGCCGCTTCAAACGCGCTCTACCCGGCCCCTTTACCTTTCTTCTCATAGTTGGCTCGGCGGCCTCGCTTCAAGCCCAGGCCAGCCCATCCGGGCTAAACACGCTGAATTTCCTCTTTGGTGCCGGTGTTCAACTGTCAAAAAGCTCAGACGCCAAGCCGGTCCCGCTGGAAACCCATTCCGTACTCGCTTCCGGAGATCGTATAAAATTTTTTCTTGCGCCCCAGTCGGACGCCAATTTTTATCTTTTTCATGAAGGGGCCGACGGCCGTGTGGCGCTTCTTTACCCGGCTGATATAGATGAGAGCCGCCTGGCGGCCGGCCGGCTGGTCTACGTCCCAAAGGGGTCTTTGTGGTTCGAGCTGGATGCCGCCAGCGGTGCTGAGAAGTTCCTCTTCCTGGCTTCGCATGAGCGCCTTGCCCGGTTGGAAGATCTTGCCGCCCGCCACGCCGCTGACAAAGAGAGAGGTGGGCCCGCCTCTTCCGCGAAAGAACTCCTGGATGAGATTTCGCGACTGAACAAAAGTTATCGTTCTTTGGCGGCCCCCGCCGAAATGCCGGTCCGCATCGCCGGCAAATTCCGCGCCCCGCCAAAAGCCGACTCGACCCCCCTTCCGGACATCACCCCATTTGCAAAGGAGATCACTGCCAAGGACTTCTATAGCAAGACTTTCACCATCGATCACCGGTGAGCTGATGTGTCTTATCTGGTCGGTATCAGCCGACCGGGCGTCATATTTACGGTTTGAGGATAGTTGGTAGTCCTTCGATCAACAAGCTTATGAGTCCGAAATCAAAAATCGATCTCGCCGGCAAGCGTACCGTCATCCGGCTATGGATTTGTTTTGCGCTGTGTGTGGTGGTGTTTGGATGCGTTTTGGCCCCCGCGGTCGTCCCGCCCGAGAGCGCCCCTGAATACGTGCGCCGCATCGCTTATCACAGGGTGTATAACTACCATCGCCGACTGGACACTGGAATCGATCTGGTTAAAGATCAATACGTTTCCATCATGGCAACCGGAAAATTCATCCATCGCTGGCGGAGCGATCTGAGCAAGAACGCCGCTTATTACCTGTTGATGTTCGTCGATGATCATTACACCAGATTCTTCTTTTCCCCGGATTATTGCGGCGGGACTTTCGTATCCAAAAAAAACGGAAAGCTATACCTCGGAATCGACCGTTACATCGTATCCCCGGATTATACGGGTCATTTCGACGTCACAGTAATTGTTTGGGGAACGGAAGATCCATCAACCATATCAGACTACCTCAAACAGCTGAATCAGAAGGCTCCCGACCACATAGGCATCAAGCATGCGGCCACGCAGGCCCATGCGCACAACGAGATCGCCAAGTGGAAGGCTGAAATCTCGAAAGAAATTGAAGCCGCCGAAGCGCAGATAGAAACCCTTCAAAAGCCGGAATCGGACCAGGGCGAGTCGGCCTCCAATCAACGCGCCCAGCGGCTGGAGGTCCTCCAGGAGCACCTCTTGAAACTTTCCGCGAGGCTGGCGGAATTACAGGCGACACCGGTAGCCCTTCAAGTAGAAAGAGAGAAGACATCTGACCTCAACCGCCGACTGGAAGAAATGCGACGCCGGGAAGAGGAACTGATGCAGACCCTCAGGCAGGGGCAAAGAAGAGCTCCACTGCTAATTGTCTCCGCGCCAGAAGACAATTCAGAGATCGAATTCGGAAGGGTTCATCTTCGCGGCTACGCGGAAGACGATGTAGGGCTTGAGTTATTCGAGGTGCGTATAAACGATCGAATCGTTCACGCTGAAAAAGAATGGGGAACTGCCACGGGCGCGGAAAGGGTGTTTCGCAGGCTTCCTTTCGACCGAATTATCAAGATATCGCCTGGTACTAACCGGCTAACGGTGAAGGTTGCCAACACGAGTGGTCACGCGGCCGAAAAGACGTTGACCGTTCACCATGCTCCAAGCCAGTCCCATGCCTGGGCGGTGGTTGTCGGCATCAACGACTATCCTAACCTTTCCAAGCTCAAATATGCCGTGAATGATGCCCGTGAATTCTATAACTTTCTGATGGACAGAAACCGTATTCCCTCCGAAAACGTGATGCTTTTGCTGGAAGAAAAAGCTGACCTGAAAAACATCCGCAAAGCCTTCGGAACACATCTGAAAAGCCATGCCGGCGAAAACGACCTGGTGATCATTTTCTTTGCCGGCCATGGGTCGACCGAAAGAGATTCAAAAAGCCCCGACCAGGATGGCCTTGAAAAGTATCTGCTACCCCACGATACGGAACCCAGAGACCTTTACTCGTCTGCCATCCCCATGCGGGAAATTGCTTACATTTTCGAAAGGATTCGGTCCCAGAGATTGATCTTCATCGCCGACGCCTGCTACAGCGGGGCGAGCGGTGGACGGACGGCGAGCGACGGCGGCCTGCGTGCCACTCTCTCCGACACGTTTTTGGATCGACTCGCCGGAGGCCGCGGCAAAGTGATCATCACGGCCAGCGCGGCGAACGAGGTTAGCGTTGAGAAGGACGAACTTCAGCATGGGGTGTTCACCTAATATCTGCTGGAGGGTCTCAGAGGGGCTGCGGACAGCGACAACGATGGTACAATTACAGTTGAAGAAGCCTATCGGTATGTTTCCGAAAAAGTGCCTCGCGCCACCGGCCAAGAGCAGCATCCCGTGAAAAAGGGATCGGTCGAGGGTACTCTCATTCTGAGCGTGAACCGGTGATTGGAATGACAGAGGTTCCTGACATGCGCAAAATATTTTCGCTTGGTGCCATTGTTTACGCAATAGCTCTCGGCTACTCGTTGAGCTGCTTGTTCGGGATGATTGCAGGGTGCTCATCGGCACCACCCAGGCCGACTCAGGCCAAGATTGCATCCAAAACCGAAGCGGCATCAAACCCATCAACCGGCAACCGAGACACTGAAATCGCCAGATCACAAACGGCAAAGGAGATCGAGAACACCCGGCAGCAGATCATGGAGCTGCGCAGGGAGACCACGTTATCCGACTCCCAGAGCCAGATCGAAGCAGCCCAGCGCGAAGAGGATCTCGAAAAACAGCTGGCCGACCTCTCCGCCAAACTTGAAAAACTGGACGAAATGACCAGAGAACTCGAACAGGAGAAGGAAAAAGCCGCACAGCTCAGCCGGGAACTGGAGGAGCGCGAGCGCCGCGAAAAGGAACTATTGAGTCGGATTAGCTCTGGCAACAAGGCTCCACCCCTGCTCCTGATCACCTCCCCGGAAGACGGGCGCCAGAATGAGACGGGTTCGATCCGCCTAGCCGGTGCCGTGGAAGACGACCAGGGACTGATGCGGCTCGAGATTTTAGTGAACGGCCGACCCGTTGAAAGTGGAGACACCCGCGGGATACGGCCGGTGGAGGGTCCTGCGCCGAAGCGCCTCAGCTTCGAGAGGCGCATCCCTCTGGCCCATGGAGCCAACCGGATTTTGGTCAAAGCCACCGATACCGAAGGGTTGATCAGCGAAAAGAGCATTACCGTTCACTACACCACCGGCCGTCGCAACGTCTGGGCGGTCGTAATCGGCGTCAACGACTACCCCCAACTCCCCAAGCTCAAGTATGCCGTCAACGATGCCATTGAATTCCATCGGTTTCTGATTGAGAAGAACCGGGTTCCGGCCGCCCACATTACGCTTCTGCTCAACGATCAGGCCACGCTCAAAAACCTGCGCAGCACGCTGGGAACCAAGCTCAAGAACGCCGCCGGCCAGGAGGACATGGTCATCATCTTTTTCGCTGGGCATGGCGCTACCGAGCGGGATGCCGTTAGCGCCGACGGCGATGGACTCGAGAAGTACCTGCTACCGTGGGAAACCGACCCCGCCGATCTCTACTCGACCGCCATGCCAATGCGTGAGATCGCCCACATCTTCGGCCGCATTCGCTCGAATCGGCTGATTTTCATTGCCGATTCCTGCTACAGCGGGGCGAGCGGAGGCAGGACCATCAGCGTGACCGGCATCCGGGGGTCCATCACGGACGGATTTCTTGAAAGGTTGTCCGCCGGTCGCGGCAAGGTGATCCTGACGGCCAGCGCCGCCAACCAGGTCAGCGTGGAGAAGGACGAGCTTCGGCACGGGGTCTTCACCTATTATCTGCTGGAGGGGCTAAAAGGTGCGGCAGATTTAGACCGCGACGGAATGGTAACGGTCGATGAAGCCTACCGCTATGTATCGGAGAAAGTGCCTCGCGCCACCGGCCAAGAGCAGCACCCGGTCAAGAAGGGATCCGTCGAGGGACGTTTAGTGATGAGTATCGTGCAATAAAAACTTTAGCACGAGCGACATATGAATCGGTTTTGTTTGGGAATCATTGTAATCAGCGTGGTTAAAGGAATCGCAGAGAAGATCAAAAAAGCGGTCGTATCGGTGACCAATATGACAAGCAATGCCTTTATGGTTCTGCAATCACTCTTGATTATTTTTATTCAATACGGGTGCCTTTCAGCCCCTGAAATTTATCCGTCGGAGACGGCTTCAAATTCTGTTCGCGTTCTGAAATATTTAAGGGTGTTTCCCGGTGGCGGGAAATTTTATTCGGGTGTGGAGCTCTCGAAAGACGATATCGTTTCGGCTGTTGTTTCCGGGAAGATTCAATTTCGGCAAGGAGGTAGAGAAGAAGGCCCTTATCTCTTAAGGGCTTGGATTGGGAATGAAATTTACGGGTCACCCTTCACAGTGTCGAACGGTGCGACTTTTTCAGCACCCAACCCGGGTAAGCTGTATTTTGTGGTAGGAAGTGGCAGCAGTTCTCAGAGTAGTTCGGGATATTTTGATTTGACCATAGTCGTCTGGAGAACCAAAAATTATGCGGAGATGATTCCGTTCTTAAAAATTTTGAAATCACGAGCTCAGAATCAAGACGATTTCCAGGAAGCGGTTGATCAGGCAAATGTAATGCTAGAAATAGAATCAGCAAAAAAACAAACCTCCGACAAAATTGAAATTACGAAATCCGAGCTGGCGCGCATACAGGGTGATGTTTCGAAAGGTGATTACACGGCGACACAACAAGCAGACAGGATTGAGGAAATTCAAAAACGCCTGGAGGTTCTAACACAGAAATTGTCCGTGTTGGATGCACTATCTTCCCAGTTGGACCATGCACGCAATCTCAATGCCGAACTGAACCGTCGCCTTCAGGAGTTTGACAAAAGGGAAAAAGAATTTTCCCAGCAGCTCTCCATGTCATCCGAAATCGTCCCCAGGGTATTAATCTCCTCACCAGAAGAAAATGAAGTTTGCTCAACTTCGAGCATTTGGCTTAAGGGTGTTGTCGAGAATGCGAACGGTGTAGTTCAGGTTGATCTAATTGTTAACGGTCAACGCATACCGTTGGAAGAAATTCAAATGCCCTTGAGGTTCAAAGGCACCCATCCGGTCCAAGTCAATGTCGAAAAAGAGATATTGCTTCAAAACGGCCCCAACAAAATTGAAATATTTGCCACCAGCACGACAGGGCTTCAAGGCAAAAAATCGTTCGAGGTTCAGCACAAACCCGCCCGCAGAAATATCTATGCTGTTGTTGTAGGCATCAACGACTATCCTAAATTCCCTAAACTTAAGTATGCAGTCAATGATGCGCGCGAGTTTTTAAGGTTTCTGGTTGAAACAAACAACATACCGACCCAAAATATCACTGTATTGATTAACGAAGAGGCGACCATAACCAACCTCCGAAGTGCACTCGGGACTACTCTTCGCACAGCCGCCGGTCCGGCTGACATGGCACTTATCTTTTTTGCTGGACACGGCACCACAGAGCCTGATTCAGAAAGCGCTGATGGAGATGGAGTTGAAAAATATCTCCTTGCCTACGACACCATCCCCGGCGACCTCTACTCAACTGGCCTCCCCATGCGCGAGGTCTCTCACATCGTCAAACGAATAAAGTCGGAGTGCCTGATTCTTATTGCCGACGCCTGTTACAGTGGAGCGGCCGGAGGGCGGACGGTCAATCTTACCGGGGCTCGGTCGAGAATGGATGAGGGGTTTCTTGAAAAAATTGTGCAGGGTAAGGGCAAAGTTGTCTTGACCGCCAGCGCCGCCAATGAAGTGAGCATCGAAAAGGACGAGCTCCGACACGGGGTCTTCACCTACTATCTACTGGAGGGGTTGAGAGGGGCCGCCGATGCTGACCGAGACGGGATGGTGACGGTCGACGAGGCCTACCGTTACGTATCGGAGGAAGTGCCCCGCGCCACCGGCCAGGAGCAGCACCCTGTGAAAAAAGGCGAAGTCGAGGGGAAACTGGTATTGAGCGTTTTTCAGTAGGGGCTGACAATGTTTTCCGCGTCGCTAAAACCGTTCAAGGCGCCGGCACCGAAGGTTGTATTCGTTTTCCTATCATTTGCGTTGGCTTTAACCGGATGTGCCTCACCTGCTGATTTATATCCCCCTGAGGAAAAGCCGCCTTTCTTACGCCACATGAAAGCGCTGCGCCTTTACGGATACGAAGAATCTGTTGCCACGGGCTTCACGCTGAATGCGGGCGACCTGGTTACCGTCATCGCATCCAAAGATCATTTCCACAACTTGGTTGTTGGGAATATCCTCAGCCGGGTGGGCAAAAACCGCGAGATTCTTTTTTGGACATCCAGTTGGGTAAAAAGCGGCTTGACTTTCGCCTCGGCCGAAAGCGGCCGTCTCTCCTTTGAGCTTAAAAAGTCCTTTGGTTTCAAGGGTTCTCCGATCGATTTTTTTGAAATTTGGGTGTTTGTCTGGAACACGAAAGATTACGAGGAGATAACCGATTTCCTATACGGGCTACGTGAAATGCACCCGCACCATGCAGGGATATCAGACGCACTCGAACAGGCCAGTGCGTTAAAAAGGCTTCAAGCCGCCAAAAATGAGTTATCAAAAGACCTTGCCGCCACCCAAAAGACCCTTGAAGAGCTGCGAAGGGAACCGGAAAAAAAATCGCCGGCAGGGCAGCGTGCCGAAAAGGAGAAGCGGGTCAAAAAGCTCGAAGATCGAATTTCAGTTATGACCGCAAGGCTTACCGACTTGGAAGAGCTTTCACAAAAACTGCTGGCACAGCGCGAACTGACTGCCGAGCTGACCCAAAAGGTTGAAGCGTTGGAAAAGCGCGGGAAAGAATATTTGGCAAAGAGCACATCATTGGAGGGCCTCCCTCCAATGATCCTAATCGCATCGCCGGAAGACGGACATGAAGTTCAAGAGGAGACGATTATACTATCAGGCGTCGCGGAAGATGATCAGGGGATCGGAGAAATAGCTGTTTATCTGAACGGCCTGCGGGTTCCGTCACCAAAAGAATTGGAGCTGCAACTCGGCAGCAAGTCGTCTGTGCTAAGATCGACTTTCGATTTCACTCTAAAGCTCAGACCGGGAGACAACCAGGTCCGGGTCTCTGCCAGGGACACCTTTGGATTGTCGGCTGAAAAGGTCCTCGCGATTCGTTGCACCCCCAGCCGCAGAAAGGTTCAAGCCGTTGTAATCGGTATCAACGACTACCCCCGGCTGCCAAAGCTCAAATACGCCGTCAACGACGCTCTTGCTTTCAAACAGATGCTCGTGGAAAAAAACCGGGTGCCGGATGAGAACATATCACTGCTGCTAAACGAGCAGGCAACCCTGCGGAACGTGAGAAGTGCTTTGGGCACGGGTCTAAAAAATACGGCCGGGATGGATGACATGGCAATCATTTTTTTTGCCGGCCACGGCGCCACCGAGCGCGATGCACTGAGCCCCGATGGTGATGGGCTGGAAAAATACATCTTGACCCATGACTCCGACTCGAGCGACCTGTTTTCCACTGCACTTCCCATGCGGGATATCGCCATGATATTCGATCGCATCCGTTCCCAACGTTTGATATTCGTCGCCGACGCCTGTTACAGCGGCGCCAGCGGTGGCCGCACCGTCGGCACCGAAGGCATGCGGGCCACCATCTCAGACACGTTTTTGGATCGCCTCGCGGCCGGCCGCGGCAAGGTGATTCTGACCGCCAGCGCTGCCAATGAAGTTAGCATCGAAAAGGACGAGCTCCAACACGGGGTCTTCACCTACTATCTGCTGGAGGGGCTAAAAGGTGCGGCGGACCTGGACCGCGACGGGATGGTAACGGTCGATGAAGCCTACCGCTATGTATCGGAGAAAGTGCCTCGCGCCACCGGCCAGGAGCAGCACCCGGTGAAGAAAGGCGAGGTGGAAGGGAGTATCGTTCTCAGCATCACTCGTTGATCTTCACGGACTTTGCCCGCCATCGAATCTTCAACCATTTGTAATCGATTATAAAAACTGGAGATGTTGACAATCGCGGGCCAAATTCTTTAGAATCGATCCGAGTGAGGCGGATGGTCCCGCTTCCTCCCACGTCCCCGGAAGACTGCCAACGAGGCGACATGCACAACTTTAAGCGTTCATTGGTTTGCAACATCGCTGTTACGCTTGCCGTCCTGATGACGGCCCTCTCGGTTTTTTCGGCACAGGCGCAACCCGGTCAGGGCAGCATCGGCTTTCTTTATGCGTTCGGCGCCCACGTGGAGCCGCAAGACGGCAAAGGAAAGCTCGTCCCCGTGCAAAACGAAACGTCTCTGCGCGCCGGGGACCGGCTGAAACTCTATTTCGAGCCCAAGGGGGACCTGCATTTCTACCTGCTGCACATGAGCTCACAGGGGGAGCTCACCCCAATCGCACCGGCCGCAGCGCAGTCCGCCCGAATCGTGGCAGGCACTCAGCTCTTCATCCCGGCGGGCGCCCAGTGGTTCGAGCTGGACGGCCACCCCGGCCAGGAGAGGTTTTTCATGCTGGCGTCGGGCGAACGCCTCCAGCGCCTGGAGGAGTTGACGGCCCGCCACCGCACCCTCAAGGATCAGCCGGAGCTCCAAGCGTCGTCCGATGCCATTCTGAACGAAATCAAGCGGCTGCGGCAGCAGCACCAGCAGCTCAGCGCCCCGGCCGAGAAACCCGTGCGCATCGGGGGCAGCCTGCGCGGGCCGCAGGCCTCGGGCAAAGCCGCCCCGCCGGACATCACCCCGCTGGCCACCGAGATCACCGCTCCCGGCTTCTACAGCAGGACCTTCACCATTGACCACCGCTGAAAAACCGAGATGGCGGCCGCTGCTCCTGGTGGCCGCCGGCGCGTGGGCGGCCGTCCACTTGATCCACTTGGTCTTCCCCCAGAGTCTCGACACCTGGAACGAGCGGCTGATCGACCGCTTCTTCCTCATGAAGACAAGGCACCCCGCCTGGCAAACCGCGTATGACGATTCAATCGTGCACGTGGATCTGAACAATACCAGCCTGCGCGCCCTCAAGAATTTCCACCCCTCACGCGCCCACTATGCCCGGGTGATCGAGAATTTAGGGAAAACCAAGGTTGCGGTGCAGATGTGCGACATCATTTTCGCCGGTGAAACCAGCGAGGCCAACGACCGAATGCTGGTTGAGGCCGCACGCGCCGCCCGTGAGGTACTCTTCGGAATGGCGTTCCGACTGGTGGCGGAGCCCCCGCCCCGGGATGAGAGCGCTCAGGATCCTCAAACGTTGGCGTATCTGCGCCAATCGATGTGGAAGCCGCCGGCGTCCAACCCAGGCAGGGATTTTTACTCAGGGGTCGACCCGCTTATCACCCTTATCCCTCTCGCGGAGCTCTCGCTCGGCATGGGGTTTCTCACCCTGGTCCCGGATGCGGACGGGGTTATCCGGCGGCTGCCGCTGATCGCCCGCTTCGAAGACGGCTTCTACCCGAGCTTCGCACTCAAAGCGGTGTGCGACTACTATAAGGTGCCCCCCGGCCGCATCGAGATCGGACCTGGGACGATCACGTTGAAGGGGGCTCTCCGGCCGGGATCCCCCGGAGGACGGGACATCCGCATCCCGATCGACGCCCGCGGTTGCATGCGCATTCATTTCGTGGGGCCCTGGGGCCGCATGAAGCACTATCACTTCTCGGACCTCCACGCGGCCGCCGACGACCCCGCGCGTCTCGAGCAATGGCAGGACGAACTGGGGGGCAAAATCGCCTTGTTATCCGACGTTTCGACGGGGTCGGCCGACATGGGCCAGGTGCCGATAGACGAAATCTACCCGCTGAGCGGCGTTCATGCCAATGCCGTCCACACGATTCTAAGTGAAGTCTTTCTGCGTGAAATACCGGCAGTAGCGTCGAGGGGGATCGAAATCGGGATTCTGGTGGCGTTGGTGCTGCTCTCGCTGCACCGCTCGGCGGTAGTGTTCGCCGCCGGCACGACCGGCATGGCCGCGGTGCTGGTTGGATCGGCCGGGGTCCTGTTTGCCGCCGCAAACCGGATCGTGCCGGTAGCCCAACCGCTTTTGATCCTGCTGCTGGGATGGGCCGGTCTCTCCGTCTGGCAGGCGGTAGAAAACGCACGCAGGCGCGCCGAAATCCAAAAGGCGCGGCAGATCGCCGAGCACGAGCTAGACATCGGGCGCAAGATCCAATCGGGGTTTTTGCCGGCCGACCTGCCTGCGCCCAAGGGCTGGCAGATCGCCGCTCACTTCCAACCGGCAATGCAGGTATCGGGGGATTTCTACGACGTGTTCGATATGGCGGAGGGCCGCTACACCGGCATCGTCATGGCCGATGTCTGCGACCATGGTGTGGGCTCGGCGCTCTTCATGGCTCTCACCCGCAGCCTCCTGCGTGCGTTTGCCCTGCAGGACCCCGCCAAGCTGGGGTTGAACCCGACGGACTTTCTCACCTGGTCGGAGAGGGTGGCCGTGGATGCCGTCCGGCAGACGAACGAGTACATCGCCGGGACCCACGGCGAGGTCGGCATGTTTGCAACCCTTTTCTTCGGAATCCTGGAGCCGGACACGGGCCGTCTGCGGTACGTTAATGGCGGCCACGAACCCCCCGTGGTCCTGCGCGGCGGCCGGGTCATCAGCCAGCTCAAAGCGACCGGGCTCGCCGTCGGCGCCATGGCCGGCGCCCCGTTTCGCGCCGCGGACGCCGCTCTTGAACCGGGGGACTGTCTGGTCCTCTATACCGACGGCCTGACCGACGCCGCCGATGCCTCTGGTTCCCCTTTCTCAAAAGCGCGCTTGACCGCCTTGGCCGCCGAGGCCCACCCGTCCGCCCAGGAGGCGGTAAGACGGGTGATCACGGCCTTGGACCACCATGTCGGAAGCACTGCGCCGGCGGATGATGTCACCCTGCTGGTGGTCTTCCGGGACCCGCAGCCCTCCGCTCTTGGTTGAAATCCCCAGCCGGGTTGCGCTGTCCCTGAGTTTTCCGCTATAATGGGGCAACACAGTGCGTTTGATGAATTGGAGCGGCCGAGACCATTTTATGAGACCCGGGCGGCCGTCTCCAATTTCCATTTTAAAGGAGCCTTTTCATGGTCGAAACTGCCTGCAAAACAATCGCCCGCCGGCGGCGGCATTCCGCACTGCTGGCCGTGGGTCTTTTGGTGCTGGCCTCCGGCTGTTCGCCGGGTTTCAGCAGCCTGATCGGCACACCCGCTCCCCCGACCCACCGCGCCCTCAACGAGGAGACCTCTTTCGAGGTGCTCCCGAAAAACGAAATCCCCCCCTTCGTGGCCCAGATCGCATCGGTGAGGGTATTCGGCAACCGGGAAAAAACCCCGACAGAGATCGAACTCGCCGCAGGCAGGCTCTATTCCGTCATGGCCAAAGGCAGGGTTTTCCTGAACTCCTCGGACGAGGGCCGCAGCCCCAGCGACCGCGCGTTCGTCAAGTACATCGGAACCGAGTACCAGGGGCCGGTGTTTTTCAATGCGCTCGGGGATACCTTCGTTTCCGTATCTTCCGGCCGCCTGAGCCTTGGGATCAACGACAAAAAGCATGTCGACAACACCGGCTACTTCGATGCCATCGTCGTCGTCTGGAACACCGAGGACTACAACCAGATTGCGGACTTTCTGCAACAGCTGAACGAGCGCACCCCGGGACATCCCGGCATCACCCAGGCTTTCATGCGGGCAGACAACGTGCGGGATCTGGAGGTCGCCAGAGCCGCTACGGCCCAGGAGATCGGTCAGACCCGGAATCGGTTGCTGGCCTTGAAGCAGGTTTCGGGGTCAAAAGGCGGCCCACGCCCCGAGGAGCGCGAACTGCAGCGCCGGGAGCTGGAGCAACGGCTGGCCGAGCTCACCGCGCGCCAGGCGCAGCTGGACCGGGTGGGCGCGCAGCTCGAGCAAGAGCGGGCGCGCTCCACGCGCCTCAGCCAAGAGCTCGAGCGCGAGCGCAGGGAGCGGGAACGCATGAGCCGCCTGGTGGCCGAAGGCAAAACCCCGCCGCTGTTGCTCATCACCGCGCCCGAGGAGGGCCACCAGAGCGAGAGCGGCAGCGTACGGTTGACCGGTGCAGTCGAGGACAAACGCGGCCTAAAAACCGTTGAGATCTCCGTCAACGACCGGCCCGTGCCGATCGACGACGCCCGGGGCGTGCGCCGCGTGGTCGAGACGTCACCCCGCCGGGTCAATTTCGACCGCCGGATCCAGCTCGACGAGGGGGAAAACCTTCTGCGGGTGGCGGCAACCAACATCGACGATCTGACGGCGGAGCGCTCCCTCCGGGTGCAATATTACCCGAAGCGCCGCAACGTCTGGGCGGTGATCATCGGCATCAACGACTACCCCCGCCTGCCCAAGCTCAAGTACGCGGTGAACGACGCCCAGGCCTTCTACCGCCTGATGGTCGAGGACAACCGGGTACCGGCGGAGAATGTCATCCTGCTGCTCAACGACCAGGCCAGCCTTGTGAACCTGCGCAGCACCCTGGGCACGCGCCTCAAGAATGCCGCCCGTGAAAACGACATGGTCATCATCTTTTTCGCCGGCCACGGCGCCACCGAGCGCGACGCATCCAGCCCGGACGGTGACGGCCTGGAAAAATACCTGCTCCCGTTCGACACCGATCCGGCTGACCTTTACACCACGGCCATGCCCATGGTGGAGGTTTCGCGCATTTTCAACCGCATCCGATCGAACCGGCTGGTGTTCATCGCCGACTCCTGCTACAGCGGTGCAAGCGGCGGCCGCACGATCAGCGTCGGAGACATCCGGGCGACGATTTCAGACGGGTTCCTCGAACGCGTGGTCGGCGGGCGGGGCAAGGTGATCATCACCGCCAGCTCCGCCAACGAGGTCAGCGTCGAGAAGGATGAGCTGCAGCACGGCGTGTTCACCTATTACCTGATCGATGGGCTCAAGGGCGAGGCGGATACCGATCGCGACGGCATGGTCACCGTGGATGAAGCCTACCGCTACGTGTCCGACAAGGTCCCGCAGGCCACCGGGCAGGAGCAGCATCCGGTGCGCAAGGGGTCGGTGGAGGGAAGCCTGGTCCTGAGCATCGTGCGCTAGCCTTTTCGCTTTGCCATGGCATCGCGCTCGCGGGCGAGCTCCGCCAGCAGCCGCTCGAGGGGCCACGTCTCGGAAACCGGCGTCAGGCAGGCCCAAAGCGACTGCTGCATGCCGGCTTGCTTGCATGCATTCATCAGGTTGATCAACTGGGTCTCGGTGATGCCCGCCACAATGACCGCCCGCGGGAGGCGCGATGCCATTCCCGCGCCCCTGCCGTCCGGAAGCTCAAGAAGTTCTGCGAGCGTGGCGCTCTCCTGCTCAGCGGTCGCCCAGACCTTGGGGACGTCGGCAATGCCGACCCTCTCCAAGAGAACGCTGAATTTTTGTTGGGCCTCTGCCGCGAAACCGCAGAGAATAAGTCTGCGCGGCCCAAAGAGCGGCTTCCGGGACAAGGTCATTTTTTCAAAGGTTGGGTTTTCCGCCATGCGGTCCCGCTTTTAAAAGTCCGGCTTCGGCGCGACGGCTTGCGCGGCGCCTCATTTCGACATCCACGGCGTTGCGGTGGTTATCGTCACTTGTTTGGTGTCCGGGTCCACCGTGACCCCGGCGCTGAGGCTCGAATACCAAACCCCGATCTCTTTTCGCTGGGGATCGAGGATGACGAATCCCTCCGTGTAGCTTCCCGGTGCAGGGAAGCTCTTGACCAGCCCCACCACCTTTCCGAACGTCGGCGATCCGGGGTCAACCTCCCTCCACATCGGGTCGCTGATCCAGAAACCCTCCCCCAGCCCGGCAACTCCATAAGGTGCGTTTTCCTGGTTGAGATAGTAGTAGCGATACCCCGGATCGGTGTGGAGCGCATCAAACGCCCGGGACACTTCCACGCTGTTCCTGATGGCCCCGGCGTTCTCAAACTGGCAGCCGAAAGCCAAAAAAATCATGAGCACCAGCCGGCTCATGAGCTGAAAAGCCGGTCTCAGTCTCTTGCAAGGCATGGGCTCTCCCTGAACAGTCTGACGCTTTGAAAGGCGTCTCGATCACAGTTCATCCCAAGTCCAGGGCGTTCCCGCGCTGATGGAGACCTTCTTTGTCGCCGGGTCCACCGTGACCCCGGCCATAAGGCTGGAGTACCACACGCCGATGGTCTTGCCCTGCGGATCGGTGATGCGGAAACCGGACGTAAAGGACCCGGGCACCGGGAAACTCCGAACCAGCCCCACCACTTTTTTCAGCACCGGCGAATCCGGGGCCACCGACTGCCATAAGGGGCTGTCGTGAAGCCGGTAACCCCGCTCGAGGCCGACAACCCCATAAGGGTTGTTTTCCTGGTTGTAATACCAGTATTGATAACCAGGGTCCATCCGCAGCTCCTCGAACTCCAGGGTGACGTCCCGGCTGCTTTTGATCCCTCCGGTATTCGCTGCGGAACATGCGCCCAGGATGAGGGCGGCTGCGGCAAGCATGCCAATGCCTGATAGTGTTTTCATGGAGAACGATCCCCCGCGACAAGGGGTTACATTTGCTGTCATTAATCCGGCAACAAAACATGTTCAAATGGGGGCCCGTCCGTCCCGGCCGCGCCCGGTGGGAGTGAGGCCCCCATCGGCCTAAAACCCGATCCGGACACCAACCCCCGCACCGCCGGACCCCACGCCGATGCCCACCCCGCTGCCATACCCGCGATCGTCATCTGCCCAGGGCATTCCGGTGGTGATGGAGACCAGCTTGGTTTCGAGGTCCACCTTGACGCCGGCATTCATGCTCGAATACCAGACCCCAATCTGCTGTCCCTGGGGATCGAGAATGTAGGCCCCGTAAGTGAAGGATCCCCGCACCGGAAAATCCTTGACGAGCCCTACCACTTTCTCGAACGTCTTGGATTCGGGGTCGACTTCCGTCCAGAGCTTGTCTTCGAGCCGGTAGGGCGCGTTCAGGCCGACGACGGCATAGGGGCTGTTTTCGTTGACGTAGTACCAGTAACGGTGATTCGGGAAGGCGTGCAGGGTATCGAAGGCGCGGCCGACCTCGCGGCTATTGTGCAACCCGCCACGGTTGGCCGTTGAACAGGCGGCCGCCGTTGAGACGACAAGGCCGAGGACGACCAGCAACCTGAGTATGAAGAGCCGGTTTCGTTCCATGGGGTACCTCCCTGATTTAATGCGAATGCCGCATCATAATGATGAAAAGCAACCAAAACAAGGCGCTCCGGCTTGGGTGCGGGGCCGGTTCAGGGCAGAAGGATGGCGGCCTCGCCGATCCGGCCGTCGATCCGAATTTTAAGCGGCTCGGGCCAACGCAGATGCCTGAGGTGCGCCGTGGTCCGGACCGGCGGCATGCCGGCCAGCGCCTCCCACTTCAGGAACGAGTTGGATTGGTGGGGGACGGAAAGGCAGCCGATGTTTAGGGAGGTCACGTTCTGGAAAAAATGGGTGCCCTGGGCCGGTTCGGCATTGAACCCTTTCAAACCGACCTCCACCAGCACGCGCACCGCTGAGATCTGGGCCCAGCTGACGCCGATTCCCATCCAGGGGTCCGTCGACCCCCATCGGCCGAAGCCGACCAGCACGTAGGAGCGGTTTTCCGCTACGAGCAGGCGGTTGATCTCGCCGATTTCGCGCGCGATCTCCCGGGTCTTGGATATCTCGAAGGATTCGGGCACGACGCAGACCAGATCGTGGATGCCGCGGTAGGAGCCGTTGCCGTGCGCCGTGTCGGAGTAGCAGAAGGCGTGCTCCTTGTGGCGCGCGGTGATTTTCACCCGTTCCCACCTCTTTTTCGCGGCCATCGGCCGCAGCTGCAGCGGGTAGACCACCGGGCGGCCCTCTTCGGGCAAATCGCAGGCGAATTCGATCTCCACGGGGGTGCGCATGGCCTTTTCACTGACCGTCAGGAGGCTGGCCAAGAGCCCCCCCAGCTTCAGACGCGGGTCGCGCAGAACTTTCTGGAAGGTCACGATGCGCGGGCCGTTGTAAAAGAAGCTGTCCACCAGCAGACCGCTTTCGGATTGGTACACGGAGGCCACCGTCTGCAGCACCCGCTGCGCTTCCGCCTCGGAGAGCGGCAGCAGTTTCAAGCGGTCCATGGTGGCGGCGTCCCGCAGCCCCTCGATGGCGGCCATGTCCAGGCCGTAGAAATCCTTCTGGGTGAAGTAGAGCCAGTCCCGGATGTTGGCGAACTGCGGCAGCAGCATCGGGTATCGCGGGCAGAAACGAACGATGGCCCCGCCCTCGACCACGGTTTTCCCAAGCCCGAGCGCGATCTGGGCGACGCCGTCCTCAGGCTTCATGTAGGAAACGGGGTAGAAATTGTGGGACTGCGCCACGCCGGAAAACGTGGGGTAGAAATAGTCCCCGCGGCGGCCCCCGCCCAGGGTCTGAACGACCACGGCCATGCGCTCGTCGTCCAGCCGATAGCTGGTCTGGCGGTAGTAGGCGCGCGGACCCTCCCCGAAGGTCGAGGCCCACACCAGCTTGACGGCGGCCAGCAAAGAGGCCAGGCGCTCTTCCACCGTGGGTTCGTTGTTGGGCAGCATGTAAGTGGCATAGAGCCCGGCCAGGGGTAGGTGCAGAGAGTCCTCCAGCAGGCTCGAGGAGCGCACCGCCAGCGGCTCCCGCACCGCCAGCAAGTAGGAGCGCAGGTCCCGGGACAGCTCCTGACGGACCTCGGCCTGCAGGAACCTGCGCTGGAGCTCGGAGAAGGGAATTTTGCCCTGGAGCGCCTCTTCCCACAGGCGGTTATCCTCCAGGAACCGACTGAATTCGTTCGTGCAGACCACCAGCGTCGGCGGGATCTGAATCGCGATGTCGGGAAAGAACCGGCGCAGGTCCAGGCGCGACAGCAAATAGCGCAGGAACCCGATCCCCCGGGCTTTGCCCCCCAGGGACCCTTCGCCCAGGCGCATGAACTGCACCTCGTAGGGGCTGCGGTCGGGGATGAATCGTGTGATGATATCGCTCTGCTTTTCGTAGAGCACTGCTTCGATGACCCGGATCAGAAAGCGGCGCAGGTCCTCCGGGTCCTGGAAATCGTCGACGCGCTTGGGGTAGAGCTGCTCGGCGATTCGAATCTCGGTGCGGGCCATCATCCAGTGCGAAAAGTGCTGCTGCCGGGCATGGTGCAAAATGGACTCGATCGGCACCGCCCGCAGATGCCCCAGCAGCTCGTGTGGGTTCCCGGCCCGGGCGATCTCGCAGCCGTCGGGCAGACGGAAAATGAAGTCGCCGAACCCCATGTACTCTTCCAGGAACCGCTGCAGGTCCTCGATCAAGCGCGTCGAATTCTTGTCGATGAAGGTGGTTCCTAGCTCGAGCGCGCGCGGGCGGTTTTTTTCAGGCTCGGCGGACTGGATGCAGATCGGTAGTTCGCGGTCTTCCCGGCGCAGCATGCGCACAAGTTCGAACCCCGCCTCATCGTCCAGCCGCCCCGCCTTCGCAAAACGCACATCGGTGACGACCCCCAGCACATAGGGCCGGTAGCGGCGGTACAGGCCGACTGCCTCCTCGAGGCTGTCGGCCAGCACAATTTTGGCGCGAGAGCGCATCCGCAGCTGCTTGTGCAGCAGATTCAAACCCTCGTCGATCAGCCGGCGCGTCAAGAGCATGATGGCGGTGTAGATGGCCGGCAGGATGGTGGAGTAGTGAGCGACCGAATCCTCCACGAGCATGACGACCCGCACCCCACCGGCGGCCGTGTCATGGTCGACGTTGGCTCGGTCTTCGAAATACTTGATGATGGCCACCAGGAGCGTGGGGTCGTTCTGCCAGAGAAAGACCCGATCCACACCGCTGGTTGCGACAGCATCCGTCATCCGGGGCAAGGACGAGGGGTCCGTGGCCAGCATCGCCACCGGGAGGTCTCCGCGGGACGCCTTGACTTTGACGGCCAAATCGACCGCCGGCCCCATTTCCTCATGCACGATCGCGAGGACGAGGTCGATTTTCTCCTTCTGGATCGCCTCCAGGGCGCGTTCCGTGCTTGACACCTTGCGGATCCGCGGCACCGTGGACAAGCCCCGGTCGGCATACTGCTGCCAGAGGCGCTCTTCCAGCGTGCCGTCCTCTTCCAGGATGTAGGCGTCATAAACGCTGGAGACGAGCAGGACCTCGCGGATGCGGTTGGCCATGAGCGAGCGAAACGTGTCGAAGCGGTGTTGAATGGAATCGATGTCCAACATGGGCAGGGCCTCCGGGCGGCCGGATCCCTGTATGCCGCCCTATTCGTTCCACAGTGGAAAGCATATCACAACAATCGTTTGCCAAAAAGCTTGAGCCGACGGCCTTGAGCAGGTTGCGCCGGCACCCTGTTTAACGGGCTATCGCAACAACGCGGTGTCGAGGTTCCCCTTTATAATGAAAAAATGCTGGGGAGATATTCCCCAGCGAGAAGAAGCACCCCGGCAACAGAGTTCGCGCCGTGGAAGATCTTTATCGTGGCCCGGCATACCCCCCAGCCAAGTTTTCAATAAAATTCAGCATGGCATGGTGCACGGCGATAACCGGCAGCACCGAGTGCGACTATTGGCATAACCTCTGCAAGATGCCGTAGGTAAGCGAGCATTGTCTTTCCGACTCAACCCTCGGCAACCTAAAACAACAGAAGGAGTCGATAATGGCGACCGGAAAATCCAAGATGAAAAGCGCAAGGACCGTCAACGTGGCGGAGGCCCATGATGAGGCCTTGGACCGCCTGGAGCAGCTGATCCAAGACGGGCTGTGCTCCAACTGCCGCCACGCCGGTGATTGCACGACGTTGATGAAGACATCCGTTCCCATCATCCAGTGCGAAATGTACGAATGCGGTCTCTC
The DNA here is from genome assembly GCA_046496215.1 of Desulfobacterales bacterium. Taxonomy (GTDB): domain Bacteria; phylum Desulfobacterota; class Desulfobacteria; order Desulfobacterales; family SpSt-501; genus SpSt-501. The sequence goes on from JAWOHH010000025.1 coordinate 149,032, forward strand.
CTCCAAGCCGCGGCTCTCCCTGGTGAAGCGGCGGGCAGGCGCCGCCGGAGAGGAGGGTCTAGACCCGGAGACCCTGCTTGGGCTTTGCGAAAATTGCGACCACCTCAGGGCCTGCAAACTTCCCAAACCTGCCGGCGGGGTCTGGGAATGCGAGGAGTACGCCTGACAGCATCGCACGTCCCGAAGAAATGAGTTTGCACAAAACCGGCGAAATGCGATATTCAAATGGGTATTCGCAAACAAACCGGCCCAGAGAGGATGAAATGAAAGAGGGTTTCAATGCGTTTGAAATGGCCCAGGCCCAGTTCGACCGCGTAGCGGACTTGCTGGCTTTGGAAAGCGGCATGCGGGAGCTCCTGCGCTGGCCGATGCGGGAGTTTCACTTTACCATCCCGGTTCGGATGGACGACGGCTCCGTCAGGGTGTTCCGCGGCTTTCGCATTCAGCACAACGACCTGCGAGGCCCGGCCAAGGGTGGGATCCGCTTCCACCCCCAGGAAACCGCCGACACGGTACGTGCGCTGGCCACCTGGATGACCTGGAAATGCGCGCTGGTGGACATCCCGCTCGGCGGAGGCAAGGGGGGGATCATCTGCGACCCCCGCCGGATGTCGCCGCGCGAGCAGGAGCAACTTTGTCGGGGGTGGGTGCGCCAGATTTTCAAGAACGTCGGCCCGGTGAGCGATGTGCCGGCACCCGACGTGATGACCAACGCGCAGCACATGCTCTGGATGCTCGACGAATACGAAATCCTCGCCGGCGGCCACTATCCCGGGTTCATCACCGGAAAACCGATCGGCATGGGCGGCTCCCTCGGGCGCACGGAGGCGACCGGCTTCGGGGTGATGTTCTGCGTGCGCGAGGCCATCCGGAGGCTCGGCCGGGAGATAAGCGGCATGACGGCCGCCTTCCAGGGTTTCGGCAACGTGGCGCAGCACGCCCTGCGCTGGTTCACCGCGGCCGGCGGTAGGGCGGCGTGCGTCTCCTGCTGGGACGCACACGACAATGTCGCCTACACCTACCGCCGCGCCGACGGCTTAGACCCCGATTTTTTGGTCTCGATCACAGACAGTTACGGTGCGATCGATCGGCAGAAAGCCGCGGCGGCCGGCTACGACGTGCTGCCGGGCGAGGATTGGATCAAACAGCCGGTGGAGATCCTGGTGCCGTGCGCGCTCGAAAACCAGATCAACGCCGAGACCGTCCGGGACATTGCCGACACCGTGGTCTTGATCGCCGAAGGGGCCAACGGCCCGACCACGCCGGATGCCGACCCCGTGTTGAAGCAGCGCGGGATCTATGTTATACCGGATTTTCTCTGCAACGCCGGCGGAGTGACCTGCTCCTACTTCGAGCAGGTGCAGGCCGCCATGAACTTCTACTGGGACAAGGACGAGGTGCTCAAGCGCCTGGACACCGTCATGACCAAGGCCTTTCATGCCATGGCGGACCTGGCGGATTCACGTGGCGTGTACATGCGGGATGCGGCTTACATGATCGCGGTCGACCGGGTCGCCCAGGCTGCTCGACTCAGGGGCCGGGCCTGACCCTGTCGCCGCGTCGGCCTGAAGGTTGCTCAAGCGAAGCTGCCCGCCCGGCAGCTTCGCTTTTTTTTCGTGGCGGATGAATGGCAATGCCCACCCCCACCCCCAAAAAATCCATCGATGGCTCTATCGAACCGCTGAGCGGAAAATCCTATGCAGGTTACCGCCAGCTCTTCGACCGGATCATGGCATCGGCGGCTGAAGGGCGGATGACCCTGGAGGTACTCAAAGAGACTACCGGCACGCTGCTGCGTTTTTTCGGATGCGAGACCTGCGAGTTCGTTTACCAGGAAAAGAAAAAAATCTTTCACGCAAAATGCGTGAACGCCGACAGCCCGGCCTGCAACGGTTGGAAGGAAAAAACGCCCCTGTCGGGCGGCTGCATCGAAGCCATCGAGTCCGTTCCCCGCGCCCTGACGGCCCGTTTGAAGTCTTTGTTTCACCCCGAGCAGCCGCCGGCAGCCGAGCGGCAGCTCGTTTTCATGTTCGACCACTCCCGAGAGGAGAAGCCGTCTCTCAGGCCGCGCTCAGCGCGGCATGTCTTCCTGCTGGTCCCTGCCGGCAACGCGTTTCGCGGGTGCTTGGCGCTGTCCTTTCCTTCTGCACGCCGGGCGGATGAGAATTCTCACATTTTTCTCAACCGCTTGGCCGTCATTATCGGCCTCTCCTTCAGCCACAACCGCTCGCGCTTCGAGCTGCGGGAGCGGGTCAAAGAGCTCACTTGCATGTACAGCATCGCCAACCTCGCGATGGACAGCGCACAACCCTTGGAGCGATTCCTGGAGCGGGTGGTCGAACTGTTGCCGGAGGCCTACCTGAACCCTGCCATCACCGAGGCGCAAGTCAGCTTCGATGGCCATTGCTTTCAGACCCAGGGCTTTGAACCCACTCCGTACCGGCAGTCGGCCCCGATCGAAATCAGCGGTATCCATCGCGGCGCCGTGGAGGTGGTTTACCGTGAGCCCCGACCCGAACTGGACGAGGGCCCGTTTTTGGCCGAAGAGCGCCGACTGCTCGATTCGGTGGCCCGCGAAATCGCACTGATCATCGAACGCAAGCAGGCGGAATCCGAAAAAGCCAGACTGCAGGAGCAATTGCAGCATGCCGACCGGCTCGCCACGATCGGCAAGCTGGCGGCCGGGGTGGCCCACGAACTGAACGAGCCGCTGACAGGGATCCTGGGATTTGCCGAACTGCTCAAGGAGGTCCCCAGCATGCCTGCCCAGGCCGAAGCGGATATCGCCCGCATCGAAACCGCCGCCCTGCACGCCCGTGAGGTCGTGCGCAAGCTGCTCCTTTTCGCCCGGCAGATCTCCCCCCGGCAGGACCCGGTGGACGTCAACCGGCTCGTCCGGGAAGTGGCTTCGTTTTTCGAGAGTCGCTGCGCCCAGCAGGGGGTCGAGGTCAGGCTGGAGCTCGACCCGAGCCTGCCGGATGTCCCCGCCGACGAGCCCCAGATCCGGCAGATCCTCGTCAACCTCGTCGTCAACGCCATTCACGCAATGGAAAAAGGCGGCCGCCTGCGGGTGGCGACCCATCGCCGGGGGACCGATGTTCTTCTCTCCGTGCGGGATTCGGGGGCAGGGATCCCTGAGGAGATCAAGGAAAAGATCTTTCTGCCGTTCTTCACCACCAAAGACGTCGACCAGGGAACCGGGCTGGGGTTGTCGGTCGTTCACGGCATCGTCAAATCGCACCGCGGCCGGATCAAGTTCAGCAGCCGGGTGGGCCGTGGGAGCGAATTCAGGGTATATCTCCCGGCCGGCAGCAGCCCATGAAGACCCACAAAACACGCGCCGACAGGAGGGACGACGTGAGCGCATCCCCTTCCCCCCCAAAGGCCCTTTCGGCCGCCATCCTGGCCGTGGATGACTCCCCCGATGCACTCGAGCTGATCCAGCGGCACCTCACCCCTGCGGGCTATACGGTCATTGCCGCTTCCAGCGCGGATGAGGCCTCGCGGCTTTTGAAGGAGGCCGCCTTCGACTTGGTGATCACCGACATGAAGATGCCCAAGGCCAGCGGGCTGGACCTTATACGGCACATTCGCGACAACTACCGCGGAGTCGGCATCCTCATGGTCACCGGGTACCCGACCCTCGGCGGCGCGGTGGAGGCCGTCCGCCTGGGAGCCGAAGACTACCTGGCCAAACCGTTCACCAAGCAGGAGCTGCTCCATGCCGTCGCGAAAGCCCTGGCGGCCCAGCGCCAGAGGACCCTCGGGCAGGCCGCAACCCCGGCACCCTCCGGGATTATTGGAGAATCCGAAGCCATGCAGGCGGTCTTCCGCACCATCCACAAAGCGGCCGCCGTCAAGGCAACCGTGTTGATCACCGGGGAGAGCGGCACCGGCAAAGAACTGGTGGCCCGCGCCATTCACTATCGCAGCGACCGCGCGGCGCACCCTTTCGTCCCGGTCAACTGCGGCGGTATCCCCGAGGGGCTGCTCGAAAGTGAGCTCTTCGGCCGCATTAAGGGCGCCTTCACGGGCGCCACCGAGACGCGCGCCGGTTTTTTCCAGACCGGGAACAAAGGATCCCTGTTCCTGGACGAGGTGAGCGAAACCAGCCTCGCAATGCAGGTGAAACTGCTGCGGGTGCTTCAGGAAAAGGAGATCTGCATGGTCGGCTCGGCCAAGCAGCAAAAGGTCGATGTGCGCATCCTTGCCGGTACGAACAAAAACCTGCAGAGCCTAATTGCCGGCGGGCGGTTCCGCGAGGACCTGTATTACCGGCTGAACGTGATCAACATCGAAATCCCGCCACTGTGCGAGCGCGGCGAGGACATCCTGCTGCTGGTGCGCTACTTCACGGCCAAATACGCCGCCGAGATGAACCGGGCCGAGCCGCACTATTCGGATCGCGCCTTGGAAATTCTTAAAGGCTACAGCTGGCCGGGCAATGTGTGCGAGCTTGAAAACCTGGTTCAACGCCTGATGGCCATGTCGGAGGGCGACCTGATAGACGCACCTGACCTGCCGGCCGGCATGCGCTCTGAATGCCTGGTGGACCGCCAGGGACTGAATCGGAGCCTCGGAGAGGTGGAGCACGAATACATCCGCCATGTCCTCGCCCATGTCGGCGGCAACAAAACCCGGGCGGCGGCCATATTAAAGATCGACCGCAAGACGCTGAGGGATAAACTGGCGCGCAAGCGGGCGACCGATTAGGCCGATATTTTGAAGGCCCTGCCGGCTGAAGGGCCGCCTTCGCCCGCCTGGGATCCATACTAAAGCAGGGGGGTAAAAAGGCCGATACCATTCATGCTATTGCGCCGGCGGCTTAATGGGGACAAATTGCAACCCGTCCGGCCCGATCCCCTTTTTCACCTAACCTTGTCGCGTTGGAAATATCGCAATTGATCAACCGGCTTAAAAACTCCGGGGTTGTCCGCCTTCTGACCTCGTTCACGTATCAAGACCCGGATCAGGAAGGGCTGCGCTACTGGCGTGAGCGCATCCTGTGGACGGCGCTGGCCTCGGGGTGGGCCCTCTCCTTCGTAGCCCTGCTGCCCGCCGCCTTCATGGCCGTGAGTGAAAAGCGCTGGGCCCTGCTCGGCGCCGATATCTCTGCCCTGCTGATCATCGGCGGCTTGTTGCTGCTGCCCCGTTTGGGATTGGTCCGACGCACGGGGGTCCTTCTCTTCGTTGTCTACTTTGTGGGCGTTTTCATCATCCGGGATGTCGGCTTCTTGAGCGGCGGGCCGGCCTGGCTGTTCTGCTTCGCCGTTCTTTCCGGAGTCCTGCTGGGTTTGAAAGCCGCTCTGGCCGCAACGGCGCTGAACGGCCTGACCCTGTTGGTGCTGGGTTGGTTTATCGGAACGAATGACATGATCTCCTCGACCCGCGCGGTGACGGCCGCTATCAACTTTCTTTTCCTGAATGCCGCCTCCGCCATCGCGGTCGCTGTGCTGGTCAACGGGCTGGAGTCCATGAATCAGCGCACCTTGCAGACCGCCTCCGCACTCGAGCTGGAGCGGGCGGAATTGCTAAAGACCCGTGAGGAGCTCCGGCAAAGCGAGCAGAAATACCGGCTGCTGGCGGAAAACGTCAGCGATGTCATTTGGACGATGGATCTCGACTTTCGCTTCACCTACGTCAGCCCGGCGGTCTTCAATCAGCAGGGGTGGACCCCGGAGGAGTACAGGGCCCACCGCCTCGAGGACATCCTCACGCCGGAATCGGTCCAAAAAGTCCTGGACGCATTCCAACGACGCCCCCGCGATGGGAGCGATCCGAATTCGATGACGACCCCCTCGACCCTCGAGTTGGAAATCAAACGCAAAGACGGCACCTCTTTGTGGGCTGAAATCACCGCCTCCTTCATGATGGGAAAGGACCGCGCCCCCATCGGGGTAGTGGGGGTAACCCGCGACATTACCGAGCGGCTGCGCGCCCAGAAGGAAAAGGAGGCCCTCCTCGAACGACTCAGCCGGTCCCGCAAAATGGAGGCCATCGGGACCCTGGCCGGCGGAGTCGCCCATGACCTCAACAACGTGCTGTCGGGCGTGGTCAGCTACCCGGACCTGCTTCTGCTGGACCTGCCCAAGGAGAGCCCGTTGCGGCGGCCGATCGAGGTCATGCAGGAGTCCGGCAAGAAGGCCGCCGCCATCGTCCAGGACCTGCTCACGCTGGCACGCCGGGGAGTGGCCGTGTCCGAAGTGGTGAGTTTGAACAGCCTCATCGCCGACTACCTGGCCAGCCCGGAAATGTCGCGACTGCACGCCTTCCACCCCCTTGTGGAAGTGGAGACGCGCCTCGATCCGAAATTGTTCAACGTCCGGGGATCCCCGGTCCACCTGTCGAAAACCGTCATGAACCTGGTGTCCAACGCGGCCGAGGCCATGCCCAACGGGGGCGTGATCCGCATTTCGACGGAAAATCGCTGTTTGGATGAGACGCTGCGCGGCTATCACGAAATCCCCGCGGGCGACTACGCCTGCCTGCGGGTTGCAGACACCGGTGTGGGCATCCCCGCGGAGGACCTCCAGCGGATATTCGAGCCGTTCTACACCAAGAAAAAAATGGGGCGCAGCGGCACCGGCCTGGGCATGGCCGTGGTGTGGGGCACGGTGAAGGATCACGAGGGGTATATCGACATCCGCAGCTCCGAAGGAGAGGGGACTTCAGTGGACCTGTACTTTCCAATCACTCGCCAGGAGGTGGCACGCCGCGATGTCGGCAGCTCCTTCGAAGCGCTGAGAGGAAAAGGCGAGAGCGTGCTGGTGGTGGATGACATACCGGAGCAGCGCGAGATCGCAACCCGGATCATCTCCCAGCTCGGCTACGCGGTGACCTCCGCGGCGAGCGGTGAAGAGGCGCTGGACCTCCTGAGGGAGCACCGGGCGGATCTGGTCGTCCTCGACATGATCATGGACCCCGGCATCGACGGTCTGGAGACCTACCGGCGGCTGATCCGGCGCCACCCGCATCAGAAGGCCATCATCACCAGCGGCTTCGCCGAGACCGGCCGGGTCCACCAGGCCCAGAAACTCGGGGCGGGGACCTATGTCAAAAAGCCCTATACGATCGAGGCGCTGGGGATCGCTATCCGGACCGAGCTTGCGAAAACCGCCTGACTGGGTTCTACCGGCAGAAATCTTTCATGGAGTGCCGCCAGCAGAACGCGATGGACTCGTCCAGGACGGCGGGGATCCCCTCCTGGATGGTGGGGTAGAGTGGCTGGATGCCCAGTACCTTCGGCAGGGTTTCCGGCTCGACCGGCTGGTTGAGATTCCAGCTGCGCACGGCCCCCACCGAATAGAGGTTCGGGCGGCCGATCATCGTGCAGGATAGATCCAGCAATCCGGTCCCCAGCAGAGCCAGCGTCTTTGGAATGCGTGTTACCCGCAACCGGGGATAGTAGGTCTGAACCGCAAGAAAAAACTCGTTCCAGGTGCACGGCAGGTTGTCCGCCACCACCATGACTCCGCTCAACCCGGTTTCGGACGCATGGATCAGGGCTCGCGCCGCATCGACGACGTTCATGTGGGCGTATCGATTGACGCCGTTTCCCGGAAAAATGATCCGTCCCTTGCGGGCTTCTTCGAAAAACAGGCTGCGCGCACCATAGGTGTGGGGCAGCCGCAGCGAGGCGAATCCCATACCGGCCTCGCGGGCCAGAGCTTGCATCATCTGCTCGGCTTCGAGCTTGGCGCGGCCGTAACCGGACGCCGGGGCCGGCGGCGTCGCCTGGTCGATGCCGGCCGCCTGGTCGCCATAGACGAGCAGGCTGCCGCCATAGACAACCTGCCTGACTCCGGCTCTGCGCGCGGCCTCCATGAGGTTGCGGGAGCCTCCGACAATTGACGGCCGCACCAACCGGTACGCGATGAAGGCCGCCAGGGCCCCGAGGTGGATCACAGTGTCGATCCCTTCCAACGCCCGGCGCAGGCTGTCAGGCTGCATGAGATCGCCCTGCATCAGGTCCGCATCCAGGGATTTCAGGATCAGCCCTCTAAACGGGCGGCGCACCAAAAGCCGGGGCCGCAGGCCGCGATCCGCAAGCTGCCGGGCCACTTCAAACCCGATGAACCCCGTGGCGCCGGTCACCAGCACCTTTTCCATGTGGGGCGACTCCCTCTTCGTCAGTCAACGGTTACCCGGTTGCGGCCGCTCTCCTTGCTCGCATACATGAGGGCGTCGGAACGTTTGAGAAGTGATGCCGCAGAATCCTTCGGGTGGGCCACACTGCCCCCAATGGAAACGGTGGCCGCCAGCACCTCGCTGCCGGTGTTGACCCGGGAGTGGGCCACTAGAACACCCAGCCGTTCGGCAATTCCCCGAAGCGTCGCCGCGTCCGTGTGCGGGAAAATACCCGCAAACTCCTCCCCGCCCCAGCGGCATACCAGGTCGAAGGGTCGCACGGAAAAGGACAAGGTGTTGGCAACGGTGGTCAGGACCCGATCGCCGACATCATGCCCGTAGCGGTCGTTGACCTGCTTGAAGTGGTCGATGTCCATGAAGAGCAGGCCGAAGCCGGCCCCGCTGCGCCGAAGTTCTTCGAGCCGAGCGTGCAGTTGGGTTTCCAGATGCCTACGGTTGGGAAGCCCGGTCAGGGGGTCGATCAGGGCCAACTTTTTCAAATCCTCTACCTGCTGGGCCAAGGCCTGGCGCGAGCTGATGTCGGTGAACATCTCGACGGCGCCGGTAAAGCGGCCTTCCTTATCGAGCCGGGGCGAGGTCCGCACCCACACCGGCAGGCGATGCCCCTGCTTGTGGTGCAGGTAAACCTCGGCTTCGTGCGGTGCGCCGTCGGCCATGGCGGCAACCAGGGGGCAGGAGCCTTTGCAAAGCTGACAGCCGAGGATGTCCACATGGACGAGGATGTTGTCGGCGCAGGATTTGCCCACCACCTCGGCCGCGGCGTAGCCGGTGATCCGCTCCGCCCCCTTGTTCCAAAAAGTGATGCGCCGTTCGTGGTCCACGAAATAAACCCCGTCGTGCATGTTCTCGACGAGATCACGGTACAGCTCTTCGGACGGCATATCGTTTTCCTCTTGCAGGGCACCCAACGGTGACATAAATGATATCATCAGTTTTTTCTCAGCACAAATCGACCGCCACAACTAGGGATAGGGAGAAGCCATGGACGCCAACCGCATGGAATGGGAACGTCTGGTCGAGGCCGCCGTACGGATCAAGCAGCTTGCCCCGTGGGAGTGGATGCAAGAGGATGAGGTCTTCGGCATCCGCGATCCGGAAAGCGGTGACCTCGGGTTCGTCAGCGTGATGGGCATCCTCGGCGAACACCCGGCAGTCGCCGTTTACCTGGGGCCCCGAGCGCTGGCGGAGTTTCTCGATCTTCACCGGGCACCACCTGATGTTCTCAACGAATACCCCGAGTATCTCCTCGAAATCCCCCAGCTGCAGGCCTCGTTTGAAGATCGGGCCGATCTTGAAAACTGGGACCGCCAGCTGCTGCGCAACCTCAACCGGAAGTTCCGGGGGCGCAAAGCCTGGCCCCGCTTTCAGAGCTTTCGCCCGGGGTTCATGCCGTGGCAGCTGGAGCCGGAGGAGGTCCGGTTTCTCACACTGGCCCTCGAACAGCTTGAGGATGTCGCGCCCCGCCTGCATAAAAACCAGGGGCTCTTGATCGGCAAGGAGCCCGGCACGTTCTTGATCCGGTCATGCCGGCAAGGGGCCGAATCGACCGACGGATGGGAGGATCGCTACGAAAGCCCTCCCTCTCCGGAGTACCCTCCCGTGCCGGCGGCATGGGACCCAGACGACGTGAAACGACTCAAGCGCGCGGCCGCAACGAGAGAGGTAATCGAGTTGGACCTTTTCATGTTCCCCGGCCCCATCGGCGGGAAAGGCCAACGCCCGCAGGCCGGGTATATTTTGCTCGCCGTGCATGCCCCTTCCAACCTGGTCTTCGGGGTGGAGACCCTGTTTATCAACGAGAGCCTCGAGCAGATGTTGGGCCTTGTGCCCGGCGTGATTTTATCAAAACTGGCAGACCCAGGCCTGCGCCCCAAGGAGATCCACGTCCAATCCTCGCGTCTGGTCGGCATTCTTGAGGCGGCCTTCGAGGGGCTGGGCACAAAAATTGTCTTAAAACCGTCGCTGAAGAAACTGCGGGCCGCCAAACGCGAGCTGCTCGCCCATTTCATGCGAGGCCCACGTTTTTAGAATGGGCGCCCCGCGCCGCCAGCCGGCGGCCGCTCCGCTCGTTAGTGCGCAACCCATATTAACTCGTCTGTTCGGAAGCCCCGTGCGGCGGCATTGGCGACGAGCCGCTCCTTCAGCTCTTTGTCCATTTCGGGTTTGCGCGCGAGGATCCAGAAATAGGATTTGTCGGGTCCGCTCACGAGGGCATATTGGTAGCTGTCGCGGTCGAGCTCGAAGACGATGTAGGAGCCGTAGAAGGGGCCGAAGAAGGAGACCTTCAAGTGGCCCTGATCGACTCGATCGACGAAATAGGCCTTGCCTTCAGCCTCCTTCCACTCCCTCTCCTTCTCGGAGTAGCCGCGGTTCACGACCCGAACCCCTCCGTCCTCCCGCAGGCTGTACTCCGCCGTGACCCGGGAGAGCCCGCGCTCGAAGGAGTGGTCCAGGCGCGCGATTTCATACCATGTGCCCAGGTAGCGCTCCAGCCTGAAATCCTCGACCGGCGTCACGCCATCGGGGATCCCGACACACCCGACCAGAAGCACTATCCATGCGATCCAACGTGTTCTCATCATATTTTCCGAACCAGGCCCGGTCTCTCGATTGCTGAGATCAGCGCAATTTCATCAGGCCCTTTTCGCGAAAACCGTAATAGCCTTTGGAATCATTTTTGGGCAGGGCCAAAGGAGCGCTCGTATAGAGCGTGGATGGCCTTGCGGCCGTCATCGGAGAGGTTGCGGGTGCCGGTGCCGACGAAGGTTTTCTCTGAGACGACCGGCGTTTCGGCGACCCACTGGTTGTTTTTCCATGAGAACCATGCCCGGCGGTCCTGATCATAAACGCTCACGCTGCGGTTGAAGAGCTTGGCAAGCTCTACACCCCAGCCGGTGCCGCCCTTCACGGTGTTGTCGGTCTGGATCCAGCCGACGGCGATCACCTGATAGCCGTTGTTGACCATGTGAAAAATGGACTGGATGACTTTGCGGATCTTGTCCGCCTTGGAATAGCCTCGGCCCATGCGGGTGGAGACGATTTCCATGCTGACATCGCCCTTGTCCAGCTCGGCCGGCGAAAGCATCCGCACCCCGCGGGTGCGCTCTATTTCATGGCCCTCGAAGGAGAAGTTCACCTCCTCTATCCCCCAGCGTTCGGCCAACTTGCCGAACTCGGCCTCGGCGCCTTTGTGTCCGCCGCTGTAAAGCGTCACCTGCGAATGACCCGCCATGTTGTTATCTCCTTTAAAATGAATTTGTAGGTAAAAGACAACGTGCAATAATAAGCCGAAACGCCGTGATTGCAACCGGAACGGTTTTATCAAACCGGCAACAAAACATGTTCAAACGGAGACCCGTCCGTCCCGGCCGCGCCCGGTGGGAGTAAGGCCCCCATCGGGCTGTCCCACCGATAGGGCGTCTATAGATATTTTGTTGCCGGAGCAATACCACCTGGAAAACGGCTACAGCCTAAACCCGCAAGAGGTGGGCCCACTCGGGAGAGGATCGATCAGGAGGCGGGTTGCTTTCGCCGGGCGAGGCCGAAAAAGAGAAAAATCCCGGCGGCGATCATTCCGGCGCAGAGCACCTGCCCCATGGACATAAAACCAGCCACGAAACCGAGGTGCGCATCCGGTTCCCGGTAAAACTCGATGAAGAACCTCACCGTCCCGTAGCCGATCAGGTAGAAGGCCAGCATGGCGCCCTTGGGCATGCTGATTTTCCGGACGCTCCAGAGCACCGCAAACAGAAAAATCCCCTCGAAAAAGGCTTCGTAGAGCTGAGAGGGGTGACGCAGGGCCTTTTCGGGCGCCAGGGGGAAATACATCCCGATCGGGGCACTGGTTATCCGCCCGTACAACTCGCCGTTGATAAAGTTGCCCAGGCGGCCGAAGGTGTAGGCCAGCGGGATGCCCGGTATGTAGAGGTCCGCCATGTCCCTCAGGTTCAGGCGGTTTTTCCGTGTGTAGAGCCAGGCCGCAAGCAGGATTCCGATAAGCCCGCCGTGGTAGGACATTCCGGAGATGCCGGTAAAGGTGATCCCGTTTGAGAACTCGAAGGGCAGAAGGATTTCAAGCGGATGCCGGATGAAATAGTCAAGATTGTAGAAGACCACATAGCCCAGCCGCGCCCCGATCATCAACCCTAAAATGACCGCCGTGGTCAGATCGTTGACCTGCTGGCGGGATGCCTGGAAGCGGCTCTCATGCTTCAGGCGGTAGAGAACCAGGCCATAGGTGATGGCAAACGCCACAATGTACATCAGCCCATAATACTGGAGCTTGAACGCCCCGATTTGCAAAATGACCGGGCTCATGTGCTGCGGCAGATGCTGCCACCAATCCCAGAATGCTTGCATGACCTTGAAACCGATCGTCCGAAAAGTGGTTTTTTATTGCCGGGCCGCGATCTTATTGCCCCCCCGGCGGGATGTCAACCGAACCGGATTTTTTATCGGTTTCGCTTTCCGTCTGGCCCCGGGTGTATTATGATGGCATCATCTTCATCAACCCAGAGAACAGGACCGCCGTTGATAGACCCGGATTCGAATCACACGCTTTCCACCGTCACCGTCGATCGCCGCAGCGACGACACCGTCGAGATCCGGTGGAACCCGACCCCCGGAAGCTCTTCCATGACCATCTATGGCGGCTATTCGCCGGATGGGATCGACGAGACATCCCCGCTGGCTCGCGTCAACGCTCGCAGCGTGGTCGCCCTGGATGGCCTTGAACCCGACCGGCCCCACTACTTCAAGCTGGCGGCAGCCGACGGAACCACCCGAATTGTGGGCGAACGTCGGCCCGCCGTGGAGGGGGCGCCCAACTTGAGGGATCTCGGCGGCTACGAGACACCGGCCGGGCGACATGTGAGATGGGGGCAGGTGTTTCGGTCAAGCAACCTGTCCCGCTTGACCGACAAAGGGCTGGGGTACATCGGGAACATGGGAATCCGCCACGTCTACGATCTTCGCACCGACGCCGAGGTTCTGAGAATGCCCAACCGGTTCCCGGATTCGGGGGGTGTCGGCTATCACCGGCTGCCCGTCCAGCACGGCGATTTTGAACCCACCTCCGTGTTCGAACGAATCCGCAAGGGGGACTGGGAATGGATCTCCGAAGAGTTCATGCTCCAGGGCTATATCGAGAGCATCGAGCACTCCCCCCAGGTGTGGCACCGGCTTTTCAGCGATATCGCCGTGCCGCAGAACCGCCCGCTGCTGTTTCACTGCACCGGTGGCAAGGACCGCACCGGAACCTTCGCCGCCCTGCTTCTGCTGACCCTGGGCGTACCCGAGGCTTCCGTGGTGAGGGATTATGGGCTATCCGATGGCTACAATGCCGAAACGCGAAAAATGATCTACGCCCAACTTCGGCCGCTGGGGGTCGATATCGCGCGGGTGGAACCCTACTTCACGGCCCCGGAGAGCCGGATCCGCATGCTCTTGGACTACATCCGCAAACACTACGGCACGGCAGTCGATTATCTGGTGAAAAAGGCCGGGGTCAGCGAAAAAACGATCGAGCTGTTGAGGGATGATCTTTTAGAGTGACCCTCACGTTGCAAACGGGCCGCTGAACACTCGATTGCGGCCATCTTGTTTGGCTCGGTAGAGGTTCTCGTCCGCGCAGCGCAGCAGGGCGTCGGTCGGGATGTTTGCGGAGATACGTTCACCGTCGAAACCCGTCAATCCGAAGCTCGCCGTGACGGATACCATTTCACCGTGCCAGTCGAACTGGCGGCCGGCAATATGCAGGCGCAACCGCTCGGCCAGCCGATAGGCATTGTCCAGGGTGGTTTCCGGCAGCACCAGCAGGAACTCCTCTCCGCCGTAGCGCGCCAGCCAGTCCGAATCGGTGCGGATCAGCTCGCTCACGGATGCGACGAAGTCCTTTAGGACCTTGTCCCCGCATTGGTGGCCGTGGTCGTCGTTGATGGACTTGAAGTGGTCGAGATCGCAGAGCGCAACGGAAAGCGCCCGCCGATAGCGTATGGCACGCCGAATCTCTCTGGGCAGCTGCTCGCTCATGTACCCGCGGTTGTAGCAGCGAGTCAAGGGGTCGCGCTGGGCCAGATAGCGGATCTGTTTGTTGGCTTTTTCAAGCGACTCGTTCTTTTTTTTCAGGCCTTCATAAAGCAGCGAATTCTCCATGACCAGGGAGCATTGCTTGGCAAGCACCCCCAGCAGGCGCATGTTCTCCTGGGTCACCAGGCTCTCCTGAAGCGGGCTGATCACCATGACCATCCCCAGGGTGCGCTTCACCGTAACCAACGGCAGCATGACCAGGGAGCGACCGCGCACGGCGCCCAGTGCGGGGATCAGGGCCGGCTGACGACGCTTGAGGACCCACGGGAAAATCCCGCACTCGATCTGGGCATTGCTCTCATCCTGGCAGGCATCCCCGAGAGATTGCGGCTCCACGTAGGCCAGGTTGAACTCCTGCGTGGTCTCGTCCACCAGGAACAGGGCGCACCCCTCCACCTCGATCAGGCTGCGGATATCCTCCAGGAAGGTTTCCCAAATCTGTCGAATGCTGGCTGGAAACTCGATCTTGTCCTGGAATTGCCCCAGTTGCTCGATCTTGTCGACCATCTGGATGAGCGCTAATTGATTGGTTTCCATGGGGTCCATTTCCCGGGCGGCACTTTGCGATACCATCACGGCAGAATCCGTCCGGCGTTGAGGGCGGCTCGCCTTTTCCGAGTGTCGGTGTATCTTAAAGACATAGAGTTTTCAAGACAAGGGACCTCCGGTAGTGCCGGCAACAAGGCCGCCGGGGGGGTTCTTTCTGGATTTTTAAGATCGGCTGGGCTAAGCAGTAGGGATCCGACCTCTGCAAGGGTGACACAACGGCCCGACAACGATGCAAAAACCGGTTCGTGTAACGCTTTTTATTCAATGCCTGGTGGATAGCCTCTGGCCGCATGTGGGCGAGGCCATGGTCCGGGTTTTGGAAAAGCTCGGTTTAGATCTGGACTGCCCGGCGAGCCAAACCTGCTGCGGACAACCGGCATTCAACTCCGGTTTTCGCCGGGAGGCCCGTGCGGCGGCCCGTAGGTTCATCGAGATCTTCGAAAAATCCGGCACCATCGTCTCGCCTTCCGGGTCCTGCGTCCACATGGTGCGCCACCACTACCCGGAGTTGTTCGAGGACGAACCGCAATGGCGCGAACGGGCGGAGCGCATCGCCGCGCGCACTTATGAGTTCACCGAGTTCCTGGTCGACGTATTGAAGGTGGAGGACGTGGGCGCGAGCCACCCCGGCCGGGTGACCTATCACGACTCCTGCCACCTGCTGCGCGGCATCCGGGTCAAGGAGCAGCCCCGCCGGCTCCTCGGCAAAGTGGCCGGACTCGAGCTAGTTGAGATGAAGAACTCGGACCACTGCTGCGGGTTCGGCGGCGCATTCGCGGTGAAATACCCGGACATCTCCGCGGCCATGGTCAGCGACAAGGTCGATCAGATCGTGCACTCCGGCGCGGACACCGTGGTCGGCTGCGACACGGGCTGCCTGCTCAACATCGCCGGCGCCATCAGCCGCCGCGGGCTGCCGATCAAAACGATGCACATTGCGGAAATACTGGCTCACCGGCGGTAACGCGGCATGAAAAACGATTCAATTGAACCCTTGACCCCTCGACCCCTTGAACCCTAACCTTTCCGACATGTCCGACATCAGCACTGAGAAATATGTGGAAGAGGCTACGCGGGGCATTGCCGACCCGGTGCTGCGGCGATCCCTCACCTCCCTCCAGGAGCGTTTCGGGCGGGGAACCGCCGAGGCCTATCTCAAGCTGCCGGAGGGGCCGGATCTCAGGCTCAAAGCACACGAGATCCGAGAGAGGGCGATCGCAAACCTCGACGTTCTCCTGGAGACCCTGACGGCCAGGATCCGGCAGAACGGCGGTCAGGTGTTTTTCGCCGAAACCGCCAAGGATGCCGTCGACTACTGCCTCTCGGTGGCGCGCCGCAACCGGGTGCGCATGCTCGTCAAGGGCAAATCCATGGTCACCGAGGAGATCGGCCTCAACCCGGCGCTCGAGGCGGCAGGGATCGAGGTGGTGGAGACCGATCTCGGGGAGTACATCATCCAGCTGGCCGGCGAAAAACCCTCCCACATCATCGCTCCGGCCATCCACAAGACCCGCAACGAGGTCGCGGACCTTTTTGTCCAAAAGCTCGGCATTCCTCGCACGACGAGCCCGCCCGAGTTGACTCAGGCCGCACGCAAGGCCCTGCGCGAGAAGTTCCTGGCGGCGGGTGTGGGGACTTCCGGAGTCAACATGGCCTGCGCCGAGAGCGGCCACATCACCACCGTTTCCAACGAAGGCAACATCCGCATGGCGACCACCATGCCGCGGGTGCACGTGGCGTTCATGGGAATGGAGCGCATCGTGGCCCGCCTCGACGAATACGAGATCATCCTGAGGCTCCTGTGCCGGGGGGCGTCCGTCCAAAACATCGGCACTTACGTCAGCTTTGTCGGCGGCCCCCGCCGACCAGGGGATTCGGACGGCCCCGACGAGTTCCATCTGGTGGTCATCGACAACGGCCGCAGCCGAATCCTGGCCGACCCCCGGTTCCGCGAGATGCTCTGCTGCATCCGCTGCGCCGCATGTCTCAATGTCTGCCCGGTCTACGGCAAGATCGGCGGGCACGCCTACGGGTTCGCCTACTCGGGCCCGGTCGGGGCGGTAGTGACGCCGCTGCTCACCGGCATCAACCGGGCCAAGGATCTGTGCCGCGGCGAGACCCTGTGCGGGGCCTGCAAGGATGCCTGCTCCATGAACATCGACCTGCCACGTATGCTGCTCGCTCTGAGGGAACAGCTTGCGTATGGGGACGCGAACTGGCAGGTCGAACCGGCAAGCCGCGTCGAGGGGCTGGCCTACCGCGGCTGGTCATGGCTCATCCGCAACCGCCGGGTTTACGAGTTGGCCCTCAAACTGGCCGCCGCCGGGCAGAAAATGCTTCCGCGAGCCGGCGCCATGATTCGGTGGCTGCCGCCTCCCATGCAAGGTTGGACCCAAAGCCGGGATTTGCACCCGCTGGCAGAGACGACGTTCATGGAGCGGTGGCGGAAAAAGAGAGTAACGAGCAACGAGTGATGAGCGGCGAGTTGGAGAAGAGAGTCGGAGTGATGAGGGGATGTAGAAAGCCTTGGCGATGAGAACGGTCGAAGAAAACAGATTCCTACGGCGCTTGCGAACGGCGCTGGGTCATGCGCCGGATGTTTCCCGCGACGCAAAGCACCTCTTCGCCCAGGGCCCGTCAGCCGAAGATCTGCAGATGCTGGACCGCATCGATAGACGGTCCACGGCAGACCGCCAGACTCTTCTCCAGGGGCTTATGGAAGCCGGAAAGCCCATCAACCTCAAGGTAGTCCCGGTCGCCGACCTGACGGCCGCGTGCTCCGCCGTTGTCGCCGTGGTGGCAGAAAGAACGCCGGAGTGGGGGGAGTCCAAGGGCGTGGCTGCCTGGCGGCATCCGTTGATCGACCGCCTCGGCCTCGCGGAGGCGCTGGCCGCCCAACAGGTTCCTCTGCGAGTCACCGACCCGATCGACCCTCACTCCGACGGCGAATCGGAACGGCGCGAACGCGAGCGCCAGCGCGCCGACATCATCGCCTCTTTCATCGGAGTGACCGGAGCCGACTTCTGCCTGGCCGACACGGCGACGCTGGTGCTGCGCAACCGCCCCGGCCAGCCGCGCTCCGCAGCGCTGGTGCCCTCCATCCACGTTGCCGTAATCACGCTCGATCAGATCCTTTTCGACATGAAGGAGCTGTTTGCGCTCCTGCGCTGGGACGAACAATACCGCCACGAGGGGATTTCCAACTACATGTCCTTCATCTCCGGCCCGAGCAAGACCGCCGACATCGAAGCCACCATGGTCCAAGGCGCCCACGGCCCGCGCGAAGTGCACCTTTTCGTCATCTCCGGCTGAGCCGCCCGATTTTCCAGCTTCGAATGCGCAAGACTGCCATCTTCTGGGACAACGACGGGGTCCTGGTCGACACCGAGGTCCTCTACTACGAGGCGAACGGGCAGGTGCTGGCCGGGCTGGGGGTCGAGCTGACGGTCGAGCAGTTCCGCGAGTTCTACCTGAAGGACACGATCGGGGGCTGGCACCTAGCCGCCGGGCTGTCCGCAGCGGAGGTCGAGGAGAAGCGGTCCGAACGCAACCGCGTGTATTCCGAGCTGCTGCGGACGCGCTCGTTCGCCGTGCCGGGGGCGGCGGACGTGCTGGCAGCACTCTCCGGGCGGCTCACGACGGGCGTCGTGACGAGCTCGCGCCGGGACCACTTCGACCTCATCCACGCCCGCACAGGGTTCGGCGGATTCTTCGAGTTCGTCGTCAGCTGCGACGACGTTCGCAACACCAAGCCGGACCCCGAGTCATACCTGCGGGCGCTCGAGATCTCCGGCCGCAGCCCGGCCGAGTGCGTGGCCGTCGAGGACTCCGAGCGCGGCCTTGCGGCGGCCAAAGCCGCGGGCCTGGAGTGCTGGGTCATTCCGACCGGGCTCAGCCGCGACGGCGACTTCCGCGCCGCCGACCGCATCCTGTCCGGCATCGCGGAGATTCCTGCTCTGCTGGAGATCCGGTAGCCTGCCGCATGTCTGATAGAGCGATTGTCAGAATAACGTTCCGATTGCGATTGTGATTTTGCTGTGGGAGCGGCATCTTGCCGCGATCGCGCTCGAGGAGGGACGGCTCTCCCACATCTGAACCCGTTGGCCCTGATTGCTGTTGCTCCGCCTAAACGGAACCTATTTCTGACAGGCGCTCTTACCAGAACAGAGCCCTTTGCGGGAGAGTTGCTAATCATCTCGAAATGGAATCGTCATGCCTGACTTGATCCGGCATTCAGAGTTACTTGAATTCTGGATTCCGGCTAAAAACATGCCGGAATGACGAGATAAAAACAATTACTAATCCGAGCGTATTCATTTAGACGTGTTTTCCGTTTAAACCTTGTTTTCCGGCCGTTTAGGCAGGCTCTGTGTCTAAATCTCAACGCTCGGATTAGTATGAGACACGGATGCTGTCGTCCCCTCTAGTTTCGCTCGGCTTCCGCGCCAGCAAAAACTGATACAGCTTCCTGCAGGTCGCCTCATAGGCCCTCATTTGTTCCTCCGAATCCAGGTGCCTGCAATAAGGCCCGCCGGTCTCGTCGACATTCTCAAGGAGCAGATCTATCGGGGCCTTTTTCCGGAGCACCGGATTCATATTGATCTTCCGGATAAGCTCCCCGCCCAACAGCCAGAGAATATTCAGGTGCCGGTTTACCGTGCTCTTGCTATAATGGGACAGCAACTCTTCGACGAACGGTTTATAAATTTCGATGAGCCCCTCACCATAGGGAACATCCTCGGGCAAACCCTCCCAACTCTTAGGCCACCTGTGGAAGTCGACCCACAGCTTTTCGATGCAGCTGCTCACCGATACCCCCCTGCGTCAGGCATGCGTGCTGTAATATGGCGACGGCACCGTGGGGTAGGCCCAATAGACATGGCGGAACACGTTCTCGGACTTGATCCCCACCTCCGCCTCCGAGTAGCTCGATATCGGCAAACCGGTCCCCTCGCTGTACAGAAAATCATGGATGGCGATGCGCACGCCGTCGCGTATTGTTTCCTTTTCACGCCAGTGGTCGATTTTCAGCTTTTCTGCTTTTAGAGTGCCGAGCAGCGCCACCGCTACCTGTTTGACGCGCTTTATCTCGGCGGCGCCGAGTTCGGGCTTTTTCAAAAGGTCGAAGATGGCCAGGGATTCCTCGTCGAGGCCCTCGCGGATATGCCGCGCTTCCTCCTCGCCCAAACCCTGCATGAACTTAAGCAAATCTTCGAAGGTCTTTTCTATGGTCAGCCGGTCTTTCTCGCGGTTGTATTCATTCACGATTTCCTCGTAGTGGCGCTGAAAGTCGGTCCGCAGAGGATTTCTTTCCAAGAGGGCACGCAATCGTTTTTCGATTGCCTCCTTCAGGTTCTGCACCGTCGTCCACTTGGCCTTGCTGCGCTCGAACTCCCGGCGCAGACGCTCGAAGTCGATCCGGCTGATGTCGAACGGTTTTTGAGGGTCACCGGCATGAAGTATTCATTGCTGGCGTAATTCGAGTTGGAGCGCAGGGTGTCGGCAGCGGCCCAGAGGCGCTTTTCGATGGCCTCGATGTGCTCCAGTTGAACCGGACCCTGGCTGCGGTTGGGCTTGCCCTGGCCATTATGGTTTCTCATTGGCAGCCTCTCGATTTTTACAATTTGCCGTGGCAATCCTTCTTCTATTCGACCTGAGCAATGGTGTCAAAATGCCATGGTGGGCTAAAATAAATTGACACCGGCACGCCATAAACAACAGCTTGCCGGCGGCAAACGCTGGGGATTTTAAAACTTTCGACACGACAAGAGAGAATGACCTTAACGTACTGACTCTATTATGAAAACTTCAAATAGCCGGCTATTTGAAGTCTTCCCGCACCGGGCTGAACATCTCGATCACCTCTGCCGGGCCCTCGAGGCAGCGGCCGGAGTGCGTGGCATCGGGGGGGATCTGGTAGGCGCCGCCCACAGAAACGAGGTGCTTCTCGCCTGCGATCGTAAGCTCCATCCGGCCCGTGAGCACGGTGCCGATCTGCTCGTGGGGGTGGGCATGCTCGGGGATGGCGGAGCCTTGAGCGATGGTGAAGAAGCCCACGGTCATGCGCTCTCCGTGGATGATCCGTACCTCCACCCCTGCAGCGGGCTTTTTCGGCGCTATCTGACCGATCTCGTAGTAAGCCATACGCTCTATCCCACGCCGATTTGCAGTTTGTATCACCGCGTCCGGCTGTGTGCCAGGGCACACAGCCTCAATTTAAAGCGGCCGCACCGGCCGCTTTAAATTCCGCAGATCTTTTTGACTTCGGGGTCGTTGACCAATTCGGCCACGCGCCCCTGATGGCAGATTCGACCGTTGTCGATAATGTAGCCGTAGTCGCTCAGGCCGAGAGTGAACCTCAGGTTCTGCTCAGCCAGCAGCACGGTGAGGCCGAGCTCCTTGAGTTTCTGAATGCGCTGGCCAAGAGACTTGACCAGCAACGGCGCTAGCCCTTCGGTAGGTTCATCGAGCAGCAGAAACTGCGGGTTGATCATCAACGCCCGGGCGATGGCCAGCATTTTCTGCTCCCCGCCGCTCAGCAGCCCTCCCCGGCGTTGGTCCATCGGGCCGAGCGCCGGAAAAAGCTCATAGACCCGGTGTTTGTCCCATTTTTCGGCGCCCGGCCCAGTGCGCGCGGCAATCTCCAGGTTCTCGCCGACGGTCAGGTCCGAGAAAATGCGCCGGTTATCCGGGACAAAGCCGACCCCCTGGCGGGCCATGCGGTAGGGCGCCCACCCGGTCACGTCCTTCCGGTTGAAGCGGATGCGGCCGTGCGCGGGCGGCGTGAGCCCCATGATGCTCTTCAGGGTGGTGGTCTTGCCCGCACCGTTGCGGCCGAGCAGGCACACCACCTGGCCCGCTTCCACTTTCAATGCGACGTCGAAGAGAATGTGGCTCAGACCGTAATAGGTGTGAATGCCCTGGACCTCGAGCATGGGTCAAGCCCCCCCCAGATAGGCTTCCTGGACCGTGGCGTTGCTCCGGACCTCTTCCGGTGTGCCCTGGATGATGGTGCGGCCGTGCTGCATGACCATAATGCTGGTGGCCACGTCGAAAACCACGTCCATGTCATGCTCGCAGAAGAGAATGGTGAGACCCTGCTCACGTGCCAGCCGCTTGACCAGCTCCATGGTGCTGGCGGTCTCCTCAGGCGACATCCCGGCGGTCGGCTCGTCCAAGATCAGCAATTCGGGTTCGTTGCCGAGGGCAATCGCGATTTCCAGGATGCGCTTATCGCCATGCGACAGGGAACCGGCAATATCCAGCTTTCGGCTCTGGAGGCCCACGCTTTCAAGAATGTGTTCGGTCTCCTCAATGACCAGTGTCTGTGCCGGCCGAAACAGGGTCCGGCTCAATTTCTTCTGGGCGAGCACCGAAACCTGGACATTGCGAAATACCGACAACCGGTGAAAGATATTGGCAATCTGAAAGGAGCGGGCGATGCCCTTGCGGCAGATCTCGTGCGCCGCCATTCGGGTGATCTCCTGGTCCCGGAACCGGATCCGGCCGTGGTCGGCTTTAAGGTGCCCCGTGATCAAGTTGAAAAGGGTGGTCTTGCCCGCACCGTTGGGTCCGATGACCGCGACGAGACCCCCCTGCCGGACCTGGAGGTTGGCGCCGTCGACCGCCCTGAAGTCCTCGAAGGACTTGTGAAGGTCTTCAACCCGCAGCATCGGTATTTTCCGCGGCGCGAGCGGCCGCCCGCCGGGAACGACGCCGGCGCCACTTGCGGAAATTGATCCCCATGATCCCTTCCGGCAGGAAGAAGATCAGGAGAATCAGTACGATCCCCAAAATCATGGTCCAGTACTCGGTAACGCTGCCGACGAAGGTCCGCAGGGTCACCATGGCGGCCGCGCCGACGACCGGCCCGAAAAAAGTGAACCAGCCGCCCAGCAGGCACATGATGAGGATCTCGAGCGAGAGCACCCAAAAGAGCATGTCCGGGAAAATCGATCCTTCAAGAACGACGAACAGGACACCGGCCACACCGGCGAAAAAGGTGGCGATGATGATGGCCAGCAGCTGATGTTGCCGCACGTTGATGCCCACCGCCTCGCAGCGCTGCGGGTTGTCACGGATTGCCCGCAAGGTGACGCCAAAAGGCGATTTGTAGATCAAAAACATGATCAGCAGGCACCCGGTCACGACCGTCAGCAGAAAGTAGTAGATGTTGACGCTGCCCGACAGGACCTCCGGCATGCGGATGCCGTGAATCCCGTCGTCACCGGCGGTCAAGCTGTACCACCGCAGCGCGACGATCCAGATCAGGGATCCGAGGGAAATTTGCAGCATTCCGAAATACAGCTTGTTGAGGCGGACACAAAAAAGGCCGATCACCCAGCCCGCGGCCGCCGCCATGAAGGGACCGGCGCAGAAACCGATCCAGACCGGCCATGAGGTCTTGGCCGCGATGAGGCCGGCGGTGTAGGCCCCCACGCCATAGAAGGCCGCATGGTGGAATTGGTAGATCCCCCCGTGTCCCACCAGCAGATTAAGGCTCATGGCCAGAAGCGCCGTCACGAAAATTACTGCCAGAATGTAAATGGTAAACCGGCCACCCCAAAGTGGCACCAGCACCAGCACTGCCAGCAGAGCGGCACTCCACCACAAAGACGATCGCGAAAGAATGAGGCTCTTGGTCATGGGGGCACTTTTACCAGACGGATTTAAGAAGCCCGGAAGGCTTGAGCGTCAGGATAACGACGACGGCCAGGTATGGAAAGACAATCGCAAACTGCGGCCACAGCAGGACCCCGATCGACTGTGAAATCCCGAAAATCAGCGACCCTACCAAGGCGCCCCACATGTTGCCGAGGCCGCCGATCGTCACGATGAGAAACGCCTCGATGATGATGGTATGGTCCATGCCCAGGGTGATGCTCACGGTCGGCGACACCAGGGCGCCGCCGAGACCAGCGAGAAAACAGCCCAATACGAAGGCAAAGGCGAACACCCAGCTCACGTTGATTCCGATGGCGCCGACCATCTCACGGTCCACCGCCGCGGCCCGGGCGATCTTCCCGACCTTGGTTTTGTTTGAGAACAGCCACAGCCCGATCGCCACCACCGGGCCGACCCCCAGAAGGAACAGATTATACTTCGGAAAGGGCGTACCCAGCAGCGGCACGGAGCCTTGCAGAAACGGCGGCGCCACCAGGGAGCGATAGTCAGCACCCCAGGTGATTTTGGTGAGGTCCCCGAGGATCAGGGCCAGGGCGAAGGTGAAGAGCAGCAGCATCAGGTGCTCGCGCTCGTAGAGATGGCAGAAGAGCAATCGTTCGGCGACCAGGCTGATCAGGGCCACGATGATCGGGGCGAGGGCGATGGCCAGCCAGAATCCGGCGACCCCTCCGCCGGCGGCCACAGCCAGGGTGTGGGCCGTAAAAGCGCCGATCATGTAAAGTGAGCCGTGGGCCACGTTGGGCACCCTCAGCACCCCCAGGATAAAGCTCAGTCCCGAGGAGACGATGAAGAGAATCATCGCTCGACTCAGCCCCACCAGGAACTGGCTGATCAGGCCCGAAAAGGTGACGTAGCTTTCCATTTGCACACAAGCGGTCTGCCCGCTGCGGTCGCACCGGACCGGCGGGCAGACTCGGAAGAGGGCTTATTTCTGCTTGCGCGCTTCGGCAATCTCCGCGCAGGTGGGCATGACGTCGTCGCCCTGCAGGGTGATGATGTCCGCGGCAATGGCCCCCCCGAACTCCTGGGAGATTTTGGTGGTGCCGAGGAACATGGGATAGACGGCTTGATGGTCGCAGGCGCGCATTTCGACTTTGCCGACCGGCGTGTCGACCTTCAGGCCCTCCATGGCGTCGATGAATTTCTCCTTGTCGATCTTGCCGGCCTTGCGGAAGGCCCCGGCAATGAGCTGGGCGGTCGTGTAGGCGTTGAAAGCCGGAAAACCGGGCGGGTTGCCGTAGGCGGCTTGAAAGTCGGCCACGAACTTCTTGTTGGCAGCCGTCTCGGGGTAGTAGTAGTGGTATTGGATGGTGCCCATGACCCCTTCCGGCGCGTTCATCCCGAGGGGCTTTAAAACGGAATGGTCGGTCGCGGTGTGGATCCAGGCCGGGATCTTTTTTTCTAAGCCTGTTGTTTTCATCGCTTTTAAAACATTGGTCATACTCAAACCGCCTGTTGCAAAAATAATACAATCCGGCTTGGCAGCCTGAATTGCCGTAAGGTAGGGGATCAGGTCGGGCTCGCCCGGCTTCCACCAGGTCTTGCCGATGGCCTCGACCTCCGGTTTGATCTTTTTCAAGTTGCGCCAGATCGCATCGGCAATCGCATGGCCGTATTCGTAATCGTCGCCGGCAATCCAGAATTTCTTAAACGGTTTTTTGGCAAATGCGACGGCCGCGGACTTGCCGGCCATGGCCGTATTTTCCGCGGTGGAGAAAACATAGCGATGCCCGGCCTTGCCGGTGATGTTTTCGCTCTTGGCGGTCCAGACGATGAAAGGGACCTTCTCCTTCTTTGCCACGGCCTCTGAGATCGCCATGGAGGCGCCGCTGTTGATGGTGCCGACCAGCACATCGACGTTCTCCTTGAAGACCAACTCCTTGGCCATATTCAGGCCGATGTCCACCTTGAACTGCTCATCGCGGGTGGTGAAAACGATCTTGCCCCCAAGCACCCCCTGTTTGTTGATTTCCTCAACGGCCAGCTTGAAGCCGTTGAGCGCGTCGTTTCCGAAGACCGCCGCCGGGCCGCTGTAGGTGTCGACGATCCCGACCTTGATGTCGCGGGCCCCGGCCGAGGCCGGCATCACCATCGCCAGGACGCACCCTGCCAAGATCAGGAACCGACCGACCGACAAAAACCGTTCTCTTTTCATCGAAGTCCTCCCTTCAGATGCTTGGGTTGAATGTCGCTCCCCGAGAGGCGCGGCCCCTGGGGCATGATTCAGCGAGGAGCCGGCACCGGCCAACTTTTCCTATTAAGGATGTCAATCGAAGTCAAGAAATAAGTTGAAATTTGCCGCAGCCTCATCTAAGAAAAAGCTCCTTTCTATCTCCCGACTCCTCGGAGGTGAACGATGATCAAGATCAACGAAAATTACCTCAAGCTCGAGGCCTCCTACCTGTTTTCGGACATTGCCAAACGCGTGGCGGCCTTCCAGAAGGCCAAACCCGGCAGGCAGGTCATCAAGCTCGGCATCGGTGACGTCACCCGGCCGCTGCCGGCTGCCTGCATCGAGGCGTTCCACAAGGCCGTCGACGAAATGGCCCAGGCGGCCACCTTCCGCGGCTATGGGCCCGAGCAGGGCTATGACTTCCTGCGCGAGAAGATCGCGCAGCACGACTTCCAGGCGCGCGGCGCGAACATCGCCGCCGACGAGATCTTCGTGAGCGACGGCGCCAAGTGCGACAACGGCAACATCCAGGAGGTCTTCGCCACGAACGTCACCGTAGCGATCCCCGACCCGGTCTACCCGGTCTACCTGGACACCAATGTCATGGCCGGGCGCACCGGGGCTTTCGTGGACGGTCGCTACCAGGGGGTGGTCTATATGGACGGCACCCGTGCAAACGGCTTCATCCCGGCGCTGCCTGAAGCCAAAGTGGACCTCATCTACCTCTGTTTCCCCAACAACCCCACAGGGGCCACCATCGGCAAGGCGCAGCTCAAGCAGTGGGTGGATTTCGCCCGGCAGCGGAAGGCGATCATCCTCTTCGACGCGGCCTACGAGGTCTTCATCCGCGACCCCGACCTGCCCCATTCGATTTATGAAATCGAGGGGGCGACGGAGGTGGCGATCGAGTTTCGCAGCTTCTCCAAGATGGCCGGCTTCACGGGCACCCGCTGCGCCTATGCGGTCGTTCCAAAAGCCTGCACCGCCTTCACGGCGTCCGGCGAACCGCAACCCGTGCACGCCCTCTGGCACCGCCGCCACACGACCAAGTTCAACGGGGTCTCCTACCCCGTGCAGCGGGCCGCCGAGGCCGTCTACAGCGCCGAGGGGCTCGCCCAATGCCGGGAGCTGTCGGACTACTACCTGCGCAACGCCAAGCTGATCCGCAGCGAGCTGTCGGCCTTGGGCTATGAGTGCATTGGCGGGGAGAATTCGCCCTACGTTTGGGTGGACAGCTGCATGGATTCGTGGAAGTTCTTCGATCTGCTGCTGGAGAAGGCCAACGTGGCATGCACCCCGGGGGTGGGGTTCGGCCGCTGCGGCGCGGGATACATTCGGATCAGCGCGTTCAACGACTACGAGAAGGTGCAGATGGCCATGGAACGCATCCGCAAAGCGATCAAGGCAGTGTAAAACCGATTGAGCCGCCTTGATCGCTTACTGTGTCTGTGAATAAAAAGTGGCAGGACAAAAAAGGGCGGTTGCCATATCGGCAAACCGCCCTTAGGTTTTTATATATCTCAGGATGGATCAGATCAGACGGAGGCCTTGAGCTTCTTGCCCGCCTTGAATTTGACTACCGTCGCCGCCTTGATCTTGATTTCGGCGCCGGTCTGTGGGTTTCTTCCCTTGCGGGCCTTGCGGCGCCCCTTGGAAAAAGTGCCGAACCCCACCAAGCTGATTTTGCCGTCTTTCTTCTTGAGGCCCTTGACGATCCCGTCGATAAAGGAGTCTAGGGCCGCCCCGGCAGCGGTCTTGGAGATAGCAGCATCTTTGGCCATGGCCTCGATTAAATCGGCTTTCGTCATTCTGACCTCCTTTGATGAGTGATGGTCGATAGCGGCAACTGCGTTAAGATTGTATTGCGCAATATAGAGATCCCCGAGGATTGTCAATAGGAATGTTCTCTGCCCCTGCAACCGCTCGGCGCTGGGCGCGCATCGGCATCGTCCTCCTCACCTGGACGGCTGCGAACTGGCCCGGCGCCGCCATGGCCGACGGACCGGCAGAGGCTTCCCGAAAAGGTGTCGCCGCCGCCATCGGCATCCTGAACGACCCGACCTATCAATCACCTGAGCGCAAGCCGCACCAGCAGGATCGATTGTTCGAGGTGCTTACGGAGTGGTTTGACTTCACCGAGTTCTCGAGGCGAGCGCTTGCGGGGAAATGGGGAAGTTTCACGGAGTCCGAGCGCACCCAATTTGTCGATGCCTTCTCGCGGTTTTTGGGTAAGCACTACCTGGGTGAGCTCCAAAAGCGCTACGCCGGCGAGCGCGTGACCGTTGAACGCCAGGAGATCATCGGTCCTGCGCGGGCCCGGGTGATCGCAACGGTCACGTGGAGGGACCGGCCGATTCCCGTTGAAATCCGCAAGCTCAAAACGCGCGGCCGCTGGATGGCTTACGATGTGAGCGTCTTCGGCCTCAGTGCGGTGCAGGTCTACCGGGCACAGCTGATGGACCTCCTGCGCTCCCGCTCCCCCGCCGAGCTGATCGCACTGGTCAACTCCCGTATCGAAGAGTAACCGCCCTATTCTCCGATCTGCTTCTTGAACGCATCGATGGCCTCTCTCAGCAGCCGGCGGATGAACACGTCCTTGTCGCCGCTGGTGAGCCGGCAATAGGCGGCATACTCCGGGTGGACCTCGCTCAGCTCCGGGGGGCTTGAGCGAGCCAGCTGTTTGGCGGTTTCAAAATTGCGGACCACCTGAACCAGGCTGAGTCGACCGCCCGGGAAACCGCCCACCCAGCCCAGGCGGCGCATCATTTCATAGCGCACCAGATCGGCCAGCAGCAGGTGAATGTCCACCACCCGCATCTGCTCGTCGTTGTCGAGATAATAGAACTTGGCTGCCGGACCGAGGTCGAGCGCCCCCATGATGAACTCATAGAAGGCCAGCGAGCTGTTCTCACCGGGTTGGGCCAGAAAAAAGAGCGTCTTGTCGGAAAGGTCGGAAACCCGGGCGTCGATGTGGTAGACGTCTCCGAAACGCTTCTGCCAGGGGCCGAAGCATTTCGACTCAAGCGTCTTGTCCCGGAATAATTTCAAATCGACGATCTTAGCCAATCTCGGCTCCCGGCAGCCTATTTGGGTCCCAATCGCATCCCGATCAGACCCATTTCGAAAAGCAGGTATAGCGGCACGGCCATCATGGCGAGGTTAAAAGCGTCCGGCGTGGGAGTGAGCACGGCGGAGATGATGGTGATGGCCAGAATGGCATAGCGGCGGTTGCGCGCCAGGGTCGCATACTTGACGATGCCCATGCGCCCGACCAGAATCATGGCCAGCGGCAGCTCGAAGATGATCCCGAACCCGAACAGAAACAGCAGGCAGAATGCGGCAAATTTCTGGACCGAGATGATGGCCTCGATGTGAGGGCCTTGAAATTCGAGCAGGAAAGCGACCCCGTAAGGCAGGGAGATGTTCAGGCAGAAAACCACCCCGACATAAAACAGGACAACCGAGGCCAGCCAGAAGCCTCGCACCATGCGGCGGGTCAAGGCCGGGAACAGGGGCTGCACCCCGGCCAGAAGGGAGTAAAGGATGTAGGGCATGCTCACGAAGACCCCGAAGGCGAGGGCGAGATTCAGAAAAGTGAAAAAAGTCTCCGGAATGCCATAGGCCGCCAGCGTCACGCCGGTGCGCTGCTGCAGGCTCCTCAGGATGGGCTCCGCGAGAAAAAAGCCGGCGATCGCTGCCACCAGCACCACGGCACCGATCCGGATGAACGAGCGGCGCAGCGACTGCAGAGTGCGGTAGACCTTGTCCGCAGGCGCAGGGGGCGGGCTTGCGGATGCGGCACCCACCGGCGGCGATCGATCGATCTCGTGGGCGGAGGCGCCCGTCATCGATAGGTTCTCCTTCTGGAAAAGCGGCGGCCGCAGGTCCAACCCACCTCATGGAAGCGGCCGACCGTCAGCGCGCTGCCCGGCTGCCCCGATCGAGGCTGCGGTACTGGATCGCCTCGGAGATGTGCTCGGCCATGATATCCGCCGAACCCGCCAGATCCGCGACGGTGCGCGCGATTTTGAGCAGGCGGTTGAAGGCCCGTGCGGAAAGCCCGAGCCGGTCGATGGCGGACTCGAGCAGGTGGCGCGAGGCGGCATCGATCGGGCAAAAAGTGCGAATGTGCCGACTGCTCATCTGGGCGTTGCAGAAAATCTTGGCGCGCGCAAAACGGGCCGCCTGAATGCAGCGGGCCGCAACCACCCGGCAGCGGATGGCGGCCGACGGCTCGGCAGGCGCATCCTGCAAGAGGTCGCGGTGGGGGACGGCCGGGACCTGCACATGGACGTCGATCCGGTCCAGCAGCGGCCCTGAGATACGCGAGCGGTAGCGCTGGATCAGCGCCGCGGTGCAGCGGCACGGATGACTTCGATCGCCGTAATACCCGCACGGGCAGGGGTTCATCGCGGCCACCAGCATGACGCTGGCCGGGTAGGTCAAGGCCGAGGCGGCGCGGGAAATGGTCACCTGCCTGTCCTCCAGGGGCTGGCGCAGCACCTCGAGCACGTGCTTTTTGAACTCCGGCAGCTCGTCCAGAAACAACACCCCGTGATGCGCCAGACTCACCTCGCCCGGCCGGGGGATGTGCCCCCCGCCGATCAGGCCGGCGTCCGAAATGGTGTGATGCGGCGATCGAAAGGGGCGCCGGGTGATCAACGCTTGTCCCTCAGCCAGCATGCCGACCACACTGAAGACCTTAGTGGTCTCGATGGCCTCTTCGAACGTCAGGGGCGGCAGGATGGTCGGCAGCCGCTTTGCCAGCATGGTCTTGCCTGACCCGGGCGGCCCGACCATGATGAGGTTGTGCCCCCCGGCCGCCGCGATTTCGAGCGCCCGCTTGGCGTGATCCTGCCCGCACACATCGGCATAATCCACGTCGAAGGCGCCCTGCTCCTCAAACAGCCCGGGAAGGTCTGCTTGTTGCGGTTCAATGGGGGCATCTCCCCGTAAAAACCCCACCACCTGGGCCAGGGTCTTGGCCGGAAGCACCGTAATATCGCGGACGACGGAGGCCTCCCCGCCGTTTTCATAGGGAACGATGATCGCCGGGGTCCCGGCCCTGCGAGCCGCCATGGCCATCGGCAGAGACCCCCGCACCGGCTTGACGCGGCCGTCCAGCGAAAGCTCGCCCAGCACCAGATAGCGGCAGACCCGCTCTTGGGGAACGAACCCGGTGGCCGCCAGGATGCCCAGTGCAATGGGCAGATCGAACCCGGTGCCCTCCTTCTTGATGTCCGCCGGTGCCAGGTTGACCGTAATGCGATCGTCCGGAAAACGATAACCGGAATTCGTGATAGCCGATTTCACGCGCTCTTTGCTTTCTTTGACCGAGGCCTCGGGCAAACCGACGGTCGAAAAACTGGGAAGCCCCGAGCTGATATCGACCTCGACCTCCACGCGATAGGCATCGATGCCCAGCACCGCACTGCTCAAAACTTTCGCAAGCACAGAGGCCTCCCTGGAGGGTCGTTGCAAAACGATTGCCGGTGAAACCCGACCGGCGACGGATCATATCAGAAGCCTCCAGCCCCGGCAATGCCTGGGGGTTGCCCTTCCTATCAGCGCAAAGAGCGCCTGCAACGGTGCCTGGATACGCGTGCGTCCGGGCCGGCAGGGCCGCTTGCAATTTAAAAGCCGATCGGATAAGGCAGGCACCATAGGTTGCGACCCGCCCGGGCCGAAGAAGGGCGGGCGCCGCTTTGTTATAAGTGCGGCCCGTTCGGCGGCGCTCGCTGCGAAAATTCTTAGACGCATTCGGCCCAATCCGCCGCGCAGGCGAAGAAAGGTGGTCCGGCCGCGATGGCCTCCCCCGCAAAGCACAGTTTCGGCCTCGCTCTGCTGCTGGGCGTGATGCTGGCCATCCCCTCTGCAGCGATCGCACAGCGCGCCATCCTCAGCGACATCACGTTGTCCAGCAGCCCGGACGACCTGCTGCTGCATGTGAATGTAAGCAACGCCTTCAACGAGGGCCTCCGCCAAACGGTCCTCGGCGGTGCCCCCACCCTTTTCGTGTTCCAGGTCGAGCTCAAACGGGTCAGATCCCTTTGGCGAAACGAGACGATAGCAACTATCCAGGTTGCCCAATCGATTCGTTACGACGACATCCGCCGAGAGTTCATCGTCCGGCGCGCCTATGAAGGCGAGCCGGAGATCACCCCTTCCTTTGAAGAGGCCCAGGCGCAGGTGAGCCGCCTCGAAGGGTTCAAAATCTCCCCCTTGGGCCGCATCGAAAGGGGGTTGCCTTACCAGCTGAGAGTCAAAGCGGCGGCGGGCCGACGCAGCCTGCCCTTGGGCCTTCACCACGTCCTTTTTTTCATGTCCTTCTGGGATGTGGAAACGGATTGGGTGATCATCGATTTCATTTACTGAGCATGGCGCTGCGAATCATCGCTGGAGAATTGCGGGGGCGCAGGCTGGCGGCCGTGCCCGGGCTCCTCACCCGGCCCACCGCCGATCGGACCCGCGAGGCGATTTTCAACATCCTGGGAAACGCGGTGCGGGGAGCGCAGGTCGTGGACCTGTTTGCCGGGACCGGAGCCTATGGCATCGAGGCTATCAGCAGAGGCGCCGCGGCAGCGGTGTTCGTCGAAATCGGGCGGCAGGCGCTGAGCGTGCTGCACAGCAACATCGCGGCCTGCGGCCTTACGGACCGGGCCCGCGTGATCCGCTGGGACGCCGGCAGAAACCTGAATTGCCTCCGAACCGGTTGCGGGCCGTTTCACCTCGCCTTCATGGACCCCCCCTACCATGCGGGGCTGGTGGCCCCCGCCCTCCGCCACTTGGCTCTCGCCCGGTGCATGGCTCCCGGCGCCGTGATTGTGGTGGAACACGATGACCGGGAACCTGTGGCGGCCGAGGGGCCCTATTGCCTCGACGGCCGCCGCCGCTACGGCAAAACCGTGGTGTCGCTTCTGGGGTATCGGCCCCTGGGAGCCTCCGAAGGGGCCCCGCCCGGAACGCCGGAGAGGTGGACCCCATCGGCCGTATGATTCGGGCCGTGTTGACCAAATCGATTGCCGGAGCCTGGCGCCATGTGGTAGTAAGGTGCGGCGTGACCCAGCGCGGTTCGGGTCGTCCCCGGCCACAACAGGAGGCTGCTGAATGGAGCACATCGCCATCTACCCGGGATCCTTCGACCCGGTCACGAACGGCCATCTGGATTTGATCCACCGCGGGTTGAAGATTTTCGACCGGGTCGTTGTCGCCATCCTGAAAAACCCCAAGAAGCAGTTCCTGTTCACCCTTGATGAGCGCATCGAGATGCTTCGAATCAGCCTGAACGGATTGCCGCTCGTGGAGATCGACTCCTTCGATGGGCTGCTGGTGGATTACGCCGAGCGGCGCGGGGCCAGCGCGGTGTTGCGCGGCCTGCGCGCTTTATCGGACTTCGAGTATGAGTTCCAGATGGCGCTGATGAACCGCCGCTTGAACCGTGAGATCCAAACCGTTTTCCTCATGACCGGCATGCGATGGATCTACACGAGCTCCTCCATCATCAAGGAAGCCGCGCAGTTTGGAGGTGACGTCAAGGGGATGGTGCCGTCGGTTGTGAATGAACGGCTTATCGCCAAATTTTCACGACCCGCCGAGCCGCGGTGAATCGGAATCGTGACGGCATGGATCTTTGGCAGCTGGTTGTGTTCTGCCGGGTGATAGAGGCCAAGAGTTTTTCCAAGGCGGCCTCCCTCGTCCACCTCTCCCAGCCGACGGTGAGCAGCCATGTCCAAGACCTCGAAGCCCATTTCGGATGCCGGCTGATTGACCGCCTGTCCCGGCAAGCCGTTCCAACCCAGGCCGGACGGCTGCTTCACGCCTACGCCCGCCGGCTGCTCTCCTTGAGGGACGAAGCCGAGGCGGCCATGGCTGAACACCAGGGCCGGATACGAGGCAACCTGGTCATCGGCGGCAGCACGATCCCCGGCACCTACCTTTTGCCGGTGACGCTGGGCATCTTCAAAAAGCGCTATCCGGAAATCGGCGTCGCGCTGCGCATCGAAGACACAGGCGGGATCGTCAGCGGAGTCCTTGCGGGGACGCTGGAAATCGGGGTGGTGGGCGCAGAGGTCAAGAACCGGGGCATTTTCCAGGAAAAAGTCCTGAACGACCAGATGAAGCTGATCGTCCCGGCAGGGCACCTGTGGGCGGGTAAAAAAAGGGTGCCGCTCGCCGCACTGTTATCCGAGCCTTTCATCGTGCGCGAACGCGGCTCCGGGACCCTCCAATCCTTTCAAGACAGTCTGGCACGAATCGGTCGCGGCCTGGATGAGTTCAACGTGGTGGCTGAAATGGGGAGCACCGAAGCGATCCGGCAGGCCATCAAAAACCGGGTGGGCGTCTCGATCCTTTCCACGCTGGCGGTGGAAAACGACATTGCATCCGGCCACCTGCGGGCTCTGGCGGTGGACGGGGTGGACTTGACGCGAAGCTTCTATCTGACACGCCACCGGCAGCGCACTCTCTCCCCTCTCGGCGAGGCGTTCATCGCGGTGCTCAAAGACCACTTGACCCGACGCTAGCCCTCTTTCCAGCCCCCTTCTCCGACAAGCTTTACGAAGCGGCAGCCGCCCAGCTCGGTGCGGCGGGTCCCGTGCTCGTCCTTGACGATGCGGATCAGCTCCTGGGTGTGCTGGTTGCCCACCGGAACCACCATCCGGCCGCCGATCGCCAATTGATCGAGCAGGCTCTCGGGGACCCCGGGGGCCCCGGCGGTGACGATGATGGCATCGAACGGGCCCTCCGCTTCCCAGCCCTTGGTTCCGTCCCCGTAACGGGTGACGATGTTGTAAAGGCGCATCTCGTCGAACAGCCGCCGTGCCGACAGGTAAAGGGGGCGGATCCGCTCGATGGTGTAGACGCGGTAGGCGATCTCGGCAAGAACGGCCGCCTGATAGCCC
Source organism: Desulfobacterales bacterium (assembly GCA_046496215.1). Taxonomy (GTDB): domain Bacteria; phylum Desulfobacterota; class Desulfobacteria; order Desulfobacterales; family SpSt-501; genus SpSt-501. The sequence continues at coordinate 183,574 of JAWOHH010000025.1, forward strand.
GATCCGGTGCCGATTTCAAGCACGCGATCGCTTTTGGTCAACTCCAGGGCCTGAGTCATTTCGGCCACGATGTAGGGCTGCGAAATCGTCTGCTGCTCGCCGATCGGCAGGGGAAAATCCCCATAGGCCTGGTCCCGAAGGGCTTCGCTGACGAAAAGATGGCGGGGGACCTTGCGCAGGGCCGAGAGCACCTGCGGTTCCGTGACACCGCGCGCCTCTATCTGCTGCCGGACCATCTCTTCCCGCAGCCGGCGGTATTTGAGGAACTCCTTGTCCACGGCGCCTCTTTATCGAATCCTTGGACCCTGGACTCCTCGGTCGTCAGATTTTGTAGATGACCCGCTTGTTGGTGATGATGATGTCCACGTGTCGGTCGTGGGGTTCCGTGGGGATCTGGGGCACGATCTGCTCCTCGAAAGCCAGGGCCACCTTGCGGGTGGTGATGGGAAGCTCGGGTATGAAACGGTCGTAGTACCCCTGACCGGAACCGAGGCGCACACCCTTCTCGTCAAACGCCAGGCCCGGGATGATGGCGATGTCGATGCGCTGCAGCGGCACCGGCTTGCAGGTTGCCGGGTCCGGCTCCGGCACCCCGCGCGGCCCCATGGTCAGCTCTTTGTCGGGATTGTCCACTTTGAGGGTCGTTACCGTCAGCCGCTCGGGCTTGAAGGCGGGCAAAACGACGATCTTGTTCAGGTCGAGGGTCCTGCGAATGATGTTTTGCGTCCGCACCTCATGCGGTCCCGCCATGTAGAGCAGGGCAATACGGGCTTCCAGGAAATTGGCGAAGTCGTAAAGCCTGGTCTCGATGGCCCGTATCCTCTCGGCCCGCTGCTTTTCCGTCATGGCGCCGAGCTTCTTGGCAATGTCCTTGCGCAGCTGCTCTTTGGCGGAACGGATTTCCTCCATGAGACCTCCCTGTTGGATGGGTTCCAGCGCTCCCGGGTGATAGCCATTGACTATGACCTTGGGTGCGTGTAAAAAAATCAGGTGAGCGCGGCCTTGGGCCGACAAGCAACATGCTAAAATAATTATTATAATGCAATTATGCTGGAAATCAAGTTCGTTCGGCAGAATTTAGAGGCGGTGGAGGCAGCTTTGGCTAGCCGCGGGCAGAGCGCCGATTTGGCGGCCTTCAAAGCCACCGACGCACGGCAGCGCGGCATGCTTCAGGAGATCGAAGCCCTGCGCCACCGGCGCAACGTGGTTTCGGACGATATTGCGAGGCTCCGGAAGGCGGGCAGCCCGGCCGAGCCGCTCATGGAAGAGATGCGCGCCGTTTCGGCGCGGATCAAGGAGCTGGAAAAGGCGCAATCCGAGACCCAGGAGATGCTGAGCGCCATGCTGATGGCCATCCCGAATCTGCCCCACGCCTCGGTCCCGAAGGGCAGGGACAGCTCCGAGAACCCCGTGGTGAAGACCTGGGGAACGCCCCGGCCCTTCGATTTCACCCCTCAGGCCCACTGGGACATCGGGGCCAGGTTGAAAATTCTGGATTTCGAGCGCGCCACCCGTATCACCGGCGCCCGCTTTCCGCTTTATTTCGGGGCCGGCGCACGGCTCGAGCGGGCCCTGATCAACTTCATGCTGGATATGCACACCCGGGATCACGGCTATCAGGAGGTGCTGCCGCCCTTTATCGTCAACCGCGCCTCCATGACCGCCACCGGCCAGCTGCCGAAATTCGAGCAGGACCTCTTCAAGCTGGAGCAGTGGGATTATTTTCTGATCCCCACCGCCGAGGTGCCCGTCACCAACATCCACCGCGCCGAAATCTTGGACGAGCCCTCCCTGCCGATTCGCTACACGGCCTTTACACCCTGCTTCCGGTCGGAAGCCGGCTCCTACGGCAAGGACACCCGCGGCCTGATCCGCCAGCATCAGTTCAACAAGGTGGAGCTGGTCAAATTCTGCACTCCGGAAACATCCTACGCGGAGCTTGAAACCCTGCTGTCGAATGCGGAATCCATCCTGGCCAAGCTCGACCTGCCCTATCGCGTCGTTCTACTCTGTACGGGAGACATGGGATTCGCGGCGGCCAAGACCTATGACATCGAGGTCTGGATGCCGGCCCAGGGGGTCTACCGCGAAATCTCCTCCTGCAGCAACTTCGAGGACTTCCAGGCGCGGCGCGCAGATATCCGGTTCCGCCGCAAAGGCAAGAAGGGTACGGAGCTGGTCCACACCCTCAACGGCTCCGGCCTGGCCGTGGGGCGCACGCTTGCGGCGATCCTGGAAAACGGCCAGCGGGCTGACGGCTCGGTCGAAATCCCCGAGGCCCTGAGACCCTACATGGGAGGGCTGAAAGAGATCCGAGCGTGAGAATCGAAGAGTTCCCAAGCGACATCCAACCCCGGCTGATCCCGTTTCATGCGGGCCGGATGGTCTATCGCTGCCTTGGCTGCGGGTCGCAGTTCGGCATCGAAGAGCTGCTCTATGTCTGCCCGCAATGCCGCCAGGTGCTGATGATCGAGGATCTCGCGGCCACGCGGCTCCGGGAAACCCCCGGCGGCCTGTGGCGCCGCATCTTTGATTTTCGCCGGATGCTCAATTTGCCAGCGCTCAAGGGCATCTACCGCTACCACGAATTCATCGGCCCGGTGGTCCCGCTGGAGGCCGTGGTTTACCTGGGGGAGGGCCATACCCCCCTCGTGGCGGCAAACAGCGTGCTGCGCGACCTGGCCGGCATGGATTTCTATTTTAAAAACGACGGCCAGAACCCGAGCGCATCGTTCAAGGATCGCGGCATGGCGAGCGCGCTGAGCTATATCAACACCATGATCCGGCGTGGGGACATGGAGGAGGTGTTGGCCGTCTGCGCCTCGACCGGCGACACCTCGGCCGCCGCCGCCCTGTACGGCTCCTATCTGGCGCCCCGCATCAAGTCCGCTGTGCTCCTGCCGCACAAGAAGGTCACCCCCCAGCAGTTGGGGCAGCCGCTGGGCAGCGGGGCCGCCGTTTTCGAGATCCCCGGGGTGTTCGACGACTGCATGAAGGTGGTAGAGGCCTTGTCCGAGGAGTACCCGGTGGCACTGCTCAACTCCAAAAACGCCTGGCGCATCCTGGGCCAGGAATCCTATTCGTATGAAATCGCCCAGGATTTGGAGTACGACGTGTCCCGCGCGGCGGTGGTGGTCCCGATCGGCAACGCGGGCAACATCACGGCTGTGATGAACGGCTTTCTCAAGTTTTACGACGCGGGCATCATCAAGAGCCTTCCGAAAATCCTCGGGGTCCAGTCCGAGCACGCCGACCCCGTTTACCGCTACTATCTCGAGCCGGATGCCGCCAAGCGCCGGTTCGTGCCGGTAACGGTAAAACCCAGCGTGGCCCAGGCCGCCATGATCGGAAACCCCGTGTCGATGCCCCGGGTGATCCACCTCGTCGAGCGCTACAACGAATCCGCCGGCCGGCAGCGGGTGTTCTTCGCCGCCGTCAGCGAGCAGGAAATCATGGATTGGCAGCTCACGGCCAACCGCAACGGCCACATCGCCTGCACCCACGGCGGGGAGGCCCTGGCCGGGCTCATCGCCGCCCGCCGCCGGGGGGTCATCGGGCCGGAGGATGTGGCAATTTTGGACTCAACGGCGCACGCCCTCAAGTTTTCCGTCTTCCAGGATATGTACTTCGAGGACCGGTTCCCGCCCGGGTACGCCATCGCGCCGCGGCCGGAGCTGATCAACCTGCCTGCCTTCGTCCACCCCCCGGATCTCGAGGCGGTGCCCGCCCCCGGGGCCCCCTTGCAGGGCGAGGAGTTTCAGCGTTTTGTCCGCCGGACGGCCGAGGAGATCGCCGTCCGGCTCCATCTGAAGAAACGATAATCCAGCACCGGGATCCCGGTCTTGCGAAAGGGTCATCATGAAAATCATCATCGTTGTCTGTGCACTCTTTCTGGTCGTGGCCGGCTGTGCCGCGACCGGGTCGAAGACGTCCCCTGAGCTCGACGCAGCCGCATCCGGGCAACGCAACCCGGCGGCAGCCGAGGCGGCACGCAACTTAGGTGAGGCCTACCTGGCGGGCGGCAACCTGATTGCCGCCCTGCAACAGCTCAAAAGGGCGGAGATGCTCAATCCCGAGGACCACATCACCATGTATGACATCGGGCTCGTTTACTATTATCGCGGCCGATACGATCAGGCGGTCGAATACCTGCAGCAGGCGATAAAACTCAAACCCGGATACGCCCCCGCCATCAACAGCCTCGGAAACGCCTACAGCGCCATGGGGGAGTGGGACAAGGCGATCGAAGCCTACGAACGCATCATCGAGGACGCCTTCTACGGGACCCCCCATTTTGCGCTGTCCAACATGGCATTGGCCTATTATAACAAAAAGGATTTCGACCAGGCCGAGCGCCACTTTCAGGAAGCGCTCAAAATGAACCCCGATTTCATCAATGCCCTTGGCGGGTTGGGGATCCTGTACATCGAGCAGGGGCGTTACGAGGAGGCGGTGTCGAAGCTGGAGCGTGCGGTCCGGAAAGAACCCAAAGCCGCCCAGCTGCGGTTCGAACTCGGGCGGGCCTATCTGGGGGTGGGGGATAAAGCCCGGGCCAAGGCGGAATTTGCGCGCGCCGCCGAACTGGCGCCCGACACGCCCTTGGCCGCCGACGCCTTGAGGGAGCTACGGAAAATCCCCTGAAAATGACGGCGGCGCACGGCAGATGACCCGCCGCACGCCGCCGATTTCAACCGGGCGATTTTTCCTAAATCAGCTCGCGCTGCTCCAACTGGACGATGCGCGGGGTGATGAAAATCAAGAGTTCGTTCTTGACGTTCTCCGTTGTCTCGGAGCGGAACAGCCACCCCAGGGCCGGCAGCTTCCGCAACCCGGGAATCCCCTGCTCGCCCACCTTCTTGGTATCCTTTAAAACCCCGCCGATGACGATCGTATCCCCGTCTTCGATCAAAAGCTTTGTTTGAGCGCTGTTCTTGATTATCTGCGGCCCGAACGGTGTCTGTTCGCCGAGATCTTCCTTTCTCACCAGTATGTCCATCAAGACCCGATTGTCGGCGCTGACGACCGGGGTGACCTCCAGTCTCAGCTCAACCGCTTGCCTTTTGGTCGTGGCGTTCCCGGAGGAGTCCCTCTCCAGATAGGGGATATCCAACCCTTGCACGATGTTGGCTTTCTGGTTGTTGAGGGTGATGACCTTGGGCGAGGAGATGACGTTGAGTTTGCCTTCCACCTCGCTGGCCGAGAGCTTGGCATCCACGATGCTGATATTGGTGCCGAACAGGGTGGAGAAGTTGAAGCCGATCGTGTTGTTGTTGCTGGCGGTGCTCGGGATGTTGTTGGCCCGCAATGAGGTGGGGCCGGTCCTGAGGGCGCCGCCGATCTTGAAGGCCTCGACGCTTATGGTGCCCCAATCAAAACCGATTTCACGCGTGAAATTGCTGGTGGCCTCCACGACCCGGGCCTCGATAACCACCTGGGGAATCACCCGGTCGATCTTGGCCACGATCGATTTGGCTTGGCGAACCTTGTCCGCGATATCGGTGAAGATGATTTGGTTGTTGCGCTCGTCCACGCTGACCCTGCCGCGGTTGGGCGTCAGGATGTTGTTCAAAAGCGGCACAACCTCATTCTTGGCATTGGAGTAGTTGACAGTAATGTACTCGGTGATGAGCGGCTCCCCCTCTTCCTCCTGCTTGCGGGAGTCCTGCTCCGCCTTGAGCTGGGCCTGGCGCAGCTTCTCCTCCTGCTGCAGCGAGGCCAGGGTGGCCACCCGGATGATGTCCCCTTCCATCACCATCCCGAGCTGGTTCATCTTGAGAACAAGGTCCAGCACCTGGTCCCACGGCACCGGTTTTTGAAGCGCCAGGGTGACTTTGCCTGTCACTCCCTTGTCGACGGCGAAGTTCTTGCCGCTGATCTCCTGCAGAATGCGGAAAACGTTCTTTATGTCCGTGTCGTAGAAATCAAGCGCGATTTTTTCGCCCGTGTAGATTTTTTCCCGTTCGCCGGTTTCCGGGTTCAGGGCAGCGAAGGACTTAATGGGGCCGCTCACCGCAGGACGAGGTGCCGCTGGGGCGGTCATCGGGGCGGCGGGTCCCGGTGCGGGGCCCTGACCGACGACCGATAAGGCCGCCGCTTTCCATGCCGGAGGCTGAGCGTCTTCATAAGGTTTCGGAGGGATGCTCGAGCCGGCAAAATTGATCCGAATCACATTGCCGGTCTGTTCGGCGCTGTAGGCGACGCTCTCGCGCAAATCGATGGCGAGGACGGCGGCCGTCTTCTCCTGGGACGGGGTTGCGCGGTCCACCGCACTGTCGAAGCGGGTGGTGATCAAAGGACGCTGATGATGCGGCGGTACGGAGGTGTTGAGCAGCTTCACATTGATCCTCTTTTCGCCGCTCTTGAAGATGTCGTACTCAACGGGCCGGGTGGTCCCGATGATCACCGCGGATTTCCCATCGTCCTCGTCTGCGAACTCCACGCGATTGACCCAGGCGGGTGCTCCGGCTGCCGATCCGGCCTTGGCTGGAGGTGCGGCGGGTGCCGGCCCGGCGGCAAGTTTCAACTGCCCTCCGGCAGCAGCACCATCAGCCACGCGAACCGTCAGGCCGGTTTCCGACGGATCGGCCGAGTATCGGCTCAAGTAGGACTTCTGAGTCTCGATCACCACCCGGACCTTGTCGGGATACCCCAGGTAGCGGACTCGCCCGACGGGGCCGCCGGCAACCGGTATCCGTTGTTCGGTCTTGGCCGCGGTGCGGACCGACGGGATGTCGAACACGATCCGCGGCGGGTTTTCAGAGAGGGTGAAGGCCTTGTAGTCCCGGAGCGTCCCGTCGGCTTCGATGCGGATAAGGGTCCCGTCGGGCTCCTGGGCGGCGGTGACCGCCTTGATTTCGGTAGCCGCCCGCCAGGCGCTTTCCGGGGCGGGCGCAACAGGCGCTGCCGGCGGCGGCACATCGGCCTCTTTGACCGCTGCCGGCTGAACGGATGCCGTCGCCAGAGAGGCTTTCGGAAAAACGATTTTCAGGCCGGCCGCCTCCGGGACCATTCCATAGTCGACGTCCCGCTTGAGTTCGATGGTGACTCGGGAGATCTGGCCGTCCGCCGCCGTGCCGGTCCGAATCAGACGGATGGTATCGTTTTCAGGCGGTACATAGCTCTCCTGAAGATTGTCAAAGCCCACACCCGGAAAGGTGAACTGCACCCCCAGCGGGGATTCCTGCCTGAGGGCGGTGTAGGTCAGCGGTTGGCTGCTCTTGACTGAGACGTAGTGGCTGACGGAGTCTTCGCTGGTCACGATATCGGTGATCAGATTGTCGGGCTCCGTCATCTTGACCTGGCTGGCCCCCTGGGAGGCGCAGCCGGCCATCCCGGCGGTCATGAGCAGAACGATGGCTACGAGGGTGATCCAGCGGCTTTGGTTGTGGCGGTCGGTCGTCATGTTACAGCTCTCCAGGGGGCTTCGGCAGGGTTATCTCTTTTTTCTGGGTGATGGCTTTTCCGTAAACGTCTTCGAACTCTTCTTCGACCAGAACTTTTCCGTCTTTGATGTCGACCACTTTGCCCGAGTTCACTCCGATAAAGGTGCCGGCCTTAATGATGTAGCCTTTACCGGAAGCCTCCTCCACCAGGGCGCGGTTGCCGGTCGGGGCGGCGATGATGGCCACCAGTTTCAACTGGCCTAAATCGAGTTTTTCCAACGGCGTCTTGGGCCGGTTCGGGTCCGCCTTCACACGGACCCTCGCTACGGCCGCCGCCGACTCATCCTTGAGCAGCGGCTCGAAGGGGTCGACTTTGCCCTTGGGGTTGTAGGGCTCCGGCACCTGAATGTTCAGAAGGGTCGCCACCTGGGAGTGGTCGGACGCGGCGGTCGTTTTGACTGCAGCGACATCCTCGGCGGGCAGCCCCGCGTTTGATACGGCAGCAATTTGGGGGGATCGCGTCGGGGTCGTCGGCAGTTGCGGTTTCGGTGCCGGTTCCGGCGCAACCGGCGACGGGTGTCCCGGGGGTTGTTGCGCCGTTTGGGGCGAAGCGGGCGGCTCAGGGCGGGCGAGCGGGGAGGCCGAGTCCGGCTTTCCCAGCGGGGCCGCTTGGGCCGCCAGCGGCTTGCCGCTCTTATCGGCTAAAACCGCCGGCTGCGCGGCGCGTTGCCCGGTTTCGGCCGGGGCCGTGATCTTTTTCCTCACGGCTTGAGGCTGAACCGCCGTTTTGGGCGCATCGTCACACCCCGCCCACAGAAACAGAGCGGCCGTCAGGCAAACTATGATGTGGTGGATTGCAGGGCTCTTTTTCATAGTCGATTTTTCGAGGCGGTTAGAGATCCTGTTTGGAGTTTTTTTTGCCCGTGTTGCTGCCGGGTTTGACCGGCGCCGGTTTCTTGGCGCCCGGTTTTGCGGCCGGGGCAGGTTTTTCAGCCGGCGGCTCCACGAATTTGTAGGTCACCGCCGTGCACGCCGCGGTGAGTTCCCGCGCCACCTTGGTCGGGTTGATGCTGATGTTGTTGATGTTGACGATACGGGAGAGCCTGGCGACCTTGTCGAAAAAGACCGCCATGTTGTGATAGTCTCCGCGGATATTCATGGCCACCGGGATCTCCGCGTAGAAGTCGCGGTTGATTTCAGCTTTGGGTTCAAACAGCAAAAACTCCAAACCGACCTCCTGGCCGGACTTCGAAATGCTGGTCAACAGGGAGGGAATTTCCTGTTTTTCAGGCAGCGCGCGCATCGCAATTGTATACTGGGCCTCCGCCTCTTGCATCTTGGCCTGAAACTTCTCAAGCTCGGCCGCGTTGACCTTGGCGGTTGCCAGCTGTTTCTCCACGCCCTGCAGTTTGGTCTGAAGCTTGTCGATCTGCTCCACCTGGTCCAGAAAAAGAAACCAGGTTGCGGCGCCCAGCAGAAGCGCGATCAGGCCGCCGACGATGGCGATTCGCTGCCACAGGACCAATTGCTCGATCTTTTCCAGAAACTGGCTGCCGGCCTTGCTGATTGTCCGATCTTTGGCATCCATCACTTTTTCGCCCCGATTGTCGCGGAAACTTGGTCTCCCGCTTTTGCGAACAGTTTCTTGGTGCAGACGATCTCGAAGCTTTTAAGGACCGTCTTCTGCATCTCCACCTGTTTGATATTCCTGAGGCTGACCGAGGAGAACATTCCGCACCCCTCAAGCCGGAGCATGAAATCCGCAACGGTCTTGTCGTCCATGGCGATGCCGTTCACGGCGACCGAATCGGCCTTCGTCTCCATCTTGGTGAACCACATCCGCTTTTCGACAACGGTCTGGGTCAGGACATCCAGCAGCTTGACCGGCTCGTAGCGACTGGCCTCGAGCTCGCGGATGACCGCCATTTTTTTGTTCAAATTGTCTAGCTTCCTCTTGATTTCGGCAATTTCCTTGTTGATCTTCTCGTATTTGTCCAGCTCAGCCTGCGCGACGGTGATGCGGCTGTTCAGATCGTCGATCTGATTGCCCAGCAGCAGGTGGACGCCGAAGATCGCAACCAGGGTCATGATCACCAGCAGGACCGAGATCGACAGCTGGCGCCGGATGTTTTCCTTCTTTCGTGCAGACCGGAAAGGAAGCAGGTTGATGCGTATCATTTGTCGTCCACTCTTCTCAGGGCCAGTCCCATGGCGATGGCGGCTTGGGGGCCGATTTGTCGGATGTACTCCGGTTCAAAGTGCCTTTCGTCGTAAGTGAACCCGTGGAACGGGTTCAAGGTCTCCACCGGGGCGGACGCTTCGGATGCGAGCAATTTACGAAACTCCGCAATGTTTGCCCCCCCGCCGCTCAGGATGATGCGTTTGATCTGGTCGTCCGGGTAGTTGGTGTAAAAGAAATCCAGGGCGCGCCGGATTTCCGTGCACCAGTCGGTCACCACCGACGTGATCACCTGCTGGCGCTCGTCGGCCGGAAGTTTGCCGGCGTCCTCGCCGAACTTGATGAGTTCGGCCTGATCGTAGGTGCAGTCCAGCAGGGACATGATTTTCTGGTTGATCTGGACGCACCCCAACGCCACATCCCGCATGAAAACCGAGGAGTTGTCCTTGAGAATGTTGAGCGAAGTCTTGCTGGCGCCGATATCTATCAGAGCGGCGTTTTCCCCTTGGATGTCGTAGTTCGCCTCGTAGATATTTTGGAGGGCAAAGGCCTCTACATCGACCACGCAGGGGTTCAACCCCGCCAGGGTGACGAGGTTGATGTAGTCGTTCACCATTTCTTTTTTAGCCGCCACCAGGAAAACGCTCATCTGGCCGGCGTTGTTATCGACCTCGCCGAGAATTTGGAAATCCAGGTTTACATCGCTGATGTCGAAGGGGATATATTGCTCGGCCTCGAAATGGATGGTCTCCTGCAACTGCTCCTCGGACATGGTCTGGACGTTGATCTTCTTGACGATGACCGAGTACCCGCCGATGGAGACGGCCACGTTGGTTTCCTTGACATTGGTCGACTTGAACAGCTGGCGTATGACCTGGGCCACGGCATCCGGGTCGCTGACCGCCCCGTCCTCGATGGCGCCCGGAGGGATGTCCGCCATGCCGAATCGTTTGAGCCTGCGACCATTCTTGGCGTCGCTGATCTCAGCCACCTTCACCGCACGCGATCCGATGTCCAGACCGACCAGGATGTCCTTTTTTCCGAATAGCATGGGGCTCGTCAATCCTTGAATAGTTTGGGTTTATCCGAAAGCTGCATCCCCAGGGCCAGCAGGATCTTGCGTTGGGTCTCCATGCGGCAGGGCAGGCCTTTTTCGATCCGGGAGATCGTGATGGGAGAGACATCGGCCTGCTTGGCCAGTTCGGTTTTACTCATCAGCATGGATTCGCGCATTTCTCTGAGTTTGTTCTTCATCTTGACCCGCACCGGTTGCAACTCGCCGACCGGAGCCCAAATGACTAGCTAATTGTTTTCATTTTCGCATAAAAAGGGTTTTAAGTCAAAAAATTAGATATAATTATGTTTAGTTATTATAAATTTACAATATGTTGTTATGTTTACTAGATATTGTCTCATCATGTAGTGGCCGACGCTTTTGAAATGGATTGCGCGTTCCAGAATGCGGCGCCCGGTCGCTTTCGCCGGAGAGCGGGTTTTGTCCATCCCGGGTCCGACATGGGAGAAAGCAAATTTTGAGCCAGTTAATTTTGTTTTGGCGGAAAAACATCGTCGGCCTCGAAAACCTATATTTATCGAAGCGTTAAAAATTAATTAGCAGAGGGAGACTTCAAATCGCCCTGCGCACACTCTGCCCGGGGGTTGTGGATGCATGCTGTTTTTGGGCGTGCGCGTCAAATTTTTGAAATCGCCGTTTCCAAAGCGTTAGAAAATCGACCGCCAATTTGATTGAATACCCGCGTCTCCTTGGACGCATTATCGGCGCACACTCGGAAATCTTTAGCGCACAGTGGCCCGCGTCTTGAAACAAATTGGGATTGTTTCTATAATCGTCCCAATCCGTTGTGGGGGCGGATGGCGATGGCCGACAGGGACCGACCGATATCCGAGGAAAAAATCAAACCGTTCCGGCTGGTAAAATATTTTGCCTTTTCCGGGCTGATCGTCATTTTCCTGGTAACGCTCATCCTGACCATCCTGAACACTCACTGGGTCAAGGCCATGCAGCGCCAGAAAAGCGAGGATTACGCCCACGCGCTGATTGAAAATTTGAACCACCAGGTCTTCCTGCAATTCATCGTTCCGATCGGGATGAAGTTCGGGCGCGTCCAGCTGAGAAACCCGGATCAGTTCGAGCGCATGGACACGGTGGTGCGCAGCACCCTGCACAGCTTCAAGGTGCAAGACCTCAACATCTACAGCATGAACAACACCATCTCCTACAGTTTCGACGAGCAGAGGGTCGGGGTGGTCACGGTCGGAGGCACCACCCTGGAGCAGGCCAAGGTGGGAAAGACCACATCGAAATTGATCCGGCGCGGGAGTTTCCTGGAGATCCTGCTCGGCTTTCCCCGTGAAGTCCAGTTGATCACCCATGCGCCCCTGCGCTGGGAAGAGCCCCTGGGCCGGATCACCGACACGGTTTTAGGGGTGATCGAAATCGTTCAGGATTTGAGCGCCGACTACCAGGCCATCTACCGCATTCAGATCCTGGTGGTCATCACCAGCACGGTCCTGATGGGCGCCTTGTTTGTCGTGCTTTTGTTCGTCGTGAAGCGCGGGGAAAGCATCATCGAAAAACGGGCCGAGGAGCGGCTGCAACTCAAGGAGCAGCTCAACCGTGCCGAAAAGCTCTCGGCCATGGGGGAAATGGTCGCGAGCATCTCGCACGAGATCCGCAACCCGCTGGGCATCATCCGCAGCTCCGCCGAGCTGCTGAAGAAAAAGGTGACCCAGGTGGACCCGGCCAACGCCATGCCGGACATCATCATCGAAGAAGCCACCCGGTTGAATGGCATCATCACCGACTTCATCAACTATGCCAGGCCCCGGGACCCGAAATTCAGCGCCTGCAGCGTCGCGGACGTCATCGAGAAAAACCTCGCCTTCCTGGCGCCCCAAATCGAAGAGAAACGCTACACGATTCGCAAAGACTACCGTCACCCGCTGCCCGAGGTCCTGGCGGATGCCCCCATGCTGCACCAGTCCCTGCTGAACCTTTTCATCAACGCCATGCAGGCAATGCCGGAAGGCGGTGAAATCGGGGTGAGGCTGTATGCCGCCAGCCAGGGCCTGACGCTCGAGATCGAGGACGAAGGGGACGGCATCCCGGAGGAGCTCAGGGAAAAAATCTGGGACCCCTTTTTCACCACCAAAGATAAAGGAACTGGCCTGGGCCTGGGCATCGTCAAAAACATCATCGAAGCCCACGGGGGCCGCATCGAAATCGCCAACCGCGCCCCGCGCGGCGCACGTGCGACCGTCACGCTGCCGCCCAAGCCGTCTGAAAGCAGGGCATAGACATGGAAACCGTTCTGGTCGTGGACGACGAAAAAAACTACCTCCTCGTGCTCAGCGCAGTGCTGGAGGAGGAGGGCTATGAGGTCCTCACCGCCCTCAGTGGACCGGAGGCGATCGAGATCCAGAAGGCATCGGACATCGACCTGGTGCTCACCGACATGAAGATGCCGACAATGGACGGGATCGAACTGTTGGAGCGCATCAAGGCTTACGACCCGGACCTGCCGGTTATCATGATGACCGCCCACGGCACCGTCGACAAGGCGGTCGAAGCCATGCAGAAAGGCGCCTACACCTACATCCTGAAGCCCTTCGACAATGACCGGCTGATCCTTTATGTCAAGAAGGCCATGGCCCTCTTTCAGGTGGTCAAGGAAAACCGCCGCCTGCGCAGCGTCGTCGAATCCCAGTACCGCTTCGGCAGTATCATCGGCAAGAGCAAGGCCATCCGAGACGTGTTCGACACCATCCAGAAAGTGGCCCCATCGAACGCCTCTGTGCTGATCGAGGGGGAGAGCGGCACCGGCAAGGAACTGGTCGCCAAGGCCATCCACTTCAACAGCCCCAGGCGCGACCTGCCGTTCGTGGCCGTCAACTGCTCGGCCCTGGCGGAGGGGCTCCTGGAGAGCGAACTCTTCGGCCACGAAAAAGGGGCGTTTACCGGCGCTATTGCCAGCAAGAAGGGCCGGTTCGAGCTGGCCCACGGCGGCACCCTGTTTCTGGACGAAATCGGGGAGCTCTCCGCCAACCTCCAGGTCAAGCTCTTGCGGGTGCTGCAGGAGAAGGTGTTCGAGCGGGTCGGCGGCATGCGGTCGATCACGGTGGATATCCGCGTGATCGCCGCAACCAACAAGAACCTCAAAGACGAGATGCGGGCCGGCCGCTTCCGCGAAGACCTCTACTACCGGCTGGATGTGGTCCACATCGTCATCCCCCCCCTGCGGGAGCGGGGGGAGGACATCCGGCTGCTGGTGGACCACTTCATCGCCAAATACGCCGGCGAGCGAAAACTGTCGGTACCGGTCAAGGGGGTGACGCAGGATGTGGACCGGCTCTTTTACGAATACAGCTGGCCGGGCAACGTGCGCGAACTGGAGAACGTCATCGAACGCGCCATGATTTTGTGCCCGACCGACATCATCTCCGACCGAGACCTGCCCAAGGGGTTCCGAAGCAGTTTAGACAACACCCTGCATCTGGACGGCATCCCGGCGGGCGCCAAGCTCTATGAAACCTTGGAGATCGTGGAACGGCAGATGATCCAGCGCGCGCTGAAGCTCGCGGACAATGTCCAAGCCCATGCCGCCGAGATCCTGGGCATCGGCAAAAGCGGCTTGAACCAGAAGATCAAGAAATTCAATCTCGAGGTCAGGCCTAAAAACTGACCCGCTCTTTGACCAAGGGCACGTAGGCGGAGTCCGGGTGGTCGGAGAGAATCCGGTTAAAGGCGGCGGTGCTTTTCTCGGCCTGTCCCATCCGGGCATAGAGCGCCCCCAGCTCGAACAGGACGCCGTCCGCCAGGCGCGGATCTGCGGCGACGAGGGCCGCTTCGAAGGTGCGTGCCGCCGCGGCGTCGTCTTTTAGAGCGACCAGGGTGTAGCCGAGGCTTTGGGCGACCTGGAAGCGAATCAACGGGAACTCTCCGAACCGCGTCTCCAGCGCCCGGTATAAATCCGCTGCCCGGGAAAAATTGCCGGCCTCGTATAGCAGGTTGGCGTAGATCAGCCGGGCCGTGTCCCCGTTCAACCGGCTGCCGTGATCGGCGATGATGCGCTGGAAGTCCTCGGCCACCGCCTCCACCGCTTTTTCCGGCGACTCGCCCGCGCGCAAGCGCTCGTATTTTGCCAAGGCCTCGTCGATGAGCACTCCCGCCCGGGCCTCCTGCCGGTGGGTGTAATACTGGTAGCCGGAAAACAGTGCTGCGACCGCCAAGAGACCGATCACGCCGTAGACGATTGCGTTCTTGTGCGCGGCCGCCGCGGCCAAAAGCCGGGTCGACCACGTCATGACCACGTCCGGCTCTTTTAACAGTTCTTTTCTGGATTTCTTTTTGGCTGCCGCCACAACGCCTCCTTGACGCCTTCCGGGCCAGGCCGTTTGCGCCGCCCGGAGAGTTATGCGGTGTGCCGGCCGTCCCGCGCTGCGGCAGCGGCCGGCGCACCGCTAGGGTTCCTGTGTTTCAATCAGCTTCCGGATGCGCTCCCAGCCGGGCTCCGGGATGCTGGCGCCGACCACCTGGCAAACCTCATAGCCGCAGGCCGACCCCAGTGCACCGCACTTCTCCAACGGGTATCCTTCCGCCAAACCGAAAAGAAAACCGGCAGCCCAGAGATCGCCCGCCCCGGTTGTGTCTACGGCAGGCCGGCCGTCGCCGGCGGCCGGGACGGTGATGACCCGACCCTCTCCGCTGATCAGGCTGCCGCACTCGCCGGTTTTCAGAGCCGCGATCTCCACTCCCCGGCTGAGCGCCTTCAGTGCCGCCCGCGGCTCGGTCTCTCCCGTGTAGGCGCGGGCTTCATCCTCGTTGGCCAGGAGGATGTCCACATACCGATCGACGAGATCTCCGAGAAACTCCCGGGATTCCTGAACCACGTTGAAACTTGCAAGGTCAAGGGACACCATGGCGCCGCCCGCCTTGGCCAAGGCCAGCGCCTTGCGCATGAACTCCGGGTTGAACAGAAGATAGCCCTCGAGGTGCACGATGGCGGCATCCTGGAACAGCTCTGCCACGATGTCCTCCGACCGGCTTTCAGCGGCCGCGCCCAGGAAGGTGAACATCGACCGCTGGGCGTCCGGCGTGATGATGGAGAGCACCCGGCCGGTGGAAGTCTCGGAGCGAAAGAGCCGAGGGTCCACGTTGTGGGCACGCAGGGCATTTTCGAAAAAATCGCCCATGACGCCGTTGCCGCGCTTGCCGACAAACCGCGCCCGCCCGCCGAGTCTGCTCACGCCCACCACGGTGTTGCAGGCCGAGCCGCCGGGCACCACTGCTGGGGCGCCGGCGGTGCGCGACAGGGTCCGCTCGATGTGGTCACGGTCCACATAGACCATGCCGCCCTTCAGGGCGCCGGCGGCTTCCAGGAAAGCGTCGTCTTCATGGGTCAGGATGTCGACCAGCGCCGAGCCGACCCCCACGAGCAGGCGGTCGCGCCCCGGGGATGACCGACGAGCCGTCATGTCCTTTTCGTTCACCATGGGCAGCCTGGCCTTCTACCACACCAGCGAGTCATGGATCCACCCTTTGTCTCCATCGGCATGCTCAAGCTGAATCCAGCGGCCCTCGCGCTTGAGGATTTTGAAGGGAATGCCCTTGCCGAGCTTGATCAGGGCCGGGTGGTCGGTCCCGGGGCCGGCGCGCAGCTGGGCCCCGTTTTGACGGACGATCACCGTCGCGGTCTTGTCCACCAGGGATTTGTGGATCCACCCGATGTCGCCTTCGAAGTCCTTGAAACGCAACCACGGCCCGGAAGCCTCGATCACCTCGATCGGGTGGAATTTTTCGATCTTCCAGAGCACATCATGGGTCGGGCCGGGTCCGGAGCGGACATTGGCGTCCGTTGCGCTCACCGCCATGCGCTCGACCGCCCCGGCGCTGCAAACCGCACCGAACAGAAAAAGAAGGATCATGCCTGCCAGTCGCATCATTCGCCGCCCTTCATCGCGCCTTTCCGGCTGCCCCCACCCCCCCCGCAGCATGTCTTAGACCTGAAAGAACTCCACTTCCGGCAACTGAACGCAGGTCAGCTGGTTGCCGTAGACCGCGCCGGTGTCGATACCGATTTTGTCCGGTTGCACCCATGGTTTTTCGAATGGGGTGTGGCCGAATACCACCCGTTTCTCGTAAGGGTCCGGACAGTGGATAAACTTCTCCCGAATCCATAGCAGGTCGTCCGGAGACTGCCGGTTCAGCGGCAGGCCGTGGCGCAGGCCGGCATGGACAAATACGCAGTCTGCCGTCTCGTGGTATAGCGCCAGGTTTTCAAAAAATCGCATGTGTTCGGGCGGAATCGGGTGTCCGGCCGAGGCGTGCGCGCGGCTCAAATAGCTCTCCAGGGTCTGGCGCCCCCCGTTGTAGAGGTAGGTCAGGCGATCCCGGCCCGAGAGATAATCCGCCAACATCTCCTCGTGGTTGCCCTTCAAGAAAATGGTTTGAGGGTGGCGAGCCTGAATCCCCAGAAGGTACTCCACGACGTCGAAGGCGTTGGGGCCCCGATCGATGTAATCGCCGATGAACAGCAGCCGATCGCGCGACCAGTCGATAGGGATCGTCTCCACCAGGGCTTGCAGCTTGTCGTAACAGCCGTGTATGTCGCCGATGGCAAAAATGCGTTCCATAGGGTTGATCAGTGCGGCCGCACGGGACGGCGTGGGTTGTCCAGCCGGTGGACGCCCTCGTCGAGCGCCTCGCGGACGGCTGCATGGTACTCCGCCGGTGTCAGGCGGTCCTGGAGCCCCTCGACCTCGTTCGCCTTTCCGCAGGGCCGATACTGGGACATCACATTGACATAGGTGTCGCGCGAGATTTCGGCGGCGATGAACCGCATCACCAGGCGGGTCCCCGCCAACCCCCGGGGCAGCACCAAGTGGCGCACCAGTAGCCCGCGGCGGGCAAGGCCGCCCTCATCCAGAGCGAGATCCCCCACCTGACGGTGCATTTCCCGCAGCGCCGCCTGCGCCACCTGCGGGTAATCCGCTGCCCGGCAGGCCCTTTCGGCCAGCCCGGCATCCCAGAACTTGAAATCCGGCATGTAAATATCGACCACCTCTTCCAGCAGTTCCAGAGTTTCCGGAAGGTCGTAACCGCCCGAATTGAAAACGAGCGGCACGCTCAGCCCCATCGGCACGGCGATCTCCAGGGCCTTGAGAATCTGCGGCACCACGTGCGAGGGGCTGACAAAATTGATGTTGTGACACCCCTGGCCCTGAAGGGCCATCATCATCGCCGCCAGCTCTTCGTCGGACACCTCCTCGCCGTGGCCCTCATGGCTGATCTCGAAATTCTGGCAGAAGAGGCACAGCAAGTTGCAGTGCGTGAAAAAATCGTGCCCGACCCGAATTCCCCCACCAGGGGGCTCTCTTCGCCGAAATGGGGCGTGAAGCCGGACACCCGGGCGAAGCGGCCGGTCCGGCACATTCCCAGCTCGCCGGCCATCCGGTCGACACGGCAGGTGCGCGGGCAGAGGGTGCATTCGGAGAGCCGGGCCAGCGCCCTGTCGCTCTGCCGCCGCAAGCGGCCGCTGCGCTGGCTGAGAATATAGGCTGGGTGGGCTGAAGCGGCCATGGCGGTCTATCGGCCGAAAAAACGAGCCGTCATCGGTCCGCCGGCTCGACGACGATTTTCTGCGCCAGGCCGCGTCCGATCGCGTAGCGCTTCATGTCGACCGAGACGGCCAGCTGCCCCTGGCCGTTGTTGCTGATCACCTCGATCCGGTCTCCCGGCCGCAGCCCCATGGTCATGAGCCGCAGGCGGGAAGCCGCACCGCCGTTGATGTCCCGGATGAGCAGCTTTTCGCCTGACTTGGCCATGGTCAGCGGCATCCGCCGGCGGCGCTCGCGCATGCAGTCGACGCAGATCCCGTAAATTTCCATGCGGTGCTGCAGCATGTGGAATCCATGTGCGGCCGCTACCTGGATCTGAGCCTCCTCCAGCCGGTCCTCCTTGAACTCGATGATCTTCCCGCACTTGGTGCAGATCATGTGATCATGGTGCTGGCCCAGATGGTGGTGCTCGTAGCGTACCTCACCGTTGTCGAAGCGGCTCTGGCGCGCAAAACCGAAACGGCTGAGCAGTTTCAGGGTTTCGCGCACAAACTCCGGTGCAAACGGCTCGCCCCGGGCGGCTAAAATCTGGCAGAGCTCGTCGCACGTCAGGTGCTTCTCCATGGAGAGAAACACTTCGAGCACCTTGAAGCGCTCCTCGAAATTTTCGGGGTGTTCACGGCTGAATAGCTTCTTAAACTGCTCTTTTTCCTGGGAGTGGATCCGCTGCATGGGATTCGGCGTATGGGAGCCCTTTCAGCGCGAGTGGCCCGGGATTTCCCAGGTCGTGCACGAACCGCTCGAGCAGCTGCGGTCCTGTACGGAAACCCCCCGGCGTTGGCCACCGCCCTCGGCCATTGCGAAACAGGACTTGCTCATGATCCTCTCGATCTCTTGCGAAGCGCATTTCGGGCAACGCAATTCGACGTCTTCTTCCCGGTTCATCACAAGGATTTCAAAACACTCGTTGCAGTCGATACAGCGAAATTCAAATATCGGCATGACATCCACCCTCGCTGAAACAATTTATAGTCAAAAGAACATTTTATCTATGCCGCTGCGAATGTCAAGACCTCATCGCACAGGGCGGCCGGTCCGCGGCGGGTGACAGTCCGGAATGAGCGTCCTATTATTGGTAAATGAGTGGTTCGCCTTCCCTTCACATGCGGTGGGTCCCGCAAATCGACGAGATCGAGCGTGACGCATGGGATCGACTCGCGAAACCGCTGAGAACCCCTTTTTTGGAATGGGACTGGCTCTGGCTGATGGAGGCCTCCGGCAGCGCCGCCGCCCTGAACGGCTGGGTCCCGCGCCACCTGACGGTTTGGTCGGGCGGCGACCTTGTAGCCGCCGCCCCGCTCTACATCAAGAGCCACAGTGCCGGAGAATTCGTGTACGACCATGCCTGGGTGGAGGTGGCCGGCCGACTGGGACTGAGCTACTACCCCAAACTGGTCGGGATGAGCCCATTCACCCCGTTGATCGGGTATCGCTTCCTGGTGGCGGCGGAGGCTGACGCGCAGGCGCTGACCGGGTTAATGCTGGATGAAATCGAGGCCTTTTGCCGTCGGCACGAGCTGTCCGGCGCAAGCTTCCTGTTCGCCGATCCGGACTGGGCGGAGTCGGTCTCCAGCCGGGGATACTCCCCCTGGCTGCATTCCAGCTTTGCCTGGGTCAACGAAAACTTCAAGGATTTCGAGGAGTACCTGGACCGGTTCAACTCCAACCAGCGCCGCAACATCCGGCGAGAGCGCTCACGGCTCAAACGGCAGGGAATATCCGTGGAGATGGTAGCGGGGGTTGATCTGCCGCGGTCCCATTACGGGCGCATGTACGACTATTACGCCCGCACCAACGACCAATTCGGCCCCTGGGGCTGCAAATACCTGACACCGGAATTTTTCAGGCTGCTGCCCGATCGGTTCGGGCATCGTCTGGTGTTCGCCGTGGCCCGCAGCCGCGAGGGGGCCGGCACGCCGGTCGCCATGTCCATGTGCGTCACCAAGAGTGACCGATTATACGGACGCTACTGGGGGTGCCTCCGCGAGACCGACTTCCTGCACTTTGAGGCCTGCTACTACAGCCCGATCGAGTGGGCCATCGCCCAGGGGGTAAGTCTGTTCGATCCTGGCGCCGGCGGAGAGCACAAACTGCGGCGCGGTTTTCGTCTCACGCCCAACCACAGCCTCCACCGGTTTCAACACCCGGTGATGCGCCGGGTGATGGAAACGCACATGGACGCCATCAATCGCAGCGCGCGCGCGGATATCTCCGCGATCAACCTCGAACTCCCCCTGCGCCGGCAGGCACCTTCAGGCGTGCAGCAATGAAGTCATGAAACGAGGCCGAGGCCCCCCGATCCCAGAGGCCCACCACGCCGGTCCGGACCGATACCTCGGTCGCTTCAAGGCTGACGATTTTCACTTTTATCGTTACCGGCGTGCCGTCCTTGCGCTCCGATGAGATGGTCGTCCTTTCGCCGTCGCTGTATCTATCCTTGACCGGCATTCCCAGGTCTTCGAGGATCTGGGTGCAAACGTCCATGGTGGTGGTGTAGGAGGCCGGGTAGGTTCGAATCAGCTCGCCCTGAACGTAGGAGTAGGCGCCGGCCCCGGCACCGGCCCCGATTACGAAGACGGCGCACCCGACCGCAACGGAACAGGTTGAAATAGCAAGCCATGTAATCCATTTGGGCGTCATTGCTGAAACTCCCCCGGAAGTCGATCCGCGCGCTGCGTTGACAAGACCATCGGTACCCTTTCTATCACGGCCGCCTGCGCTGTCAAGGCGTCCCCTGCGAACCTTGCCGTGGCGCAATCACAGCGCCTCCCGAAGCGGCCTTGCCCGAATTGACATTGGCTGGGCTCGCGTGTAACTTCTGTTCAGCTTGCCGGAAGAAGCGGCCGGGCATGTCAGCCGGCGCGTGCGGCCGGCTTTGAACCTTTGGAAAGGACCCCTTATGGACCCCACGCCACCCAAGCGCCAGACCAACCGATTTCTCAAAATAGCCATTACGGTGCTTCTCTTCGTTCTTCTCGCCTGGCCCGTGACGTTCGGTGCCGTTTGGCTGGTGAATGCGGCCTATACGGCTCTCGACCCGACACACTTTCCGGCATCCGAATCAGAGCTGCAGGCGATCCTTCAAAACGCCGGCCCGGCGTCCGCCGAACTGCAGAAAGGGGCTGCATTGAGCCGGGCACTCACCCATCGCCTGGAACGGGAACTGAGCGCGACGCTGGGCTGGTCGGTCAACGACCTTTGGCTGTCGCCCACACGCTGGCTCGATAACCGCGCAAATCGCCAGCGCGGGGTGATTTTCTCGACCCGTATGCTCGCGGCCTTCTTTGCCACCAACCTTGCCAAGCTGGGGACGGTCGATGCCGAAAACGAGTCGCTCAAGGAGGCTCGGGAAAAGCGGTTCGCGTTTTCCGAAGACAGCTGGTGGCTGCCTTCGAGCGAAAGCGAGTACCGCAGAGGGATCGACCTGGTGAAAAAATACGCCAAGGCGCTCGAGGAGGGCAAGGCCGTCTACAACATGCGCTCCGATGACATCTACAACCTTTTCATGGCCATCCTTGGCAACCAGTTCCTGGACCAGCCCATGGGACTTCTGGTGCAGGCCACCGAAGAGGTGCCCTACTGGGATCTCGACGACCGCATCTATTACACCCAGGGGGTTGTCCTGGTGTTGCGGGACTTTTTGAGAGCCGTGGTCGAGCTCTATCCGCTGGTCCGGGAGAAGGGCGGGGATGAAAACCTGCGAACCGCTTTCAGGGAGATCGAACGGGTGTGCACGTTCGACCCGCTGGTGGTTCTCCGCGGACGGCACGACTCGGTCATGGCCGACCATCGGGGTAAAATGGCGAGCTATCTCATTTCCATTCGCGAACGGCTGAATGACGTGGCCCAGTCCGTTCGACGGTGAGGGGGTACTACCATCCCGGCAGCGGCTGTCAAAGGAGCCAAAAAATCTGAATGGACATGAGCAACGCCAGGATGCTGATCAGGCCTTTGACCATTGCGATCACGGTGTTTTCCATTTACCGCTCCATGCTGCCTGAAGTCGTTATTGACTTATAGGTAGCACAGACCGTGCCTGGCAAGAGATTGCAATTTTACAATGTTAATCCGAATGGTTACCGTTTTGATGATCCGATAACTTATTCCGGGGGTCACCAAAATACGGAAAACGAGTTCCCAACCGGATGAAACTTCTTTCATAGCAAAAAGGGGCTCGCCCATGAGGCTCTATTGGCTGGCAGGGATAGCGGCCGCGGGGGGTGTGATCACAGCCCTGCAGGCCCACTTCATGGGCATACTGGACCGGCGCATCGGCACGCTCGAGAGCGTTTTCATCACTTACTTCAGCGGCGGCCTGCTGATCGGGTTGATCATGCTGGTTCAACGGGGGGGGAGTCTCGGCACCGGCGAAGCGGTCCCGTGGTATGCCTACACGTCCGGGGCGTTGGGGTTGATCATCGTCGGCACGCTTGGGTTCAGCGCGCCGCGTATGGGCCTGATTGCCGCCTTTACCGTGTTCATTGCCGCGCAGGTCCTGATGGGCGTTCTGATCGACCATTTCGGACTGATCGGTGCTGCGCAGAGGCCCCTGACGCTTTCGCGGGCGGTCGGCGTGCTCGTCATGCTGGCAGGTGTCTGGTTGATCCTGCGCGACTGACCGACCTGGATCATCGACAAAAGACTCACGACGTTCTGACGCCCCGTGACTCCCATGCAAGCCGGGCGGGTAGGGCCCGTCTTCGCCGCAATGCGGCGATCTTCAGGAGCCGATTGCCAAACCGTTGCGGAGTGACTAATGTCTTTTGAATTTCACAAGGAGGTCAACCCATGCAGACCCGCATTAAGGTGATTCTCATTGCCGTCCTCAGTCTGGTCGTTCTGAGCGCAACCGGTGCCGCGGCGGAAGCCGACGCCATGAAAGGCTGGGGCACATCCGACCCCTACAACACGTTTTACAATGCAAAGGAACTCGAAAGATTCAAGGCAACCGTCGTTAAAATCGTGGAGGTGGTGCCCATGCCGGGGATGTCCCCGGGCATCGCGCTCGAGGTTCGCGAGGGCAGTGAGATAATCCTCGTGCACCTGGGCCCAGCGGCATTTTTCAAGCAGGCGGACATCGGCATGAAACCGGGCGACCGAGTGGACGTCCGCGGATGTTGGGCCGAAATCAACGGCAAGGACGTGCTGATGGCCTCCAAGGTCAAAAAGGGTAAAAACTTCGAGCTCAAAGTGCGTTTGACCAAAGATGGCACGCCCTTCTGGAGCATGACCCCTGAGCAGCTGGCCAAAGAGCAGAAGAACCAGAGCAACTGATGGAAGTCTTCGGATCGCACAGGCCGCCGATCGTCTCCATCGTGGGCCGCTCCAACTCCGGAAAGACCACTTTAATCGAAAAGCTGATCCCGGAGCTCCGGCTCCGCGGACACAAAATCGGGACCATCAAACACACCCACCACGAGGTCGCCATCGATCGCTCCGGCAAAGACAGCGCTCGCCATCGGGCCGCCGGCGCGGAGGCCGTGATGCTGGCCGCCCCGGGTCAAATCTCCCTGGTGAAAGCGGGGGCATCCGATTCGTTGGACGAACTGGCACGCTATTTCGAGAATGTCGACCTCCTCATCACCGAGGGGTTCAAGCGCGAGCCCAAACCCAAAATCGAGGTCGTGCGGGCGGTGCTGGGGCAGGAGTTGCTCTGCCGGGCGGACCCTTTCCTGATCGCCGTCGCCACCGATGCGGAGATGGACCTGCATGTCCCCGTCTTTCGCCTGGACGACCCGTTACCCATCGCCGACTTCATCGAGAGCACGCTTCTGGGGAGCCGACGCTGAGTTGACTTTGAGAACCAAAAGCGATAGCTCGTATCGACTCGGCATCAACGCGGACCTCAGCGGCGTGGGAAGCGATCGATCGCATGGCGGAATTTCATATTGAATCCCTGATGTGCCATCGGGACAACCTTGAGCATGTCCTGGACAATCTGAAGGAAGGCATCATCGCCCACGATATTCAGCGACGGGTGTTTTTTTTCAACCGGGAGGCGGAGCGCATCACCGGTCATTCCCGCCAGGAGGTTCTGGGCCGGGACTGCCACGAGGCCTTCGGCTCCCCTTTGTGCGGCGGCCGCTGCGCCTTCTGCGATGCATCCACGGCCCCGCCGGAGTCCTCCAACTACACCCTGAACATCCTCACCAAGGCCGGCGACACTCGTCGCATTGAAATGACCGTCACGCGCATGAACGACGAGCAAGGGGGGGTCGCCGGGGTCTTGTCGAGCTTCAGAGATGTGACCGACCTGCTCCGGCTCCAGCTCAAAGCCGACCGCATGACGAGTTTCGGCAACATCATCGGGTCCGATAGCAAGATGCTCACGGTCTATAAGCAGATCCGGGACGTGGCGGGTTATGATTTTCCGGTCCACATCTCCGGGGAGACCGGCACCGGCAAGGAACTTGTGGCAAACGCGGTTCACAGCGAGAGCCGTCGGGCCGGAGCCGCTTTCGTCCCCATCAACTGTGGGGCGCTGCCGGAAGGATTGATCGAAAGCGAGCTCTTCGGGCATGTCAAAGGCGCGTTTTCAGGCGCCATCCGCGACAAGAAGGGCCGTTTCGAGCTGGCCGACGGCGGAACGGTCTTCCTGGACGAAGTGGCGGAGCTTTCCAACACGATGCAGGTCAAGCTGCTGCGCTTCCTGCAGGAGGGCAAATTCGAACGGGTCGGGGGCGAGCAAACGATGACGGTGGACGTGCGGGTCCTCAGCGCCACGAACAAGAACTTGAAGAAAGAGGTCGAGCGCAACCGCTTCCGGGAAGATCTCTTCTACCGGCTCAACGTCATCCCCATCCACCTTCCGCCGCTCCGGGAACGCAAGATCGACATCCCGGCCCTCATCGACCACTTCCTGGGGGAGGCTGCCGAACGGTACGGTCGAAAGCCCCTCGCCATCTCCAGCCAGGCGCTGGCGCTCATGCTCGACTACCGCTGGCCGGGCAATGTGCGTGAGCTCCAGAACGCCGTCCTGTTCGCCTTCGTAAAATGCGATGGAACGCTCATCACGCCGGAAAACCTCCCCATGGAGCTGCGGGAGGCGGGTGCGATCTGCACCCGGCGGGGCCCGGCTAAAAAATTGGAGATCGAAACGGTCCGAGAGGCCCTCTCCAGGACCGGCGGAAACAAGGCCAAGGCGGCAAAGCTCATGGGGGTGGGCCGAGCCACCTTGTACCGGTTTTTGGGCGACCACCCCGATCTATCGTGAGGCCCGGAGCGCTTCACCTTTCAGCGGACGACACCGAGTTCTTTCTTCAACCAGTCCTTGACTTCCTGGTCCAGCGCATAGACCCCTTTAAGTTCGCAGACATCCTTTTCGAACTGCCGGGGCAGTTCAAAACGCACCAACTCCTGGGCCTCGTCGGAGTTGCGCCGGATCAGATAGACGTAATACGGCTTTTTCCAGCAGTTGACCACAAAGTAGGTGGTGTAGTCGCCTTTTGAGCGAATGACATAGCCGTCCCCGCGCGCCCAGTTGTTGCCCCACTCGAGATAAAGCCGCACGGCCTCCTCCGGAGTCATGTCCCAGTTGATCTGGTCGATGAGCTCTGGTTTGCGCTTCAGCTCCTCCAATGTCATCATACGCGATCCCTCCTCGTAAGCTAAATTAAGGCGGCCGGAAAAACCTGTCCACCGGAGGCACCCAAAAGACCGGGGCGCCCCGCAGGGCGCCCCGGTTTGAGTCCGCCTGACCTGACTCTTGGAGGAACTACGCCGCCGCGTCCAAAGACCGGCGGTCGGCCATGGACATCAGCTGGCGCTCGCGGGCCTTGTCGATGCCCAGCGCCTTGCGTTTTTTGTCGATGTGCTCGATGATCATGCGGGCCATCTCGTAGGGGTCGTTCGCAAACCCCCACTTGCCCATGCCCATGGTTTCCAGCTCCTCGAAGATGTGCTTGTGGAACTTCGTGCCCTCCACCGTGGGGAAGGTGACCCCGAAGACGGTGAAAACGCCGGAGGCCACGAAGTACTGGCCGATGGAAATGGCTTTCTCGCTCATGTACTCCGGCGCTGCCCCGGCCACCGGCAGGTCGGCGATGCTGTTGCCCAGGCCGCCGGTCTTGACCATCTCGGCGGCGGCGATCAGGATGCGGCTGTTGTCCACGCAGGAGCCGATGCCCAGCACCGGCGGCATGCCGACCGTCTCGCACACCTCTTTCAAGCCGGGGCCGGCCAGATGGGCAGCCTCGGGGGTCGTCAGGCCGGCCTTGGCCAGAGCGATCTGCGAGCAGCCGGTCTGCAGCACCAGCACGTCATTCTTGATCAACTCCTTGACCAGTTCGACATGGAGCCAATCCTGCTTGACGCGCGGGTTGGTGCAGCCGACCACCCCGGCCACCCCCCGGATGCGGCCGTTGATGATGTTGTCGTTGAGCGGGGTGTAGGAGGCGCGGAAGCTGCCGCCCAGCATGTAGTTGATGTATTCGTGGGAGAACCCGTGCACGCCGGCGTTCTTGATCTTGGGGATCTCGATTTTGGCCGTGCGGTTCTTGAAGCGGCCGATGGCCTGGAGCACCACTTCGTCGGTGCACTCCTTCGGCGTGTGCTCGTGGAACTCGATGTGCAGGGCGCCCTCGATGTGGCAGCGCGGGTTGGTGGTGATGAGCTTGGTGCCGTAACATTCGGCCACCTTGACCAAGCCCTGCTTGATGCACTGCACGTCCACGCACATGGCGTCCACCGCGCCGGTGACCAGGATGGTTTCGGTGGACATGAAGTTGCCGGCGTGCGGGATGCCGTGGCGTACGAGCACCTCGGCCCCCGAGCAGCACATGCCGCAGAGGTTGATGCCCTTGGCGCCGGCCGCCTTGGCGGCCTGGACCAAGGTGGGTTCGCTGACCGATTCGATCATGGACTCGAAGAGGTTGGGCTCGTGACCGTGGACGATGACATTGACGTGATCTTCTTTAAGCACGCCCATGTTCACCTCGATCGCCACCGGCGAGGGGGTGCCGAAGAGGATGTCGGAGATCTCGGTCGCGACCATGGACCCTCCCCAGCCGTCGGCCAGCGCCGTGCGGCTGAACTGCTTGGTGATGTTGACGTAGTCCTGGTCCACGCCCATGTGGGTGCGGTGCATCATCTCCATAATCTCGCGCATGGCCCCGCGCGGGACGATGCCCTGCTTGCGCCAGGTTTCGAGCGTTTTTGGGGGCACACGGCTCATGAAGGGTATCTCACCCTCCACCTGGGTGTAGGTACGCTCGAGCTCGGAGTAGAGGTCCTTGGCGATATCCATCATCTCGCGGCCCTCGGTCTCGATGCCTATGGACTGGGCGACCGCCTCGAGCTTCTCTGGGTTCTTGATGCGATAGTCCGTGATGTGGCCGTTGACCACCTCGCGGAAAAGGTCCAGCATGCTCATCCCGTGGTCGGTGTGGGCGGCGCAGCCGGAGGTCACGAATCGGGCGAAATTGCGGGCCTGGATCGTGTCGATGGTGGCCCCGCACACCCCGACCTTGGAGTAGGGGTCGCGGGCGTTCAGCCGGCAGGGGCCCATGAAGCAGTGCTTGCAGCAGGCCGACTCGGCGCCGATGGGGCAGGCCTTCATGCTGACGGCGCGCTCGAAGGCAGTTTCGACCCCGTCTTTGCGGGCCTTGACCAGCATCTGGGCCGTGGCGTCGCAGATGGTGAGGTCCCGGGGCTCGGGCATCTCCTTGTCTTTTTTCTTGGAGATGAGCTCTTTTTTGTCTTCCATGCGAATTGCCTCCCTTCGTGGAGAGATTGAAACGTTTGGACTGGGGTGATTGATTGGTTGAAAACCTACTCGAATAGCAGAAAATATTCGAGATGATCCCGACCGTGAATGCCTACGGGAAATAAAACGGTTTGTCAAGAGCCATGCCCATCCCGCAGTCAGGCCTTTTTTTCTCTTGTCTGCCTGCGGTTTTCGTGTTTAAGTAACCGTCTGAGGCACGGGGCCCGACCCGCACCGTCGCACCTGTTTAGAGGCGCGGCCGCTGAGGGGCCGCTCTGCCGGAAAGGACACCGCCATGTCGGATGTGGAACCCAAACCCCCTGCGGACAGTCAAAACCAACCCGATGTCAAGGTCTACTCCCTGAGCACCTGCAGCCACTGCAAGGCCGCCAAGAAGTTCCTGGGGGAGTGCACCATCAAGTACGAGTTTGTCGATATCGACCTGCTGGAGGGCGACGAGCGCAAGGCCATCATCGAGGATGTCAAGAAGTTTAACCCGCGCTGCTCGTTTCCCACCGTCATTATCGGTGACAAGGTCATTGTCGGCTACAAGGAGCAAGAGATCAAGGAGGCGCTGGGCCTGGCATGAACGCACAGCAGCTCTACGACATGATGAAG
Source organism: Desulfobacterales bacterium (assembly GCA_046496215.1). Lineage (GTDB taxonomy): Bacteria > Desulfobacterota > Desulfobacteria > Desulfobacterales > SpSt-501 > SpSt-501. The sequence continues at coordinate 212,093 of JAWOHH010000025.1, forward strand.
AAGGTCCAGGAGGCGAAGGGCTACTACTTCAACACGGACCGCGAGCGGGTCTTTGAGCTGCTCGAGTCGCTGATTCTCAACAAGCAGCGCTATGGGTACATGGGCTGCCCCTGCCGCCTGCTCTCCGGCAACCGCGACCAGGACCGGGACATCATCTGCCCCTGTGTCTACAGTGCCCCGGACATCGCCGAGTTCGGCAGCTGCTACTGCAACCTCTACGTGTCCAAGGAGTGGAACGAGGGCAACATCCCCCGCGACTACGTCCCCGAACGCCGCCCCCCCGAAAAGATGGGCTTTTGAATGATGCCGCCGGAAGGCGGCATCATCCGAATTCGTCGTAGGCGATCATCTCCGGGTCTACCCCCAGGCTGTTCAGCATCTTTTCCACCGATCGCAGCATCATGGGCGGCCCGCACAGGTAGTACTCTATTTCCGAGGGATCTTCGTGCCGGCTGAGATAGAGGTCGTGGGCCACCTGGTGGATGTAGCCCACCGGGCCGTCCCAACGGTCGTCCGGCAGCGGTTCGGACAGAGCCACGGTGTAAGTGAAATTAGGGAACTGCTCGGCCAACCGCCTGAACTCCGCATCATAGATCATCTCCGCGCGCGAGCGTGCGCCGTACCAGAAGGTGATCCGGCGGTTGGTCTGCACCCGCGACAGCTGGTCGAAAATGTGGCTGCGCATGGGCGCCATGCCGGCCCCCCCGCCGATAAAGCACATCTCCCGCCGGGTCTCCTTGATGAAAAACTCCCCGAAGGGGCCGCTCAGGACGACCTTGTCCCCCGGCTTCAGGCTGAAGGCATAGGAGGAGCCCACGCCGGGGGGCAAATCGCTGCCGGCGCCCGGCGGCGGGGTGGCAATCCGGATGGTGAACCGCAGCAGGTCCTCGGTGGGGGTGTTGGCCATGGAGTAAGCCCGAAACACCGGCTCGTCGGTCTTGGCCACCAGGCTCCAGAGCTTGTAGCGGTCCCACATCGACCGGTAGGTCTGGGGAATGTGGAAGTCTTTGAAGGACGCGTGATAGCGTGGGATGTCGATCTGGACGTAGGCGCCGGACTTGAAGTTGAGCGCCTGTCCGGGCTCCATCCGCAGGATCAGCTCCTTGATGAAGGTGGCCACGTTTTCGTTGGAAACCACCGTGGCGTTGTACTTCTTGATGTTGAAGATCTCCTCCGGGATGCGGACCCGCATGTCCTCCTTGACCTTGAGCTGGCAGGAGATGCGGATGCCCTCCAGTCTCTGCCTGCGGGTGAGGTGGGCCAGCTCCGTGGGCAGGATGTCCCGCCCCCCCGACTCGACCTTGCACTTGCACAATCCGCAGGAGCCGCCCCCGCCGCAGCCCGAAGGCAGGTAGATCTTGTTCTCCGCCAGCGCGGCGAGCAGCGTGCGGCCGCTCGGCACCCGGATGCTTTTTTCAGGGTCGTCGTTGATGACGATGCGCCGCTCGCCCTTCTGCACCACCCGGGATTCCACCAGGAGCAGAATCCCGACCAGAAGGACGATCACGCCGGCGAAAACCGTGGTGCTGACGAGGTATTCGTTCAAACGGCAACCCCCGCAAAAAGCATGAACCCGATGGCGATCAGGCCGGTGACGATCATGCTCTGCCCGAAGCCCTGCAAGCCCGCGGGCACATTGGCATAGCGCAGTTTTTTCTGGATGGTCGCCATGGCGACGATGGCCAGGCACCAGCCGATGCCCGATCCGGTCCCGTAGACCAGGGTCTCGGGGAATGTGTAGCTGCGCTCCACCATAAAGAGCGATGCGCCCAGGATGGCGCAGTTCACCGTGATCAACGGCAGGTAGACGCCCAGCCCCGTGTAGAGCGCCGGAGAGTAGCGGTCGATGATCATTTCCAGGACCTGCACGATCGCCGCGATCTGGGCGATAAACAAAATGAGCTTGAGAAAACTCAGGTTGATCGCGGGCAGCCCGGCCCAAGCCAGCGCCCCGGGCGCAAGCAGGTAGCTGTAAATCAGCCAGTTGACCGGGGTAGTGAGCGCCATCACGAAGATCACCGCCACCCCCAGTCCGGCGGCGGTTTTGAGGTTGCGCGAAACCGCCAGGAACGAGCACATCCCCAAAAAATAGGACAACAGGATGTTGCCGACGAAAATCGAATTGACCCCGATACTGATCAGGTTTTCCACCGCTATTTTCTCTCCAGCAGGGCATGCTCCAGCCAGACGAAAAGACCGATCATGATGAAGGCACCCGGTGCCAGTACGAGCAGCCCGTTGTTCACGTAGCCGGCCTGGTAGAACGCCTCCGGGATCACCGGATAGCCCAGCACCCGCCCGGAGCCGAAAAGCTCCCGTAAAAAGGCCACCCCGACCAGGACCGAGGCGTACCCCAACCCGTTGGCCAGTCCGTCGAGGAAGGCCCGCGCCGGGGGGTTGTTCATCGCATAGGCTTCCGTGCGGCCTAATACGATGCAGTTGGTGATGATCAGTCCGACGAACACCGAGAGCTGCTTGCTCACGTCGTACATGAAGGCTTTGAGCAGTTCATCGGCGATGATCACCAGGGTCGCGATCACGGCCACCTGGACGATGATGCGGATGTTGCGCGGGATGCTCGCCCGCAACAGCGATACGATCAGGCTGGAGAAGGCGACCACCATGGTCAGGGCAAGCCCCATGACGATGGCCGTCTGCATCTGCACCGTCACCGCCAGCGCCGAGCAGATGCCTAAAATCTGCTTGGATATCGGGTTGGCCTTCCAGAGGGCCTTGATGATTTCCTTGTAGGCGACAGTGCGTCTGACGGCCGCCCAGGGTTTGGCCATAACGCCGTTCATGGGGTCTCCATCGGTATCAGTTCGAGGCGGCGGGGGACGGCAGCCCCAGCTCGGTCAGTTGGTTTTTACGGAACTTGACGGACACTGGTTCGTATCTGCTCAAGGTGTCCCTGATGCCGGCGGCGAGGTATTTGCCGGTGAGAGTGGCGCCACTGATCCCATCGACGTAATAGGGCTGTTTCTCCTTGGCGACCACGTCTTCCGCCCGGCCCTTGGCAATTCCGACCGACACAAACGTACCCTCCCGTGTGGCGATTTTCTTCCCTATCCAGTTGTCGCGAAACCACCGCTTTTCGATCTCCCCCCCCAGGCCCGGTGTTTCGGCATGCTGGTAGACGGCAAACCCCTTGACGGTGGCCCCATCGCGGTCGAGGGCGAGGTAGCCGTGGATCGGTCCCCAGAGCCCCCTGGAATCGATCGGGACGATGTAGCCGCGGATCTCATCGCCCTCGACGCTGAGGTAGATGGGCAGGCCGGCGGCCTCCATGCGGGAATCGGCCCCCCCCAGGATGCGCCCCACGGGGTCGACCTGGAATTCGCGGATATGCTCCCGGTAGAACCGCTCGATGTCGTCGGTCGAGTACGAGCCGTCTTCCTCCAGCAACCCCGCCGCCCGGAGAACGTTGCGGTGGCGGTCGATCAGCGCGTTGCGCTCCTGCCAGGGCCTGAGGCCGCTCGATGCGGCCGTCAACAGCAAGCTGCAGACGACGCACAGAATCAACGCGAAGACGAGGCTCTTGAGGCTACTGGACATTGGGCACCCGTTTCTTGAGGCGCACCTTGACCTGGATCTCGTCGAGCAGCGGCGCGAAGCAGTTCATGAACAGAATGGCGATCCCGATGCCTTCGGGAAATGCCGGGTTGAACACGCGCATCAACACGGTCAGGGTGCCGATCAAAAACCCGTACACCCAGCGCGCCCCCGGCATGGCCGGCGCGGAGACCGGATCGGTGGTCATGTAAGCGATGCCAAAGGCCGCCCCTCCCACCATCAGGTGATGCAGCGGGCTGAGGTGAAGATAAGGCGATGACCCCGGCCCCGCAACCAGGTTGAGCAGCCCCGCCGCCGCCAGAAACCCGAGGATATCGCCTATGATGATGCGATAGTCGGCCACCCCCACCGTGATCAGAAAAAGGCCGCCGATGATGCACAGGAAAGTTGCCGAGGCGCCGATCGAGTCCGGGTAGAGGCCGAAAAAGAGCTTCGCCAGGCTGTAACCGGAATCCATCCATGCCTGAAGCACACTGCCGCTCTCGGTGGCCGCCGCCACGGCCAGCGGGGTCGCGCTGGTAAAGGCGTCCACGGGCGCCGTGCGGCCGGCGGCCAGCAAGGTCCACACGGCATCGCCGGAGGTCTGGACCGGATAGGCGAAATAGAGAAAGGCGCGGCCGGTCAAAGCCGGGTTGAGAAAATTGCGGCCGGTACCGCCGAAAATCTCCTTGCCGATGACGATCCCGAAAGAGATGCCGAGGGCCACCTGCCAGAGGGGCTGGGTCGGCGGGAGGGTCAACGGGAACAGCGCACAGCTGACGAAAAGCCCTTCGCTGATTTCGTGCTTGCGCACGGTGGCGAACAAGGCTTCCCAGAAATACCCCACGGCGTAGGTGACCACCACCATCGGCACCACCGCCTGCAGCCCTTTGGCCACCACCGGCCAGAAATCCGGCGGCAACCCGGAGGCGAGGTGCGACTGATAACCGACATTGAAAACTCCGAAGCCATAGTGGGGCAACAAGGCCACGACGACCAGGAACATGAAACGCTTCACGTCCAGACTGTCGCGCACCAGGGGGCTCGCCGTGGTCACCTGAGCGGGAGCGTAGAAGATCGACTCGATGTTTTCATAGACGAAATAGTATTTTTCGAAGCGGCCGCCGTGTTGGAAGTGCTGGCGCTGGGAATCGAAAAATCGGGTAATCGGATTCATGGGCTCACGCAATGTCGTCGTAGTAAGCTTCCCGGGCGCGGCGCAAGGTCTGAAGCAGGTCGATCTTGGACGGGCACACGAACGAGCACAGCCCGCACTCCACACAGTCGAGCAGACCGTGGGCCAGGGATTCTTCCACTTCCTCCGCCAAAACGGCCTTGTAGGTCAGCTGCGGGAGGATATCCACCGGGCAGACCCGGGTGCAGAAGCCGCATTGAATGCAGGCCCGCAGCCCCCCGTGCCGGTTGCAGTCCATGCTGCGTTCTCGCGGGGGGAAAAACGCGGACAAGAAGGCCCGGGAGTAGCTTGGGACCTCCAGGCCCGGCTTGGCCCACCCGAAGGGGGCGCCGGTCTGAGCGCCCTCGGGCAGAAACAAAAGCGCCGTTTCCCCCGCGTTCACAAAAGAATCCATCGTTGCCGGCCGCCCGCTGAACACCCCCCCGGCAATGCAACGGCTGTCGGGAGCCGACAGCTGCCCTTCGCTCAGGACGGAAATAGGGGCGCCGATCCGGGCCCTTACATGTCGGGGGGTCTTCGCCCCGGGACCGGCCAAAACCATCGTCTGCTCGGTGGGGGTGCGTCCTTCCCGCAAAAACTGCGCCAGCAGGAGCACTCCCTGCCCGGAAATGAACCAGGCGCGGTTTTCGTCAGCGGATCGCTTGGTGCGGTAGAGCAACACCCCGGGGTCGTGGGCGGGGTAGTTTCCGGTGTAGACATGGGTAATGCGGCTCCGGAGCCCGTTTAAAGCCGAGGCGTTCTCTCTGGACACGGATATCTTTACGGGGCCATCAGCGGCCCTTTCGAGTGCCCGGATCCCGAATTCGAAAAGATCCTCATTTCCCTGCAGGTAGACCGAGGGCAGCGGGTGGAACGGGTCGAGGTTGTCCAAGTGGATGAACACCGCCGGGGGCCGGGACTCGATCCGGGCGGCGTCGCGAAACGGAAGCTCCTGGACGAGAGGCCAGAGGCCGCCCGACATGAGCCGATCTATCAGCGTCCGCCGGTCGAGGCGCTCAAGAGCGTCGCGCCCGATCGGCGGGAACTCCTCGAACGCCTCCTCGGCATCCAGCTCAACCACAATGTGGCGCACCACCCGCCGGGGACCGAGGGTAACAGTGCTCACCGCGCCTCCCCCGGGGGACCGGTAGGAAACGCCGGGGTGTCGCTTGTCCTCGAACAGAACGGAGCCCACCTTCACCCGGTCGCCGACCTTGACCTTGAGGCGGGGCTTGACGAACCTCAGACGCTCCAGCACGACGGCGACCCGTTCCGGCCGCGGCAGAACCTCGACCTCTGCCGACGGCTTGCCGGTGAGCCTCAAGTAGTAGCCTTTTTTGAGATGCACTGCATCCATAAGCAGCCGCTCCGGTTATACTATGATTTATAGCACGCCTGCCGCAGGTATTTCAACCGGCCGGCAGGCCGGCGGCGCTTCCACGG
>JAWOHH010000083.1:0-24120 GCA_046496215.1 Desulfobacterales bacterium
GGAAGCGATAGGGGCCTAGGTACTTCGAAATGGATTTCTCGCTCACGATGAAAGCCGTCTTCTCCTTGTTGGATACGGCCTCCCGAGCGAGCTTGCGGCAAACCGAGGCGATCTCACGCTCCAGGTTGCGCACCCCGGCCTCCCGGGTGTAGCGCCGGATGAGGGCGAGGAGCGCGTTCTTGGAAAAGACCACCTCCTTGCCCTCGAGCCCGTTGGCCTTGATCTGCTTGGGCACCAGGAACTGCTCGGCGATGTGGTACTTTTCCACCTCGGTGTAGCCCGGCAGCCGGATGATCTCCATGCGGTCCTGCAGCGGCAGCGGGATGTCGGGCAGGGTGTTCGCCGTGGTGATGAACATGACGTCGGACAGATCGTAGTCCAGGTCCAGGTAGTGGTCGTTGAAAGCGAAGTTCTGCTCCGGGTCCAAAACCTCCAGCAGCGCCGCCGAGGGGTCGCCGCGGAAGTCCATGCTCATCTTGTCGACCTCGTCCAGACAGAAGACCGGGTTGTTGACTCCGGCCTTTTTCAGCGACTGGATGATCTTGCCGGGCAGGGCGCCGATGTAGGTCCGGCGGTGGCCGCGGATCTCGGCCTCGTCCCGCACCCCTCCCAGGGAGAGCCGCACGTACTTGCGGCCGGTCGCGCGCGCGATGGACTTGGCCAGCGAGGTCTTGCCCACGCCGGGCGGCCCGACGAAGCACAGGATCGGCCCGCGCATCTTCTCCACCAGCACCTGCACGGCCAGATACTCGAGAATGCGCTCCTTGGGCTTCTCCAGCCCGTAGTGGTCCTCCTCCAGGATCTTCTCGGCCTGCGCCAGGTCGTTTACGACCTCGGAGTTCTCCAGCCAGGGCAGGCTCAGGATCCAGTCGACGTAGTTGCGCACCACGGTGGCCTCAGCCGACATGGGCGTCATCATCTTGAGCTTTTTCAGCTCGTGCTCGACCCGCTCGACGGCCTCCTTGGGCATCTTCTTGTTCTTGAGCTTCTCCTCGATGTCCCGGATCTCGTCGCTCAAGTCGTCCTCGGCCCCCATCTCCTTCTTGATCGCGCGCATCTGCTCGTTGAGGTAGTACTGCTTCTGAGTCTTCTCCATCTGGTCCTTGATGCGGCTCTTGATGCGCTGGTCCATGCGGAAGACTTCGATTTCCATCTTGATCAGGCTGAGCAGGAGCGAGAGCCGCTCGGCCAGGTCGATGGTGTCGAGCAGGCGCTGCTTGTCGTCCAGCTTGAAGGAGAAATGCGAGGCCACGGTGTCGGCCAGCTGGGAGGCGTCGGTCAAGGAGGTGACGCTGGAGATGAGCTCTTTTGAAATGCTGCGGTTGAGGCCGGCGTACTCCTCGAAGCATTCGGTGACGGAGCGCATGAGCGCGGTGGCCTCCGCGGGGGAGAGCTCGGTTTCCACCACCCGCTCCAGCTCGACCCGGAAGAACTCCTTCTCGGCGATGAAGCGCACCACCCGCGCCCGGTGCCGGCCCTCGACCAGCGCCTTGACGGTGCCGTCGGGCAGGCGCAAGAGCTGCAGCACCTTGCCGACGGTGCCCATCTCGCTGATGTCCTCCGCGCCGGGGTTGTCGATGTTGGCCCTGCGCTGGGTGGCCAGAAAGACGGTCTTGTCCCCGTTCATGGCCTCGGTCAGGGCGTTGACGGAACGGGTCCGCCCCACGAAGAGGGGAGCGACCATGTGGGGGAAAACGACGATGTCGCGCAGCGGCAGCAGGGGCAGCACCATGCGGTTGGCGTGCGGCTCCCCTTCCTTGAAAAACTTGGGAATGTTGACCATGGCTCACACCGAAAAATAAGCCCCAAGCCGAAGGCTCAAGGCCGGAGAAAGAGGATTGGACTCATGGGCAAGGAGACCGGGCGGCGCCCGGTCTCCTCAGGCTTGTTTCTTGGTTTGCTCGAAGAGCAGTATCGGCTGTTCCTTGTTGAGCACGACATCGTCGCTGACGACGCACTCCTTGACGTTCTCCAGGGAGGGCAGGTCGTACATGATGTCGAGCATGCAGGTCTCCATGATGGCCCGCAGGCCGCGGGCGCCGGACTTGCGCTGGATGGCCCCCTTGGCCACGGCCGACAGGGCGCTGTCCGTGAAGCGCAAGTTCACCCCTTCCAGCTCGAAGAGCTTCTGGTACTGCTTGATCAGGGCGTTCTTGGGCTCTTTGAGAATCCGGATCAGGCTCTCCTCGTTCAGCTCGTGCAGGGTGGCGATCACCGGCAGGCGGCCCAGGAACTCGGGGATCAGGCCGTACTTGATCAGGTCCTCGGGCTGGACCAGCTTGAGGGTTTCGCTCATGGAGCGCTCGCTCTCGCCCACGATCTTGGCCCCGAAGCCCATGATCTTCGGCCCCAGCCGGCGCTGGATGATCTTCTCCAGGCCCGTGAAGGTGCCGCCGCAGACGAACAGGATGTTGGTGGTGTCCACCTTGATGAAATCCTGCTGCGGGTGCTTGCGCCCCCCCTTGGGCGGCACGCTGGCGAGCGTGCCCTCCAGGATCTTGAGCAGGGCCTGCTGCACGCCCTCGCCCGAGACGTCCCGCGTGATGGAGGGGTTGTCGGACTTGCTGGCGATCTTGTCGATCTCGTCGATGTAGACGATGCCCCGCTTGGCCTTCTCCACGTCGTAGTCGGCGTTCTGCAGCAGGGAGAGGATGATGTTCTCCACGTCCTCGCCGACATACCCGGCCTCGGTCAGGCTGGTGGCGTCGGCGATCGTGAAGGGCACGTTGAGAAAGCGCGCCAGGGTCTGGGCCAGGAGGGTCTTGCCGCAGCCGGTGGGGCCGATCAGCAGGATGTTGCTCTTCTGGATCTCGACGTCCCCGGCGTTGAAGGCGGACTCCAGCCGCTTGTAGTGGTTGTATACCGCCACCGAGAGGATCTTCTTGGCCGGCTCCTGCTCGATGACGTAGCCGTCCAGGCGCTCCTTGATCTCCTTGGGCGTGAGGATGTGCGCGGAGTCCTTGGCGTCCTTTTCGGTCTCCTCATCGATGATCTCGCTGCACAGCTGGATGCACTCATCGCAGATGTACACGGCCGGCCCGGCGATCAGCTTGCGGACTTCGGACTGGTTCTTCCCGCAGAAGGAGCAGAACAGGTTGTCGTTGTCGTCTTTTTTCTTGGCCATGGCTATTTCTCCGCTTTTTCCATGCGATCCAGGTCCTCGCGGTTGGCGATGACGTGGTCGATGATGCCGTAGGTCTTCGCCTCCTCGGCGCTCATGAAGTAATCCCGGTCCGTGTCCCGCTGGATCTGGTCCATGGTTTTGCCGGTGTGCTTGACCAGGATCTGGTTCAAGGAGGCCTTCATGCGCAGCATCTCCCTGGCCTGGATCTCGACGTCCGAGGCCTGGCCCTGGAACCCGCCCATGGGCTGATGGATCAGGATGCGGGCGTTCGGCAGCGAGTAGCGCTTGCCCGGCGACCCGGCCGTCAGGAGCAGGGCCCCCATGCTGGCCGCCTGGCCGATGCAGACCGTGGCGATGTCCGGCTTGATGTACTGCATGGTGTCGTAGACGGCCAACCCCGCCGTCACCAGCCCGCCCGGGGAGTTGATGTAGAAGTTGATGTCCTTGTCCGGGTCCTCGGACTCCAGGAAGAGCAGCTGCGCGATCAGGAGGTTGGCGACCTCGTCGTTCATCGCGGAGCCGAGAAAAATGATCCGGTCCTTCAACAGCCGCGAGTAGATGTCGTAGGCGCGCTCGCCGCGGCTGCTCTGCTCGATGACCATGGGAATCAGTGGCACTCTGTGTCTCCTTTGGGATGGTTGCTTTGAAGTTTAAGCCGCTGCCGGCTCGACGTCCTCGACCGTGCTGTTTTCGAGCACCAGTTTCAAGGCCTTCTTCTCGAGCAGCGCATGCTTGTAGTAGTCGAGCTTGTCGTCGTTCTCCCGGTAGTAGCGCCGGATCTCCTCGACGGGCTGTTTGAAGTTTGCGGCCATCGCCTGGAAGGCCTCGTCGAGCTCGGCCTCGCTGATGAGGAGTTTCTCCTGGACGATCAGGTGCCCCAGGATCAAGTGCCGGCGGACCTGGTTGACGGCGGTCTCGCGGTATTTCTGGGCGATGATCTCGCGGCTGAGCCCGGCCTCCTCGAGGCTGGAGTTGCGGTAGGAGAACGAGCGCTCCGCCTCCTCGACGATGCCGTCGAGCTCCATCTCCACCAGGGTGTCGGGCACCTCGAACTGCAAGCGCGCCAGCAGGGCCTTGAACACCTGCTCGTTCAGCTCCTGCTCGACCCGCTTCTCGTAGCCCTGGGCGAGGTTCGCCCGGATCTCGCGCTTGAGATCCTCCAGGGTTTCGAACCGCCCGGAGCGCTTGGCCAGCGCATCGTCGATCTCGGGCAGGATCTCCTCCCGGATCTCCTTCAGGAGCACCCGGAAATCGAGGGTTTGGTCCGCCAGCTTCTTGTTGGCATAGTCCGCCGGGAAGCTCAGCGGGAACTCCTTGCTCTCGCCTGCGCTCATGCCGACGCACTGGCGGCCGAACTCCGGAAGCACGGCGCCCGCGCCCACCTGGAGGGTGAAGTTTTCGGTTTTCGGGGTTTCGGCGTACGCCTTGCCCTCCCGGAACCCCTCGAAGTCGATCAGCACGTGGTCCCCGTCGCGAACCGGACGGGCCTCGGCGACCGGCCGCAGCGTGGCCAGGTTTTTCTGAAGCTGCCGCAGCTGGGCGCCGACCTCCTCCTCGCTCACCTGGTAGCGGGAGCGCTTGAGCGCGAGCCCCTTGAAATCGACGTCGGCGATGTGCGGGCTGACCTCCACCGTGGCGGCGTAGGCATAGGCGCCGGGTCCGCTCAACGCCGGGGGGTCGAGCTTGGGCTGCCCCACCACCCGCAGCTCCTTCTGCTTGATGGCGTCGATGAAAGAGTTTTGGATCAGGCGGGAGGAGACGTCCGCCAGCACATCCTTCTTGAACATTTTTTCCAGGACCGAGCGGGGGGTCTTGCCGGGCCGAAAGCCTTTGATCTTGGCTGTTTTCCTGAGATGATCGTAGGCGTTCTCGATTTCCCGGGCGACCTCCTCCTGCGGGATCTCGATCCGGAGGGTTTTCTTGACGCTGCTGATGTCTTCTACCGTGACCTGCATGATAAGTGAATGGCCCTTTCTGTCCTGCGGGGCATGAGCCGTGCCGCGCCGCGAGGTGGAGTTGGTTTGGTGCGAGAGGGGAGACTTGAACTCCCATTCTGTTGCCAGAGCTGGATCCTAAATCCAGTGCGTCTACCAGTTCCGCCACTCTCGCAGGCGCACGGAACGCTAACGCCCATAAAGCAAAGAAAACCCTGCCGGCGGTCCCGATCGACCCTAACCGCAGGATAAAATTCTACAAAAATCTGTTTACCACCTTACGGGGACAGTATAGAGACAAAACCTAACGATGTCAACCGAAGCAGCCAAGTGATAACATCCCAAAGCTGCCGGCGGGCGGGCGCCACTTGCCTTGGCGGGGCGTGCATGCTAATCAGTATTCATCCATAAACGGCGCCTTTCGGCCCAGGCTGTCGTTCTCGCTCTTCGCAATCCTCGGCGTAGACCCGCTACGCCTCCGGTTGCGAAATCGTTGCGGCCTTGGCCTGAACCGCAATCCACCATTTCTGTATGAACACTGGCTAAATTTTCGAATCGGGGCGTGGCGCAGCCTGGTAGCGCACCTGCTTTGGGAGCAGGGGGGCGTGAGTTCAAATCTGACCGCCCCGACCAAATTTATAGAATTTCAACCACTTGCCCTCCGATTGCACTCTTTCTCCCTGGATGAGCCGCTCGACCGACATCACTGCCCTCCGGCACCAGTTCCAAGTCGTGGGCGCCGCCCTGATGCGGGCCGACCTCAACAACACCCACAGCGGCAACCTCTCCCTGTGCGACCCGTCCGAGCCGGACCGTTTCTATATCACCGCCTCCGGCTCCATGTGCGGGGCGCTATGCCCCGAGGAGGTTGTCCCGGTCAGGTTCTCCGACACGGGCTGGAGCGGGGCCCGGCGGCCCTCCTCCGAAACGAACACCCACCGCGCCGTCCTGAGCCTTCCCGGCGTGCGCGCCTGCGCCCACTGCCATGCAACTGCCGCCACGCTGATCAGCCTGGAGTCGCCGGAGAAGCCGCTGTTCCTGACCGCCCCCGCGGGCAGCCGGGCCGCCGAAACCGCCCCCCTCTTCCAGCCGGTCGACTTCTTCGGGGCGGGACTGCTCGGCGCGGTGAGCGTCGGGGCCTACGCTCAAGCGGTGGGGTCGCGCGACATGGAGGAGCGCATTCCCGACCGTCTCAGGCAGAGCCCCCTGACCATCGTGAAGGGCCACGGCCCGTTTGCGCGGGGCGCCGGCCTGGCCGAGTGCCTGCACTACCTGAGCCTGCTTGAAAACAGCGCCCGCCTGGCCCTGGCGCTCCGGCGTCGGGGAGTCGACCTGGGGGCAACCCAGCGGCTGATCCTGGAAAACGGATTCGGCAAGCTCTTTCCGGGGCGGCCGCGGGTGCCGGAGTTCAGCGCCGCAACCCGGCCCGACCGCCGGGACCCCACGGGAACGGAGCTCTTCGCCTATTTTCTGGGCTACAACTTCGACCTGGGGCTGGGCGCCTTCGCCGCCGGGTCGATGAGCATCCGGCAGGGCCCCGACGAAATGCTCTTTTGCCCCATGGCGGCCGCCCCGGCCGGCCTCGAGGCGCCCGTCCATCGGCTGCCGGTCGGCGGAAGCGAGCCCCACGCCGCCGACATCCGGCTGCACCGGAGCATCTATACCTCAACGCCCTACACCGCGTGCGTGATCGCACCGAGCCCCCGGGCCACGGCGGAGGCCGTGGCCGTTCTCTCCGAGGCCGTCGGCACCGACGCCTCGTCGGCTTTGGCCCAGCGCGGCCCCGAGCGCGCCGCAGAGCTGCCCGTGATCGTCCCCATCGACGCAGAGGCTTCCTATTATAATGTGAGGCTGCCGGTGGCGCCCCCGGCCGCCATCGGCGATGCGGCCCCGGTCGGCCTGATCCCGGAGATGCTCCGCCGCGGAAACGGCTGCGGCATCGTCGCCGGCTGCGGGGTGATCGCAGCGGGGGAGGAGGGCCTGGCCCAGGCGGTCTACCGGCTCTCCCTCGCGGAGCGGATCGCACGCTTCCGGCAGGAGGCGCATCTCAACCACCTCCTGCTGGGCGGTTTCCGTCCGTTTTGAGATCCGCCCGCCATGCCGCACACAGCCGCCTACCGGACAGGGCGTGATATCAGATCCTACGGCACCGGACCGCCGCTTGTCATACTGCATGGACTCTTCGGTTCGGCCGAGGGATGGCACCCGGTCGCAAAGGCGCTCTCGCAACGCTTCACGGTGCACGTGCCCGAGCTGCGCAACCACGGGGAGGCGCTGCGCAGCGACCGTATGGACTACGCGGCCATGGCCGAAGACATGCGGGGGGTGATTGCCGGTCTGGGTCTTGACCGCGCCTGCCTGCTCGGCCACTCCATGGGCGGCAAAACCGCCATGCAGTTTGCCTCCATGTTCCCGGCCGCGTTGGAGAAGCTAATCGTCGTGGACATCGCCCCGCGGGGCTACCCGCCGGTTTATGCCGAAGCCATCGAGGCCCTCGCGCGGCTGGATCTTAAGGCCCTCTCCAGCCTGCGGGCGGCGGATGCGCGGCTTTCACCCTCCATCCCGGACCCGGCCCTCCGCCGGTTTCTGCTCAAAAGCCTCAAGCACACCGGCGGCGCCTACCGCTGGAAGGTGAACATAGAAGCGGTCCGGCTGAGCTACCGCTCCTTGTGCGCCCCGCTGCAGCAGCGCCCCTGGGCCGGCCCCTGCCTCTTCATCCGCGGCGGTCGCTCGGACTACATCCGCGATGCGGACTGGGGCCCGACGGTGTCCGTTTTCCCGCAGGCCCGGCTGGCTACCATCGCCGGAGCCGGCCACTGGGTGCACGCCGAGGCCCCGGTCGAATTTGTGCAGACAGTGGCGGATTTCCTGATGGGGCCCTCAACGCCGGCCGCCGGATGTTGCCGCAGCTGAACAGCTGTGCTATTGAGCTGCAGTTTGACGAAAGCACCCATGCGACCCCGGAAGATTCGAGCCCGGCGGACGACCCTGATGCCCCAAAAAAGCGTTCTTGAAAAACTATGGGAGATCGAGCCCCAAGCGGAGCTCTGGTGGGACTCCTCGCCCTTGATCTACGAGAGCTTCCGCCGCCGGCTGATCGACCGGGCCCCCGACAAGCCCCTGATGAGCGCTTGGCTCGAGCGCCTTTACAGCGACCGCAACCCTCCCGGGCAGAACCTTTTTCGCGGGGTGACCACCAACCCGCGCCTGAGCTTCAACGTCGTCAAGGACAACCCGGGCCAGTGGACGGCCTGGATCGACGCCTGGATCCGCAGCACGAAGTGCGCAGAGCCTGAAACCGTCTTCTGGGAAACCTACAAGGAGGTTATCCGGCGTGGCGCGCTGGCACTCCTGCCGATTTTCGAGGCAAGCGGCCGCAAGCACGGCTTCCACTCGGCCCAGGCCGACCCCCGCTGCCGGCAGGACCCGGAGAAAATGGTTGCCCAGGGAGTGGAGCTGCACCGGCTCTCCCCCAACATCATGATCAAGATCCCCGGCACCCTGGAGGGCTACGAAGCCATTCGGCGGCTCACCGCGTTGGGCATCCCGACCAACAACACCATTTCCCTGGTGATGCCCCAGTTTGTGGCCTGCATGTCCGCGGTGGCCGCGGGGCTGAAAGAGGCGCGCGCCGCCGGGGTCGGCCTCTCCGGCTGGCGCTCCGTCATCACGGCCATGAGCTCCCGCTTCGGGACCCTGGGCGAACTGCACCAGCAGGCGGCCGAACGCGGCATCGATCTCAGCGAAGCCGATGTGCGCTGGGCGGAGATCGCCCTGATCAAGAAGGCCTGTGCCCTCGTCCGAAACCATGCCGAGTACCGCGGCAAGATGCTGGTGAGCTCCATGCGGGTCAGCCCGATCATCGGCGGCAAGGCCCATGTCTGGCACCTGGA
The DNA here is from genome assembly GCA_046496215.1 of Desulfobacterales bacterium. GTDB lineage: Bacteria > Desulfobacterota > Desulfobacteria > Desulfobacterales > SpSt-501 > SpSt-501. The sequence goes on from JAWOHH010000083.1 coordinate 8,952, forward strand.
GAAGCTGGCCGGGGCCGACATCGTCTTCACCATCCCGCCCTCCTTCCTCGAAGCGCTGCTCTTGAAGACACCGGATCTGGAATTCAGCCGCCGGTTCGAAGAGCCGGTGCCGGCCGGGGTGATGGAGAAGCTATTTAAAATCCCCTACTTCGAACGGGGGTTGAGAGAAGACGGGTACTCGCCGGCCGAGTTCAACACCCACCCCGCCCTGGTCTCCACCGCCCGGGACTTCTGCGTTGCCACTCAGGGCATGCTGGATTTCGTCGCCGCCCGCGTGGCCGCCCTCTCGGGGTAGAATCCATCTCAAAAATGCTTGACTATTGCGCCAGGATCGTAAACTTGGGGATTCTCGGCAAAATCTTAAAATCCTATTTCATGGGCGGCGGCACACCCGCACCCTGTCCCTCCCCTGAAGAACCGGGGAAGTGACAGGGAGGAGAGGCCGCTTCCGGTCGACACCATTTCGCGATGTTAAAAGGCAGGGCCAGCAATATGCCACACACGGTTTCCGCGGACGCGAACGCCCCGGTCCCCGAGCCGACGCTGCTCGGCATGTACCGCAACATCTACGCCACCCGCCGCTTTGAACTCAGGTGCATCGAGCTCTACCGCCAGGGGCGGATCCGCGGGTACCTGCACCCCTATCTGGGCGAGGAGGCCGTCGCCGCCGGGGCCTGCGCGGCCCTGCGGCCGGAGGACTACATCGTCAGCACCCACCGCGGGCACGGGCACTGCATCAGCAAGGGCGCCGATCTGCGCCTGATGATGGCCGAGATCACCGGCAAGGCCACCGGCTACTGCAAGGGCCGCGGTGGTTCGATGCACATCTCCAGCAGGCGGATCAACCACCTCGGCGCCAACGGCATCGTGGGCGGCGGCATCCCCATCGCCGCCGGCGCCGGCATGGGCATCAAAGTCCGGCAGACCGACCAGGTGGTCGTCGCCTTTTTCAGCGACGGCGCATCCAACAACGGTGTTTTCGCCGAGTCGCTGAACATGGCCGGGATCTATCGACTGCCGGTCATCTTCATGCTGGAGAACAACCACTACGCGGTCTCCACGCCGATCGAGTGCGCCACGGGCTGCTGCGACCTGGCCGGCCGGGGGCCGGCCTACGGCGTGCCCGGGGCCTGCGTGGACGGCAACGACGCCGTGGCCGTCTTCCGCGAGACCCGGCGGGCCGTCGAGCGCGCCCGGCGCGGCGAGGGGCCGACCCTGATCGAGGCCGACACCTTTCGCCACGGCGGCCACCACGTGAACGACCCGGGGCTTTACATGGACCCGCAGGCCCTGCAGGAGTGGAAGGCGCGCGACCCGCTCACGCTCATGCGGCAGGCCGTCGGGGACCCGGCGAAGACCGAGGCGATCGAGGCCCGGGTCGAGGCCGAGCTGGAGGCGGCGGTCGATTTCGCCGCCCGGAGCCCGGAGCCGGATGTGGAGGAGTTTTTGGCCGGGATATCGGGAGAGGCGGCCGGGGCGAGAGGCTGAGACGGGCCGTCCGGGAGAAGAGCGACATGGTTGAGATGATGTACCGCGAGGCCCTGCGACGGGCCCTGGACGAGGAGATGCGGCACGACCCGCTGGTCTTTCTCATGGGGGAGACCATCGCCGAGCGCGGCGGCTCTTACAAGGTCACCGAGGGGCTCCTCGAGAAGTACGGGCCCCGGCGCGTGATCGACACGCCCATCGCCGAGGCGTCCTTCACCGGCATGGCCGTCGGCGCGGCGCTGGTGGGCTGCCGGCCCGTGGTCGAAATCCTCTTCGTCGATTTCGCCATGCTGGTCATGGACCAGATCGTGAACCAGGCGGCTAAATACGAGTTCATCTCCGGCGGCCAGGGCAAGGTCCCGATGGTGCTGCGCACCCAGGGCGGCGCCGGCAACGGGCTGGCGGCCCAGCACTCCCAAAGCCTGGAGGCGCTCTTCTACCACATCCCCGGCCTGAAACTGGTCATGCCCTCCACGCCGGCCGACGCCTACGGCCTGCTGAAATCCGCCATCCGCGACGACGACCCGGTAATCTTCATCGAGCACAAGCTGCTCTACATGACCCGCGGCCCGGTCCCGCAGGAGGAGGCCCTCATCCCGCTCGGCAAGGCCGAGATCAAGCGGCCGGGCCGGGACGCGACCCTCATCACCTACTCCCACATGACGCTGAAATGCCTGGAGGCCGCCGCCGTGCTGGAGCAGCAGGGCGTCGACGTCGAGGTCATCGACCTGCGCACGCTGAACCCCCTCGACGCCGAAACCCTGCTCGCGTCGGTACGCCGCACCGGCCGGGCCGTCGTCGTGCACGAGGCCTGCAAGCGCGGGGGGGTCGGCGGCGACATCGCCGCCATGCTGACGGAGGAGGCCTACGACGACCTGGACGGCCCGGTGCTGCGCATCGCCGGCCGGAACACCCCCATCCCCTACAACGTGAAGATCGAGCAGGCCTGCGTGCCCTCGGTGGAAGAGATCGTCGCAGGCGTTCTCGGCATCGTTTGAATCAGCGCGGAATCGAGGAACGACACCGGTCATGGCAACGCGAATCATCATGCCCCAGGGAGGCCAGGACATCACCGAGGGGCTGGTCGTGCGCTGGCTCAAGCGCCAAGGCGAGGCGGTCCGCCGCGGCGAGGTCATCTGCGAGGTTGAGACCGAAAAGGCCGTCTTCGAGGTCGAATGCCCGATCGACGGGGTCCTGCTTAAAATCGCCGCCCGCGAGGGCGAGCGGGTGCCGATCTTTGCCACGATCGGCGTCGTCGGGGCCCCGGGGGAGGAGCCTGAGATCGAGCGCCTGCTCGCGGCCGAAGCGCCCGGCGCCGGGGTGGCGGACGCTCCCGCCTTCCGTACCAAGGCGTGCCTCCTCCCGGGCAACCGGCGCGGGCCCAAGGCCTCCGGCCGGGCGCAGCGACTGGCCGAGGAGGCGGGGATCGACCTCGGCGCGCTGGCCGGCACCGGCCCCCGCGGCCGGATCACCGAGAAGGATGTGCAGCGCGAGGCGGATAAGCGCCGCATCGCGGCCGCCGCCCAGCCGGGCCGCCCCCTTCCCCCCGGCGGGATGCGCGCGGCCATCGCGCGCCGCATGACCCGCAGCAAGCAGACCATCCCCCATTTCTACGTGACGGTGTCGGCGGACATGACCGCCGCCCTGGCCCTGAGAGAGCGGCTCAACCGGTCGCAGGGCTGCGAGATCACCCTCACCGACCTCATCGTCAAAGCCTCGGCCCTGGCGCTGAAATCCTTCCCCCGCGTCAACTGCCGCATCCAGGACCAACAGGTTTTTCTGCTGGACGAGATCAACATCGGCATCGCCGTCACGCTGGAGGAGGGGGTCCTGGTGCCGGTTCTCGCCGGGGTCGACCGGCTCCCGCTCGAGGAGGTCTCCCGGAAGACAGCGGACCTCATCCGGTTCGGCCGCGAGGGGCGGCAGGCCTCGACGGATCCCGCCGGCTTCACGGTCAGCAACCTGGGCATGCTCGGGGTGGAGAACTTCATCGCCATCATCAACCCGCCCGAGGCCGCCATCCTCGCCGTCGGCAGCGTTCAAAAGCGGCCGGTGGCGGCCCCCGACGGCAGCCTGGCGGTGCGCGCGATGATGACGATGACCCTCTCCATCGACCACCGCGCCGCGGACGGGGCGCTGGCGGCCCGCTTCATCAACGCGATCAAAGAGGGCCTCGAACACCCCGACCGCCTGCTGCCGCCCTTACAGGGCGCTTGACGGCGGCGTGGAAGCTTGACCGAGAGGCCGTCGTGAAACTCAGGCGGGCAGGCCGTGCGGTGGGCGTGTGGTCTTGAAGAGAAACGGCAGCGCGAGAAGGATGAGCGCATCGCCCAGCGGGCCCTCGAAGAGCAGCATGACCGCTGAGAGCACCACCGAAACGGCGTGGACCTCGGACTCGACCAGGTAGCCCTGGACGCTGCGGGGGTAGAACCACAGGAAGAGCAGGTTGAGCGCCGCGAGGGCCGCCACGCCCCACACGGCCCAGCGCCTGCGGTTCCAGAGCCCGATGCCGCACACCACCAGGGGAGCCGCCGCCAGCAGAAGCTTGAACCCCACCGCCCTCAGCACGGCGTGCGGCAGCGCCGGCTCGTAGGCCAGCCACAGGAAGGCCTTGATCACGGCCAGCCAGCCCACCGCCCACAGGACCCAAGGGAAATCGCGGTTCATCCGCTCGGCGGGAAATGGTTTCAGGCGTTTCATCATATCGCTCCATCGCGGCCGTTGCGGCGAACGCCCGCGTGCGGTGCGGTTTGGCTCAGAGCGTCAAACGCGGCACGCGCACGGCCTCATCTGAGCAGGTTTAGAATGGACAGCACGATCAGCAGACAGGAGACGGCGCCGCCGAAGATCCCGAAGAAGATCGGGTAGCGGAAGAAAACGGTGTCCAGCTTGGGGCCGGACCGATCGAGTTTCTCGACCCAGGAGCGGGTGTCGATCCAGGCGTTCAGGGAGCGCTCCATGCGCCGCATCTTTGCGGGGGCCGCCATCAACCCCACCCCCAACCCCAGCCCGATCAGGCAGGCGAGCTTGCCGATCCAGACAAACACCTGGAAGAGGATCTCGCCGGCGGCAGAGGGCGCCGCGCCGAAAAAAACCCGGTTGAACTCGGCGATATCCACCTTGAAGAAAAAGAAAACCAGCGCGAACAGGGATGCCGCGGCCAGCGCGCCCCCCACGACGACGGGGTGGGCATAGATCCAGTCCTCGGTGCGGATGTCTTTGTCGAGGAATCTCAGTTTTTTTTCGACATCCACGCTGCGGTTGGCGATCCCGCTCAGGTTCCGGGCGGCTGCCGGCGCAAAGAGCAGCAGCAGGGACATCGCCATCCCCAGCATCCCCACCACGAGGGTGAGAATTTCGATCGCCTGCAGGCCGATTTCCCAAAAAACACCCATTTTCGAATCCTATCACACTCGCCCGAGCGTTTCATGCAAATTTTTCAGCCGCGCCTCAGCGGTCGGGGCGCTGCACGAGCAGCCCGGCCAGCTCCTGCATCTGCGCATCGGCGACGGCTGTCAACTTCTTCTTCACCACCCTCGAGTAGTACTCGCGTTCGGTCTTGGTCAGGTGCCGCCCTTGCAGCCGCTTGTAGACCAGCTCTTTTTGCTTGGCCGAGAAGAGCAGATTGAGATGGCGGTCCAGCTGGGGCGACCACTGGCGCCGTGGCGCCTCGGCCGTAGCGGGCGGGGGTTTCTCCCGGCGCCGCCGCTTGAGATCGTCGGCGAACCTCTTCAAGGCCGCGAGCATGTCCGCAACCGGCACGGCCGGGCCGTGGGCCAGCGCCACGACTTTGGCGCCCAGCAGGTGCGCATGCCGGGACTTCAGGCCGTCGGCTATCGGCAGCAGGTTTCCGGGGGCCGGGATCTTCTCGCGCCGGAAAAGCTCCGCGCTGACGACGAGCAGCTTTTCGAGGTTCTGGCGCTTGGGGTTCGACCCCCAGTAGCGCGCGAAAAGGGCCTGGCTGTCGAGCTCGATCCCGCGGCGCGCGCAAATCGCCAGCACGGCGGGGAAGCGTGCCACCAGCTGCGGGTCCTGCGCCGCGGCCAGGGCGTCCAGGATGACCGTCACCTGGCTGCCGGAAACCATCCGCTGGGGGGAGACCTCCAGGATGGAGTTGAGCAGCTGCAGAGCCTCCGCTGACGAGTGCGCCATACGTAAAATTATAGGACGATTCTATCTATCACACAAGCGTTTCTTGTATGCCTGCCTACAAGTGTCCATTTTGTGGGGGTGGCTTCCAGCCACGATCCGATCGCGGCCCCGCCCGGGCGGGACTCCCACAGGAAAAAGCCAAACTTACTTGAAAGGTCAGCCACGCTGGTAGACGCGCCGGCGGGCCCGGGCGGCGTTGACGAGGGTGTCGACGTGCACGTCGACGTAATCGAAGACCCGGGCCTTGTTCTTCCCGGGCGCCGGCCGGAGGACCCTCCCCAGATACTGGAGGACCCGGCCGCTGAAGCGGATGGGCGTGGCGAGAAACAGGCTGGAGAGGCGGGTGGAGTCGAACCCCTCCCCGATCAGCTGGCCGGTGGCGATCACCACGCGCAGCTTGCCGGCGTTCAGCAGCTCGGTGACCCGCTGGCGCTCGGCGGCTGCCAGGTCTCCGGTCAAGAGTTCGGCTTCGACCTTGAACCGCAGGCGCAGCATCGCCTGCAGGTTTTCGCAGTGCGCCTTGCGGTCGGAGAGAACAAGGCACACCCCGCTCGTCTCGGCGGCCTCTTTGGCCACGTCGCCGGCGATCAGCACGTTGCGCTCGGTGTCCGCCGTGAGCTCCGAGAGCATCCGGCTGTATTCGGCCACCGGATCGTGGTAGGGCCGAAAGCCGGTCTCCCGCACGATGACCTCGGCCGGCAGCACCTCGCCCGCGGCCACCAAGTCGGCTTTGCCGACCTCGTGGTGCACGTCCCCCAGGTGCCAGAAGATCAGGCGCGAGAGGTTGTCGCGGCGCCAGGGGGTGGCGGAGAGACCCAGCATGTAGAGGGAGTCGAAACCGGTGACGGCCTCGGTGAAGGTGCGGCTCGGACAGCGGTGGCACTCGTCGACCACCACGAACCCGATGCGCGCGGCGGCCTCCTCGGCGCATTTGTAGAGCGACTGGACCAGGGCCACGGTCACACGCTCCCCGATCCGCGACCGGCCGCCGGCGATCAGGCCGCACGCATCGGGCGGAACGCCCAAAAAGGTTTCGATCCGCTCGACCCACTGAGCCGCCAGCTCCTTGGTGTGCACGACCACCAGGGCCGGCTGGCGGCGTCGGGCCACCATGGCCAGGGCCATGACCGTCTTGCCCGACCCGGTAGGGGCGTTCAGGGTGCCGAAGTCCCGGGCCAGCATCTGCTCCACGGCCGCCTGCTGAAACGGCCGCAGGGCGCCGCGGAAGTCGAAGTCGACCGACGGCAGCCGGCGCCGGCGGTCCTCGATCCGGTAGTCGGCCCCCATCCGGCGGCACTCCACGATCAGCTGCCGCAGGCACCCGCGCGGGACCCACAACCCGTCGGCCCCGGCCTTGGCGTAAAATTTGAGAAGGCGCGGCGTGCCCCGGTTCCAGCGGCCCATGCGCTCGTTCTCCAGCCACTTGGGGTTGGGGAACTCGAGCTTTTCGATCAGCATCTGCTTGAGCGCCGGCGGGAGGCCCGTCAGCCTCAGGCGGTTGGTGATCGTGATGACCATGGGCAGAGCGAAAGCCGACCGCACACCGCCGAAAGACGGCGGCCGCGGGGCTCAAGGGGGCAAGGGGTCGAGGGTTCGAGTGAAAATGACCTCAGCACGGCTTCATCCTTCGGCCGCGACCACTCGGCCCTTTGATTCGTTGGGCCGGTGGGATCCAAAATTCAACTGAAGGCTTCGTCTAAAGTCGAGGGTTACGCTCCCACGCCGCGGCAGAGCAGACAGCAATATGGTCCGGGTCGGGCTATTCTTCGTCCAGCAGCGCCTGCGCCACGTCGATGTCATAGGCGCGGCGGGGGTCGAAGTTCTTGCCGGTGTAGATCTCGGCGGCGCGCCGGATCGCCTCGTAGGGCACCCAGTCGTGCTGCTCCCAGAGCTGCGGGTCGTCGGCATTCCACATCCGGAACCAGACGGCGCCGGACTCGCGCTTGACGTACATGCGCACCCGGTGGTTGCCGGCCGAGGGGTAGTAGTACAATCCGAGCTCGTCTTTCATGGGTCGTCGGTGTCGGGGTTGGCCCGGGTCGGCTCACAGCCCGTTGGCGTCGAGAAACCGGCTGATGGCCGCGTTGACCTCGAGCGGTTTTTCGATCGGCGCGAAATGGCCGGCCTCCGGGATGTGCGCCCGCGTGGCGGAGGCGATTCGCTGGGCGAGAAATTCGGCATATTTGGGCGGGGTGAGCTGGTCGTCCTCCGCCGAAACCACCAGGACCGGGACGGAGATCTGCGCCAGCCGGCCGGCCACATCGAAACGGTCGCAGGCCTGGAAGTCCCCGTGGGCGACCTCCGGCCGCGCCCTCAGGGAATCCTCGAGAAACGGCCGTTTCACGGCCGGCGCCGTCTTCGGCGAGAACCCCATCTGGTCCACCGCCTGCACGTAGCCGGGCATGTCCCGGTCGATCAGCTCGAAGAGCGAGGGCAGCACCCTCAGCCTGGCCCCGGAGCTCACGATGATCCCGGCCCGAAACCGATCCGCATAATCCAGCAGCAGCTGCTGGGTGATGGCCCCGCCCATGCTCAGCCCGCAGGGGATCGGAGCCGGCGCCGCGAGCGCGGCGATGAAATCGGCGACCGCCGCGGCGTACTCCTCGACCCGCTGCCGGGCGCTGCCCCCGCTCGCCCCGTGGCCCGGCAGGTCGAGTGCCACCGTGTTGGCGCGTTCCCTCAGCCCCGCCACCTGGGCCTCCCAGAGCAGCGAGGTCTCCCCGGCGCCGTGAATGAAAATCAGGCTCGAGCGTTGCGGATCGAGCGGCCAACGGCCGCAGGTGAAAGCGATCTCTCCGTGCCGGCGTTTTTCCATGGCATCTTCCTTTGCAGGCAATCCTGTAGTTCCCGGATGTTATAGAAAAACCCGGTGATGCTGTCAAACCGGAGGCGGCCCCCGTGGCGTCGGTGAACTGCGGATCGACCGAACCTTTGCAGCAGCGCCCCTCATAGTATATGATCCGGTCTCATGGCCGACCAAGGCATCCGAGCCGTGAACCGCGGAAAGATCTTCGGGCTGAAGTTCGCAATGGGGGGCGCCAACGCCCTCGCCAACATGGTGGGCGCTGTCTTCGTTCAGAGCTTCGCCTCGCGCCTGGCCCCCCCCATGCCGGAAGACTACTGGCAAAACCCGCTGATCGAAGCGCTGGACGTCGGCTTCACCCCGTTTGCCTTCCTGATCATCTTCATCCTGACCTATTTTTACGAGAGGCCCATCCACCGCTATCTCGATGCCGTGGGCGCGGCGCAGCCGATCCCGCCGCCCCAGGCGGAGGCGGCCCGCCGCCGGCTGCTGAACGAGCCCTTGATAACCGTGGCCGCGGACCTGGGGATCTGGACCCTGGCGACCATCGTCTGGAGCCTCGCCTGGTGGTGGATCGATGCGCCGCGCTTCGTCTTCCAGCAGACGATCTTCAACTGCGTGAGCATCGGGCTGATCACGGCGGCCATGGTCTTCTTCCTGCAGGAGCACATTCTGCAGAAGCGGCTAGCGCCGCTGTTCTTCCCCGAAGGGGGGTTGTCGCGCGTGCCCGAGACCCGCCGGATTAGGATCCGCACCCGCCTAGCGGCGCTGCTGCTGGCGATCAACATCATCCCGCTCGCCTCCGTGTTGATCCTTTTTCACCGCACGACGCGCGCGCTCCAGGACCCGCAGGCAGCGCTCGATCTTTTCAAAAACTCCGTCCTGATCTACGGCCTGATCTTCATCGCCGTGGGGCTTTTCCTGACGGGGCTGGTCAGCCGCAACCTCTCCATTCCGTTTCTGCAGATCATTGCCACCCTGCGCGGCGTCCGAAACGGCCGCTTCGACCGCAGGGTCCAAGTCACCACCAACGACGAGATCGGCTACACGGGCGATGTCATCAACGAGATGACCGCGGGGCTCAGGGAGCGCGAGCGGATGCAGCAATCGCTGGAACTTGCCATGGAAGTCCAGCAGAACCTGCTGCCCAAAACCACCCCCGCCATCCCGGGACTCGACATCGCCGGGGCCAGCGTTTACTGCGAGGAGACCGGCGGCGACTATTTCGACTACTTCGAATGGGTCGATGCCCGATCGGAGGCCTGCGGTGTCGCGGTGGCGGACGTGGCCGAACACGGGATCCCCTCCGCCATGCTCATGACCACCGTCCGGGCCTTCCTGCGCCAGCGGCTCTCCCGGCGGGACGAGCTTGCGGGGGTTGTCGGCGACGTCAACCGTCAACTGGTGCGGGACGTCGAGGAGACCGGCCGCTTCGTGACGCTCTTTCTGGCCGACATCGACCGGCCGGCGCTGCGACTGCGCTGGGTCAACGCCGGCCATGACGCCGCTATGGTTTACGACCGCGGCACGGATTCCTTCAGTGGACTCGGCCGGACCGGACTTCCGATCGGCGTGACGGCCGAAGACGGCTACGAAGAGCGGGAGCTCCCCATTGCGCCGGGTCAGATCCTTCTCGTGGGCACCGACGGGATCTGGGAGGCGCAGAACACCCGCGGTGAGATGTTCGGCAAGCCGCGTCTGCAACAACTGGTCCGCCGGCATGCCGACTCGCCGGCGACGGCGCTGATCGCCGCCGTCATCGAGGCGGTCGACCGCTTCTGCCACCCCCTGCCCAAGGCCGACGACCTGACCCTGGTGGTCGTCAAAGTCATGGAGCACACTGCGTGACGCCCCGCTGATCGCTGTTGACTCTTTCGCCGCGATTCATTAGGTTTCAGGCGTTCGAAAATGGCCCGTCCGCCCCCGTCCCCTGCTCCCCACCTTAAAATTCGGGGGCGGCGGCCGGGAAGCGGGCGAGAATTGCTATCTGCCGCACAACGGAGGAGACGATGGACAAACCCCTGGAGCACTATTGGAGCATCCGGCTGGCCGATCTCAAAACGTCCCTGGAAGGCAACAATTTCCAAGTCTTTCTCGCGGAGGATCCCGCGGCCGCCCATCGCATCGTGATGGAAGAGATCCTGCCGGTCTGCGGCGCCCGCAGCGTCGGCTGGGGCGGGTCGCTGACGGCGGTCGGCACCGGCCTGTTCCAGGCCATCCAGGGCCGCAAGGACCTCGAGACGATCGACACCCTCGACAAGCAGGTCTCCGCCGAGGAGTTCCTCGAGCGACGGCGCCGGTCGATGCTCGTCGATCTCTTCATCACGGGCACCAACGCCATCACAGAGGACGGCCAGCTCGTCAACCTCGACATGCTCGGCAACCGCGTCGCCGCGATCACCTTCGGCCCCAAACACGTGGTTATCATCGCCGGGCGCAACAAGATCGTGCCGAGCGTGGACGAGGCCATGTTCCGGGTCAAGAACATCGCCGCGCCGGCCAACGCCATGCGGCTCGACAAAAAGACGCCCTGCGTCAAAACCTCCTACTGCGAGGAGTGCAAGAGCCCCGACCGCATCTGCAACAGCTGGACGATCACGGAAAAATCCTTCCCCAAAGGCCGGGTGAAGGTCATTCTCGTCAACCAGGACCTGGGTCTCTGATCGGGAGGCGGCATGAAGATTCTCGTGGCATTCGACGGCTCCAAGGTGGCCAAGAAGGCGGCGCACCTCGCCCTGACCCACGCCAAGGCGTTTAACGCCGAGGTGGTGCTGGTCTTTTCCATGGTCGGCGGCCCCGAAATCCCCCGCAAGGAGTTCGAGGACGCCGAGCGGGCGCTGCAGCAGCAGGAGATCCTCTTCACCTCCGAGGGGATCGCCTGCGAGAGCATCTTGTCGGTGCGCGGCATGGACGCCGGCGAGGATATGGTCCAGATCGCCGAGGAGCGCAAAGTCGATGAGATCATCCTCGGCATCCAGCGCAAGTCCAAGGTCGGCAAGCTGCTGTTCGGCTCGACCGCCCAGTACATCATCCTGCGGGCGCCCTGCACGGTGGTCACGGTTCAGTGAGCCGGCCGGAGGTTGACAGGGCCTGCCGCTTCCGCTATTTTTCAGTCGAATTCGTTCAGGGGTGGCTCAAGCGAGCCTGAGAACATACCCTTTGGACCTGATCTGGATCGTGCCAGCGTAGGGAAACGAATTCGGTTTCAGAATGACGTCTGCGGAATTCGAAGCCGTTTCCCGTCGCACGGGAGGCGGCTTTTCTTTTGACCGCCCCCGGCCTGAAAGGAGCAAACCCGACCGATGAGCGCCTTTGCCCGCGCCGCCGCGCAAAACCTCGCACGCCTCAGGGCGAAAACCCCTTTGATCCACAACATCACCAACCTGGTCGTGATGAACTACACCGCCAACGCGCTCCTCGCCATGGGGGCTTCCCCGGTCATGGCCCACGCGCTGGAGGAGGTGGAGGAGATGGCGGCGCTGGCCGGCGCCCTCGTCCTCAACATCGGCACGCTCACGCCGCAGTGGGTCGAGTCCATGCTCAAGGCCGGGCGCGCGGCCTCCCGGGCCGGCATCCCGGTCATCCTCGACCCGGTGGGCTCCGGGGCGACCCCGTTCAGGACCCGCGCCGCCGGCAGGATCATCGCGGAGACAACGCCCGCCGTCATCCGCGGCAATGCATCGGAGATCCTCTCGCTCCGGGAGGCCGGGTCCGGGGCCCGGGGGGTGGACTCGCGGCACGGCGTGGACCAGGCGGCGGACGCCGCGGCCGGCCTCGCCCGGGAGCTTCAGAGCGTTGTCGCGGTCACCGGCCCCGTGGACCTCGTCACCGACGGCAGGCGGTTGGTGCGCGTGTCCAACGGCCACCCGCTCATGGGCCGTGTGACCGGCACCGGCTGCACGGCGACGGCGGCCATCGCCGCCTTTCTGGCCGTCGACCCCGACCCGCTGCGCGCCGCGGCCACGGCACTGGCCTGCTTCGGGCTGGCCGGGGAAATTGCCGGCCGCACGGCCGCCGCGCCGGGCAGCTTCATGATCGCGATGCTGGACGCCCTCTACACGATCACCCCGGAGCAGCTCGAAGCGGAGTGCAAGATCGAAAAAAGTAATTAGCGTTGCACGCCACTTGCGGCAGCGTTTCGTCAGCGAGTAAGTTCAGATTTTGTGGGAGTGGCTTCCAGCAACGATCCGATCACGGTCCCGCCACGGCGGGACTCCCACAGAGAGAAAGCCTAACTTACTTAAAAGAGTTTTAAATGAAGCCCATCGACTACTCGTTGTACCTCGTCACCGACCGGGGGCTTTCCGGCAGGCGGCCGACGCTGGAGATCGTCCGGGCGGCGGTGGCGGGCGGCGTCAGCTGCGTGCAGCTGCGGGAGAAGGCCTGTTCCACGGCCGAGTTCATCGCGGAGGCGGCGGCGGTCGGGGACTTTCTGAAACCCCGCGGGGTCCCGCTCATCATCAACGACCGGCTGGACGTGGCCATGGCGGTGGGGGCGGACGGGGTGCACCTGGGCCAGAAGGACATGCCGCTCGCCATGGCCCGCGCGATCGTCGGCAGGCGCATGCTCATCGGGATCTCCGCGGAGTCCGCGCAGGACGCGGTCGCAGCCGCGCGCGGGGGCGCCGACTACGTGAGCGCCAGCCCGATCTTCGCGACCCCGACCAAGACCGACACGGCCCCGGCCCTGGGGCTGGAGGGGCTGCAGGCCATCCGCCGGCGGGTGGCGCTCCCGCTGGTGGCCATCGGCGGCCTTCACCGCGGCAATGCCGGCGAGGCGATCCGCATGGGGGCGGACGGGGTGGCCGTGGTCTCGGCCATCGTTGGCGCGGAGGACCCCGCGCAGGCTGCACGCGAGATCCTTACCGAAATCCGCAAAGCGAGGGCGGGATGAGCCTGAAGGAGATCGGCGAATTCGGTTTCATCGAGCGCATCGGCCGCGGCTGCCTCACTCGGCCGCAGGAGGTCGTCCGCGGCATCGGCGACGATGCGGCCGCCTTTCGCACCGACGGCCGGCTCCTCTCTCTGATCACAACGGACATGCTGGTCGAGCGGGTGCATTTTCTGCGCGAGGCCATCAGCGGCCGCGACCTCGGCCACAAGTCCCTGGCGGTGAACTTAAGCGACATCGCCGCCATGGGCGGGATTGCGCGCGAGGCGTTTGTCGCCATCGCCATCCCGGACGACTGCGCCCTGCCCTACCTCGAGGAGCTGTTTTGGGGCATGAAGGAGCTGGCCAAGGCGCAGGCGGTCAACATCCTCGGGGGCGACACCACCCGCTCCGCAGCGGATCTGGTCATTACCGTGACCGTCTACGGGGTCGTAGCCGAAGCCCAAATCCTGACGCGCGATGCCGCCCGGCCGGGCGACGTGGTCTTCTCCACGGGCTTTCTCGGCGATAGCCGCGCCGGCCTGCAGTTGATCCTGGACCGCGCGCCGGCCGACACGCCGGCGCTTAAGGCCCTGCTGGCCGCGCACCGTCGCCCGACCCCCCACCTGGCGGAAGGGCGATTCCTCGCCGGCCGACCGGGCGTGCACGCCGCCATCGACGTGAGCGACGGCCTGAGCTCGGACATCGCCCACATTGCCGAGGAGAGCCGGGTCGGGGCGCGGATCTTCGCGGACAAGATCCCGGTCTCCGAGAATCTCGCGGAGTACTGCCGCCGGTTTGGCCGCTCGCCCCTGGATATCGCCCTTGCGGGCGGCGAGGATTACACCCTGCTCGCGACGGCGGCGGCCGAGGCGGCCGGCGACATCGCGCGGGAGTTCGAGAAGACCTTCGGCCGCAGGCTTTACGCGATCGGCGAAATCACGGACGGCCCGCCGCTCGAACTGCTCGAGGCCGGCGGCCGCGTCACCCCGCTCGCCCCCACGGGCTGGGACCACTTCAAGAGGTGCTGAGATGCAACCCGAGGCGAAAAACCCGCCGCCCTCCCGCACCTACCGGCGGGTGCTTTCCATTGCGGGCTCGGACAGCGGGGGCGGGGCCGGCGTCCAGGCGGATCTGAAAACCTTCGCCGCCCTGGGCTGCTATGGCATGTGCGCCATCACCGCCCTGACCGCCCAGAACACGCGCGCCGTCAGCGCCATCCACCCGGTGCCGCCGGAGTTCGCCGCGGCCCAGATCGCGGCGGTGCTGGAGGACATCGGGGCGAATGCGGTCAAGATCGGCATGCTCTACTCGGCCGACCTCATCCGTGTGGTGGCCGATCAGCTCAAGCGCTTCGAGGCCCGGCGAGTCGTGCTCGACCCCGTGATGGTGGCCCAGAGCGGGGACCGGCTGCTGCGGGACGATGCCGTCGGGGCGGTGATCGAACATCTCATGCCGCTGGCCGAGGTGGTGACACCCAACATCCCCGAGGCCGAAGTGCTGCTCGGGCGCAAGCTCGGCGGCCGCGACGAGCTTCCGGCGGCGGCCATCGAACTCGCGCGCCACGGCAGCCGAAGCGTGCTCATCAAGGGCGGGCACCTGGCGGCGGGCGACAGCGCGGATTTGCTCTACCTGGCCGCCGAGAAGCGCTTCGTCGAGCTGGCCGGGGAGCGCGTCGCAAGCCGCAACACCCACGGCACCGGCTGCACCCTCTCTTCCGCCATCGCCGCCCACCTCGCCCACGGCTGCGGGATCGAGGAGTCCGTGCGCCGCGCAAAGGAGTACATCCGCCGTGCCATCCGGGCGGGGGCGGACTACACCATCGGCCACGGCCACGGCCCGGTGCACCATTTCTT
>JAWOHH010000084.1:0-17355 GCA_046496215.1 Desulfobacterales bacterium
TTGCAATATTTCTGTTGAACAATTTGCCACTGATAAAGGTCAGCGGGGCGTAGCGTGCCCCATATTGATGCGCACTTCTCCAAGCATATTCAACAAGATCCCCATCTTCAGTTCCCCAGAAACTCTTCTTTAAGAACCATCGAATTGAGGGTCTACTTGCCAGCAAGTCAAATAACGCCTGACTGATGAGCGGCCTCGAGAAAAATGACAGGAGTGTTTCATTGCCAGATTGTTCGGCATCGGAGCGGTATTGACTTAAGCCGGTTGGCGAGATTAATGCATGTACACCGGGCAATGGACCGGCACCATGCTGCTGACCGAGCCGGAGGCCGGCTCCGACGTGGGCGCCCTGACCACCTCGGCCGTCAAGAACCCCGACGGCACCTATTCCATCACCGGCAACAAGATCTTCATCTCCTCCGGGGAACACGACCTGGCCGAAAACATCATCCACCCGGTGCTGGCCCGCATCGAGAGGGCCCCGGCCGGGACCGCCGGGATCTCGCTTTTCCTGGTTCCCAAGATCTGGGTAAACGAGGACGGCAGCCTAGGCGAGCCCAACGATGTCGTCTGCACCGGGATCGAAGAGAAGATGGGCATTCACGGCAACGCCACCTGCTCACTCGCCTTGGGCGGCAAGGGCAAGTGCCGCGGCACCCTGCTCGGCCAGGAAAACAAGGGCATGCGGGCCATGTTTCTGATGATGAATGAGGCCAGGCTTCTGGTCGGCACCCAGGGATTGGGATGCGCCAGCCCGGCCTATCTCTACGCGGTCAACTATGCCCGCGAGCGGCTCCAGGGGCGCCACCTGCTCAAGACCTTTGACAAGAACGCCCCGTCGGTGCCCATCCTCCAGCACCCGGACGTGCGCCGCATGCTCATGACCATGAAGGTCTATGTCGAGGGGGCCCGCAGTCTGCTTTACTACGTCGGCCGCTGCGAGGACCGGATGCACATCACCGCCGATGCCGACGCCCGCGCCAAATACCAGGGCATTATCGATTTTCTCATTCCCATCGCCAAAGGCTACGTGACGGACCGGTGCCTGGACGTCTGCAACCTGGGCATCCAGGTCTATGGCGGCTACGGGTACATCCGTGAATACCCGGTGGAGCAGCTGCTGCGTGACTGCCGGATCACGCCGATCTACGAGGGCACCAACGGCATTCAGGCCATGGACTTGCTGGGCCGCAAGCTCGGCTTGAACAAGGGCAAACCGGTCATGGACCTGCTGGGAGAGATCCAGGCCGAGCTGGCCGCTGCCAAGGCGTTGCCGGCCACGGCGCAGGTGGCCGCCAAGGTGGAGTCGGCCGTCAACAAACTGGGGGAGGTGGCCATGCACATGGGGGCCGCCGCCATGTCCGAGAAGGTCCTCACGGCCTTCGCCTTCGCCCATCAGTTCCTGGAGGTGTGCGGGGACGTGGTCATGGGCTGGATGCTCCTGTGGCGCGCCCGCATCGCCGCCGAGAAGCTGGCGGCCGGGGCCAAGGAAAAGGACCGGATGTTCTACGAAGGCCAGATCAAGAGCGCGGAGTTCTTCGGCTACACCCTGCTGCCGGTCACGCAGGGCAAGATGCGGGCGATCTTGGCGTCCGACAGCTCCGCCGTGGAGATCCCCGATGAGGCGTTCGGGGGCAAGTAGATTCCATCCGTTACCGGATGGAATCTGATCAGGGGGGAAGCAAGTTGTGCTGAACCGTCACTCATGGTATAGAACCCCCCTCGCCTTTGACCGACTATGTTCGTTTGGATCGGACCTCCCCAGGGGCGCATGGGGCAACGGTGAAAGATTAAAGAGTGCGAACCTCTTATTTATTCGAGCCCTTGGCCCCTTGAACCCTCGACCCCTGGCGCCGCCGCCCCAGCCGGCCGGCGGGGTTTAGAAAGGTAGACCATGGAACCTGCGTTGGTTTCCCCTGCATCCGCCACCTTGGCCGGGATCCCCGCCCGGCTGATCTTCATCCTGATCCCGCTGGTCGGTGTCGGAATCTTCGCTTGGATCATGAACCGGCGGATTGCACCTCTGCTCCGGGCCGCCCCGGAGAACCGCTTTCAGCGCATCCCCGAGCGCATCCAGGCGGTGCTCAAGATCTGGCTCGCCCAATGGCGCCAGCCGCGTTACATGCTCGCCGGCGTGCTGCACATCGTCGTTTTCTTCGGATTCCTGATCCTCGGCGCCCGTTCGACCCAGCTGGTGGTGCTGGGGTTCGTGGACGGCTTCACCCTGCCGGGCTTCGGCGGGGCTTTCGGTGCGATCTACCACGTCCTCAAGGATTACGCCGGCACGGCCGTGTTCATCAGCGTGGTGATCCTGGCCGTCCGGCGCGCCGCCTTCGCGCCGGCGCGCTACGCCGTGCCGGAGCGCTACGGCAAGGGCCACACGCCCGAGGCGCTGATCGTCCTCGGCCTGATCGCCACACTGCTTGCGAGCGAGGCGCTGTTCGACGCCACGCTGATGGCCGCACAGGTCGGTCGGGGACAGCCCGCGGAGGTCGCACCGCCCCTCACCCTCGTCTGGGTTTTCCGCCACCTGCTGAGCGGCATTGCCATCGCCCCCCTCCAGGGGCTGCACCTGGCCGCCTACACCGTGCACGACCTCACCTTTTTCTTCTTCCTCTGCTTCCTGCCGCTGGGAAAGCACTTTCACGTGATCACCTCGCTCTTCAACGTGTTTTTCATGCGGCTGGACCGGGGCAACGTCAAGCCCGTGCGCCACGGGGTGCCGGACAGCCGGCTCGACGAGCTGAAGTCCTTCGGCGTC
Organism: Desulfobacterales bacterium; assembly: GCA_046496215.1. Taxonomy (GTDB): domain Bacteria; phylum Desulfobacterota; class Desulfobacteria; order Desulfobacterales; family SpSt-501; genus SpSt-501. The sequence goes on from JAWOHH010000084.1 coordinate 2,762, forward strand.
AAGACGCTTGAGGACTTCACCTGGAAGCACATGCTGGATTTTTACAGCTGCGCCGACTGCGGCCGGTGTTCGGACCGCTGCCCGGCCAACCGCGTCAAACGGCCGCTATCGCCGCGCTTCATTTCGATCAAGGCGCGGGATTACGCCTTTGCGCGCTATCCGCTGACCGGCGCCGCCGCGGAGAGCAAGCCGCTGATCGGTGGAATCTACAGTGAGGACGAGATCTGGTCCTGTACCACCTGCGGCGCCTGCGAGGAGGAGTGCCCGGTGGCCATCGAGTACATCGACAAGATGGTGGATTTACGCCGCGGCATGGTGGATGAGGGCATGGTGCCCCAGTCGCTGCAGAAGCCGCTCAGCGCCATCGAGAAGCGCGGCAACCCCTGGGGCAAGCTGGAGAAGAAGCGGGCGGACTGGGTGGCGGGGGTCGGCGAGGGGTGTGCGGTGAAGCGGTTCGAGAAGGGCGAGGCGGCGCAGACGCTCTATTTTGTCGACAGCATCACCTCCTATGACGACCGCATGCAGAAGATCGCCCAGGCCACGGCCCGGATCCTGTCCGCCGCCGGGGTGGATTTCGGCATCCTGGGCCCGGAGGAGAAGGACAGCGGCCACGAGGTCCGGCGCTTCGGCGAGGAGATGCTCTTTCAAAGTCTCAAGGAGCACAACACCGAAGCGATCCAGGCCGCCGGGGTCAAGCGCATCGTCACCGCCGACCCTCACGCCTACAACGCACTCAAGAACGACTACGCCGGCCTGCCGCCGGTTGCGCACATCAGCGAGGTGGTCGGCGAGGCGCTCCAAAGCGGGCGCCTGACGCTCACCGCCGGCGAAAACGGCTCCAAGACCTACGTTTACCACGACCCCTGCTACCTCGGCCGCCACAATGCGCTCTACGACCTTCCGCGCCGCGTCATCGACGCCATCCCCGGCCTGCGGCGCACGGAGATGACCGGGGACTGCCGCGACCGCTCCTTCTGCTGCGGCGGCGGGGGGCTCATGCTCTTTTATGAGCCCGAAGAGGAGCAGCGCATGGGCGTGGTGCGGGTGCAGATGGCGAAGGCGGCCGGCGCCGACGTCATCGTCACGGCCTGCCCGTTCTGCCTGGTCAACATCGAAGACGCCATCAAGGTGGCGGGGCTCGAGGGTCGCCTGCAAGCCATTGACCTGTGCGAGTTGATCGACAGCCACATTCAACGATGACGGTGAGGTAACCCGTTTAACCAAGGGAGGGACATGATGGAGATTCTGGTGTGTGTCAAACGCGTGCCCGACTCCGCCGAGAACGAGATCGAGGTCAAGGCCGACGGCTCGGACATCAAGCGGGAGGATCTGGTTTACTCGGTGAACGAGTGGGACAACTACGCCGTGGAGGAGGCGATCCAGATCGTGGACCGTGTGGGCGGGTCCGTGACCGTCGCCTCCATCGGGGACCCGGACGTCGAGGAAGTCGTGCGGCGCGAGATGGCCATGGGCGCCAGCAACGGGCTGATGCTTTCCGACCCGGCCTTCGAAGGCTCCGACGGCCGCGGCATCGCCGCGGTCCTGGCCGCGGCGGTGCGCAAGGGCAAGTACGATCTGGTGATGACCGGCGCCCAGGCCGACGACGGTGCCGCCCAGGTCGGCGGCATGGTGGCCGCCTTGCTGGACTGGCCCTATGCGTCGTTGGTGAACATGATAGAGGTCAAGGACGGGGGGGTGCTCCGGATCGGCCGGGAGATCGAGGGCGGAAACCAGGAGATCAGCGAGATTCAGATGCCTTGCGTGCTCTCGATCCAGACCGGCATCAACGAACCGCGTTATGTGGGCATCCGCGGCATCCGCAAGGTCGCCTCGGTGGAGATACCCGTCCTGAAGGCCGCCGACCTCGGGCTGAATGCCGCAGAAGTGGGCCGGGCCGGGGCGCGGGTGAAGCGTGCGGACTATTTTGTGCCGCCCGCCGGCGCCGGCGCCGAGATCCTGGAAGGCAGCACCGATGAGATTACGGCCAAACTGGTCGACCTGCTGAAAGCCAAAGGAGGGATCAAGTGATGGCGCCTCAGATTTTTGCCTACATACTGCACAAGGACGGGAAGGCGGACGACTCGGCATTGGAACTCGTCAGCGCTGCATCGAAAATCATGCCGGACGCCGCTCCGGTGGCCGTCGTGACCGGATCGGGCGCAGGCCTGGACGCCGTGTGCGCCGAGGCGGCCGGCTCCTACCCGCAGGTCTGGAAATTCGCTCACGAAGCCCTGGCCTACCCGAACGCCGAGCTCATCCGCCCGCTCCTGCAGAAAGTCCTGCCCAAGGGTGCCGTGCTGCTCCTGCCGCACACCACCTTCGGAATGGACCTGGGGCCCGGGCTTTCGATCAAACTGGACGCCACCTACCTGCCCGACGTGGTCGCCGTCGACGGGCTGGAGGGCGCAACGCTCAAGGTCGTGCGCCAGGAGTTCAACGGCCAGGCCAGCACCCATCTGCAGGCCGACATATCGGCCGGGGCCGTCATCAGCGTGCGCTCCGGCTGCTTCCCGCCGGACGAGACCCGGTCGGCCGGCGGCCAGGTGACCGACAAGTCCGCCGAGATCGGTGAGCTCGCGGCGCGGCGGCGCTTTGTGGAGGTGCTGCAGGCGGAGGTCGGGGACGTGGACATCACCAAGGAGGATGTCCTCATCTCGGTCGGGCGAGGCTTTGGGGACAAGGAGAACCTGCCGGTGGCCGAAGAGCTCGCTAAGGCCATGGGGGCCGTGGTCTCCTGTTCGCGGCCGATCGTCGATGCCAAGTGGCTTGAGAAAGCCCGCCAGGTCGGGACCTCGGGCAAGACGGTCAAACCCAAGGTGTATCTGGCACTCGGCATCAGCGGCTCGTTTCAGCACATGGGGGGCCTCAAGGGCAACCCCTATATCGTGGCCGTCAACAAGAACCCCAAGGCCCCCATCTTCCAGGTGGCCAGCGTGGGCGTCGTGGCCGATGTGCTGGAGTTCGTCCCGTCGCTGACGGAAAAGATCAACGAGAGCAGATAGCCCCCCCACCCGAATACCGGACAGCCGCCGGCCCCGTTCCTGCAGGACTTGGCGGCTGTCGTGCCAGTCGGCCGGCAGCAGGGCCCCCTGCGCCCCGGCCGATGCCGCTTTCGGGGCCACCCGCGCTTGAGGCGACACAGACATGAGTCTCAGATCGATCCTGCGCAAAGCGCGCATCGGACTTGCGCTCGGGCTTTCGGCGCTCGCTGCGGTTCTTCTGCTTACGATGAGGCCCGAGGCCGAGCGGACCGTGCCGGCGGAGACCGGCCGGCTCGTCGAGGTGATGCGCTTCGAGGCGGCGGCCGTCCCCATGGTGGTCGAAGCCTTCGGCACCGTCAGACCGCGTGAAACCCTGAGCGTCGTCGCTGAAGTCAAGGGGCAGCTGGTCGGCTTGGACCCGTCCTTTACCGAGGGCGGATTCATCCCGCACGGGGCCGTCTTCGCCCGCATCGATCCCCGCAGCTTCGAGCTGGAGGTGGAGCGCCGCCGGATCCAGGTCCAGCAGTCCGCCGCAGAACTCGCCCGTCTGGAACAGGAAGTCCGCAATCTGCAGGCCATGCGCCGCATCGCTCAAACCGACGCCGCACTCTCCCGGGAAGATTTGGAGCGCAGCCGCAGCCTTTTCGCCAAGCAGGTGCTGTCGCAATCCGCCGCCGACAAGAGCGAACAGAAATACCTGACCAGCCTCGAGCGTCTGCAGGGGATCGAAAACCAGCTGGCGCTCACAGAGCCCATGCGGCTGCAGCTGGCCGCTCAGAGAGACATGGCGCGGGTGGCCCTCAAACAGGCCGAGCTGGACCTCGAGAAAACCGGCATCGCCGCCCCCTATGACAGCTTCGTGCTGGAGAAGGCCGTTGAGGCCGGGCAGAACGTCACACCCGGCCAGCTTTTGGGAAAGATATACCCCGCCGGACAGCTGGAGGTGGATGTCAACATCCCGGTGAAGGAGCTCCAATGGCTCCCCGGGGACCTCGCCGCGATCGATGCGCAGGTTGTTTTCGAAAACGCCGGGGCCGAAGTGGTCTTTAGCGGGAAGGCATCGCGGCTGAAGGCCCGCATGGAGGAAAATACCCGCACCTTGCCCATGGTCATCGCCATCGATACCGAAGCGCCCGCCAGCGGCAGCCTGGGCGTGTCCGGGCTGAGGCCCGGCATGTTCGTGACCGTGCGGATCAGCGGGCGCACCATCCCCAACGCCTTCCTCCTGCCGCGGCACGTCGTTTACCCCGGGAACCTGGTCTATGCCGTCCGGGACGGCCGCCTCCAATCCAAACCGGTGAGTGTTTTGAGGTCCTACCGGGAGCATTTGGTCGTAGACCAGGGGATCGACCCCGGCGACCGCATCATCGTCACCCCGCTGCCGGCGGCCACGGACGGGATCAGAGTCCGAGTCCAGGAAAACGGCGATCGACGCAGCCAGTAGGCCCTTTAAATGAAGAACCTCGCGCGCTGGTCCATACGCAACCATGTCACCGTCAACCTGCTCCTCGTCTTCATACTGGTGACCGGATTTCTGACCCTGGTCAAGATGCGCCGCGAGTTGTTCCCACAGTTCTCGCTGGACATGATCTATGTCAGCGTCGTTTACCCGGGCTCCTCGCCGGAGGAGGTGGAAGAGGGGATCTGCATCAAGATCGAGGAGAAGATCGAGGGGATCGAGGGGATCTCCCGCATGATTTCAACCGCGCGCGAGGGTTCCGGCTCGGTGCTGGTGGAGCTCACCCCCGGGGCCGACGCCCGCAAGGTTCTGGACGAGATCAAGGCCCAGGTCGACCGCATCGACACCTTCCCGGAGGAGGCCGAGAAACCGCTGGTGGTGGAGGTCCTCAAGGAGGACCCCGCCGTGTCCATTGCGGTGTATGGAGAGGCATCGGAAAAGCTCCTGCGCAGGGTGGCCGAAGAGATTCGGGACGATCTGCTGGAAGCCAGGGCGTCGCCCCCCGGCAGCGCCGGAGGGGTTTCCGGCCTGATCGACGGTCTGCTCTCCTTTATGCGCCTGAAGGCCCCGGAGAGGATCACCCAGGTCGACCTCGTGGGGGTCCGCAACTACGAGGTTGCCGTCGAGGTTTCCGAGGAGAACCTGCGGCGCTTCAGCCTCTCGTTCGACCAGGTGTCGCAGGCCCTGAAGACCGGCAGCATCGATCTGCCCGGCGGCACCATCAAGACCCGCCAGGGGGAGGTCCTCGTGCGGGCCAAGGGCCAGCGCTACACCGGCGCCGAGTTCGAGGATCTGCCGTTGATCAGCCTTGCGGACGGAACACGGGTGCGCCTGGGGGACGTGGCGCGGGTGACCGACGGCTTCGTGGATTCCGACATCAAGGCGCGCTTCAACGGCCAGCCGGCCGCCGTCGTGCGCGTCATGCGCACCAGCGACCAGGACGTTATCGAGGTCTCCCGGATCGCCAAAGAATACGTGCAGACCCGAAAGGACACTCTGCCCGAGGGGATCCGTCTCGCCGTGTGGGGGGACCTGTCGGCCATGGTCCAGGACCGGATCGATCTGTTGCTGCGCAACGGCACGCAGGGCATGATCATCGTTTTTATCATGCTGGCGCTCTTCCTCAATCTCCGGGTGGCTTTCTGGGTGGCCGCCGGGATCCCCATCTCCCTTATGGGCGGCTTTGTGGTCCTGGATGCACTGGGGCAGACCGTGAACATGATCTCGCTTTTCGCCTACATCATGACGCTCGGCATCCTGGTGGATGACGCCACCGTCTTCGGCGAGAACATCTTCACCCATTTCTCTGCGGGCAAACCGCCGGAAGCGGCCGTGGTCGACGGTTTTGACGAAGTGGCCGTCCCGGTGATCCACTCGGTGACGACGACCATCGTGGCCTTCATTCCCCTGATGTTCGTGGCCGGGATCATGGGCAAGTTCATCGCCGTGATGCCGATCGCCGTGGTGACGATTCTCGCGATTTCCCTGCTGGAGGCCATGATCATTCTGCCGTCCCATCTGCATCACGGTCTCCGCTTCGCCGGCGTGGGGAAATCGGCCCTGCTCGCGCAGTTCGAGCGTTTCCGCAACAGGCTGGAACGTGCCCTGGGGCGGTTTGTCGCCCGGCGTTACGCTCCTGCGCTGGCCTATACGATCAGAAACCGCTATTTCGCCTTTTCCCTCGGCATCGGGGCCTTCGTCGTCAGCCTGGCGCTCGTCGTGGGGGGGTATGTTCCCTTTGTCTTTTTTCCGGAGGGCGAGAGCGATTGGATCATCGCCGAGGTGAGCTTCCCGCTGGGAAGCCCCCTGGCGGCCACCGAGGATGCGATCGGCCGGCTGGAGCAGTCCGCCTTCGCGCTCAACGCCGAGGTGCCCGAGTTCAAAGCGCGCAACGGGGACCTGGTTCGAAACGCTTTTTCCCTGGTGGGGGTGATCCCCGGGAGGGATTGGAAGCCCGAGGAGATCGGAAACCATGTCGGCCAGGTCTGGATCGAGATCGCCCCTTCGGAGCTGCGCAAGGGGCTCTCCACCAGCTTCGTCTTGAACCGCTGGCGCCTGCTGGCCGGGGAGATCGCGGGGGTGGAGCAGCTCGCTTTTTCCACGATCGAAGGCGGACCGGCCGGAAACGATATCGAAATCCAGCTCTCGGGCAGGGATTTCGATCAGCTGCGGCTGGCGGCAGAGGAGTTGAAGGCCGAAATCCGGACATTCCCCGGGACTTACGACATCTCCGACAATTTCAAACCCGGCAAGCAGGAGATGAAGATCAGGGTCAAGGAGGGCGCGCGATCCCTGGGGGTCAGCATGCGCGATCTGGCCCGCCAGGTGCGCCAGGCGTTTTACGGCGACGAGGCGCTGCGCATCCAGCGCGGCCGCGACGATGTCAAGGTCATGGTGCGTTATGAAGACCGCGACCGCCGCAGCCTGGCCGGGGTCGAGGAGATGCGGATCAGGACCGCCCACGGGCGGGAGGTGCCGATCGAGGAGGTCGCCGCCCTGCAGCACGGACGGTCCTATTCGAGCATCAACCGCGTGGACCGAAAACGCACGATCACCGTGGTGGCGGCCGTCGATGAAGCCCGGGCCAACGCTAGCCGCATCATGGCGGATTTGAAGTCGCATTTTCTGCCCGGCCTGCTCCAGCGACACCCGGGGCTGCGTTTCGACCTGGAGGGCCAAGAGAAGCGCACCCAGGAGTCTCTCGACAGCCTTAAAACCGGGTTCACCCTGGCCCTGATGGGCATCTTCCTGATCCTGGCGTCCCAGTTCCGCTCCTACGTCCAACCGCTCATCATCATGGCGGCCATTCCCTTCGGGCTGATCGGCGCCGTCCTGGGCCACGGGGTGATGGGCATCGAGATCACCATGATCAGTATTTTCGGCATCGTGGCGCTCGCCGGAATCGTGGTCAACAACGCCCTCATCCTGATCGATTTCATCAATCTGAAGGTCCGCAGCGGCATCAGCGTCCTGGACGCCGTGCTGGCATCCGGCCAGCAGCGATTTCGGGCGGTGATGTTGACGACCATCACCACCATCGGCGGGCTTCTGCCGCTCATCCTTGAGCGCAGCTTTCAAGCCCAGTTTTTGATCCCCATGGCCGTCAGCATCAGCTTCGGGCTATTGCTGGCAACCGCGCTGACCCTGCTCCTCGTGCCGGCGCTGTATGTGATCGTGGACGATGTCATTCGTTTTACCGGGAGAGCCCGGGCCGGCCGGAGCGAGGAGGAGCGGCCCGCCGGCGATTAGTTTTCCTAACACTGTAACCGCCGTGATCGGCATTCGACACCGAAAGGAGTGGAACCATGAAAACCGCCGTTGTCACCGCCGCCGCCCCCCAAGCCATCGGACCTTACTCGCAGGCCGTCCGCTTTGGGAACTTGTTGTTCGTCTCGGGCCAGATCGCCATCGATCCTGCCAGCGGAAACCTGGTCCAGGGCGACATCGAAACCCAGACCCGCCAGGTCATGGAAAACCTGAACGCCATCGTCACGGCGGCCGGCATGCGGCTGGACGACGCACTCAAGGCCACCTGCTTCATCAAGGACATGGGCGAGTTCGCCCGGTTCAACGGGGTCTACGCCGCATACTTTAAAGAGGCCCCGCCGGCGCGGGAGACCGTTGAAGTGGCGCGGCTGCCGCGGGATGTGCGCGTGGAGGTCTCGCTCATCTGCGGCCGATAGGGGCGACGCCGCTCACGATGGGGCCATCTCCCATGCGCATTGTGACCCGACCGGACTTCGACGGGGTCGTCTGTGCCGTCCTGATCGCGGATGCTTTGGGTATCGATCGGCCCCCGCTCTGGCTCGAGCCGAACGATTTCCAGAAGGGGGCCGTCGACATCCGGCCGGGCGACGTCATCGCCAATCTGCCCTTCCACCCGCGCTGCGATCTGTGGTTCGACCACCATGCCACCAACGCCGTCGCAGCGCCTTTCAAAGGCCTCTTCCGGATCACCCCCTCTGCGGCCCGCAACGTCTTCGACTATTTCAAGAACCGGCTGACCCGCGATTTCGCCGAACTGGTCGAATGGGCCGACCGCATCGATTCGGCCGACATCACCCGCGACATGGTGATGCATCCCGAAAATCACGGCTTCGTGATCCTGTCGATGACGGTCTCCGGCGAGGACCGGGGCGACGAGCCCTATTGGAATGGGCTCGTGCGGCGGCTGGGCCGAGGCACGATTCAAGCGGTCCTGGCGGACGCCGAAACCGCCGAGCGATGCCGCCGGGTGGTGGAACAGAACGCGCGCTACACCGAGATTCTGAAAACCTGCACGCGGGTGGTGCGGCAGGTCGCCATCACCGATCTGCGGCAGCTTTCGAATGCACCGACGGGAAACCGCTTCCTGGCCTACAGCCTCTTCCCGGATGCGGTCGTCAGCATCCGGGTCCGCTACGAAACCGCGCAAAGGGACACCGTTGTCGTCAACATCGGCCACAGCATCTTCAATCCCGGCTGCAAAGTGGATGTCGGCAAGCTGCTGAGCGCCTTCGGGGGCGGCGGTCACCGCGGTGCGGCCTCCGCACGGTTTCCCGCCCGCCTGGCCGAAGACCATCTGGCGCGCATCATCGACGCGCTGGAGCGAAACCGATAGCGGTTCGCGGCACGCCCGGCTCGCGAAACGTACGGGTCGGCAAAGGATCTTCAAAGATTCGACGGCCGCGTAAACTTTTGCTTTGCGAAAGTCGTCTTATACTATATTGCATTGAAATCGGTCGTGGGCACTAAGTCGCACCGAACCGTTGGGGGTGCGGGGAGTGCCCTTTTTCGGAAAGAAAACAGCGCAAGAGGCCCGAACCGAGCGGCCTCGGCATTTTTTGCAGCGAAGAGACAGGAGGCAACAGCATGAAACGGATTCTGAGGACGGTGGGGGTATTGATCGTGCTGGCGGCGTTCGGCTGCCAGTCGATGGGCGAAAAAGAGCGCACCGGGACGGCCGTAGGCGCGGCGACCGGGGCGGTGCTCGGCGGAGTGATCGGGGCGGCGACCGGAAAACACAACCAGCGGGAGAAGGTAGTGGTCGGCGCCGCGGCCGGAGCCGCTATCGGCGGCCTGCTCGGCAACCGGGTCGGCGCCTATATGGACAAGCAGGAACAGGACCTGCGCAACGCCATGGCAGCGACCGTCGCCCAGAACAACGCCACCATTCAACGCAACAACGAGCAGATGCTGACGGCGACCTTCAAGAGCGACGTGTTCTTCGACGTCAACTCGGCGGTGATCAAGGCCGGAGGCTACAGCGAACTCGACCGGGTGGCCAACGTGCTCAATCAGTACCCGCAGACGCTGATTCGTATCGAAGGCCACACGGACCAGACCGGAAGCGAGCAATACAACCTGCAGCTCTCCGAGCGCCGCGCCAATTCCGTTCAGGCGGCACTCACCCAGCGGGGGGTCGATCCGGCGCGGATCACCGCCGTGGGCATGGGGGAATGCTGCCCAGTCTCCTCCGACAACGCCGCCAACCGGCGGGTCGCGATGGTGCTGACCGGACAGGCGTAACAAAAAAAGGGTCCGAGGGTTCGAGCGGCCGCTGTGTCAGAATTTGAAGTTCAGGGTTCGGGGTTCAGCCGCCGATAAGAAATTTCCCGCCTTGCCGACCGAACGATTTCGTTGCTTTTCCCTTGAACCCTCGGACCCTTGACCGACCCCTTGAACCCGGAAGCGGCCGGCGCCAGCCGGCCGCTTCAAACTTTCTTGAAGGCGCTTTTCGGGAAGAAGCAATACGGGCATTCCTCCGGCGGCGCTTCGCCGTAGTGGACATGGCCGCAGATGCGGCAGCGCCAGGCGGTGGCGCGCTCCGGCCCGTTGACGACGTCCCTATCCAGATGGACCGGCAGATCCTCGAGGGGCGGCATGACCGGCCGGAAGGCGCCGAGCGCGTAGTCGGCGATGATGAGGCGCTGGATCTCGCTGGTGCCCTCGTAGATGCGGAAGAGACGCGTGTCGCGCAGCAGTTTTTCGATCGGAAACATCTTCGTGTAGCCGTATCCTGCGAAGATCTGCAGGGCCTCGTTGGCGACCTCCAGCGCAGCCTCGGTCGCGTAAAGCTTGGCAATGGAGGCCGAGGTGGTCGGGTCCATGCCCTGGTCGGCCTCCCAGGCCGCTTTCCACACGAGCAGCCGGGAGGTCTCCACCTTCTGAAGCATGTCGGCGAGCTTGTGCTGGATCGCCTGGAAGCTTGCGAGCGGCGCTCCGAAGGCCTTGCGCCGCTTGGCGTAGTCGATGGCGAACTCCATGGCCGAGCGGGCCGCGCCGACGGCAAAGGCGCCGATGGCCGGCCGCGTGCGGGCGAAGGTTTTCATGGCGAGCACAAACCCCTCGCCGGGCGGCGCCAGCACGTTTTCCTTCGGAACGCGCACGTTCTTGAAACGCACCCCCACGGTGTTGGAACCCCGTTGGCCGAGTTTGGGGATTCTCCGGCCGATCGTTACCCCCTCCCAATCCTTTTCGACCACGAACCCGCAGACCCCATCGTGTTTCTTCTCGGGGTCGACGGTGGCGAAGATGGACATGAAATCGGCAATGCCCCCGTTGGTCACCCAGTATTTCGTGCCGTTCAGGATGTACTCCTCGCCGTCGGACGTGGCCAGGCAGCGGATTCCGGCCACATCGGAGCCCAGGGTCGGCTCCGACGTGGCGAAGCAGAACAATTTGAATTGCTTTACGATCTGGGGGAAATACTTCTCCTGCAAGCCGGTGTTGGCCGACAACCGCAGGGGTTCCATGCCGAGGGAACTGTCGAAAATAGAGGTGGCCAGGCCGGGGCAGGCCGCGGCCAGCTCCTCGGTGATGACCACGTTCTCCAAAAGAGCGTAGCCTTTGCCCCCATAGTCGGCAGGAATGTCGGTGTTCATGATGCCCGTTTCCCATGCCTTGCGCAGGAGTGGCAACGGGGTGTCGTCGACGGCGTCATAGTGCCAGGCGACCGGAAGAATCTCCTTGAGGGCGAACGCGCGCGCCTTTTTTTGAATCTCGAGCTGTTCGGGGGTCAACTGGAAACCGAGCATGGCGAGCACCTCCCGGGCGTGGGGTGGGTTAACGTCAATGCACCTCGTTTATAGCCGACGGCTGCCGGGGTTGCAAGGCGCTGGACAGCCCTCCGGCACCGTGGTATTGAGGGCGCCTTGCGCTATTTCCCAGGCATCCCGCCTGCGCGCCGCACCGGAGGGTCGGGCTGCTCACAGACCATGTTTGCCACCTATCTCAAACTGCTGCTGATGGCCTTTTTCTGGGGCGGAACCTTCATCGCCGGGCGCGTCTTGGCCCAGAGCGTGGGCCCGTTTGGCGGTGCCTTTATGCGGTTTGCCGTCGCCTCGGTCTGCCTGGCGGCCGTCATGCTGAAAATGGAAAGAAGCGTTGTCCGCCCCTCCGGCCGCGATGTCGCCGTACTCTTCGTGATGGGGATGACGGGGGTTTTCGCCTACAACGTGCTTTTCTTAAAGGGGCTGAAGCTGATCGAGGCCGGCCGCGCCTCCGTCATCATCGCCAACAACCCGGTTTTCATTGCGCTCATGGCGGCGGTGTTTTTCGGCGAACGATTGAACGCCCTGAAGGTGACCGGGATCCTCCTGTCGGTGGCGGGCGCACTCGTGGTGATCACACGGGGGGTCCTTTCATCGCTTCTGAGCGGCGGTTTCGGCTGGGGGGAGCTCTTCATATTCGGCTGCGTGGCGAGCTGGGTGGCCTATTCCCTTTTGGGGAAGACGGTGATGGCCCGCCTTTCGCCTCTGGCGGCCGTCACCTTCAGCTCCGTGGCGGGCACCGCCTGCCTATTCCCGCCGGCCGTCCTCGAGGGGATGCTGACCGTCGACCCATACCCCCTCGCCGCGTGGGCCAGCATCTTCTACCTCGGCTTTTTCGGGACCGTTCTGGGCTTTGTCTGGTATTATCAGGGCATCCAGCGCATCGGGCCGGTGCGCGCCGGGCTCTTCATCAACTTCGTGCCGGTTTTTGCGGTGCTCCTGTCGGCCCTTCTCTTGGGGGAGCCCTTGACCCCTTCCCTGCTCGTCGGCGCGGTCCTGGTCTCCTCTGGCGTGTGCCTCACCACGCTGGGCGCCCACCGCGTCTGACGCCCTTTTTTCGGCCATTTGCCGGCAGTTTCACGATGATTCCCCAAAAGCCGCACAATTAATTCTTTTCCTTACTCCAACTTTCGACAAGAGAAAGTGAGAAAATTTTGCCTAATGATCGGAGACCGGTCTCAGGCTGCTGAAGTTCGCCGTTTTCCGATGAACGGAATCCGGGGGTCCAACCTTTCAATCAAGTATCCAAGGCCGAAAAGCAGCAACCCCGCTATGCTGTATTCCAAATTGCCCAATATAAGCAATCCAGCAGCGACGTAGACGATTCGCTCCAGCAGCGTTGAATTTTTCGTCAGATGTCCCATGACTCCAGCTTCGAGGGCAAACATGGCCACTGTGCCAGAGAAGATCAGGTAGAGGACCCACCAGAGGCTGCCCTCCCAGAGATACCCGGGCATGAAGAGAAAATAGAACGGGATAATGTAGCCGCCGATGCCGAGCTTCATCGAGTCCCATGCCGTTCTGAGCCAGGGACTGTTGGCGATGGCCGCGGTGGTGAAGACCGTAATGCACACCGGCGGCGTGAGCCCGGATTTGATCGCAAAGTAGAAGATGAAGAGGTGGCTCGCCAGGGCCGGGAGCCCCAGACCCTGCATGGCCGGCACCAGCACCGCGGCTGCGATGACGTAGGCCGCGGTCGTCGTCATCCCCATCCCGAGAATGAGAGCGGTCAGCATGGTGGCGATGATCGCGAGCACCATGCTCGTTCCGGCCAGCTCGATGATGATCTCGGAGACCTTCACGCCGAAGCCGGTCAGGGAGATCATCGTCACGGCCATCTGGACGCAGCTCATCATCACCATCAGCCAGGCCAGCGCCGTGACGACCGCCTGGAAATAGCCGTCCCAGATAGCCTTAAGTCTTTCCTTGAAGGGGGTGGATGTGTTCAGCACCAGGAAGACCCCCATCGCCACCACCAGCGCCCAGGCGGCGCACATCTGCGGGGGCAGGAACATGGCCAAGAGCACGATCAGGGTTCCCACCGGCAGGGCGAAGGTCAGGACCTGCTTGAAGCCGAAGACCTCCTTGACTTTGGGCATCAGCTCCTGCGGGAGCTTGCCCAGGTTGTGACGGCCGGCCTCGACCCAGATCCCGGCCGCGATGCCGAAGAAGTAGATCAGGGCCGGCACGATGCCGGCGATCATCACCTTGGTGTAGGAGATGTTCAGGAACTCGGCCATGATGAAGCAGCCGGCCCCCATGATGGGGGGCATGATCTGCCCGCCCGATGAGGCCGAGGCCTCGATGCCCGCCGCAAAGTGCGACGGAAATCCCAGCCGCTTCATGGTCGGGATGGTGAACGAGCCGGTGGTGGCGGCGTTGGCGACCGAGGAGCCGGAGAGCATCCCGAAGAAGGAGCTCGAGATCACCGCCACGTGGCCGGCGCCCCCGCGGAAGCGACCCCCGACCAGCATGCTGATGTCCATGAAGGACTTGCCGACCCCGGTCGCGAAGAGCACCGGGCCGAAAATGACGAAGAGGGCGATGAGGCGGCTGGTCATGTCGGTCAAGAGCCCCCAGATACCCTCGCTCATGAGGTAGAGCTGGTAGAGGATCTCCTCCATGCCGAATCCGGCATGTCCGAACCGGCCGGGAATATAATCGCCCCCGAGCGCATAGAGCAAAAAGAAGAGGACCAGGAGCGGGATCGAGTTGCCTAAGGCACGCCGTGTGCCCTCGAGCAGGCAGATGACGAGGGCTGCGCCGATGACCAGCTGGTAGGTTTCGTACATGCCAGGCGAGCGGACGATGGTTTCCCACTCGGCCATGATGTAGATGCAGGGGCTGACGCTGGCAGCGATCAGGATCAGATCGAGCACCGAGGGTGTGTTTTTCGAGCCGAACACCAGCCCTCCCAGCACGCCCCCGCGGTCCAGCCCGCCGGGGTAAATCGGGTAGACCATGAAAACGATCGACAACCCGAAGATCAGGGAGATGGCGCCCATGAGCAGCGGGTGCAGCGCCATATACAGCGCAGTGACGAGCAAAAAGGCGCTCCACAGGCCGATGAGCAGACAAAGGAGCACATTCCAACCACCTTTGAGTTTTCGCATGGGCCACCTT
>JAWOHH010000042.1:0-13507 GCA_046496215.1 Desulfobacterales bacterium
TCGTCCGGCACATCCTTGTGCACGAAGTCGCTGATCACATAAGCGAAGCTGAGCTGGTCCTTGGTCAGGGCCTTGAAGAGACCGGCGGGAACCGTCATGCTCAGCCCGTGCCGGGGGTACTTCTGGTTCATCTTGTCGATGGACTCCTTGGTGATCGGGATGACGTTGATGTCCAGCGTGGACTCGAGATCCATGATCGCGGCATCCTTGAACCCGGCCTTGAACCAGCCGTCGACGACCCCGGCCTTCATGGCATCGACGCTGGCGGCCAGCCCCATCATTTTATAGTTGGGTTTGATGCCGAGGGCGTCGAAGTAGAGCTCGATGACCCGGCCGGAAGTGGTCCCCGGGTTCATCGCGAACGAAAGGCCGTTCAGCCCTTCGAGGGTCGTGACGCCGCTTTTCTTGGATGTGACGATGTGAATGGAGGTGACATAACCGCCCCAGAGGGAGCGCAGATCCGGCATCTGCTTGCCCTTGTAATCGATGATGCCCTTTAAAGCAGCATAGCCGGCCGAGGCATCGGCCGGGCCGAGCTGGACGGATTTTTTCTGAATCCGGGCCAGGTTTTCGACGAACCCTCCGGTCTCGACCACGGTCACCTGCAGATCGTTCGGATAGGCCTTGTTCACGACCCCGCCCAGGGCCACGGTGTTGGCATACAGGCCCGAGCGCACGCTTGTTGCGCCCCACTTGAGTTTGGTTGCGGCAATGGCAGCGGCCGAAATACCGAAAATCAACGCCACGGCAATCGCTGTGAACCACAAAACGGTCTTCCTGTTCATGCAACATCTCCTTTCATCTGGAAGCTGGTTTTCGTAAAAAGCCTCAGGAAGCGAGGCCCGGGTCGTCTGGTGTCACCCCCTTTCATGGGTTATAAACGCAATTGAATCAAATAGATAATAAACAAATATGAATCCCGATCAGTTGCTGATTGCGCGGAATCCAATAGGGGTGCGTTCTTCACTGAATATCCATAAAGTAAAAACGAATCCCTGTCAATCGGGAAAAACTTCCTTTAGGGAAATAGTTCAGTCTGTTGGAAGCAGCTGCTCTGCCTGATCGGTACGCAAAATGAGCTCGCCGGATGCTCGCACAGCTGCTACACTGTCGCACGTGATGACCTTTCCGATCGCAGCGAAGATGGATGCGCTGAGAGACGCCCTGAGGGCGCATACGGCCGCGGTCCTGCAGGCGCCGCCGGGGTCCGGCAAAACCACGCGGGTTCCCCTGGCCTTGCTGGGGGAACCCTGGCTCGGCGGCCGGCGCATCCTCATGCTCGAGCCTCGCCGACTGGCGGCGCGGATGTCGGCCTCCTTCATGGCGGGGCTGATGGGAGAGCCGGTCGGGCGGACGGTGGGCTACCGCATGCGCATGGACACCTGCGTCGGCCCGCAGACGCGGATCGAGGTGGTGACTGACGGGGTGCTGGCGCGCATGATTCAGCGCGATCCGGCCCTGGCAGGCACGGGGTTGGTCATTTTCGATGAATTTCACGAGCGCCACCTGCAGGCCGATCTGGGCCTGGCGCTCTGCCTGGAGATCCAGGGCGCACTGAACACGGGGCTCAAACTGTTGGCGATGTCCGCCACTCTGGAGACCGGCCCGGTCGCCGAACTGCTCGGCGGCGTGCCGGTCGTCGCCGGCGAAGGCCGGGAGTTTGCGGTCGAAACCCGCTATGTTGCACGCAACAGCGATCTGCCGGTGGAACGCGAGGTGGCCGCCGCAGTCCTGGCGGCTGCCGCCGGGGAGGGCAGCATCCTGGTATTTCTGCCCGGGGCCCCGGAAATCCGGCGGGTGCTGGCCCTGCTCCAGGCATCGGGTTTGTCCCCGGAGTGGATCCTGGCCCCGCTCTTCGGCAGCATGGCCCGCGCGGACCAGGATCGGGTCGTTGCCGCCGCGCCGCCGGGCCGGCGCAAGATCGTGCTCGCCACCGGGATCGCCGAGACCAGCCTCACGATCGAGGGCGTGCGCGTGGTGATCGACAGCGGGCTGGCGCGCGCACCCCGCTTCGATGCGGCGAGCGGGATGACCCGCCTGGCGACGCTGCCGGTGTCGCGCGAGTCCGCCGACCAGCGCCGGGGCCGGGCCGGCCGCACCGAGCCGGGCGTGTGCATCCGGCTGTGGGCCGAAGGGGCCCACGCGGGGCTGGTGCCGCGCAACACGCCGGAGGTCCTGCAGGCGGACCTGGCCCCGCTGGCGCTCGATTTGGCCCTTTGGGGGGTGGATTGCCCCGGACGCCTGAGGTGGCTCGACCCGCCGCCGGATGCCGCATTCAGTCAGGCCCAGCGGCTCCTGGCCGATCTTGGGGCTCTGGACGACGAGAAAAAGATCACGCCTATCGGGCGGCGGATGGCGGAGCTTCCCATGCACCCGCGGCTTGCCCGCATGGTGATTGCCGCGGTGGAAGAGGGCTGCGGCGGGGCGGCCTGCGACCTGGCCGCGATCCTGAGCGAAAGGGATTTCATGCGCTTTGCCCCCGGCCGCCAGGATTCCGACCTGCGGCTGCGCATGGAGATCCTGCGCGGCTTGCGCCCGGGCAAACCAATTCCGGCCCTGGAGGGGGACGTGGATCGCAGCGGCTGCTGCCGGGCCCTGCGCCAGGCCGACGCGCTGCGCCGGCTGGTGGGTCCGGGCCTGAAGCCGGGGGAGAGGGCTCACGCGCATTTAGGCCGCCTGCTGGCCTGGGCCTACCCGGAGCGGATCGGGCGGCGGCGCGCCGGCAGCCCGGGCCGCTACCGGCTGGCCAACGGGCGCGGCGCCTTCTTCGCCTCGCCGGAGCCCCTGGCGGCCTCGGACACCATCGTAGCCGCCGATCTCGACGGCGAACGACGTGAGGCGCGCATCTTTCTCGCCGCAGCCTACGATCTGGAAACCCTGCTCGATCAGCACGCCGGCCGCATCCTGCACCGTGAGGTAGTCGCCTGGGACGCCCGGCGTGGGGCGGTGGTCGCCGAATGGCAGACGAGCCTTGGGGCCTTGGTGCTGAAAACCGAGCCGTTAGCCGAACCGGACCCCGGCGCGGTCGCAGCGGCCTTGATTCAGGGGATCCGCGCAGCCGGCATCGCCTGCCTGCCCTGGAGCCGGGAGCGGCGAAGCTGGCAGGAGCGGGTGCTGTTTTTGCGCAGAACCGCCGCCGGCGGGGAGCCATGGCCGGATGTCTCGGATCGGGCGCTGGAGGATTGCCTGGAGTCATGGCTCGCCCCGCATCTGACCGGGCTTACCCGGCTCCCGGATCTGAAGCGGGTCGACGTGGGAGCGGCCCTGGGCGGGCTCTTGTCCTGGCGCCAGCGGCGGGATCTGGAGAGGCTTGCCCCAACCCATCTGACGGTGCCGAGCGGCTCCCGCATCCGGCTGGACTACACGGGCGATACCCCGGTGCTGGCGGTGCGCATCCAGGAGATGTTCGGCTGCGCCGACACGCCGCGGGTTGGCGACGGCCGGCCGGTCCTGCTCCACCTACTCTCGCCGGCGGGCCGGCCCATGCAGGTGACCGCGGATCTGGCCGGCTTCTGGAAGCGGGGCTACCCCGAGGTGAAAAAAGACCTGAAAGGTCGCTACCCCAAGCACCCCTGGCCCGACGACCCCCTGGCCGCACCGCCGACACGGCGCGCGAAGAAACGCCCAGGGCAGGCCTAAGACGGCCTTGCTCTGAACGCTTCATCACCCTCTGACGGGTGGTGGGTATTCTGTGGGAGCGGCATCCTGCCGCGATTTTTTAAGTGCTGCTTCCCGGCTATTGCCACCGGCAGTGCGGCCGATCAGCTAAATCTTGAGTCCGGGTTCGACCAGCGGCCGGTTGGCCGGGGAGTGCGCGGCGGCGAGATTGAGGGCCCGCAGGGCTTCCACCAAATCCCGGGCCTCCTCCGATTTGACCGGCGATGCGCTATCGCCGCAGTGCGGATTCTCGTAGGCCTCGATGATTCTCTGGATGCTCAATTGGTGGATGTCGATTCCGGGTTGGAATGCGGGGTGCTTCTTTTTACGGGTGCGGGTTTCGGTGAAAACGCCGCTTTGCTTCAGCTCCGCCGCCACCGGCTGAACCATGCGGGCCGGCATTTTCAGCCCCTGGGCGATTTGGGCGATGGTGAGCGGCTCGCGGCCGGCGGCAAAGTTCTGGATCACCAGGCGCGCGATGCGCAAGGCCAGCAGTTTGCGCTCGCCGGGGGCGAGCTCCGGGCAGCCGGAAGCACGGCAGTAGGTGCCGGCGTGCTCGAAGGCGTAGCAGAGCTCGGCCCCGAAGAGCACCAGGATCCAGCTCGTCTGCACCCAGACTAAAAAAAGCGGCAGAGCGGCAAAGCTCCCGTAAACGGCATTGAAGTTGGCCACCCCGACCTGAAAGGCGATATACGCCCATTGGGCCAGCTGAAAGATGCTGCCGCCGATCACTCCGCCGGCGGCGGCTGCCCTAAACGAGACGCGCGTGTTCGGCATGACCAGGTATAGCACCGTGAACAGCGTCCAGATCAGGATCAGAGGGGTTAGCTTGAAGCCCGCCAGCACCAGGGGGATCAGCCAGTCGGCGACCGTGAACCTCGCGGCGATGGCATCGATCTGGGTGCGGATGAAGACCGTGGCGCTGCCGGCCACGATCAGAAGAATCGGGCTGAAGACCATGAGCGCCATGTAGTCGCTGAACTTCCGCCACCACGAGCGCGCTTTCTTGATGTCCCACATGGCGTTGAAGGCGGACTCGATGTTGCCCAGCACCTTGACCGCCGACCAGAACATCATCACCACGCCAACGCCGGCCATGACCCCGCCCTTGGTGTTGTCCAGCAGCCGCCGCGAGAAGTCCAGGATACGTTCCATGGCCTGCTCCTGCCCGGGCAGGTGCTCCATCAGCTCCTTCTCCAGCAGACGCTCGAGGCCGAAGCCCTTGGCGATTCCGAAAAGGACGGCAAAGACGGGGACGATCGAGAGCAGCGTGTAGAAGGTGAGGGCGGAGGCTCGCAGCATGCATTGGTCTTTGAAGAACTCGGCTACGGCGACCATCGCGGCCCGTGACAGCCTCACCAGCAGGGATTTCCTCCGGGGCAGCTCCTCCAGGTTCAGCTGCCAGAGGCCGGTCGCGAGAAAGGCTTTGGCGGTATGGGCTGAGTTTCGGATCCGATGGGCGAGCGACATCTCCATGGGGGCACCTGCAGGCGCGGCACTATGCCTGATGCGCTTGGCGTTGACGATGCGTTAATACTATAGAAGATGAATCACTTGGAATGCAATCGAAAACCAAGCTCGCTGCCGGCAGCGCTTGAGACTACGGCGTTGCGCCGCGTGGAATTAATGAATAGCATTATTCAATAACATCAAAGCATGCTCACCTAAGAGCGCCTCCGTCCCGGCCGCACCCGGTGGGGGCCTCACACCCACCGGGCTATTTTACCGATAGGGCGTGTATAGATATTTTGTTCCCAAAGGGCGGGACTTCCTGGCCGAAACGTGTTGCGGTACGCGATTGCATGCTTTAAGGGAGGAGACATGGAAAACAAAGGGGTCATCGTCGCCGATGTGCAGGCAGATTTTACCACCTGGAAGAACGGTGCGCTCGCAGTCCCGGGGACGGATCGTGGTTTCATCGACCATGTGCGCCGGGCTACCGAGGCCTTCAAACGCCAGGGCTTCGTGGTGTTCGCCATCCAAGACTGGCATCCGGCGGACCACGTCTCTTTCTTCACGAATCATCCTGGCCGGAAGCCGTTCGACCTGATCGAGATTGAAAACCGTAAGCAGGTGCTCTGGCCGCCGCACTGCGTCCAGGGCACCGCAAACGCCGGATTGCTGCTCGACGCGTCGCTGTTCGAGGCGGTCGTGCAGAAGGGCAAGGATCGCAGGTTCGACAGCTATTCGGGGTTTCAAGACGACGGGGGGGGGCCAACCGAATTGGGTAAGCTGCTGAAAAGCCGCGGCATAAGGGACCTAATCATTTACGGCCTAGCCACCGATTACTGTGTGAAAGCAACGGCTTTGGATGCTGCTGCGGCTGGCTACCGGGTCACCGTGGTGGAGTCGCTGTGCCGGGGGATTACCCCTGAGACCACGGCGGCCGCGCTGGAGGCCATGCGCTCGGGCGGCATCGCCATGGTGGAATCGCTTCAACTGCCGGAGGAATGATCTGCAAGTGCCGCAGTGCTGTGCCTTCGCGCCTCGGCTTTGAAGCGCACGGACTTCTCGATGCCGACGACGGCGCTGACGATGGCGCTGCAGCCCAAGACCGCCACCCAGTCCAGGACCCCCATCGGGGAGCTGCCGAAAATCCGGTTGAACAAGGGCGAATAGGTGTAGACGATCTGCAGCACGGTCATGATCCCCACCCCGCTCCAGAACCAGCGGTTGGAGAAGAGCCCCGGCCCTCCTCCACGGCGGCGCGGATCGTGGCGAAGTTGTCGTCCGTGAGGATCATGTCGGCGGCTTCCTTGGAGACCTCGGTCCCGTTGATGCCCATGGCCACACCGATGTCGGCTTTCTTCAGGGCCGGGGCGTCGTTGACCCCGTCGCCGGTCATGGCCACCACGTGCCGCCGCTTCTGGAGGGCCTCCACCAGTCTCAGCTTCTGCTCCGGGGAGACGCGGGCGAAGACGGCGGTGTGCTCGGCCGCCTCCTCGAGCGCATCCTCCGGGAATTCCGCAATCTGCCGGCCGGTGATCACCTCGCCGGTGTGGATCGCGCAGGACTCCCCGCACAAGCCCAGTTGGCGGCCGATGGCGGCGGCGGTCCCGGCGTGGTCCCCGGTGATCATCTTCACCAGAACCCCCGCCTGCTGGCAGGCGCGCACGGCCTCCTGCCCCTCGGGCCGCGGCGGGTCGATCATGCCCTGCAGGCCCAAAAACAGAAGGCCCTCCCGAATGTCCTCGTGGCCGACACGGGTCGTCTCCGGCGGCATCCCCTTCCGGGTGAAAGCGAGCACCCGCAGGCCGGCGGAGGCCATCTGGTCGACCCGGCGGTGGATCTCGCCCGGATTGGCCACGGCGGGGTCCCCGTCGGCGCCGACCTTGAGGCCGCAATCCGCGCAGATGCTCTCGATGGAGCCCTTGACGTAGAGCAGCTTTGGCTTGCCGCCGCCCGAGTCCTGCAGGGTGGCCATGTACTGCCGCGCCGACTCGAACGGGATCACGTCGATGCGCGGCAGCCGCTCGGAAGCCGCCCGGTGGATAATCCCGGCCTTCGCGGCCGCCGCCAGCAGCGCCCCCTCGGTGGGGTCGCCCTCCACGCGGGTGCCCGCCTCGGTTTGTTTCAGCACCGAGTCGTTGCAGAGGACTCCGGCTGTGAGCAGTTCGGCCAGCGCCCTATTGGCTTCCGGCGCCGGGACCTTGTCGCCCGACTGCAGGAACACCACTTGACAGTGATCATCAAAGCTGGCTTACTGCGGCGGCAAGCAACCGGCCCGAACCCCTCGCCGGCATGACCGGCTGCAGAAAGGCTCCCGCCATGCGCCGCACCCTCTTAGCCCTTCTCGCGACCATCGTTTTTTCCAGCGCACCGCTCGCAGCCCAGGAGCCGCCCAGGGTCCTCGAGTTCTCCCCCCGGGGAGCCGTCAAAAACGTACGCCAGGCGAAGGCGGGCTTTTCCGAGCCCATGGTGGCCTTCGGCGACCCGCGGGCGGCCTCGCCGTTCAGCGTGCGCTGCGACGAGCCGGGTGAGGGCCGATGGGTGGACCCGCGGACCTGGGTGTATGACTTCGAGCGCGATCTGCCCGGCGGGGTCCGGTGCGCCTTCACGCTGAGGGCGGACGTGCGATCGCTCTCCGGAAGAGAACTCGGCGGAGCGCGGGAGTTCAGCTTCAGCACCGGGGGGCCTGCGATCCGCAACGCCCTGCCGTCCGCCGGCCTGCGCGGCATCAGCGAAGACCAGGTCTTTATCCTTCTTTTGGACAGCGTGCCGGACGCGGAGACGGTCCTGGCCCGGGCGCGGTTCACGATCGCCGGCATCGCCCAGGCGGTGGGGGCCGAGATCCTCGCGGGCGAGCCGCGCGAGGCGATCCTCGCCGCTCACCCCTGGCTTTTCGAGCACGGCGGCGAGGCCAGCCGGTGCCTGCTGCTGCGCTGCCGACAACGCTTCCCCCAGAAAGCCAAGGTGAACCTGGTCTGGGGCAAGGGCATCCGCTCCGTCTCGGGGGTGGCCACCGACCAAGACCAGGTGCTGGCCTTCGAAACCCGGGAGGCATTCCTGGCCGAGTTCTCCTGCGAGCGCGAGAACCCGCGGGCCGGATGCATCCCGATCCTGCCCATGCGCCTGCGTTTCAACGCGCCGCTCGACCCCGGGCAGACCGGCGAGGCCGTGTTGAAGGGGCCGGACGGCAGGAGCTGGAGTGCCCCCCTCGGGAAGGAGGGCGGTGGGCTCACCTTCGAGGGGCCGTTTCCCGCCAATGCCGACTTTCAGCTCGAACTGCCGGAGGGGGTGCGCGACGACGCCGGCCGGGGATTGGCCAACGCCGGCCGGTTTCCGCTCAAGATCCGCACGGCCGGCTACCCGCCGCTGGCCAAGTTTGCGGCGCGCTTCGGCATCATCGAACTGAATGCCGAACCGGTACTGCCGGTCACCATCCGCAGTCTGGAACCCCGGCCTGCCGGGCGGGTGGTGAAGTTGGAGGGCGGCACGACAGGCCGGGCGAACGGCAAGATCCTCAGTCTGGGGCCGGGGCGCGCGGGCGAGGCCCAGCACTGGCTGCGCCGGGTCATGGCGGCCCGAAGGGACTCCTCTCTGCTGGCGGGCGAGCCGGCGGCAGCCGATTTCAGGCTGCCGCAGACCCTGGGAGGTGGCGCTTTCGAGGTGGTCGGGATCCCGCTCGCGGGCCCTGGGCTTTACATCGTCGAGATCGAGAGCGCCATCCTGGGCAAATCGCTGCTCGACCCCCCGCGGCCCATGTACGTGCCTGCCGCCGCCCTGGTCACCAACCTCTCCGTGCACTTCAAGCAGGGCCGCGACTCCTCCCTCGCGTGGGTGACGACCCTGGACACGGCCGCCCCGGTGCCCGGCGCGGATGTGGCCGTCACGGCCTGCGACGGCAGCGTGCTCTGGAGCGGGCGGACCGACCCGGACGGCATCGCCCGCATCGAGGGGCAGCTGCCGGATGCGGCCGGCGGCGCGTCGTGCGGCCGCGACCTGCCGGACGCCGACAGCTTTCATCCGTTCGACGCGAAGACCCTGGGGGAAGGGCTTTTCATCACCGCTCAAACGGCAGACGATATGAGCTTCGTGCACTCGAGCTGGAGCGAGGGCATCGAGGCCTGGCGGTTCAGACTGCCGGTGGAGGCCGGTCCGGGGCCGTTCGTCGCCCACACCCTCTTCGATCGCAGCCTGCTGCGTGCCGGCGAAACCCTCCACATGAAACACCTCATCCGCCGCCGCACCATGGACGGCTTCGCCGTGCCGCCTTCGGACCGGCTGCCGGACACCGTTTCCATCCGCCACGCAGGCAGCAACCAGATTTATGAGCTGCCCCTCGCCTGGAATGCCGCCGGCGGGGCCGAGAGCGAGTGGGCCGTTCCCCGGGAGGCCCGGCTGGGCAGCTACAGCGTCAGCTTGATTCGCAAGGGCCGACCGGAGGAGAGGGCGGCGGAAAATGATGAGCCCGGCGAGGCGTTCGGCGACGAGGGGGATGAGCCCGGGATCCTCCGCAGTTTGACTTCGGGCCGCTTCCGGGTCGAGGAGTTCCGGCTGCCGCTGCTCAAGGGGACAATCCAAGCGCCGGCGGAGCCACTGGTCAACGTGCGCGAGGTGGCACTCGATCTCGGCGTGCACTATCTGGCCGGGGGCGGGGCGGGTATGCTGCCGGTGACGGTGCGGGCCGAGGTGGCCGCCAAGCGCCTCCCGGCGTTCGAGGGGTTCGAGGAGGTCGTCTTCGCCAACGGGCCGGTCGCCGAGGGGCGGGTGCGGCGCGGGGAGCAGCCGGAGCCGGGCGATGCCGTCGGCGGGGTCCGGCCCAGGCTGATCGCGACGGAGCTGGTGCTGGGGCGCGCCGGCACGGTGCGCACCGTCGTGCCCGGGCTCCCGGCAGCCGGCGCGCCCCAGGAGATGACGGTGGAGCTGGAATTCCGCGACCCCAACGGCGAGACTCAAACCGTCTCAAACCGGCTCCCGCTCTGGAACTCGGGACGCCTGGTCGGCATCAAGCTGGACGGCTGGGCGGCCAAGAAAAATGCCCTCAATTTCCAGGTCGCCGTAGTGGACCTATCCGGCCGGCCGGTGGCCGCGGCGCCGGTCAAGGTCGAGCTCTTCGAACGCAAGGTGATCTCCCACCGCAAGCGCCTGGTGGGCGGTTTTTACGCCTATGATCACACCGTCGCAACCCGGCGGGTTGCGACCCTGGTGGAAGGCCGGACCGACGCGCGGGGCTGGCTGCTGTGCGAAACCGCCTCGCCGCTGGCCGGAGAGGTCATCCTGGCGGCCGAAAGCCGGGACGCGAACGGCAACCGGACGTACGCGCACCGCTCGGTGTGGGTGGCGGGAGACAAGGAGTGGTGGTTCGAGGCGGCGAACGACGACCGCATGGATCTGCTGCCGGAGCGCAAACGGTACGAACCCGGCGAGACGGCGCGCTTCCAGGTGCGGATGCCGTTTCGCGAGGCGACGGCGCTGATTGCGGTCGAGCGCGAGGGGGTTATGGAGGCCCGGGTGCAGAGGATCTCCGGTCGTGAGCCGGTGGTTGAGATCCCGGTCAGGGGCAGCCATGCGCCCAACGTCTTTGTGTCCGTGCTCGCCGTGCGCGGCCGCACGGGCGCCGTCCAGCCCACGGCGCTCGCGGATTTGGGCAAGCCGGCGTTCAAGCTCGGGGCGGCCGAGATCAACGTGGGGTGGCGGGAGCATGAGCTGAAGGTGTCGGTGGCCTCCGACCGGCAGGTGGTCGGGGTGCGGGAGAGGGTCAAGGTCGCCATCCGCGCGGCCACGGCGGCCGGCGGAGCGCCGCCGCCGGGAACCGAGGCGGCCGTCGTGGCCGTGGACGAGGGGCTGCTCGAACTCATGCCCAACCGCAGCTGGGACCTGCTGGCCGCCATGATGGGCCGGCGCGGCTACGAGGTGCGCACCGCCACGGCCCAGTTGCAGGTCCTGGGCAAGCGCCACTTCGGCGCCAAGGCCCTGCCCCCGGGCGGCGGGGGCGGGCGCCAGGCGACGCGCGAACTCTTCGACCCTCTGATCCTGTGGAAGGCCCGGGTGCCGCTGGATGGGGCCGGGCGGGCAGAGGTCGAGCTCGCCGTGAACGACGCCGTCACCTCTTTTCGCATCGTCGCCGTCGTCAACGGGGGGGCCGGCCTGTTCGGGACCGGCATGACCTCCATCCGCGCCACGCGGGAGCTGACGGTCCTTCCCGGGCTGCCGCCCGTGGTGCGGGAGGGCGACCGCTTCCGTGCCGGCGTCACCGTGCGCAACAGCACGGAGCGGGAGCTGACGGTCGTTGCGGCGGCCCGGGCGGCAGGCCTTTTGCCGGCCCTTTTGCCGCAGACGTCGGTTCTGGCAGCCGGCGAGGCGCGCGAGCTCTTCTGGGATGTGTTGGTGCCCTCCGGCCGGGAGCATCTGGCCTGGGAGATCGAGGCGGCCGCCAAAGAGGGAGTGCCGGCGGACCGGGTGAAAGTGGTGCAGAAGGTCGCACCGGCGGAGCCGATGCGAGTCGTTCAGGCTGAAATCGTGCAGCTGGAGGGCGAATTCGTGCAGACGGTGGAGCCGCCGGCAGGCGCCCTGCCCGGCGGCGGGGTCCGCGTCAGCGCACGCGCCAGGATCGGAGACGGGTTGAAGGCGGTCGCCGACTACATGCGCCGCTACCCCTACGGCTGCATGGAGCAGAAAATTTCCGCGGCCGTGGCGCAGCGCGATCGAGCGCTCTGGGAGCGGCGGATAGCGGAGCTGCCTGCCGCCATGGATAGCGATGGGCTGGTGAAGTACTTCCCGTCGATGGCATCCGGCGACCCGGTGTTGACCGCATACATCGTTTCCGTGGGGCACGAGGCGGGCTGGGCCATCCCCGCGGAAACGCTCAAGCTGGCCACCCAGGGCCTTCAGCGCTTCGTGAACGGCAGTCTGGTCCGGCACTCCCCTTCGGCCGCCGCCGATCTCACGATCCGCAAGTTGGCGGCCCTGGCCGCGCTGTCCCGGATCGGCGCGGCCGATCCGGCCCTGGCGGGGTCGATCGCCTTCGAACCCGGCCTCTGGCCGACATCGGCCCTGCTCGATTGGGTCGAAACCCTGATTCACATGGAAAACCTCCCCGAGCGCGGGCCGCAATTGGCGCACGCCGAACAGGCGCTGCGGGCGCGGCTGATCACCCAGGGGACGATGACGGCTTTTGCCACCGGGGCATCGGACCGGCTGTGGTGGCTGATGGCCTCCGAGGATGTGAATGCGGTGCGGTTGGTGCTGGCGGCGCTCAAGCTCGAAGGCTGGCGCCGGGAGCTGCCGCGGCTGGTGCGCGGCGCGCTGGCGCGGCAGCGTCACGGGCACTGGGATCTCACCACCGCCAACGCCTGGGGGGTGCTGGCCATGGAGCGATTCTCGGAGGCCGCCGAGCGCGATGCGGTCACCGGGATCACGCATGTGGAGATCGCCGAGCAGACGCGGGCGTTCGACTGGGCCGCTCCGTTGAAGGGGGACTCCGTGCTGATCCCGTGGCCCGCGGGCCGGGCCGATCTGCGGCTGCGGCACCAGGGCAGCGGCCGCCCGTGGGTCACCGTCCAGGGGCTGGCGGCGGTTGCCCTGCGGGAACCGCTGGCGAGCGGGTTCGCGATCCGCAAGAGCCTCGGCGCAATCGACCGGCGGGCGCCCGATCGCTGGAGCCGGGGCGACATTTTGCGGGTGACGCTCGAGATCGAGGCCCAGGCGGGCACGGGCTGGGTGGCGGTGAGCGACCCGCTCCCGGCGGGCGCAACGGTATTGGGTTCCGGGCTCGGCCGCGACTCGCGCCTGATGAGCCCGGGCGAGCCGCCATCGGGCCGGATGCGGCCGGCATTCGAAGAGCGCTCCTTCGAGGCGTTCCGGGCCTACTATGAGCAGGTGCCCGCAGGGCGGTGGGCGCTGGAGTACACCCTGCGCCTGAACCAGAGCGGCACCTTTCGGCTGCCGCCCACGCGGGTCGAGGCCCTGTATGCGCCGGAGATGATGGGCGAGACACCCAACGCGGCCTTCGATGTCGAGTAGGTGTGGGAGCGGCTTCCAGCCGCGATGGTCCTGCCCCCACAAGGGCCGGTTCCGATTCGGTGCAGGATAAAGCGGACGATGGCGATGCGGATTGCCGCGATTCTCTTCTTTGCTGCGGTGAACCTGGCGGCGGCTCCCGCCTGGGCGGTGTTGAGCTACCAGCAGGTGCGGCAGATGCACCGCTCTTCAGAGTCCCTGCTGGTCGACCGCCACGGTGAGGTGCTGCACGAGCTCCGGACCGACCCGCGCTCGCGGCAGGATGCCTGGGTGGAGATCGGGGCGATGTCGCCGGCCCTGATCCAGGCCGTGGTGAGGGCCGAAGACCGGCGCTTCTTCGAGCATGGCGGGGTGGACCTGTGGGCCGTGGCTGCGGCCGCCACGCGCC